>CAYMWF010000036.1:0-55205 GCA_964394085.1 uncultured Gemmatimonadota bacterium | reverse complement strand
AATTTATTCCATGGACAGGTTCGCCCGCTTAAAGCCGGGGCTGTGAATCGGCTCTTGCCAGCTGGGTCGGAAATTATTACTTTATAATGACGGATATGGATGTCCAGCCGCGTGCAATACACAGCAGGAAGAGCAGGAAAACCGGCGGCGATCGACGGAGATGAACCATAATGAACGATTCTGAGAACCGGAAACTGGTCCCGTACAAACTCGTCGGACCGGGATATGAAGCCCGGTATACGGGCGAGAAAGCCGATAATCCCGAAAAACTGGACTCTCTATCAGCGGGATACAGTGCAGATCAGGATGGAAATGTCTACATGACTTATCCTCTCTGGACCTGGACCGGCCTGGAGCTCGAATGGGATGATAAAATCATCCTCATCAACCGTATACAGGAAAACCTGGGCCATTTAAGTGATACTGCCAGGGAAATTCGGGCGCTCATTTCGAGCCTGGCCCACTGTGACGCCGGCTTCCCGGTTACGGTGGACCAGGCGCTGGATGCAATCGGAAACGGAGTGATGCCGTTGCGGCTTTTCCACAATGGCTGTTTCATGAGTACGGGGCAGACAACCACGCAGCCCGGACATATTGAAAGCCTTCGGACAATCCATGATATACTGACCGGTTACATGGACGGCAGAACAGCGGAAGACGCTGTTGCTGAATACCCCTTCGCCAAAGCATTCATAAGTCGGACATATGACTGGCTCGGGCCGGTGGAGTTCCTCGGCGAGCTTCAGCTTCTTTTTCTGGGCCGCATCCTGCTTCCGCTCGAATTTTTTACAAACGATTCTCTTGAAAGAAGCGAAGGCGTCGGGGTCTGTTTCGGTAACAACGGCAAGGGCGCCGAAATCGATGCCAAGATATCCGCGGTTGCGAACCTGCCGAAGATTCATCCGGACTACACAGAGGATTTCAAAGAAACCCTCCATACCATAGAGGACCTGCACAAGCGCCGGCTTTACCGTATAGGCGGAGCGCTCTCCACCGGTCTCCATCAGCTTTCCGACTGTCATCACTCTTCTTTCAGGTGGATTGAACAATGGATCCACGCCGTCGGCAACCTGGACTGGGGTATTCCTTCACGAAAGCAGGGAGTGGAACGGATCCGTCTGCGCCGCTCGCTGTTCGGATATATCCTGGCCCTGGACAAGTGGCTGGCCGGGATTCCGCAGCAATTCCTTCTGCTCGATATGGGGCACATAGATCTGGGTTACGATCCGAAAAACGAAATACTCAGGGTTTACGCTCTTCTCGGCGAAGAAAGAACCAAAGAAAAAGAGTGGCTGGCCGCATGCCTGTGGTATCACCTTCATCACTCTCTGCACCGGTGGAACATCCACAGGCGGCAGCTTCTTTTCGCCGAATCCCAGGGAGTTGAGCTTGACAGCTGGCTGACCCGGTTTACTCAACCCGCGACAGTTTGATCGGCCGCACGGTGGCTCTCCACGGCTGTAACCCGCATATCCAGCCAATGTATGCAGTAGCGTCGTCTGCGAACAGGCTGCATGCACTTCACTTGAACATGCTTTGACGGAACGAGGTTAATCGCCTGTTTTCTTCCGTCGCCGGTCGATGACAGGTTAGTTTGAATTTTTTTCTATTTTTCGCTTTACTTTCTCTGATATGTCGATTATTATCCTTTTTTTCGCGTTCAAGGCGAAACTGAGAGGCTACAGTACAACCAGGAGAGTGTTATGGGCGAGAAGAATCAATTGGTACCCGGCATGTTTTGCTGGGATGAGCGCGCGGCCCGCGATGTGGGCAATACCCTCGAATTCTATGCAACTCTTTTCGGATGGACCGTGGAAGAATTCGACATGGGGCCGGAAGGGCCGTACAGGGTTCTCAAAAAGGGCAAGTTCAGCGTCGGAGGTTTTTTCGAAATGAAGGGGCCGCAATTCGAGAACGTACCTCCCCACTGGATGGGATACATAGAAGTCGAAGATATCGACGCGACCTCTGAAAAAGTATCCTCATCGAGCGGCAAGGTGCTGATGCCGCCCACAGATATCCCTGATATCGGCCGTTTCGCGGTAGTGCAGGATCCGCAGGGAGCGGTGGTTTCGCTCTTCAAGAGCCTGGATCCCGACGAACCGACACCGGAAAAACCGAAATACGGCACAATATGCTGGCATGAGCTCGCCACTACTGACGCAAAAGCGGCGGCCGATTTCTACAAGGAGTTGTTCGGCTGGTCGAGCGTGACCCAGGAATACGGCGCCACCGACTATACTGTATTCCTGATCGGCGAAGTTCCGGTAGCCGGGATGCTGCAGATGACGGAGGAGTGGCAGGGAGCTCCACCTCACTGGATGACCTACTTCTCGGTTGAGAACTGTGACGGCGCAGCGGAAAAAGCGACCAAACTGGGTGCGAAGGTGATAGTTCCGCCCAGAGACGTTCCCGGCACCGGCAGGTTCGCCACCCTGATAGACCCGGAGGGGGCCGTATTCTCGATTATTCAGATGGCGGAGATGTAGCCTTACAGCGTTGTAGTCTTACAGCGTAGAGCCTGAATTCGCTGCATCCCGTATCGTGGAATAAGCTGTCGAACCCTCCCGGTTCGCAGCTTATCCGCGCGGCAGTATTCTTCAGTCGGAGGCGGGGTCAGCTCCCAACCTCTTTTCAAACAGCGTACGGCAGTATTCTTCAGTCGGAGGCGGGGTCAGCTCCCAACCTCTTTTCAAACAGCGTACGGCAGCTTTCTCTGCCGGCGAGTTTTGCGAATCCCCCGAACCTGGGGCCGCGCTCCTGGCCCAGGATTACCTGGTAGAAAACCCTGAATACATCGGGCGGCTTTTCGCCGAATTCACGCGCCACATCGAACGGCACCGACTGCAGCGCCTGCTCGTCGGACCAGTCTTCCATGGCATCCGCGCGTGCGAGAATCGCCCGCAGTATTTCTTTTTCCCGCGGGGTGGGCTTGCGGTACTGCTTCTTCGGAAGAACGAAATCACGATAAAAAAGAAGGCTCTTTTCTACGATATCGTCAATAATCTCCGGGTAAGCTTTCGCTTCGGGATCGTATGCCTCGAGATACTCGCGAACGAGATCGCCGGATTCCATTCCAAGAGCGGAAAGGAGGTTGTGAACGATACTGTAGTTTATCGACGACCCGTATTCCGGCACTGCCGCTCCCCTGTTGAAGATATGCCAGAGGACCGAATCCGGTTTCTCCTCTTCCTTCACGTCCGGCCAGCCGCGGAGGGTGTCGATGTAGTCGTCCACGACCCGGGGAACCATGTCCCAGAAGAGTCGTCGCGCTTTGCGCGGATTCTGAAAAATGTAATAAAGCAGCGATTCGATCGGCGCGTAATCCATCCATGTATCGACGGTCAGCCCTTTCCCCACGCTCTTTGAAATTTTGCGTCCGTCTTCATCCAGGAACATTTCGTACACCAGTGCGGCCGGGGGCGGTTTGCCCATGATCCGGATGATTTTACCGGAGAGCCTGGCGGACTCGATCAGGTCCTTGCCGTACATCTCGTACGCGATGTCGTACGAAAACCATCGGAGGGCCCAGTCGACCTTCCACCCGGTCTTGACCTTTCCGTCGAAGATCGATACATCGCCGTCGGCCCCGCAGCCGAACTCACGGTCGCATTTGTAGGCAACAGCGTTCCGCGAGGGAAAGCACTCGGTGACGCTGGTAGTATTCACTCCCCCGCATGATTCGCATATGGGGAAGAATGGAAACCACCCCTCTCTCTTGTCTTCACCCAGGGTCGGCAGAATGACGTTTCTCACCTCATCGAGTTTCTGCATGAGGATCGCCAGCCCCTCGTTGAAATCGCCGTTCCTGTACGCTTCTTTCGCGCTCTGAAAACGGTATTCGAAACCGTGCCGGTCGAGAAATTCCCGGAGTTTACCGTTCATATGACCGCTGTACGAGTCGCAGCATCCGAACGGATCGGGTATGGAGGAGAGCGGCTTGCCGAGGTTCGACTGGAGCATCTCTTTCCCGGGCAGGTTGAGCGGCACCTTCCTGAGCCCGTCCAGATCGTCCGAAAAGGCTATCAGTTCGGCTTCGGCGCCCGTCCGCTCGCGAAAGGCATTCATCACCCAGGTGGTACGCGCCACTTCTGCGAAAGTGCCGACATGAGGCAGACCGCTCGGTCCGAAACCGGTCTCGAACCTGACCGGCGTTCCGGGAGCGATCCCCGCCTGCTTCAACCTGGCGGCCGGCTTCTCCGCTTCGCGGAAAGGCCATGATTTATATCCTGAACCCATGGGGTCTATTCTCCTTTCGTCACAGAACAGCATGCAACGGCTTGAAACGCTCTTGCCCGGAAAAATCAGATCTAACCCGACAATCTAAATCCCTGATTTCAATTCTGAACGGACCTCCGGCTATTCCGGACAATCGAAAATCCGGAGTATTTGCCGGATATCCCCGGGGTCTGAACATTCCATACCCTCGATACAGTATACACAAGCTTACACAGTGATACCACTTACAAGTCAATGACGAACATGCACTACATCTCGGTTCCCGGTATCCCGAATTACTACTCAGGGAGCCATTTGCGATGCGCGGAACT
This sequence comes from uncultured Gemmatimonadota bacterium, assembly GCA_964394085.1. GTDB lineage: Bacteria > CAYMWF01 > CAYMWF01 > CAYMWF01. The sequence continues at coordinate 50,655 of CAYMWF010000036.1, read as the reverse complement.
GATTATATATCAGGGGTATGTAGAGGCATCGCAAATCAATTTACCCCATGCGGTATACGAGTTTATTGAACATACGGCATCGTCGGTTGTTCAAAGCTGGAAACTGACCCCAAGGAAACCGGCACGTTCCAGGCGGTGAGGGAGCGTCTTCCCGCCCTGCGGAGGACGCTGCGTCATCCTGCTCTGCTAACCCTCGCTCCGGGAAGCGCTGAAACTCGCTGCTCCCCTTCCCAGCCAGAGCAGTTCGCACTTGCTTACTGCTTTCCCCCCGCAGCTCAAACATCAGCGCTTCTGATCCTCCACTCGGGAAGTGTCGCCCCTTCCCTTCCCACTGCCTCCCCGGATGACTCCGCTATATCCGCCTGTCGGAAAGGAGCTCCCTCATCGACTCCAAGGTGACCGGAACTGGGAAGGGAAACCTTGTAACATATGGAAGTTGCTGTTGAAATTTCGTGTCTGGGAAAAATAATATGGCAACCTGAACTCAAAACCCAAATACCGGAGTCGTCGGTATAAAGGAGGTTGCCATTGGCCACTATACTAAATCCCGAACTGTTCAGTTGGCAAGAAATAGATGAACTCGGAGACCTCGAGCGGCTCGTGCTCGTGCTGGACAATATGCCTGATGAGGAATTGATGATAACAATGGAAGCTGATCGCGGTAACGGTCGGGATGATTATCCTGTCCGCCCTGTATGGAATTCTATTGTCGCAGGGATCATATACGGGCACGATTCTATCGAAAGTCTGCGGCGGGAACTCGAACGGAATCCACAGCTTTGCTGGTTATGCGGCTTCTCCATGACGAAAAAGAAGCGTGTTCCTCCTTCATGGGGTTATACACGGTTTCTCAAGAAGCTCCTGAATTACGAAAGAGAGAGCAGGGAAACATTCAATAGCCTGGTTAAGGAACTGATGGAACTTCTTCCTGAATTCGGTACAAGGCTTGCCGTGGACGGGAAGGCTCTGAATACCTTTGCCAATCCGAGTAAAGAAAGGGAACGGGAACCTGATGGACGTCGTGATACGGATGCGAACTGGGGAGTAAAGACATATAAGGGGAAGAGGACCGATGGCTCTTTATGGAAAACAGTGAAAAATTGGTTTGGGTACGAGCTTCATCTTGTCGTGGACTCAGATTATGAACTCCCGGTCGCATATGAAGTAACACGGGCCTCGCAGGCTGAAATTCCCCAAGCGAAAAAGTTGACCAGTAATATGGAGCAGGAAATACCGGAAATTCTGAGCAGGTGCAACTACCTGTCCGCTGATAAAGGTTATGACGATACGGACCTGATTCAATCCCTCTGGAAGGAGTACGGAATCAAACCCGTCATCGATATCAGAAATGTATGGAAGGACGGCGAGAAGAGCAGGCTTGTCGAATATCATGATAATGTTGTGTACGACTATCGTGGAACCGTATCCTGCTACTGTCCTGAAACCGGTGAAATACGAAATATGAGCTTCGGCGGTTTCGAGAAGGACAGAGATACCCTGAAATACAGATGCCCAGCCGTCCATTACGGCATCAGGTGCATGGGCATGAAAGAGTGCACAGTAGGTAAGGCTTTGCGAATCAAGCGTTCTTTGGAACCGAGAGTCTTCACACCCCTGGCAAGAAGCAGTTATGCCTGGGAGCGGGAATACAAAAAGCGAACAGCGGTCGAGAGGGTCAACAGCAGGCTCGACGTGTCCTTCGGGTTCGAAGAACACTATGTGCGGGGCTTGAAAAAAATGAAACTCAAGATGGGCCTGGCGCTTATCGTCATGCTCACAATGGCTGTCGGAAGGATCAGGGAGAATCAGAATGAGCTGATGAGGAGTCTGGTCAAATCAGCCGCATAGATTGAAGACAAATGCTACAGCGGTCAAGCTGAAGGGAGAAGCCTGTACAGAACACCACATGCATCATGATATATGACACATCCCCAATATTGTGAACCTGCAGGCCCATGTGCACTTATCGAATAAGCTGCAATACTGGCAAAAGAGGCGACTCCCTGGATAAATCCCCCGAAAAAACACCTGCAACGCAGAATGCTCTCAGGGAATGCGATTTGAAATATCGTCTTGTAACTGTTATGATTCTGTTGAGATGAGGAAGCTTTAAGCATTAAAAAGGAGACAAACGATGAGATACTTGCTCGCGGTTTGTTCAATGATTGGTGTCCTTTTGTTATCAATCGGGAATTCCCACGCGGCAAGGATTCTCGTACCCGGCGATTACCCCACGATCCAAGGGGGCATCGACGCCTCGGAGGACGGCGACACAGTGCTGGTGGCGGACGGGACATACACTGGCGACGGCAATAAAGAAATAGATTTCAACGGAAAAACCATCACCGTCAAATCCGCAAACGGCGCGGATTTAACAATCATCGACTGCGAATCGGATGGCAGAGGCTTCAACTTCCAAAATGTGGAAGGTCCCTATTCGACTCTGGAGGGGTTCACCATTACGAACGGCAGCGTTGTCGATGGTAAGCTGGATGCTTGCGGCGGGGGGATTCGATGCACGGACTCCTCACCGACCATCAGAAATTGCATCATAAGGGGAAATATAGCAACAGGCGTGAGCGCCAAAGGAGGCGGTCTCTATTGTTTCGGCAATTCCGCACCGGCCATCGTCGCCTGTACCATCGAAGAAAATATAACTGATGGCGACGAGTCTCGTGGTGGTGGGATCTATTGCGAGAGCAATGACGGATTCAATCCGAATGTCGTCATGTGCGTGATTGCCAACAATTTTGCCTCCAGCGGCGGTGGAATATACTGTCTCGGTTCCGATCCTATCCTCATCAACTGCGTAGTATCGGAAAATGTTTCGACCTTCGGTGGAAGCGGCCTGTTATGCGCGGGCTATTCCGCGCCTACCCTATCCGGGTGCACCTTGAATGGAAACGTAGTCCTTGGGGACGCCGGCGGCGGCGGCGGCGTGTTTTGTATCGATCATTCCGCTCCAGCCCTAAACGGTTGCATCATAAATAGAAACATTGTCATGGGAAACGATACCTGCGGTGGCGGTGTATCTTGTTTCGATTATTCCTTTCCAGTCCTAAACGGCTGTACCATAACTGAAAATGTAGCAAATGGAGATGATGTCGGCGGCGGCGGTGTTTTTTGTATGAATTGTTCCTCTCCAATCCTCAACAACTGTACCTTAGATGGAAATGAAGCCACAGGTGAAAATACCAGCGGCGGTGGTGTTTTTTGTCTCGATTTTTCCATGCCCTTGTTAAAGGACTGCAGCATCTCCCGGAATACCGCAGAAAACGGAGGTGGGATCTATTGCAGCAGTTCCTACTCGACCATCAAGAACTGTACGATAGAGGAAAATCTAGCGTTTCTCCGCGGCGGCGGGGTCTTTTTGGATGGATCGTCTCCGGTTATCACGAACGGCACAATTGCCGAAAACCAGGCCTGGAAGGACGGCGGCGGGTTCTATTGTGAAAAGTCCTCTCCGGACCTCGCGTACTGTATCATAACCCGAAATGAATCGGATTCCTGCGGTGGTGGATTCTATTGCGATGAGTCTTCTCCGACCCTCGCGAACTGTGTTATCACCGAAAACTCGGCCTCAAGTGCCGGCGGCGGGTTCTACTGCCACAGGTCTTGCCCGTTCATCACGAATTGCGCCATAACTGATAATTCGACAAGGACTTGCGGCGGCGGGGTCTATTGCGATGAGTCTTCTCCGATTATGACGGGCTGTTCGATTGCCGGCAACCTGACGAGTATGGCCGGCGGCGGGGTCTATTGCGATTTATCATCTCCGGTTATCATCAACTGCACGATTGCCGAAAACCAGGCGGGGGTAACCGGAGGAGGGATCTACTGCTGGTACGGATCTTCCCCGGTAATTACGAGCTCTACCATAACCGAAAATTCGGCCGTGGAAGCCGGCGGCGGCATTTACTGTCCCGGGCAAACAGATCTGACAATTTCCAACTGCATCCTCTGGAACGATTCACCGGAGGAGATATGGTCCAACTCGGGCAACCTTGTCGTAACCTATTCCGACATAGAAGGCGGCTGGACAGGTGAAGGAAATATCGATGCCGATCCGCGGTTCCTAACGCCGGAATTCAGCGATTTCCATCTTCGGTTCGACTCTCCCTGCATGAATACCGGTTCCGACTGTGGAGTCTACGAAGACATAGACGGCAATCCCCGCCCCCAAGGAGCGGGCTTCGATATGGGTTCGGATGAAATAAGGTTTGAAGGACCGGTATTGCAGGTTGCTCCGGGCAGTTTTAAAAAAATAGGCATACTCGATGAATACACTGAGGATGATACCTTGACCATCAGCAGCATCGGAAATGAAACCCTTGAATATTCGGTGACTCCGGGGAGTGAATCCTGGTTGTCCCTGATTGGTGAACAGGAAGGCGTTCTCCAACCGGGCGAACACTCCGCCATCCTTATGGAATTCGACATTTCTCTGCTGGGTATCGGCGTGTACATGGATACGATAACCATCATCAGCGATGACCCACTGTCACCTTCACAAATAGTACCGGTAAAACTTGAAGTCTGGTCCGACGGAATCATTCATGTACCTGAAGATATAGGCACGATCCAGGAAGCTATAGACCTTTCCTGTGAAGGGGCCACTGTGCTCGTAGCGGACGGCACGTACAGCGGGAGTGGAAATTTCGATATAGATTTTTCCGGGAAGGCGATTACCGTGGCGTCGGAAAATGGGGCATCCGGCGCTGTTATCGATTGTAAAAAGGCTGGCAGAGGTTTCTCGTTTCACTCGGGCGAAAGCGAAAATTCCCGGCTTGAGGGCTTTACGATTTTGTATGGATCCTCCTCGGAGGCCTGCGGCGGCGGCATCTATTGCCGTTATTCTTCACCCAGTATAATCGAGTGCTTTATCAGCAATAATTCATCATCCCTGGATGGAAGCGGCATCTATTGCCTTCATTCCAGCCCCGTAATTAAAAATTGCACGATAACCGGAAATAGGGCCGATGGCTCCGGCGGCGGGATCTTCTGCTGTCTATCCTCCGCCCCGATCATCATTGACTGCACCATAACCGGAAATCAGACCGATAATGACGGCGGCGGGATTTTCTGCAGCCAATCCTCTCCGACAATTACGAACTGCATGATTAACGGAAATTGGGCTTCGGATGACGGCGCCGGAATCTACTGCAACGTATCCTCTCCGTCTCTCACGAACTGCACGATTACCAGGAATGCTTCCGATTCCGGGGGCGGCATCTTTTGCTACGCTTCCACTCCGGCAATAATAAATTGTACTATAACCGAGAATTCGGTTGGGTTTTACGGTGGGGGAATCTACTGCAACGTATCCTCTCCGCCCATCACGAACTGTACGATTACCGGAAATATGACCTGGCGCAAGGGCGGCGGTGTCTACTGTTATTATTCAAACCCGATCATCGCGAATTGCAGGCTTGCCGAAAATTCGGCTGTTTATCACGGCGGCGGAATCTATTGCGACCGTTCCGCTCCTACTATAAGTAATTGTGCAATCATAGGAAACACGTCCGATGCCGGCGGTGGAATCCGTTGCGATTATTCATCTCCGTCCATAATGAACTGCACGATAAGCGAAAATTCGGTTCGGATGTATGGCGGTGGAATCTGTTGTCGCCGAGAATCGGATCCCGATATCGCGAACTGCACGATAACCGGGAATACGGCCGTAGGAAGGGGTGGTGGTATCAGTTGCACTCATTCCTGCGCCCCGAACATGACGAATTGCAAAATAGTTGAAAACTCCTCTGCATCTTACGGCGGTGGTATCTCCTGTCACAGGTATTCTGATCCCGTCATTACGAACTGCACTATAGCAGGGAATACGGCAGGGCGATATGGCGGCGGGATAGCATGCACCAATTCCTGCTTTCCGATCATTTTAAACTGCACTTTATCTGGAAATATCGCGGTCTTCGACGGCGGCGGAATTTTTTGCCAATTTTCAAGTCCGGAAATATCGAACAGCATCCTTTGGGGCGACTCACCGGAGGAGTTGTTTGTAAATGAGGGAAACCCCGAAGTTACTTACTCCGACATCGATGGAGGCTGGGGAGGTGAAGGAAACATAGACTCCAACCCGCACTTTATCAGCTATGGTGGGTTCGACTTTCTGCTTCGACCGCAGTCGCCATGCATCGACGCCGGAGACCCGAATATCGAAGACGCTATCTACGACCGGCATCCTCTCTGCCCGGACTGGTATATCAACGGAATCAGATCCGACATGGGTGCGTACGGAGGGCCCGGGAATGTCGAATGGTTCTGAACAATATCTTCACGGGAAATATTCATGGAAAAACTGCAAGAGGCTTATCTGAAGTTCACGAGCATGCAGGTTAAGCTCCTAAAGTATCACATACTGGTGAATAATCCCGGGCTTTTCAGCGAGGAGTGGATCAATCATCTGAAAGAACGGCGGGCGGCTGCATCGGAAGATGAGAGATTCGGCGAAGTCATGAGCCTCTCGAGTAATATCTCCTGGCTCGAGCAGTGCAGGGACAAGGGCCTGGTGGAATCGATGTGGGGATATGATCTCAGCCAGGATATTATCGAGAGTCTCAACCGGGAGATACCCGGGGAATTCAAAAAGAGCATAGAAAAAACGCTACAACTTCAAAAAACTAAGAAGTATATGGAAGCAATCCGGGTTCTTGAACCGATTTCCCGTTCGATCGACCACGAGGTCGACTGGCTGCTTCATGCAATGATACAGGAAAGAAAAGCCCGGATATTGATATTCGCTTCTTTCGGAAAACCGCACGAGGCGCTCGACAGAGGCCTCGAAATCTTCCACGAGCTGCACGACTTGTACGAGAGACACGGGTTTTCAGACAGAGTTGCCAGTATGCATTTCAACCTGGCGGCATATTACAGGGAGCGGGTTCAGGGAAAACGATCGGAAAACATTGAAAAGGCAATCGATTATTCACTGAAATGCGCTGAATATTTCTCGCAGGTCCGTGAAGCTGTGAACGGCGCCAAGAACATGGTGAACCTGGCCAACTGCTTCGATTACAGGATAGAAGGAAATCGCGCGGAGAACCTGGAGAAGGCGATCGAGCTGTATTCGAAGGCGCAGGAGGTATTGAACAAAGACGACTTTCCCCTGGACTGGGCATTGATACAGAACAATATGTCGAACTCCTACAAGGAAAGGATTCGCGGCGATCGGGCGGCGAATCTCGAAAAGGCGATAGAACTTCTCGAGTCAGCCCGCGAAATATGGACATTCCGGTCATTTCCATTGAGATGGGCGGGTATTCAAAGCAACCTGGCCCCGGCTTACCAGGTGAGAATACAGGGCGATCGGGCGGAAAACCTGGAAACCGCCATCCGGCTCATGCATCAGGCCCTTGAAATATTGACCCGTGAAAAGTATCCGGCGCTCTGGGCTCACATCACAAACAATCTTTCCAACACCTATTACAAACGTATCCTCGGTAACCGGTCGGAAAACATGGAAAGGGCGATCGAGTTGTCGGACGCTTCCCTGGAAGTCTTCAAAAAGGAGGCTTACCCGGAATACTGGGCGTCTTCGGTCAACAGCCTGGCTGCTGCATACCAGGTGCGAATCGAGGGAAATCGCGGCGACAACCTCGAAAAAGCCCTGGAGCTGCTCGAGGCTGCGCTTGAAGTCGTGACATTCGAAAACAACCCGGAAGTATGGGCGAAATACAACAGCAACCTGGCACGGGCATACAGAAGGCGGATCGAGGGCGACCCGGTGCTGAATCTGAAGAAGGCCGTCAAGCTGTTCAATGAGAGCATGAAGGTCTATCAACCCTATACGCTTCCGAGGAAATGCAGGGATACCGCCGTCCGGCTCGCGGAGATATTCATTCTTCTGGAAAACTGGGATTCAGTGCTCGACACGGCTGAGATCGCCAGGAAGGCGGATCGCATTCTGCAGCAGCAGGCAGCCACGCTAGCAGGGAAATCCCACGAAATCGAAGAGAGCGCCTCGCTCTACTATCTTGCCGCATATGCATCATCTCGCAAAAAAGACATCTTCGGGGCGGCGGAGTGGCTCGAACATGGGAGAACCAGGGAAATCGGGGAGGCTCTGAATCGAAACCGCGTAATCATGGAAGAGCAGCTCACTGCACGTGAAAAGCTCGAGTACAGCGATATTGTTGAAAGGATGAAAATCCTGGAAGCGGAGCAGAGGGGAGTGACCCCCGAGCAGCGCTCATTTACCGAGATCGCGAAGGATGCGAGAAACACTCACCTGGAGCTGGAGAGACTGATAGAGAGTATCCAGAAAAGAATTCCGGAATTCCAAACCGATACGGTGGCGGACAGAAAAGAAATCGAAAGCCTGTTGACTGATGATTCCAAGGCATACGTTCTATTCAATGTTACTGATTTCGGCACGGTCGTGCACGTCTTGACATCCCTGGAGCGATCCCGTTTCGGCGGAACTTTTTACCTTGAGACATTCAGCACCGAAAGGATGAGGGTGCTCGTTGAGAAATGGACGGAAAGCCTCGCAAGTATCCGAAAGGAAGGTGTTGCCGGCGATTCGAAAATCGAAGAGATCGCTCTCACGCTGTACCGGGAGCTGTTCATGCCGGTGCACGAATGGCTGGTCGAGAAGGGAGATAAAATCAGGAAACTTGTTTTCGTTCCACATCTTTCACTGCATGTAATGCCGCTGCACCTTATGATGTTTGAGTCGAATGGAAACACCCGCTACCTCCTCGAAGACTATGAAATAACCTTTGCACCGAGTTTATCGCTCATCGCCAGACCGGCCGGCAGGAAGTCGAAGCGCAAACCTCTCGAAAAGCAGAAGATGATTATCGTCGCCGATCCGACGGGGGATCTCGAGTGGTCTTCCATGGAGGCTGACTCAATTTCGAAAAAGTTTCCCGGGGAAAGCCGCATTTTGTCACGGGAAAATGCTTCAACCGGAGCTTTTTTCAGGCTATGCCGGGATGCAGCGGTTCTTCATCTCTCATGTCACGGGGTCTTCGATCCGGTAGATCCGTGGAATTCGGGAATTATCCTCCATGGGCAGCATAAGCCCGTAACCGGGAAAGAAGAAGAACCCGGGGAAAAAGGTGAAGCCATATACAGCAGAGACAGTATCGGGAAACTGATGTCCAGAACCCGGTCCCTCGCCGGCGGCGGGCGGGAGAGAACGTTGTATTCAAGCGATGGAGGCGTAGCCTCGACGATTCGCCATCTGCCGGACGGTTCGGAAATCGTCGTCGGTGAAGGTGAACTCGTATCCCTGAAAAGGATCGTTGCGGAAATGGACCTGAGCCACACCGTTCTCGTGGTTTTAAGCGCATGCGAGTCGGGCCTCGTGGGTTTCGCGGGACGTTCCGATGAATTCATCGGTCTGCCGGGCGGTTTTCTGCGGGCGGGCGCTCGAAACGTCGTTGCAAGCTTCTGGGCCGTGGATGATCTTTCCACCTCCCTTTTCATGGCGGAATTCTATACCGGTATCTCGGAGGAGAACCTGGAGCCCGAAAAGGCTCTGCGCAGGACACAGCTGAAATTCCTGGCTTCGGACGAGTGGAAGAGCCCCTATTACTGGGGGGCGTTCCGATTTCTCGGCGAGTAGGTCCGTCAGATTTTTCGGCAAACAGGTCAATCCGATTTCTCGGAAAGCAGGTCAATCCGATTTCTCGGCAGGCAGGTCAATCCCGGCTTGAGATGAGCAGAACCTTCCTCGATTCAATACATGTTTCAAGATCTTCATATTCAAATACGATTGGAGCTTCGCTCTCTCTTATGCAGCTCAGGAGAGGGGCCAGAACACCCTGTCCGAGGGGAAGCCAGGAATGTTCGTCTACAAGATCGACCAGGTGAAGCAGATCCGCGGCGGAAAGCTCCCGGATTATCCTTGCCGTCTCCTTCTCGACTGATGATACGTCATTCGCGCCGTGAAAAAGCCTCGAAGGGTCGAATACCCTGAACCGTCCAGGAAGAGAAGAAGCCTCGAGCCATTTTTCAAGATATCCGGCGTCGTAGCAGTTGAGAGCATTCTCCAGACCGACACCGGAGGGAGGGAGTGGAAGCCAAGGATCGAAATGAGTAAAAACCCAACCGCGGTTTTTCGGTTGAATCAAGCGGAACGCCATCTCGACCAGGTTCGACCCGGGATTGTCGGGAAGATGAACGGCGATATCGATCGATGTTTCAGTCACGGTCTGCCGGAGGTGGTTCAGGACATCCTCTTTCAGATGGTTTTCCGTCAGGTACAGCTGAGCCCCGTCGAAGCCGTTGGCGGAAGCCGTTTCGATGGTTCGGAAGGGGTCATATCCCTCCTCCCGGAGCGCGGAACTGGCCAGGAAGCAGAATGGAGGCGCGGTAGATTTGGTAAGACCGGAATTTCCGATGATTAATACCTCCTTGATCAGGGATCTGGAAGTTCGAGCTCCTTCACCTGTTTGATCTGTTGATAAGAGCCGACTATGACCAGTATATCTTTTTCGTTGAGCGGTTCTTCCGGATCCGGGGCGATGCGGACTCCGCCGGTTGATGCATCAGCACGTCTCACCCCTACAACTTCAACGCCGAAACGGTGCCGCAGATCCAGCTCGCGAAGGCTCATCCCGGCCAATTTGCCGCGCACCACTATCACTTCGGCCATCTGCCCCTCGGTGAGAGCGAGTTTCACCGTCTTCCGGGCAAAAGAATCCTTACCCGCGCTGACCGAGAATCCCGGTCCGAATGCCCCGAACTGGAACACCTCCCTGCTGTACAGAGATGTCAAGTCGCTGTGGCGGATCCTGCCGATCACCTGGTTTTCATCATCAACGACAGGAAGATCGAGCAGGCCGGATTGCCCGAAAATTTGCATGCAGTAGGCCAGGTTGTCGGAGATGTGGACGCTGTATTCCACCGGTATCATCACATCTTCAGCTATTATGATGCCGTCGAGCAGGTCCTGCTGGGCCAAGGCGGTCTTGATGAGCTCCAGGGTAATTCGTCCTTCGAGCCTGCCGTCGTCATCCACGACGTAAACATGGAAGTGCGGGTTGGAAAGAACGGCGTCCAGCACCTTGCGGTAGTGAACATCATGCTTGATGACCGGCGCATCGAGCCGTAGCAGCTCCCTGACCTTTTTCTGGTGCAGGATCGCGGATTCGCCGCCGCCCGGCACCAGGTCGCCGCGGCGAAGAAGCTTTGTGGTGTAGATTGAAGCTCCGCTGATGCGGGATGAAACCACCACGCTGGCGATGCAGGCCAGCATCAGGGGCAGGATTATGGTGTATTCGTCGGTCATCTCGAAGAGCATGATTATGGCCGTGAGGGAAGCATGGGTCGTGCCGGCCACTACCGCCGCCATCCCTATAATCGCGTAAGCTCCGGCCGGAGCGAGCACCCCCGGGAAAAGCATCGAGGCCAGAACGCCGAAAGCTCCTCCCAGCGAAGCCCCGATAAAAAGGGAAGGGGCGAAAACTCCGCCCGAGCCGCCGGACGCAAGCGAAACAGAAGTTGCATATAATTTGAGAAGGACGAGGAGCAGGAGGAGGACGAGGGTTATCTCACCGTGCAGGATCTTCTCGACAGTCTCGTACCCGTTGCCGAGTATATGCGGAGCGAAAACCGCGACGCCGCCCAGCAGGATTCCTCCCGTCGCCCCTTGAACGAAGACGCCGCCCGGTATCTTCTCCCAGAGATCCTCGAGCCTGTAAAGGATCTTGGTGAAGGCAACCGCTGTAACGCCGGCCATCAGGCCGAGGGCTATATAGAAAATGTATTCCCAGAGTGTAGCCATCTCGTATGGCGGAAGAATAAAAGCCGGCTGGTTTCCGAGGAACTGTCGGGAAAGCGCGGTGGCCGTCACCGAAGAGACCACGAGAGCGCTGAAATTGGAAATCGTGGCGGCACCCAGGATTATCTCCACCGAAAAGAGGACGCCGGCGATGGGAGCGTTGAAAGTGGCGGCGATTCCGGCTGAAGCGCCGCATGCCAGCAGAGTTTTAAGTTTGTCTTTTTCGAAGCCGAGAAGCTGCCCCACGGTGGAACCGAGAGAGGAGCCGATCTGGATGATCGGGCCTTCCCGACCCACTGAACCGCCCGAGCCGATGGTGATCGACGAAACGAGCGCCTTGACCGCCACGACTCTCGGGCGCAGGCGTCCGCCCAGGCTGGTCACGGCATGCATCACCTCCGGCACGCCGTGCCCTTTTGTTTCTCGGGCGAACCTGTTCACAACAGGACCGACTATGAGCCCGCCGATAACGGGGGGCACCAGCTTGTAGTACCAGGGCAGGGAACCCAGCATCTCGAGAGTGTTTCCCTTGAAAAAGAAAAGGGAAGTGAATCCCTTGATCATGGTGATGAAGATTATCGCGCCGAAACCGCCCCCGAGCCCGATCAACGCTGAGAGAACGAGCATGTACATGAGCTCGTTTCCGAAGAATTCCTCGATTCTGTAAGCGAACTTAAGAGGTTTTATGTAAGAAGACTCTTCAGCGGACATCCGGGCTCCCTGGTGTTTCGTGCGAAAAAGTGCGCGCCGAATATATACGATGGTTATCCGGATAACAACGGTTCATGCCGACCGGTGCCGCATCCGGGAAAGGACGGCGCGGGCGCTCGCAAATATGCTTCCAGCGGGTATCCTCCCGGGCGGGGCTGAAGTCAAGAAGAAAAACGCACGAGCCTTGAGGAGTTCAGGGCTATCAGGAGGGTGGAGGAATTGTGGATGAATGCAGCGGCCACCGGGGTTATGTAACCGGCGGCCACCATGCCGAGGGCGCCGAAGGTGAAACTTATAGCTATCATTATGTTCTGGGCGATAACGGAACGACTTCTACGGGCGAGGGAAATGAACCTTGGGAGCCGCGCCACGTCGTCGTTCAGAAATACCACGTCGGCCGCGAGGATTGCGATTCCGCTGCCGGAGGAGCCGACTGCCATGCCGACGTCACCGGCGGCCAGCGCCGGAGCATCGTTAACGCCGTCGCCCACGACGGAAATCCTGGAACCGTCTTCCCTGAGCTTTTCGACGACGGCTACCTTTTCCTCGGGCATCAGGCCGGCGTAATATCCGTCGAAATCCAGACTTCCGGCGACTTCCCTGGCGACCGGCTCCCTGTCGCCCGTCAGGATGAGGGTGCGCTTGACCCCCAGCTTCCGCAGATCTTCACCGAGATTCTCAAGCTCGGGCCTTACGGTGTCCCGGAGACGGATGATCCCGGAAAAGATACCGTCTCGCGCGACCAGCAGGAATGTCCCGGTTTCTTCGGCTTTCGAGGGTTCGAGCGGCAGGCCTTCAACTCCCTCCTGCTCCAGGTAGGATCGTCTGCCGGCCAGGCAGATGAAACCGTTACCGGCGGCCCGGCAGCCGAGTCCGGGCATTTCTTTAAAGGCCTGCGGATCAAAAACCTGGATATCCCGTGCCCTGACAAACTCCAGGACTCCCTTCGCAACCGGGTGGGCCGACAGGGAGAGAGCGCTGCCGGCCGTGAGGAGCAGGTCTGTTTCGTGAACCCCGGCGGCAGGCTCGATCGAGTATACGGATAGTTTTCCGGTTGTCAGGGTGCCGGTCTTGTCGAACACGATCGTGTCGACGAGCGCCGTCGTTTCCAGGTTCTCGACCCTCTTCACCATCAGGCCCATCCTGGCGGCGGCTGCGAGCCCGGCCATGCACGCCAGCGGCGATGCAAGAACGAACGCACACGGGCACGCCACGATAAGAGCTCCTATGGCCCTGTTCGTGTCACCGGTGAAATAAAGAAGTCCGGCCGCGACCAGAAGTAAAATCGGTGTGTAATAACCGGCGTATAAATCGACGAACCGGTCGAACCCGGTTCCGCCCCGGGCGGCCTCCGTGATGAGCAGGTTGATTTTACCGAGGGCCGTGTCGTCGCCCGCCCGGGTTACCCGGACTTCGATCGAACCGCTCAGGTTGGCGGTACCGGCGAACACCTCGTCTCCGGGTTTGACTTCCACCGGGATTGATTCTCCGGTTATCGATGCCTGGTCAACCACGGAGCGGCCCCGGATCACCTCGCCATCGGAGGGAAGGATATCTCCGGGCATGGCGACCACGATCTGCCCCGGTTCCAGGGAACCGGCGTCGATTTCGGTCAGACCGCCCTCAGCACCTGTTTTCAGCCGTGCTTTTGCGGGAGCCAGGTCCACCAGGCGCTTGATAGCTTCACGGGCGCCGCTGGCGGTCCGCTCTTCGAGAAGCCCCCCCAGAAGAAGAAAAAACGCCACCGCCCCGGCCGTGCCGTATTCCTGCAGGGCGAGAGCCGCACCCACCGCTATGGCCACCAGCAGATCGGTAGTATTGCTCCGGCGATAGAGCGCGCGGAAACCGTTGAAAAGCACGGGCGCGGACAGGCAGGCCGCCGCAAGGGCCGTAAAAAGAGAAGCAACCGCCGGATCCCCCCGGAGAAATTTCGTAAAAACGACTCCGGATAGAAGAACGGTTCCGCCTGCAAGGACGGCGAAGAGACGCCTTTCAAGAGTGCGTTTTTTCAGCTCAGGACTTTTTTCCCTCTGGGAAAGCTGCATGATTCTTTCTTTGCAGGACGGTTCTTTCAACCCGTCGAAGTGTCTCAGTCGCTGGATGGAGAAATGAAGAGCTTCTGTTTTCCATCGCTTCCGGGCGGCACAATCACTCTCTTATCCAGGGCGGGCCAGATTTCTTCCATGGTTTCGGCGTAGAGCCTCCCCGCCACCACGCCCGGCTCCTTGAGGTATTCATCCAGGAGAACCAGGAATTTCGCTGCATCGCTGCGAGCTCTTTCGACAATCTGAGTGCGGAATATCTCGGCTTCACGTATCAGGCGGTTCGCCCTGCTCTTGGCTTCCGGAATCTTGCTGTTTCTGTAACCGTTCGCCTCCTGGATCAGGGCGCTCTTTTCAACCAGAGCGCTCGTTACATCCTGGAAATCGTCAACGAGGATTTCGGGAGGCTCCACCTGGGAAATCTCGAGAGAAAGGAGAGAAACCCCGACGTCCATTCCCGTTATAATGCCGTTCGCGCTCTCGAAAATCGATCGGCGCGCATCATCTCTCCGGCGGGAAAGGATGTCATCCACGTGCATGGAGCCCACCACTTCGAGAATGGCTGATCGGAACGCTTCCCGGATCACTTCTACGGGATCGCCCAGCCGGAAAAGGTACTTCTCCACGTCGGAAACCTGGTACCGGACCAGGAGCTCCAGCAGGATTATGTTCGTATCGCCGGTAAGGATGTATCCCTCTTTCGCCGGGTTCACCGTATCCTTCGAGCGTACAACCTTGTGCCGCCCCATGAAAAGCGGATCGCTCGCCTTGGTGAACGTGGTTATATTCACCTCCCGGACGGTCCGTACCGGCACTTTGACCACCCTGTCCACGGGGTAGGGAAAGGCGAAATGGAGCCCCGGTTCTTTTACTCGATCCGCCGGTGTCGCTCCCGCAATTTTACCGAACCGCAGAACGAGAGCGACTTCTTCCGGATTCACGGTGTAGATGCCGGTGAAGCAGTACGCGACGGCGATCAGTAACAGCACGACCTGGAAGAAACGGGCCGAATCTCCGAGAGCGCCGCGGAAAAAATCGCTCCTTCTGTCGGGATCCGGCTCCTTTGCGTGTGAGGTTCCCGCCCGAAACGGCGAATCCGTTCCGTCCAGGCTCCCCGAGCCGCCGGTTTTCTCTTTATCCTCGTGGTTCATACCGCTTTCCGTAAACCTGTCGTCATCGTTCTAGTCTTTAACAGGTGGTCCCTGTTCAAGATACTCGAACGGTTTGGCATCCGTCTGGAGAACGATGGTGCTCTTGTTGTTCAGTATCGACTTGAGCGCTTCGAGGGAACGGACATACTCGTAGAACTCCGGATCGGTCCGGTGCGCCGCGGAGTAGATTCGCGCCGCTTCAGCTTCGGCCCCGCCCCGGATCTCTTCGGCGCGCCGGGTGGCTTCGGCGATTATCCTGGAGCGTTCCAGGTCGGTGGTAGCCCTGATTTTTTCAGCTTCTTTCTGTCCTTCCGCCCTGTACTTGGCCGCGTACTGCTGCCTTTCGGCCTTCATGCGCTGAAATACGAACTGGGTGTTGGCCTGGGGAAGCGCGACCCGCTGAAGACCGATGCGGATCACATGGATACCGAAAGGTTCTTCCGCCTGGTTGCGCACCATTTCGAACATTTCTTTCTCGATGGAGTCGTGATCGATGAGGGTCGTATCGGTGGAAACGAGGGCTGAAAGCTCGTAACGGCCGAGAACGGCGCTCTTGGCGTTCGTGAAGATGACTTCGAACTTCTCCTTGGCGAGCTCGATGGAGCCCACCGACTGAAGAAACCGGATCGGCGACGTCACCTTCCAGGTCATGGCGGCAACCACCACCACGTTCTTCTTATCCGCCGTCAGGCTCTCGGAGAAACGGGAAAACAGGATCTGCTGCCTGGCATCGAACCTGTGGATGGTCTGGACGGGCGACGGCCACTTGAAATAGAGGCCGGCCTCTGTCACTTCCCGGACCGGGTTCCCGAAGGTCGTTACCACAACCTGTTCGCCTTCTTTCACTACGAAAGTGGCAAGACCTAGAACCAGGGCTGCCAAAGCTAATCCGGCAGCCGCTAATCTGAGTGGAGTGTTTCTTTTCGTCACTAGTCGAACCCTCGTTTCCTGTCACCGGAGAAGGGCCGCAGATCGATATAGTAATCTCCATCCGCGATGTCGCTGTCGAGCAGGATCTTGTCCGGCGTCTTGAGCAGCACTTCAAGGTTGTCCAGGTAAACCCTCGTTCTATATATTCGCGGACCCGCGCGAAAACTCTCGATTCGTGAAAGGAACCTTACCGATTCACCCTTCGCCGATTCGACCCGGATTGCCGCATCGCCGGCTGCTTCGGCTTCGAGCCGGGCGGCTCTTGCATGGGCGGCGGGAATCATTTTTTCGGCTTCGACTTTCGCCCGGCGGATGATAGCGTCTTTTTCTTCTTTCGCGCTGACCACGTTCTGAAATGCGCCGGCCACTTCGACGGGCGGGTGGATATCTTTGAAGCCGACGAATGAAACCTCGAGACCGAGAATAAGGGCGTCCGCTTTCTGCTGGAGCCCGGCTCTCATACGTTCGGCGAGCCGCCCCCTGGACGATGTCAGAAAATCGACGATGGTGTTCCGGGAGGTTTCTTCGAGCAGAAGCTCGTAAGCTCCCTGCAGGAGGGCGACGTCGGGCCTGGCATGGTTATATAGATAATGGCGCAGGTCGGAGACCCTGTATATGATCATGACTCCGACCGTGACGAGCTCATTGCCCCCGCCCAGGAGGAACTCCTCTTCACCCTCGTAGTGTTTGAAGTCCCACATCAATACCGGATCGCCCAGGTCGCGGTTGTATCCGATGTGCGCAAGCCTGTATCTCGACGTGTCGACCAGCCGGATTCTGTCGATGGGCCAAGGCGCCTTGAAATGGAGTCCCGGACCAAGAACGCCGTCGCCGACCGGACTGCCCCACCTCTCGACAACGGCCTCCTCGTAGGGTTTTACGATAACCACCATCGACGCGAGAAGCAGCACCAGCATCCCGAAAAGAAGCAGCGGTGCGACTGCCCGGCGGACGAGACGGTAGCTCCAGGTTCCTGAGAGGCGGATGCCCAGCTCTTCGTCCAGGGCTTCGGAAAACCCTTTGAAGGGATTGGCCCGCCTGAAGAACAGGGCGAAACTTCTGCAGGGAACGAGGCTCACTCTGCGTGTGCGCTCTTCGCCGAACCGTTCGCGCGGCCTTACAACGCTCCATACGACATAAAGGGCGCCTTCAATGCCCCATATGAAAAGAAGTCCGAGGAGGATGCGGGAGATCCAGAAGTCGAGCGCCGTATATCCCTTGAGCGAAACGAGGAGCGCCGCTATGGAGCCGATTGCACCCCACGTCAGGGCGAGGGCCGGATACGACAAACGATAAAAATCGGGATAGGCGACCTTGTCTCTGCTGAGGGCGTATTTTGCGAAAACAAAGGCTCCGAAAGCGGAAATGCCGAGGAAGACGGTGATCGCCGCAGCAGCGGCTCCGGTCACCTGAGCGGCGGCAACCTCGGCCGGGACCGATTTAAGACCCGACCACCCGCGGTATAGCTGAAATCCGGCGATGGACAGAATCGAGAGTCGCGAAAAGATACCGCCGGCCAGTACCAGACCACGTCGGGATCGGTAGTCTGCAGCCTTGTCGCCGGCACCATCGGGCGGGGCGGCGACCGGGGAACCGGCGAGATTGCCTATCAGAAGAAGGAGGGCGTACAGACCCCAGGTGAATGCAAGCAGGACCCAGGCGTTAAAAGAGAGTGAACCTGTAATAAACCCGCTTACCCAAAACCCGGGAAGAGCACACGCGAAAGCCGGGAAGAGAGGAAGTATGACGGATTTTTCTTTCATCGGCTGCGGGAGCACTTTCCATTCATAACATCGACATCACGGGCACAGGGATTCTCAGGAGGGCCGGAACATCCGGTGCCCTTACCGGCACCATAGCGTCGCCGGTTTCGAAATATCATATTCTTATCACCTTACACGCTTTGAAGAATAAGTCGGAGATGTCGTACATGTTCGAAACGATGCCGGCCTGCAGCTTGTCTTTGAGTCCAAAATAATCAAGGCAGGTGCCGCAGACAAGGATTTTAACACCTGAGGCCTCGAGCTTCAGGAGCGATTCGAGAGTTTCAGAGCCATGAACGGCCAGTTTCACGCCGGAGTTCATCAACACGAGGGCATCCGGCGGGATATCGGTCTCGGGCAGGGTGTACAGGAAAGAGTTCACGAGGATTCTTCCCAGTTCATCATCCCCCTGCCCGATCCGGTCCGAACCTATAAATACCACAATGGGTTCGGTCGGAACGTTTTTCGACGGCTGTTCAGGGGCCCCACGAGCTTCGGACGTCATATCATTCCGCCGATCGCTTTCACTGTCCCGCACCGGCTCCGGGTTGGCAACCACTATCCGGTATTCGCCGTTCTCTTCGGTAATTTCAACCGGGAATCCCCGGCTTTCGAGCATTCTCGCTACGTTCTCACGGGCCGCATCCGCGTCGACGAGGATTTCCAGGGTTCTCCAGCCCGTCTCTTCAAGGCCTTTACGGGTTTTAAGCACCGGTTGAGGGCAGGGAAGCCCCCGGGCGTCTATCGTTCTCGCCATTCCTGATGTTCCTTTCGCTTGCACGGCCGAGCGGCATAATCTGCATGCCTGGACAGAAGAAATTCAGGGTTTGTCAACCTCTCGCAGGATGGAATCGGAACCTAGTTGATTTTGCCCTGTTTTTTCAGCCTGAAAAAATACTTCCATCCCGCGAGAAGCGGGTATTTCCGCTCCCGATCGGTGAGCTCTATCTTTACTCCGTGGGTTCTTTCGAGCTTGTGCAGTAGGATGTCGGGCCATCCTTCCACCGTAAACATCATTATGGGCCATCGCAGGACCGCCCGGCGACGGCATCTTTTCGTGAAGGCCGCGGCTTCGGCGGAAGTCGGCGGCGGCAGCGCTTCCGGTGTTTTCAAAGGGAAGTAGTTCGCAAGAACCTCTCCGAAAACCTTACGGTAATAATCGCGTCCGTTTTCGAAGATGCCTTCGACCTTAGAGTAATTCTCTATGCGGATTTCTCCCCTGTAACTGAAATAGAGGCACTGCTTTATTTTGTCGTCGAGGGTGCTGTCGGGAGAAATGTACGGGACGGAACGACGGATTATTTCCGTCGTCGCGGTTCGGACAACCCCCGCTATCCTATCGGACGTTTCTGCGGATGCCGTGTAGAGCAGCGCCGTCCGCTTGGAGAAACGGCCGAGGATATAGGCGTCCTTCGCCCCCGGACCGGCCCCTTTTTCGAGATCCCCGATGCTCAGGACGTGGTATTTCGCCGAGGGGAGACGCCCGGGAAGGGTCTCGTCCAGCCTTACCGCGTATTGAAGGGGAGGAGCCACCTTCGCCCACAACCTGGGCATCCTGCCCTTCTCAAGGCGGTCATACCGATCGATAATAACGAAATAATCGATGATTCCGCTGCGTTTCTGTTCGGTTTTATAGAGAGTCGAACCGTATAGAATCACAGCAAGCAGGTCGCCGGCAAACACCCGCCGCGCATGGTCGATAAAGGCACGGTCGCTGTCGTTGATTTCGTATTCCCCCAGTTTTTCCAGGATGTACGGGTTGTTTTCGACTTCATTTTCTACCGTCGGCACGCTTTTCTCCATGATTCTTTTTGAATACGTTCCGTCTTGCAGAACGCGGTAAAATCACCGGGTTCCCGGCAGCTGCGGGGAACGGATGATATCCGGGCGAGGATATTCCCGCAAGTTTTCTCATGAAATAAAACTTTCGGATCCAAAAAACAGACGGACGGCAGCCGACAAAGATCGGCGGCCGCCCGACCGTCCCGGCAATCGTCCGCAGGTCTATTCAGGGCGGACGTTCATCACCGGGAACATGGTGGAACCGCAGGCGAATATCAGGTTATTTGAGCAGAAGCATTCTACCGGTTTCGCACGTGTCTCCGGCGCGAAGCTCGTAAATGTAGACTCCCGAACTGACGCAACCGCCCGAATCGTTGCTCCCGTGCCATACCGCGGAATGTTCCCCGGCGGACATGGTCGCATCCACCAGCGTTTTCACACGCCTTCCGGTGATGTCGTAGATCGTGATTTTCGTCCGGGTTTCGGAAGGAAGGACGAACCTGATGCTGGTGACCGGGTTGAAAGGATTGGGACAGTTGCCCGCGAGAGACGGTTTCGCGGCCTGCGGAAGTTCAAGGTCATCAGTCACACCGGCGCCGGCCGGATCGTACACGCGAACGTACCCCTCCTTCCCTTCTTCCTCCGTTTTGTAACCGGATACTTCGAAAACCAGTCTGAATTCCGGTTCGTTGGTGAGCCAGAGAAACGATGTATCGTTCGGTACGTAGACGCCGAGATCGAAATCCCACTTGGAAAGGTAAACCTTCATGCGCAGGCAGGAGGCGGTCTCGTAAGGCGTCGTGACCTTCCCCCAGCCGTCCACGTCGATCTCATACTTGTTTCTCAGGCTGTCGCCCAGCACGCCGTTGCCGTATATGTAACCGTCCGTGATCGAGGTCCAGCTTGCACCGTAAGTCATCGGAAATTCGTAGTATCTGATTCCCTGCTCCATCACCCAGGTTAAGCTGTCCCCGGCCGGGGGGTAGGAGAAACCTTCCATTGCTTTCATAACATAGGCTGATTCCGTCAGATTAATATGGAACTTGCGGACATAGAACATACCGGGAAGTATTTCCATCTGCCAGTCGAATAAAAGGTTGACATCCTCGAACTGGGAAAGAGCCGGGTCGAGCACCGTTTCGGGTATCGAATAGTATTCGAGCGTATCGACATGGCTGAAATCCCAGTTATAGTTCGGCCCGGTCGATTCGACATCGAAATTGACCGGGTTGTCGCCTTCGAAGATAGCCCAGCTCGCTCCTATCTCAGTGGGCACGTCGTCCATGTCGATGGTGATCTGGGCATCCGCTTCAGATGCAGCAAGAAAGAAGATCGATACTCCAACGCAGATCAGCGTCATTCCTGCTCTTTTCCTCATATCTACCTCCGTTACTGAACAGTTCCCGAAAATCATCGGTTCCGAAAAATCGACAACTGAAACTCAACTGAGAATCTAACAGGGGTAGATTGCTAAATCAAGGAAGGGAGGAGCATATTCGGCGGCTTCGGCTCCTGGCATTCGGCAGGCTCCGAAACCGCAAAAGCTCTAGACACGGGGATGTCTTTCAGCGCCCGATAAGAGTTCTCATGGAGGTCGGATATTTTCTACAGGCGGCTGCCGGGTTTACCATCCCGACGGGAGCTTTGAAAGACGGGACCCCCACTCGCCGCCCGAGGATATCTCTTCCCAGGCTATCCAGGCATTGTGAGTCGCAGGGTCGATAGAGATTCTGGACCGCTGAGAGAAACCTCCCGTCGACTCAACACGATGCACCTTGATCCCGACACCCGTCTTACGCCGACCGCAGTAGATATTTCCATCATCACCGTCGAACCCGGTCCAGGTGAACAGGTATGTGTCCGAAATCTCGTCGTAGACCAGATCAGGCTGCCAGTCGCCCTGGGGACTCTCCCTGACCTGACTGAGATCGGAAAAAGTACCCGATGCGATATCGATGTCGACAAAATAAAGCTGGAAGCGTCCGCTCCGATTATCCGCCCAGACCACCCTGGCTTCACCCTCCGGGCCGGCGCATACAGCCGGGTGGATCGAGAAGCACGAATCGGCGGTAACCCGTATGGGTTCGTCCCAGTCGAGACCGCCGTTCCTTCCGATGAGGAAATGTATTTCGAAATTCCGTTCGATGCCCTTCGGTATCTCTCTGTACGCGGACAAATCGGAGTAGGCCACGACGATTTCGCCGTTATCCGTGACAGCCGCATCGAGATCCTTGATAAACCAGCATGACTGCCCGGTAATTAATAAGGTTTCCCACCTACCTCCCTGGTCCTGCCCGCTGTTTTCACCGGCATCTATTGCCCGGTTGCCGAGTTCGAAACCGGCAGATCCGCCGAAGCTTCCGCCCATGGCGGCAGGATTTTGCTGGAATGAGTGACAAAGAATTTCGTCCTTATTAAATGCATTGATTATGAAACGCGAGCCGTCACGGGCTGCCAGATATACCGGATCCGCGATCACCCTGAATGGACTGTTGACAGTAGACGATTCAACGGGAGACTCCGGTCTGCTTCTGGATACCCGACTGACCGCACCGGCGGTGCCGCTTTCCTCGTAGATCTCGGTGGAGAAAAGAGTCCAGCTCCCCTGGATAAGGGCCACCCAGGTTACGAGGAGACCGGAAGCATATGGGGTTACCGAGGGAGCTTCGATCTGCCACGGTGATGAGAATATTTCCCTCCGCCCATGCCAGGAGACGCCCTGGTCCGAGGTTACTTCTGTGATTAACCGGTGCGCGCTGCCATCCGATTCAACGAAGACCCTGCGAACAATACCTCCATCCGCTATGATCATCGGATGCTGCGGCCTGATCTTAGCTATCGGTCCCGACTTTCCGAGCATCTCCCAGAGGGGGTCGCTGCGCACGAGGGGTGCGTCTATATTCAGAAGCTCAGCCATCGTGGCGGCGATATCCTGCTGATCCCTGGGGTCGCGGACAATGAGCCCTTCAGGCGTGTCCGGTCCGAGCGCGAGGACGAAGGTCTGCCTGCATCCGAAGCAGCTTCCGCTGTGGTGCCGGAATCCATGGCACAGAGGATAATCCGAATGACGACCGTGATCGGTGGTGACGATCATGGTGGTTCTGTCGGCGTACGCCGGGTCGGACTGTATCCGGCTCCAAAGCTCGACGCTTATCGAGTCGGCGTAGCGGATCTTCGCGATGTAATTATCGAATATGCCTTTGTGCCCGATACTGTCGACTTCCTTCAGGTTGACCATAACCAACGGCGGTTTATCCTCTTCCATTATTACCTGCAGAGCGGACCAAACCGCAGGATCCGTTCCGTCAGGGAAACCATATTCGAATAACCCTTTGTATTCGGGGCCGTATACCGGATGATTGCTGTAATCGAGTCTGCCGACGGTACTCTTACCAACGATCGCTCTGGCCTGCTCCGGCGGACAGCCCAGGGCTTTGCGATAATATTCGAAGATGGTCGGATCATCCACGCGGATGTTCCGGTAATCATCTATGTAGCTATAGTTAGGCATTATGATTGGACAGCCGTTCAGCATCTGCGCATGTCCGGTGAAGGTCGATGTGAATGTGTTACACATGATATCCGTATACAATGTGCCGGCCGACTGGAGCGACCAGAGCCAGGGGATATATGGATGCTCCTCGCCCGGTTCCACCGGGTAACTGAAACCCTCGTCGGCGCGGATTCCGTCGATTACGACCAGAAAAATGTTCTCAGTGTCGTACGCCTCCGCCGTACTGCAGGCTGAAAGGATAAAGATAAATGTATATACGAAAAAAAATCTACTCATTGTCTCAAGCCCGGCTCGCCGGATGCCTTTCCAGGCATAACCCGCGGTTCGTCGCCTTGACATGTGTGCCCCCTTTGGCGAACATGATTTAGAATTTGAGTGGTTTGAAAAAAACGTGTGGCAGCATTTCAGTGGATGGGATCAATTTATGCTCCCCATTTTTGACTTAATTTCAGTATAGCTTACAACACGCTTCAATTCAAAAAATCCATTACCCCAATCCCTAAAATCTATAGCTCGTAGAATGAACCGCTTTCCAGGAGGTTGTTCGATTTTTTTCGATCTATGCCTCTTATTCTATCACATTTTTTCGCAATCGCCTCTAGGTTTTTTTATTTATTTTTCACTATTGTAAACCACTGCCGTTTCAGGCATGTGATTAACCCGAATTTCAACCGCAGATGAGTAAAGAGTAAAAATAACGAAAGCGTACTGTCAGAGATTGAGACGGATTCTTGAGAGAAGACCTTCTGGTTCGGAAGCAGCCGTCATTTCTGACGGTCGAGCGGTATCGCTGAGAGACGCAGCTCCCACTCTCCATCCTCGGATACCTCTTCCCAGGCGACCCAGACGTCCCGGGTCGTACGGTCAATGGTAAGCCGGGGCCGCTGGGAATAACCTGTCGTAGACTCGAGAAGATGGAGTTCGAGGTCTCCATCCCCCTGTTGCCGCCCCCAACAGATGTCGCCGTTATCTCCGGTGAACCTGGTCCAGGCGAGCAGGTAGGATTCGGAGCTCATGTCGTACCGCAAATCGGGCTGCCAGTCGCTGTACGGGTTCTCCCTCAGTAAACGCGGAATGGATACTGCGCCGGTCGCTATTTCAATATCAGAATAATAGAGCTGGAAACGACCGCTCCTGTTATCCGCCCAGACCACCCTGGCTTCACCCGGTGGACCGGCGCTTACCGTCGGATGGATCGAAAAGCACGAATCGGCGGTGACTCTTATCGGCGCATCCCAGTCGAGGCCGCCGTTCCTCCCGATCACCAGGTGTATTTCATAATTCCGCTCGATTCCCGGCTGTATTTCCTTGTACGAGGATAAATCGGAGTAAGCCACGACGATTTCACCGTCCCTGGAAAGGGCAGCATCGAGATCCTTTATGAAGAAACACGACTGTCTGGTCGTGAATACTGTTTGCCAGGGACGAATGCCTTTATCCTGCCCGCCTTGCCCTTCTGCACCGCTCTGGTCACCGCCCTGTGTGCCGCCCAGTGGACCATTGAAGGAACTATTTTTAGTACTCGGCTCAGCCAGAAGCGAGTGGCAGAGGATTTCATCCAGGTTGTACGCATTGAGGATGAATCGCGAGTCTTCACCCGCTGCCAGGCATACAGGCTCCTGTATCATCCTCATCGCCTTGAAAAATTCGAGCGCTTCAAGGGAAAATTCGGGTTTACTGCTGTAGACACGGTTTATTTTCCCGACGGCTCCGGTTGCCTTGTCTATGGTAGTGCAGAAAAGGGTCCAGTTCCACAGATCGACGAGAGCGGCCCATGCCACGTAGATACCCGAGACATCTGCGTTTATCGAAGGGGTTTCGATCTGCCAGGGCGATGAGAATATCTTCTGACGCCCCTGCCAGGAAGCTCCGCCGTCAGCGGTCGTTTCGGTGAACAGGCGGTGCCTGTCGCCGTCCGATTCAACGAAAACCCTGCGAACCACACCTCCATCCGCCACGATCGACGGATACTGCGGTCTGATCGCAGCCATCGGTCCCGGTTGACCGAGCATCTCCCACAGAGGATCGCATCGCAGGAGCGGGGTTTCTATGTCGAGCAACTCAGCCATGGTTGCGGCGATATCCTGCTGATCCTTGGGCTCACGGATCACGAGCCCTTCAGGCGTGTCAGGTCCGAGGGCGAGAAGAAAGGTCCGCCTGCATCCGAAACAGCTTCCGCTGTGGTGCCGGAATCCGTGGCAAAGCGGCGCGTCCAGGTGCCTTCCGTGATCGGTAGTGATGAGCATAGTGGTTCTGTCGGCGTACACCGGATCCGCCTGAAGCCGGCTCCAGAGCTCGACGCAGATCGAGTCGGCATAACGGATCCTCTCGATGTGGGGCTCGAACACGCCCGAGTGACCGCTGCTGTCGACTTCCCGCAGGTTGACCAGGACTAACGACGGTTTATCCTCGTCCATTATCACCTGGAGATCGGACCAGACCGCCTGGTCGGTTCCTCTCGGGTCAGCATACTCGAACAAACCGGAGTATTCGGGACCGAACGCGGGATGATTGCTGTAAGCGAGTCTGAGGAGGGTCGTTTTCCCCACGATGCCCCTTGCCTGTTCATCGGGACAACCGAGAGCTCTGCGGTAATATTCGAAAATAGTCGGATCATCCATGCGGATGTTCCGGTAATCACCCGCATAACTGTAGTTCGGCATCACGATGGGGCAGCCGCTCAACATCTGTCCGTGTCCTGAAAATGTAGATGTAAAATTCAGATTGTAGATATCGGTATATAAGGTGCCGGCCGACTGGAGCGACCAGAGCCACGGGATATATGGATGCTCGCCGCTCGGTCCAACGGTATAGCTGAAGCCTTCGTCTGCGCGCAGCCCGTCGATCACGACCAGGAAAAGATTTTCTGTCTCATACGCCGTCACAGTACTGCATGCGACGAATATGAAGATGAATGTGAACGCCAGGAGATATCGATAGACTATCCCGGATCTCGGACGCAGGATTCCCCGTGGGGTACGATCCGCCGGCAGTCGCGATATCAGGTGTGGCGACCGGGGTGGATGGGTTGGTGATTCAAAGTTGCCGTAAGTACAAAAAGTGCGCGAGTGCGCCTTGTCGCGTTGTGTCATTTTTATACCTCATTTTTATTAATTATAGTTGATATTCCGTACAATTTCAACAATAAATTTCTAAATTAAACTCGTGGCGGTATTTTTTTCAGTTTTTTAAGGTATTACTCGAGGATTATGACAAGGTGAGATGCGAAACTGTTGATAACTTTCGACCGGGGCGCGGATCGAGGCGTTACAATCCGGATACTTCGCTCGGTGGACCGAACAGCAAGAGGGGAAATCAACTCCCGGACAGGAGAAACTCCTTAGTGTACTGAACATGAAATGCACGGGTCGTAGGAGCGCACGAGCATGGATGCGAGGAGCTCCAGATCCTGCTCGGTTACATCCTTTTTCGCATATTCTTTTACCAGGTTCTTGAGATCGTGATGGATGTTGGCGTTATTCTGCGTGGTTGGTATCACGCAGTTGGCTTTGACCACCCGTCCCCGGTCATCGTATTCATATTCATGATAGAGGATGCCGCGGGGCGCTTCGACGGCTCCTACGCCTGTTCCGGCCCGCGGTTCCACCTCCGTGATCAACTCAACTGAATCAGAATCCACAAGTTCGTCTATAAGCCCGATCGCACCGTGGGTGCAATGAACCCATTCCACGAGTTGAGCCGAGTTGTTTTCGAACGGATTGAACGAGACCGGTTTGAGCCCGAGTTCTTCCGCGACTTCAAGAGCCCGGGGATGAAGATGACCGTGGTTGTTGTTGAACCGGGCCAGCGCCCCTACCGCCATCGAATCCCGCGACAGCCTGCACAGCTTGGAAGTGTTGTCCCTGTCGACATATTCGTTGGTCATCTCTTTATAGTCTGCAGCGGGTTTTTCCACGCCATCGGTGGAAATCATCCTCGAACCTATGAATGGATAGTCTGTTTCGCCTTTCAGTGAGACGAATTCGGTCTCGCGGGTGAAACCCGGCATGTCGAAGGTTTTGAAGAGCTCTACAACGACCTGGATATCCGCCAGGGATGCGTCGAGCTCACGTCTCATATCGGAAAGTTTCCGTTTATCCGGCATCCGGGTCACCCCGCCCGGGGTCAGGGATACGGGATGGGTGGTCCGTCCGGCGACGAGATCGCAGAGCCGGTTGGCCAGCCCTTTGAGCCTGGCCGCAATCGCGACGAGCTCGGGCCTTTCTTCGATCAGCGGGAGAACGCTCGGAATCCGGAAAAAATCGGGTGCGGCCAGAAACAGCAGATGCAGGCTGTGGCTTTGTATCGTCTCGCCGTGCTTGGCGAGCAGGCGGAGCCTGGCCGCGGTCTCCGGAACGGTTATGCCGAAAGCCCTTTCCGTGGCTTCGAGGCTCGTCAGGCAATGACTGATGGAACAGATGCCGCATATCCGGGCGGTCAGGATCGCGGCGGTCGAATAGTGTTTTTCCTTGAGCATGACTTCGAAAAAGCGTGGTGTCTCGACTACCTGCCAGCGGGCGTCCTTGAGCTCGCCACCCTCGATTCGGATATGTATATTGCCGTGGCCCTCGACCCTGGCCAGGTGATGAATATCCAGGTTGATGTTCTTTTTCATTTGAAAACCTCGAATCCTCCGAACATCTCGAGACGTTCTTCGATCTCTTCAGTGTCGAAGCCCAGTTCGCCTGCCGCATCGAAGAAACCTTCACGGTTCAGATCGGGGGCCGAACCCCGGCATCCCCAGCAGCCCAGGCCCGATGCCGGACAGGGGGCGTCGCAGCCGCCGCGGGTTATGGGTCCCAGGCAGAGCTGACCCAGCAGATACAGACAAACGGTGAACCGGCGCTTGCATTCGATGCAGACCGGGTATGCCGGAAAACTGAACGGGAGGTCCATCACAAGGTGCCGGACAATCCGTTCGAGTTCGGGTTTGGATACCGGGCATCCGGGTATTTCCATATCGACGGTGATTATCTCCCCTACCGAACGTACGGGCAAGGTGTCTTTCGTCTTGATTCCGTAAACTTCGCGGTTGGCGGCCTTGAGATCGAACCTGTTTTTCAGCCTGTTGACGCCGCCGAAGCAGGCGCAGCTCCCCAGCGCCACCACCACCGACGCCTCTTTCCTGATTTCCTGAAGACGCTTGATCTCATCGGCCCGTGTTACTGCTCCCTCGATAAATGCGATGTTATAATCTTCTCCTTTTTCAGAGGAAATTTCTCTGAAACGGACGATATCCACGGCATCGAGAAAATCGAGCAGGGTCTCTTCCTTGTTGGCGAACTGCAGCTCGCACCCCTCGCAGCAGGTGAAATCGAAAACCGCGATACGCGGGGTGCTGTGTTCCATTCCAAGGTATTTCATCTGCAAATCCCTCTAGATTGCTTCCTTGAGGTTGATCACCGACCAGTAATCGAATACAGGACCGTCGATGCAGGTAAATGTCGAACCGACGTTGCATCTGCAGCACTTGCCCATACCGCAGTGCATGCGCCTCTCCAGGGAGACGAACATCCGCTGCATCGGCATCCCCATCCCGCTCAACCTCCGGCATACGAACTTGAACATGACGGGCGGTCCGCAAACTATGGCGTAGGTTTCCTGAGGCTTGATTTCTATCCGGTCCAGAAGCTCGGTAATCATGCCGACCGGGCCGGTCCAGCTCTTGTCCGGGTTCTCGACGATAACACTCAGGTCGATGTCGTCGATACGTCCCCACTCTTCGTACTGGTAATCGAAAAGAAGCTGGTCGGGACGGCCTGTTCCGTAAAGAATATCCACTTCCCTGTAGTTTCCCCGATTTTCGATTACATGGTAGATCGGCGCCCGCAGGGGAGCGAGGCCCAGCCCGCCCGCTATCAGAAGAACGTTGCAGCCGCGCATCTCCTCCATGGGGAAGTGGGTGCCGAACGGGCCCCTGATGCCGAGCCTGGCTCCCCGCCTGGCACGATGCAGAGCAGTTGTTACGAGGCCCGCCCTGCGGATGCAGAGCTCGATGATACCCCTGCCGGAAGGGGAACAGGAAATCGAAACCGGAATCTCCCCGTACCCCGGAACCTCCACCATCACGAACTGTCCGGGCAGGAAGGTGAAGCGATCGCGGTCGGCCTGGTCGAGAAACCTGAGTTGAAAGAGCTTCTCCATCTCGGTCAGACGGATAATGTTGGCGAGTTCGACCTTGAACAGTCCGTCGACATTACTGATCCTGCTTCTCCGGTTGAAATCGAGAGGCTCGCGCATCTCGGCTTCCTGGGTAATATCGTATTTGTGGAATATGATGCTCATGACATTTCCTCGGCCTGGAGCTCGCTTATTATGTCGGGCGGATTGATGCCGGCGATACAGGTCCTGCCGCAGCGGTTGCAACCGACGCATTTCGGCTCATCGTATGCTTCCACGAAACCGCGGTGCTGGTGGTAGTAGCGGTATTTCAGGCGGCTGGTCCGGTCGGGCCGGAAGTTGTGACCGCCCGCCACTTCGGCGAAATCGACGTTGTTGCAGGAGTAGAGCTGCCTTTTCTTCGCGCCCTGTTTGAAATCCATGGAAACATCTTCCGTTACGCCGTAACAGTAACAGGTCGGACAGACCATGGCGCAGGCGCCGCAGCTCAGGCACTTGCCGCCCCACTTGTCCCAGACGCCTGATTCGTATTCGATGTCGAGCAGGTTGGGCAGGTTGTCGATGTTGATCTTCTTCGAGAAGAGGCCGTCGATCCGCTTGCGGGCCTTGAGGTAATCTTCGGTGTCCCGCTCGGTGATATCTTTCACGTCGACCGATTGCAGGGCCGAATAACCGCGGTCCGAGCCTATGGCGACGAAGTAGCGGTCTCCAAGATCGGTCAGAAAAAGGTCGAAACCGTGGGTCACGACGTTGGTTCCCAGAGAATGACAGAACCCGCCCTCGCACGGTTCGTGATCCATGCCTACGACAAAGGTGTTTTTGCGCCGGGATATGTAGTAGGGGCTGGGATAGAAGTCCCTGGCGATCACCTTGTCCAATTTGATCAGGGCGTTGATGTCGCAGGCATGAAGGCCGATTATAGCGCGGGGCTGGATTCGATAGCGGATATTCTGCTCGAAATCGTCGTTTTCGAACCTGTAGGTCGAAAGGTTCTCCTGGAAAGGCAGGAAGTATGTTTTGGCCGAATACTCGGTGGTCTGATAATCGAGGTCCATTTCTTCAAGGCTCTGGACGGGGAGGAAATGGTGAACGGGAACTCCGTCCTTCGAAACAGCAACCTGCTTCGGCCCGATTACTTCATTGTTTTCAAGAATCATCTCGACCAGAAGCCGAAACTGGTCTTTTCTGAAAGTTCTAAAAAGCATGTCGTATCCCGCCGGATTGAACCTTGTGAAAACGGATTTTCAGAGCCCGGGCGTCCGGACCTCCCGTAGTTATTAGCGGTTTTATTATGCTCAATCAAACCTGCCGGGACAACATATATTTAGGAGGCGGGGGAAATCCGGCTCTGCCTTTCCGGACGATTCAGCACGGTTTCATGTCGAAACGGGGTCACAGAGCGGGATAGCTGATCATGGGGCCGGGTGAGATTGTAACGCGGTGTGGTTCGGTGCGGCGGAAAAGCTCTCCGTCGAGGGAATATCCGGATGAGCTCTCTATCGTAAGCGGTTCATTGATGATTTCGTTGAAGTGGCCGTCTATCTCTATCCGGCCCCTGGCGAGAGGCACGAAATGCCTGAATACGCTGCGGATCGGCATGGTGTTGATGATGCAGTGATATCCGGGCGCTCCGCTCAGGTCTTCTGTGAACGGGGAATAGAGCAGCGCCAGCCTGTCGAGGGTTGTCGCGAGAACGATATTGACATCCTCGTCGGCAATCACGCCGCCGTTTTTCTGAACCCGCATGGGAAACGGCTCGAAGTACTCATTGCCGTCCCGGTTTGAGAACCACTCGAGAAGAGGACGGGCACCCGCCCTTACCGCATCCATGAATACATAGTTGTCATTGTCGAAATACTCTTTTATGACGCGGTACGCGATACCGTTCAGAAAGCCGAAACCGTACCTGGTTTTCCCGTCGGTGCTGTCATGCACTTTCAAAGTTCCATGTTTACGAAGTGTAATGCTTCCATTTCCCTCTGCTTTATTTTTCGCGGCGTCGAGGAAAACATCGAGCAGACGGTGGGCGCTGCGGGTCAACCCCATGCTCGACATGACGGCATTGACGGTTCCGCCCTTCAGGGGAATGATTACGGGCAGATCTTCGGCGCGGACCAGATCCATGAGGGTATTGACAATCCTGTGGACGGTGCCGTCGCCACCGATAACGATCAGGTAGCGGATCTTCATCGCCGTAAAATCGGAAAGAGCAAGGGTCAGGGCTTCGGGGGTCTCGGCGATGCGGATATATTCGTCCGGCTTCAGGAGATCCCAGAACGGGCGTTCTCCGTTGTAATGGTTTTTCACCTTGCCGGCTTTCGGATTCACGATCACTCCGGCGCCGACTGTTCTCAGGTCCGCGGCCCTGGAGAGCCTGTAGCGAGAATACATGCTTATCATGCCTTGTTCTCCCCCGTGTCGAGTCCCCGCCAGACGATATCCAGATTCATCTTCAGGCGTTCGAAGAGCGGGTAGTCATCGTCTGAACTCAACCAGTTGAGCACCGTGACCACGAAGGTGCCGGAAAGCATCTCGGCTGCGTTGTCGCCAAGCTTCAGCCCCCTTCCGCGGTATTTCTCTGAAAACCTGACGAACCATTCCCGCATTTCGAGCTGAACCGTTCTGACGAACCTTGTCCACCAGCCTTCGGAGCGGGTGGCAACGCTGTCGTTCATCACTTCCCAGAGAACCTCCCTGTAGAAAGGCTTGTCGCGTTCCAGATCCTCGGAAACCTTCCTGATAATGAAATCGATCCCCTCCTCGCACATCCCCCCCGCCAGGACCTCTTCATCGAAGAGACGGCGGTAGGACTCGAGGGTTTCGGTCAGCCACCGGAGCAGTATCGCCCGTTTGGATGAAAAGTAGTTGAAGACCGTGGCCCTGCTTACCTCGGACGCCCGGGCGATTTCGTCCATGGTCGTGCCGCGGAACCCGTCTCTCTGAAAAAGCTGCATGGCCTCCCGGCAGATCTTCCGGGCTACCGTCTCTTTTTTCTTCTCACGCCACGTTGTCGTCATCCTTCGCTTCCACTCCTTATCAGGTGCGCATGAGCAGTATGCAGCGCCCGGCACTTTTTTGGACTCGAGTCTAATTATAGACCCAGTATAAACCTGAATATCTGATTGTCAATGATTTTCCCGGGCCGCATTCCCGGGCCGGCTCTGGATCTCGTCGCAGCCGGGGCCGGTGATGCGGCTCCTGCCGCCGAAGACGGGTCGGACGCTGATCTGCATGCCGATGCGGTCTTTGAGGGCGGATACGTGGGAGATAACGCCGATCAGCTTATTGTCCTGGCGGAGGCTTGCAAGGGTTTCGAGGGCCGTGTCGAGGGCGTCTTCGTCGAGAGTGCCGAACCCTTCGTCGAGGAAGAGGGAGTCGACCCCGCCTTCGGCGCCCGCCCGATCAAGCGGTTCATCAGACGGGAGCATTCTCAAAAGATAGCGCGGATGATTCCGGCTGGTAAACTGAAGCCGAAACTGACAATGCATGTCGATACTGCCGACGGCAATATGCAGTTTACTTCTGCCTGAAACGAGTTTGTCTAATCTTCTCCGAGAGCTTCCAGGTCGGCGAGATCTTTTTTTCTGCCGCAGGCTTTCTTGTTCAGGACATAGTGCTCGCGACTGATATAGCTTACCGGAATATCGCCGTATTTCCCTTCAACGCGTCCATTATACACCTCGTCCCAGGAAACACCCGACAATGAAGTGATGATGTCTATGCGCACCGGCGGATAACCTAATTGAACAATTTTATCAGGACTTTTGAAAGTTTCTTCCGTCAACCCGGTCGAGCCGAAGCCGAAGTCATCGAGTGCTTTTAATATATTTGATGCGTTTACCGTATCGGATTTGACGAATATATCTATATCGCCGGTGTACCTTGGCGCGCCATGAAAGGCTAGCGCATAACCTCCCACTATCAAGTACTCAACCTTGTGTACGTTGAATAACACTAGCAATTCTTTGAAGTCTTTCTGAACTTCCATGGAGTTGTTTCCTTAAAAAGTCAACCGCTGCAACTCTTTCTTCAGGTGATCTGCTCAACCAGTATTTCAAATCATCCAACTGCAGGCTCTTATCGTTCATGCTTTTAACCATGGCAACCTTTTTTATCATTATTGCTGTTCCTGTCTCCGTCCGCCGATTCCCCCGGAGCGATATCATTTTGAAAGTCTTCGCGCGATGAATCCACCCGCTCTGCTTTGCTGTTTCAGCTATCAGGCACACGTGATGAGGCAGGCGGTCTCATCTGCATTGTATCTACGCCTTATCTCCAGTCCAATAGAAATTTGTTGTTGGGGGATGGGTTTTCGTATCTCCACCCGTCCCAATGACACTTCACCCTCAGGATTGACCGTAAATTTCAGTGCAGCCGGGGCCGGTGATGCGGCTCCTGCCGCCGGATACGGGCCGGACGCTGATCTGGGTGGCGATGCGGTCTTTGAGGGCGGATACGTGGGAGATGACGCCGATCAGCTTGTTGTCCTGGCGTAGACTTGCGAGGGTTTCGAGGGCGGTGTCGAGGGCGTCATCGTCGAGGGTGCCGAACCCTTCGTCGAGAAAGAGGGAGTCGACCCGTACGTTCCTCCCCGCCATTCTGGAGAGTCCGAGGGCCAGGGCGAGGCTGACGATGAAGCTTTCGCCGCCGGACAGGTTTTTGGTCGAGCGGATCTCGCCAGCCTGGTAGTTGTCGATGACGTTGAGCCTGAGGGGCGCTTCCTCATCCCTTATCAGGAGATACCGATCCGTCATCTTCTGAAGCTGCAGGTTCGCGTGGCCGGTCATTATTTCAAAGGTCAGCCCCTGGGCGAAGTTGCGGTATTTCTTGCCGTCGGCCGAACCGATCAAGGCATGGAGCGAGTCCCAGCGGCTGCATTCGCTTTTCTGCGCTTCGACGGCTTCGATCTTCGCCCGCTGCAGCCGCTTCAGCCTGTCATTGTCGGCGAGGCGCTGTCTGATGCCGCCTACTTCCTGCTGCAGCTCTTTCAGGCCGTTCCTGAGATCGTTCAGCTCCTGTTCGAGCCGGTCGCGGGGTTGTTCGGTGAGTTTCTTTTCACGTTCGGCTTCAAGGGCGTCGGTTTTATCGCGGTTCCTCGCATCCAGTTCCGCCTGCCCGGTCACCAGTTCCCGGGCGCGCCGCACCAGGTTTTCCCGCTCCTGTTCGGGCAGGCAGGCCGTCCTGTAGTCATCTTCACCGGCAAAGCCGAACCTTCCCAGACTGGCGTGGAAAGTCTCTTCGCCGGTTTTCAGTTGCGCTTCCCGAGTCTTCACCGCCTTCTCGAGCGCTTCGATCCTTGCTTTATGATCGCCCAGGTTCCGGACCGCGGTATCGTTCTCCCGGCGGGTTCTTTCCAGGTGCTTCTCCCCCTCCTCAACTGCCGTGGTAAGACGCGCCTCCTCGTCGTCGGGGTTTCCATCGCCGAATAGATCGATCCTCTGGAGGGTTAGCTTCTTCCTTTCGTCCGCAAGGATCGCGAGCTTCTCCCGAAGCTCTTTCAGCTCTGATTCGGTGCCGTCTATTTCACGCTTCTGATTCCCGGTCTGAAGCTCGAGGAGCGAAACATTCTTCGCCAGTTCGGTTTCCTGTTTTTGCCGTTCCGTCCAGCGGTCGCGGCGGGATGTCAACTGAAGCAGAACCTGGTCCAAGGATTCCGCGGTGAGGTTTTCGAATCCGAACCGGGAAACCCGCTGTTCCGCCTCTTCCATCGCCTTCCGCAGCCGGGCGGCGACTTCCTCCAACTCTATTTTCTTTCGGTTTACAGCCTGTTCGGAGGAATCCTTTTCGTGGACGGCGTCCCGGGCCTCGCGATCCGACCGGGCGGCGGATTCACCGGTCTTCTCCAACGCCTTCCTGGCGATGTCTACCTCTTTTTCGCACCGGACGGCGGCTTTTACGATCTCAGCGGTTCTGTCCCGTTCGGCATCGATCTCTCTCCTAAGGCGGAGCAGGGCCTCTCCCATCTCGCTTTCCGCATGTTCGGCGCCGGGATCGAGCGCTGAGAATCCTTCGCGGCTGCGGATGTCTTCGGCGGTGATCCGGGCGGCGGTCTCGTTTCGCTGTGCCGCCACCTGTTCGAGCTCCTTCAAAACTCCCGCTCGCCTGATTCTGAAATCAGCGAGGATACGGCTCGCTTCTTTCTCCGCGGCTCTCGCCAGGTCGAGCGCTTCGGCGGTTTTCTCCCGGGCAGGGATATTCCCGTCCGCGAACGGATGCTTCTCCGCTCCGCACAGGGGGCACGGCTCGCCGTCGCGGAGCTGCCCGCGGACTTCGTCGAACCCCCGGATTTTTTGGATCAGCGCCAGCTGCGTAACGAGGAGCTGCATCTCCTTTTCACAGGCTGCGTGTTGTTCTTCCTGAACGGCTATCCTCTCATCCAGTGAATCCTTTTCAGAAGAGAGATTCTTTTCACCTCTGTCGAGATTAACCAGTGAACGTCTCGCTTCAGCCAGCGCATCCAGCGATTCGCCGGTTTTATCGAGTAAGGCTCTTCTCTCGTTGAGCTCGGAAAGGATTTCCCGCCATTCGTCCGTCTCCCTGCCGGACAGGATCTTGCCGTGCTCTTCAAGCCGCTCGTTCAGCGCGGCCCGGACGGTTTCCAGCTCTTTCGCGCAAATTTGCGACGCGGCGATCCGCTCTTTCCACAGGCGGACGGCTTCTTTCATTCGGCTCTCTGAATCGGTCAGCTCCGTGAGCCCGGCGTTTCGCCCCTTTTCCAGCTCATGAAGCGCCTCGAACCGGCCCCTGATCCCGGTGAATTCTTCGACAAGCGCCTCGTCCTCACTGTTTTCCGAGAGGTATTCCAGGACTTCTCCGAGGTCGGCCTTCCTCTCGTCCAGAATCCGGGAATCTTTTTCCTGCCGTGCGCGAAGTTTGTCGAGAGCGGCTTCTTTCCCTGCGATGCTCCCCTCCGCCGCCTTGATCGGGGCTTCCTTCTCCAGGAGCTTGAGATCCAGGTCCCTGACTTTCCGGAGAATCGGCTGAGCTTCTTTCAGATCGGCTTTTTTCTGCTCGAGGTTTCGGCCGGCCAGCTTCAGGGCCTCTTCCGAGCGACCGGCTTGCTTCTCTATCTCCGGCAGCGTCCGCCGGAGCTCTTCAATGCTGCGCAGGTCAGATTTCTGTTCTCCGCGGAGGGAAACCAGGGCGGCGTATTCACCCGCCAGCTCCAGGGCTCTTTCGGCGCGTGCGAGTTTCTCCTGCTCAGGCTGAAACGCCTTGCGTCGGGCCTGCAGGTTCTGATTATCCTCCTCGAGTTTCTTCAGCTCGCTTTCAAGGAGGGTCATCCGATCCAGCCAGGCCGCCGCCGCGGTTCCGGCATCGATCCGTTCGATCAGCCAGACCTCCTCGCCGGCTTTCAGATCGAGTGTGCCTCTCAACTGCTGCTCGTCTTCCCCGGTCAGGAGTTCCATCCCGGCGAGTTCGACCTCGAGGACCTCGAGCTTCTTCCGCACTTCGGAGCGGATCTCGTGAACCCGGATCGAGATCCGGCTGTAGATTTCGGTCCCCGTGATCTGCTCCAGGATCGGGGCGCGCTCGTCCGGCGATGCCGCCAGAAAGGCCGCGAATCCGCCCTGGGCGAGGAGCATGGAGCGGGTGAAGCGGTCGAAGTCCATGCCGGTGACGGTTTCGATATGTTCGGCGACATCTATGATTTTTTCGCCGAGGATTTTTCCCGAATCCGCGTCGGCGATTTCGTGCTTCGGCGCTTGAAGGACTCCGCCGGGTTTTTTCCGCGCCCGGTGCTGGCTCCAGTGGCAGCGGAACCTGCCGGCCTGGGTTTCGAAGGCGGCTTCGGCGAAACACTCGCCCAGCTGCCGGGACATGATCTCGTTGCCGCTCCTGGTGATTTTCCCGAGGCGGGGAGTTCTTCCGTACAGGGCGAGGCAGATCGCGTCGAGTATTGTGGTCTTGCCGGCGCCGGTCGGGCCGGTGATGGCGAAGATGCCCGAGGCGGCGAAATCGGGATGAGCGAGGTCGATCAGCCATTCGCCGGCAAGGGAGTTCAGATTCTTGAATCGGATCTGCAGTATCCGCATTTTTCCCTGTCTATTCCGCGCGGGTGTCTTCTTCGGCGAGGGACGCGATCGTCTCGCGGTAGGCGCGGTGGAGTTCGGGACGCTGGTCTTCAGGCACGTCGTGAGCGGCCAGGCAGCGCTCGAAAACTTCGTTCGCACTCATGTCGTCGAGGGAAGCCTCGTCTTCGATCAGGCTGAGCACGCGATCTACGATCCGGTCGTTCTTCACGCGAAGAATCTCCATGGGTGTTCCGGCGACCACCTCGTCCAGCCGCTCCCGCAGGTTCCCGATCACTTCTTCGCCGTCATAGACGATTTCCAGCCAGGCACGGCTGCCGTCCCCGGCGAGCTCCCGAAGCCGGGCGCGGATTTCCTCCCAGGAGCCGCGAAGCCTCTCGAGCGGCTGGAAGACGGGCACCTCGAGGAGGGTGACCGCGGCGCCGGCGTCGCCCTTACGGAACTCGACCAGGCAGAGGCTCTTCTCCCGGTCCGCTTCTCCGAACCCGATCGGAAGCGGTGACCCGCTGTAGCGCTTGAATTCCGAACCGTCGATCTTCTGCGGAACGTGGAGATGCCCCAGGGCGAGATAGTCGAAGCTCTCCGGGAAGATCTCCGAAGTCACGTGGGCGAGGGAGCCGACGTAAAGCTCCCTGACGCCGTCGCCGTCCACGGTGCGCCCGCCGGCGGTAAAGAGGTGCCCCAAAACGATCACCGGGATATTCGCCTCCAGCGCGTTCCGCTTCTCAGCGGCGGCGGCGCACACCCCGGTAAAATGGGCCCGTATCCCTTCGATCAGCCGGTCTTCCTTGTCTTTTACACTTTCTCCGGCCTCTACCGTCCGGATAAAACGTTCTCTCAGGTAGGGCACCGCGCAGACGATAAGCTCCGGCGAGCCGTCGTGGTTTTCGAGCAGCAGGACTTCATCTTCGGGATTCTCGGCGGGCAGACCGAAAACATGGACGTCGAGGGCGCGAAGCAGCTCCCCGGGGGCGTTCAGGAACGAAGGCGAGTCGTGGTTTCCCGCGATGACGACCACATGACGGCAGCATGAAGCCGCAGCCCGGCAGAGGAAACGGTAGTACAGCTCCTGGGCACGGTTGCTCGGGGTGCTGGTATCGAAAACATCGCCGGCCACCAGCAGGGCGTCGACCCGCTCCCGGTCGAGTGTTTCGGCGAGCCAGTCCAGGAACGCCTCGAACTCTTCGTAGCGTTTGCGCCCGTACAGGGCCCGCCCGAGGTGCCAGTCGGATGTGTGTAGGATCTTCATCTTACAAAGCTGCAAACGGTATGGCAGGTGGCTCCAGGGAAACGTAACCCCACCGCCTTCCGAAGAGATGCTGCAGGAGCGTTGTTTCCCCGGACTGGCGCGGGCCGGTCAGCACGACAGCGGGGAGCTCGGAGAAAACCCTCTCGAGAGCGGGTTCCATCGAATTTCGGATATTTGTCGAATCCACCGGCCAACTCCCTGGTGGAAATCATGCATTTCGATTCTACATTGTCAAGCCTAGAAAAGTCAGCATAGAAGTCTATTGGTGCTATCGAGTCGATTCCTTACTGCAACTTCTGGAATGTCCGGTATGGATTACACGCATGAAGTTCAATACCGCAATACCGACTTCACAGGAGGATGTACTCGAACGCATCATCAATCACTGTAACCTTCGAACACCCACGTGGAGCCCCCCTGCGGTATC
This sequence comes from uncultured Gemmatimonadota bacterium, assembly GCA_964394085.1. Taxonomy (GTDB): domain Bacteria; order CAYMWF01; family CAYMWF01; genus CAYMWF01. The sequence goes on along the minus strand of CAYMWF010000036.1, from coordinate 11,187 downwards.
CTCACCGGATATCAACATCGACCCGGTTATTTCCATCGGACGTGAAAACTCCGGTTTCTCCCGATCCGATCTTCGACGCCTGATTTTCTCCCCGCCGCAGGGGTGCGGCTCCTCTCAATTTTTCATCGCGTCATATAGCAAACAGAAGAGAGATATATCGGCTCACGCGGGCAGCTTCCATCAAAAAGCTGCATAAGCTCACAACAACAAGTATTATTCGATTGACAGGGATGTAGAAACGCGTGAAATCATCGAATTCGGGGCGATGCTCAAAAGGATGTTCAATGGGTGCCGGTTTTGTTTGTCCTGTCCCTGGAAGTGAGAAGGCTGGGGCAAGAACCCGGCGGGATTCACCGGGGAACGGGGCGGGGTCCGGTCCGTTCTCGCTCATGTCGCCATTCTACCGGACCCGGCCTCCGTTTCGCGTCTCCCGCTTTTGTGGAAAATTTCGCATTGATTTCTCACCGGCGCGAGGGTAAATTTCGCCTTTTCGCCCATTTCGCGCGCCCCGGAGTCGAACCCCGCGGCGCGGATACTCGTCACCAAAGGAGAAAAGATATGAGTTTCATCCCCAAAATGAACGCGGAGTTCGAACAGACACTCAGTGATACGGATCCAACGGCCCAGTGGAATCAGCTGAACGACGGCATGATCAAGAACAAGATGCTCATGTTCGGCAAGCCCTTCCCCAGCTTCCTCCGGCCCTACTTCGTGGACTGGGCGGACCGTGAGCGGATCGCCTACTCCACGCGCATGATGCTCTCCTGCATCGAGAAGGTAGGCAAGGCCTTCATGTCGGGGTACGACTTCAAGGGCATCATCCACCAGGAAGGCCGGATGGCCGAGATGACCAAGGTGGATCCCCTCTACGGGAACTACCAGGTGGTCGTCCGTCTCGACGTGTTCTTCGACCCCGTGACCAAGTCCATCAAGTTCCTCGAGTTCAACTGCGGCGACCCCAGCGGCATGGGCTGGAACGACGCCATGGTGCAGACCTTCCTGGACCTGCCCGCCGTGGAGAAGATGAAAGAGAAGTACGAGATCATTCCGGACTGGCTCCTCGACACGCACGAGAACGCCATGATGAAGATGTACCGGAATTGGTGCGAGGCCAAGGGACGCAAAGCCAAGGACAAGCCGCCCACCGCCATCGTGTGCTGGGACGAGTCCACCATCCTCGACGACTTCGACCTCATCGTGCAGCGGTGGAACGACAAGGGCTTCCCCTGCGTGTTCTCCGATCCGTCGGGCTTCAAGTACGACGGCAAGGTCCTCACGAAGGACGGCATGGAGATCGAACTGATCTACCGCGACGCCATCACCGACTTCTTCCAGGACGAGTTCTGGCCCAACTGCCAGGATGTCCTCAACGCCTACCGCGACGGCAACGTGTGCTTCGTGAACCCCGTGCGCGCCGCCACGGGCGACTTCAAGACCCTGCCGGGTCTGCTCCTCGACCCGCGCTTCGCCGAACTCTTCACCGAGGAAGAGCGCGCCGCGGCCAAGGAATTCATCCCCTTCACGCACATCTTCAAGAAGGGCGAGACCGCCGAGTACGACGGCAAGAAGGACGTGGACCTGGTGAAGCTCGTCCGGGAGAACAAGGACATGTTCGTCCTAAAGCCCAACGAGGGCTACGGCGGCTTCGGCATCTTCATCGGGCCCTCCTGCGACCAGAAGGAGTGGGAGAACGCCGTGGAAAAGGCCCTCACCCCGCCCAACGAGTACGCCTGCCAGGAGTTCGTCGAGATCCCCACGGACCGGTTCCCGGTCATGGAGGGCGACCAGCTCAAGGGTTGGGTCGAGAAGAACGTGAACATCAACTTCTGGTCCCACGCGGGCGAGTTCGCAGGCGCTTTCCTCCGCGCCGCCGACGGCACGCTCATCAACGTCCACCAGGGCGGCGGGCTCGTGCCGGTGTTCTTCGCCAAGGAGAAGTAAGTCTCGAGTTCCACGTTTCAAGTTTCAATTTCAGCGGGCGGGAGTTCACTCCCGCCCGTTTTCTTTCTGGCCCGCGAACCTGAAACCGAAGAAAAAGAATCCCGAAAGCCGGTTTCCTTATGGATCCGACTTCTCCGCAGGATCTGGAATGCATACACCCTGGAATGTCCGGTTTGTAATACCCGCATGAAGATCATTGCCATGAGCCCGCCTTCGCAACAGGATGTACTCGAACGCATCATCAATCACTGTAACCTTCGAACACCCGCAAGGAGCCCCCCACCAGTATCAACACCCGATATCCACGTCGACCCGGTCATTTCCACCGGCTGTGAAACCTCCGGCTTCTTTACCGACCCGCTCTACGACGCCTGATTTCTCCCCGCCGCAGGGGTGCGGCTCCCCTCAATTCTTCATCGCGTCATATAGCAAACATAAGTGAAATATATCGGCTCACGCGGGCAGCCTCCTTTAAAAATTTGCATATGCTCACAACAACAAGTATAATTCGATTGGCGGGGAGGTCGAAACGTGTGAAATCATCGAATTCGGGGCGATGCTCAAAAGGATGTTCAACGGGTGTCGGTTTTGTTTTTCCTATCCTTCGGCGATCGTGCAGTTTCTGATGACCGGCGAGGAGTTCTCCTCGCATAAGATCCCGCCTCCGCCGCCGGGATCTCTGGTGTATCCGCGCCAGATCGTGAAGCCTTCCAGGATGGAGGCTTCGGTTTCGCCGCTGCTGAAATGAAAACCGCGATGCTGGTTGTTTACATCACCTTCGGGGATGACGGTGGTAACTGAAGGTCCGTTTTCGGATTTGACGGTGATGGCCTTGCCGGTGAAGTCGATGTCTCGGTTGCCGGCGCCCTTGTACGTGCCGTCGTCTACGAGCACGGTGTCGCCGTCGACGGCGGCGTCGATGCCCGACTGGATGGTCGTGAACTCCGAAGGCACGCGGAGGATGGCTGCTCCGGTGATGGTTGTATTAAATGCAAGGATAGAAAAAACGGTTGACAGCAGGACGAGTTTTTTCATGGTTTCTCACCCTTAGAGCATCTATTCAACTACTTCGACATGGAAAGCCGCGCTCGAGACCTGTTCGGCAGCCAGGTAGATTCTTATGGTCAGGATGTAGGAGCCGGTGAAGGCATTACCCGGAACAGCAAGGGAGACACCTGACTGCAGGTGATCTCCCGGGGCGATTTCAATCGACGGTCCGGAATAGAGCGGCCTGGTGATTGTAACTGGACCCGAAATATCCAGTGTCGCTTCATCGAAAGACGCAGCGACCGTTCCGCTGTTGAGCACTCCGGTTGTGAAGATCAACAATTCACCCGTTGAAACTGTGTCGGGGCAGTTGAACAGAAAGACTTCGAGCGCTCCTGCCTGGTAGTACTCGTCGACTCCAATATCGAATCCAGCGCCGTTGGGACGTTCTTCTCCGTCCATATCATCGTATACACCGGCATCTGTGCCTGCATTGATGCAGGGAGACAGCAGGGACAGGTGAAAGTCGCCATTCGAGGGATCGATGAAGAGCGGGTCGTCGGTAATGTTACCTTCTCCTGTCCACCCGCCATCAATGTCTGAGTAGGTTACTGCTGGCATACCGCTGTCAACAAATATCTCCTGACCTGAATTATTCCATAAAATGCTGTTGGTGATGTTTGGGTAAGAGCTTGACACATAGATGCCGTCGCCCGAATGACCGGCTTGGTTAAGTGATATTGAACAGTTTACGAAAGTCGGGGTGGCGTCGGAGCAATAGATTCCGCCACCATAATCCTGAGCAGAATTATTACTGATTAGACAGTTCTGAACTAATAACTGCGAATTCCAGGTACAATAGATCCCTCCACCGATTTCAGCAGTTACATTCCCGTTTATCGCGCAGTTCGCGATTAAAGTCTGGGCGGATCCATCGCAAGCGACTCCACCGCCACCGTATTCAGCGGAATTTTCTGTGATCGTGCAGTTTGTTATTGTCGGGGAAGCGTAAAGGCTACTACATATACCACCGCCCCCGCCATATTCACCGGAAGCCCAATTCTCTGTTATGAAACAGTTAGCGACGAAAGGGGATGAACTGGAGCAATAAATTCCACCTCCATCGTTGTAAGAACCTGATGACTCATTGCCGGTAATGGTACAGTTTGTTATAATTGGAGATGAACCGTTAAAGCAGCAGATTCCACCGCCATTACCATGGTATGCACTATTTCCAGTAATTATACAATTCGAGATTGTAGGCGACGAGCCGAAATGGCAGTAGATCCCTCCACCGGATAAAGAACCCGCACTCCCGTTTTTAATTGTTATGTCGTCCAGTCTGGAATCAGAACCTTCGCCATTTCGAAAATAAAATCCTCGCTCCATATCTTCACAATCGATAACAGTCAATGAAGCGCCATTTACCGACATCACCGTAATGGCTTTGCCTGAAAAATCGATGTCCCTGTTACCATAGCCGGTATACGTGCCATCCGCGACCAGCACCGTAGCACCGTCTAGTGCCAGATCGATCGCTTCCTGGATTGTGCCGCAGTTTTCAGGCACTCGAATGGTACCTTCAGATAGAACATCAAGCCGGACCTGGATGTTTAATGAAGGTCTCACCGGATCATTGCTGAGGACCGATATCGTATCGGTGTATATTCCTCCCTCAAGTATTGAGATATCGAATTGCAGAAATACAGAAGTGTTTTCATCAGGCTGAATAATCCCATGAAGATCTCCATCAAGAGATAACCATGATTCACTCCCTGGTATTACTGAATATTCAAGATCCTCGGTTCCAATGTTACAGATAAGAAGCGTGTCATTTTCCAAATATCCGCCATATTCCGCAATCTCGTGAAATGAAACCGGTTGAATAACCAACACCGGACCCTCCAAGATGACTTCATCAGCGCCCATGTCGAAGCCTTGTCCCTGTGGGCGGGGGTCTTCATCGATATCGATATAGACGCCTGCGTCAGTTCCTGTATCGACGCAGGGTGAAATGCCCATCAGATGGAAGTCATTGTTCCCAGGATTCAAAAAAATTGGATCCGAATCGATATTGCCTTCACCTGCCCAACCACCTCCTATGTCTGAGAACGTTACACTGGGACTGCCAGAGCTGGAATAAATCTCCTGGGGTATGTCGTCCCAGAGGATGCAGTTAGTAATAGTCGGAGCAGAATTGTCGCAGCAGATCCCGCCGCCCTCATCTTCCGCTGTATTCTCTACCAGGGTGCTATTTTTTATTGCCGGGGTGGATTGGTAACAATAGATCCCTCCGCCGCAGGCGTGATAATAACCCGATGCGCGATTGCCATATATCATGCAGTTGGTAATTACAAGGGCCCAAGAATATCCGAAATAGATCCCCCCGCCATCATCTTTTGCCGTGTTCATCGCCAGTATGCTATTCCTGATCGTCGAGGAGGATTTGTAACAATAGATGCCCCCGCCATCATCATTCGAGATATTCTCGGTTATCGAGCATGCCACGATCGTGGGAGAGGAGTCGGATGTGCAATAGATTCCGCCGCCGTATTGCCCAGCACTATTCCCGGTGATCAGGCAGCTGGTGATCGTTGGGGAGGCAAAATCTGTGCAGTAGATTCCGCCGCCGTTTCGCTCAGCAGCATTCCCGGTGATTGTGCTGTTGCTGATGGTCGGAGAGGAGTCGCTGATGTAAATCCCGCCGCCGCCTTGAAAGTATTCCCCGCCCATCGACGAATTCCCCGTTATCAAGCAGTTCGAGATGTCCGGGGATGAACCGTATAAGCATCTGATTCCACCGCCGTCAATATTTCGACAATGTTCGATTATGCAATTAGAGAGGGATCCATCTCCAGCAGCAAATACTATTCCTCCGCCAACGTCCCATTCTAGAAATCTATTTACGGTTACAGGATTTTCCATCGCTCCATCAGCGAATAGCTCACCAAATACGATGATTCTGCTGTTAGTGTGAAACAGAAATTCGACACCAGGTTCCACAGTAAGTGTATCGGCAGTCTCTATCACCAGGTTCTCAGATACGATGTATGGAGAACCGGATATTGGAAGTATACCTGAAATGTAACCGCCAATAACGCCTTCAGGCATTTCGCCCATACCGCCCCAGGCTCCCATGTCGTTGATCGTTCCATCGAGATCCAGTCTTGAATAAAGTTCTCCGGCATCGATACATGGTGAGTCGGGCAGCAGGGAGTAATCTCCAGAACCTGGATCTGTGAAGAGCGGATCCGCATCTATATTTCCTTCACCTTCCCAGCCTCCCTGAATGTCCGAGTATATAATGATTGGATCTCTGTAAAAGGTGGTGATTTCGTCTCCTGAATTATTCCAGAAGATACAATTTATAATATTCGGGTATGAATTCGTACCATAGAGCCCGCCTCCTCTAGAGCCGGATCCGTCATTCTCGGTCACCGTGCAATTCATGATGGTCGGCGACGAACCAGAGCAGTAGATTCCACCGCCGTCATCACGATACTGACCACCGCTCGCCGTATTACCGGTTATTAAACAGTTCAGGAGGGTCGTAGAGCCGTAGGCGCAGTAGATACCGCCTCCGCAAGAGGATGTGCCACCGGAAGCGGAGTTTCCTGATATCGTGCAGTTCTTGATAAGTGGGAAGGAGGAATAGCAAAATATTCCACCTCCAAAGTTGCCACCGGGAGTAGAGACGGTGTTGTCGATAATAAGGCAGTATTCGATTGAGGGGTAGGAGTCGCGACAGGCGATTCCTCCACCGCTGTCGGAGTGGCAATCGGCGATGGTGCAGTTTCTAATTACTGGCGAAGCTGTGTCGCAGCAGATTCCGCCGCCCCCTCCGGATCCGGTTGAGAATCCACGCCAGATTGTAAAACCATCGACTATTGAACGGTGGGTTTCACCGCTGTGGAAATAGAAGCCCCTGTGGTGGTTGTTCGGGTCGCCTTCGGGAATGATGATCGTCACCTCCGGGCCGTTTTCTGAGAGGAGAGTCAGGGCTTTGCCGGTGAAGTCGATGTCGCGGTTGCCGTCGCCTTTGTACGTTCCTTCGGCTACGAGGACGGTGTCGCCGTCGACGGCGGCGTCGATGCCGGACTGGATGGTCGTGAATTCCGAGGGTACGCGGAGGGTGGCTGCTCCGGAGGTGATTGCGTTAAATGTCAGGATAATGAATACGGCGGATAGAATGGCGACGTTTTTCACGGTTTTCTACCTTGTGAATATGGTTCGGGAATCGATCCGGCCAAGGCGGTGATTCTCCTCAATTCGAGTCGGGAGCGTTGAACTTGATCAACTATAGTATCCACGATTTCGGTGATTTTGTCAACCTGGAAGGCGGGGATCTGCAGGTCGAAATGATTGATGGGGATGCGGGATGCACTTGTGCGGGGTGGAATTGTGGGTGTTCCGATTGTCAGGGAATGTGTCTTGAAGATTGCTTCGACCGTGTTTCGAAGTCGGTTTTTACGCTTGCCGGATCGGAGTTCGGAAAGAGTCTTACGGGTATTCCGCCGGCGGGGGAAACGATGAGATCGGCTTCGCGGAGTATCTTTTCGGCCGTACCGAGGAAGAGTTCGAGCCTGGTCGAGGCGGGAGTGATTCTGTACACCTCGAGGAGCGATTCGAATCTTTCGCGGTCGCTTTTTGCGGCTGCGAGGATATCCTGGGCCGCGCCGGAGGCTGCTTCGCGAAGTTCGGCGGCTTTGCCCTTTCCCACGGGGAGGATCCGGTTCCGGTAGGTGTTCGCCTCGTGGATCAGGCGCTCGCGATCAGCGCCGGCATCGACTACTTCCTGGAACGCGAGCCTCACGGCCAGGGAAGGATCCGCCGTCACGAGGCTGGCCGACCTGACATCGATTCCGGTACCGAGTCTGTCGAGACGTTCCTGGAGACGCGTCACCATCAGGTCTGCCAGCCTGGTTTTTCCGATCGTAAGAATATCGTAATATATCGGCTCACGCGGGCAGCCTCCTTTAAAAATTTGCATATGCTCACAACAACAAGTATAATTCGATTGGCGGGGAGGTCGAAACGTGTGAAATCATCGAATTCGGGGCGATGCTCAAAAGGATGTTCAACGGGTGTCGGTTTTGTTTTTCCTATCCTTTGCAGATCCTGTGCTTGTGATCGGTTCCCATGAATTACTTTCCCTTCCTTCAAGCGTCGATATCTGTAACTGAAAATGGTCCATTCATCATAATTCAGGCCTCACGTAAATGTTCCATCCATGCTGGAATTCAAAAGCTCCCATATCTATGACCTCGCCGCCTCCGCGAGGAACCCGGAAGGCGGGATCCCCGGCATCGATGCAGGGTGAACCGGCAGAGAGGGTGAAATCGCCCTGGAGAGGATTGCTGAAGCGCGGATTTTCACTGATATTGCCCGTTCCGGCCCAGAGAGGGCTCGTATCCGAGTATTCGATGTCGAAGTTGTCACCGGTAATCTGTTCAATCGTGTTGGCCCATATAATGCTGTTGACTATGATCATCGGGCTGATCCCTGTATGGCGGATTGCTCCCCCGAATCCTCTATTTGACTTGTTTCTGGAGAGGGTGCAGTTTTCCACCAGTACGATGGAATCTTTACTATATATGCCGCCCCCTCCATCTGAACCGGCCCGATTGTCCGTGATTTGTGATCTCTCGATATACATCGAGCACCCCCTCAGGTATAACCCTCCCCCGTAACCGTAATAGATTCCCCCCCCGATGTTGTTCGAAATAATACATTCTTCGATCAGCGAGGATGAATCATACAGATATACTCCGCCGCCAACCCCATACTGGTAGTATCCGGTTTCCCTGGCGCGATTCTCCGTTATGAAACAATTCGATATTGTCGGAGACGATTCCTCGATGCGAAGACCTCCTCCACCTGGCGCATTACCGTTCGTGATCGTCAATCCGATGATCCTCGTGTTGAGCCGCTCACCCGAGTGAATATAGAATCCCCTGCCGGGCCAGCAGTCCAGCACAGTCGCTTCAGGTCCGTTTTCCGACATCACGGCAACGGCCTTGCCGAGAAGGTCGATATCCCTGTTACCTGGTCCTTCATACGTGCCGTCAGCGATCAGCACGGTATCTCCTTTGCATGCTGTCTGAACCGCGTTGAAAATATCGGGATAATCCCACGGCACGCGTCTTATCATGGCTGAGCTGTTGATGCTCAGATTTACTGGTATCGACTCCAGGTGGTCGACGCCGCTGCTCCATTCGATATGGAGTGTATCTGCGTAACAACCCAGTTCAAGCCCGGATAGATCGAAGCGAAGGTTTACAGCCCCCGAGTCGCCCGGTGCGAGCTCGCCTGTCAAATCGCCGTCAAGCGTAAGCCAATCCTGCGCATTCGGAATAATCGCATAACTCACCGGCTCGGTTCCCAGGGCGGCCAGACAGAGTGATGTATCCGGTTGCATTGTCTCGGGATGGTGGGTCCTTATGCGAAAAAGTGATGGATAATATCCGAGCTTCGGTCCCGCCCAGCATTTTTCATCGATCCCGATATCGAAACCGAAGCCGACAGGACGTTCATCGCCGTCGATGTCGATGTATACTCCTGTATCGGTCCCCGAATCGATACAGGGCGATTCTTCCTGGATGCGGTAGTTGCCGGTGAACATCGGGTCGAGATGGATATTGCTGAGACCCGGGTATCCGCCCTGCACGTCGCAGAACGTGACGTTCGGGCTGTTTTCGGGCAGAATCTGGTATCCGGTGTTATTCCATACAATGCAGTTCGTAACCTTCGCGGGGTGGTATATTCCCCCTCCGAATTCACCCTCGTCATAGCGGCCGGAGTTGTTCACGATAACGGAGTGGAGAATGGTTCCGCCGTGGGCTCCCGCGCCGTATCTCACTTCCTCGCCGTATGTTTCTATCGTCAGGATATTACTGTCGATGATACTGTTGATCACGCATGCTTCGTCTTTCAGGAACAAACCGCCTCCGTCCCCGGAATAAACCTTGTTTCCGATTATTTCGCAGTTGTCGATCAGCGAGTTTCCTATGGCATAAACGCCTCCCCCACCTAGGTTCATACGGGTAATTACTTCGTTGTACCTGATGATGCACCCATCGAGCAGCCCATCGATGCAATATACGCCACCTCCATTTGCGGAATTGTCGCAGCCCCAATCGCCTGCGCGGTTGCCATCGATGATGCATCCGAGAAGGGTTGCACCTCCGTATACTCCACCTCCGTTTCCATAGGGTGAAACGGAATTTCCGCTGATGTGCGATTCGATGATAAAGGCTGTACCGGAGATGCCGCCTCCGCTATCCCATGCCCGGTTGTTACGGATCGTGGAATTGGAGATCACGCTCTGAGAGGAGCCGCTGGTCAGCCAGATTCCGCCCCCGTCACTTTCCGTCCGGTTTTCACTGATAGATGAGCTCTTCATTGTCAGGCAGCTGTTATCGATGCAGAAGCCTCCTCCTCCCCCTGTGGTGGAATTGCCGGTGATATCGCAATCCGAGATTATTGGAGCGGCACAATCCTCCAGGTATATTCCGCCCCCTCTGAACACATAGTTGCGGGATATTATGCATCCGATAAAAACCGGAGACGAGCGCAGGCAATATGCACCGCCTCCATCCCCGCACGTAACGAATTCGATTCCGCACTCTTCCACTTTGCACTCGGCGATCACCGGCGATGAATCGACGCAGTAGATTCCGTAGCCCAGGTACGGGGATTGAAGCAGCAGGCCGCTCCGGATGGTGAATCCCTCGAGCCGGGTTTCCGGACCCTCGCCCGAACGGAAGTTGACCCCCCGGCCCGACTCTTCGCAGTCGATTACTGTTTCTTCCGCACCGGATACGGAGATAAGGACTATACCCATCCCGAGAAAATCGAGGTCGCGGTTACCTTCGCCGGTGTAGGTGCCGGGGGAGACGAGCACGGTGTCGCCGTCTCCGGCCGCGTCGATTCCGGCCTGGATCGTGGGCTGCTCCTGCGGAACCAGGATGGTTTCGGCCCGGACCTCACTCGGCAGCGCGAGAGCAAGACAGAGAACGGCTGGTAACAGGTATCGCATGACGGCTCCCGATTCTTTGCCAGGATAGTCCGCAGTGATGTGGTCAGTGACCGGATGTGTCACGGAAAGGTAAGAGCTCGAAGAGCGATTGTCAACCTGCAGTGGGCCTGTGCATTTTGTGATGCTTCTACATCATCCTGATAGATAACCAGTTCTGTATATCGGAAATGACGCGGTTTCAGTTGGTGTACAAGACGGTGATCCATCCCACCGCTGACGAG
>CAYMWF010000035.1:0-55339 GCA_964394085.1 uncultured Gemmatimonadota bacterium | reverse complement strand
CCACCCGAAGACTACTACTACTGATTCTTACAGACACAAGATTTAGGATACCCCCTCCGCCGGCTGAAGGAGTGGTGTGGGTGACACTTCCCGAGCAGGGCTGGGACTGGGAGCGTGTGCGAGCAGCGGGTTGGGAGGGATCAGAAGCGCTGATGTTTGAGCTGCGGTGAGGCTGGGGTGCTGCGAGCAGGTGCGAGCAGCGGGAGGTGGCCCCAGCGAGTTTCAGCGCTTCCCGGAGCGAGGGACTAGTGGAGCAGGATGACGCAGCGTCCTCCGCAGGGCGGGAAGGCGCTCCCTCATCGCCTGGATTGTGCAGGCATCCAAGGGTTCGATTTCCCGCCTTGAACACCGGTAGGTGCGGGTCGAAATAAATCGGTCAATTCGCGCTCAGATTCTGGTCGGATTTTTTCGCGACGATTGAACATGCACCGCAGGCGTAGCTGAGCTACGTCGAGGATGCATGTGATTGAGGAGCGGGCGAAGACGGCCTGAATATGAGATGCGAAATGGGTGATTTATTTCGACCCGTACCCTAACCGCCGAAGAGGGTTCCCACGACCTGGGTGACCCGGAGCAGGTATCCGCCGGGAAAAAGCCCGATGTGGACAATCATGATCACGGCTACCAGGAGGGCCAGGCTGGCGGTCCAGCCTATCTTCACTCCCTCGGCCGCGGGAAGTCCGGGGGCAGCGGCTTCGGCAGGCTGCATGTACATGACGACGACGACGCGAAGATAGTAGTAAACAGCCACTGCGCTGTTCAGAACGCCGAGAATGGCCAGCCAGATGAACCCGCCCTTGATCGCCGCCATGAAGATGTAGAATTTACCCCAGAAACCCGCCAGCGGGGGAATCCCGGCCAGGGAGAAGAGGAAAACCGACATGGTCGCCGCCAGCACCGGTTTCCTGTATCCCAGCCTGGAAAAATCGGCCAGCCTTCCGCCTGATTCTCCGGCCTTTTCGAGAAGCAGAATCACACCGAAAGCCCCGAGATTCATGAAGGTGTAGGCGAGCAGGTAGAAAGTGACGGCCTTGCCTCCGTCGATGCCGCCCGCAACCAGGCCGACGAGCAGATACCCGGCGTGGGCGATTGAAGAATAAGCGAGCATTCGCTTGACATCGAGCTGTGCAAGAGCCCCGAGGTTGCCCCCTATCATCGTCGCCACCGCCATCGCCCAGAGCACCGGGGTCCAGATTTCGGTAAGGGCGGGCAGGGCCACTGAGAGCAACCGGAAGAAGGCTGCGAAAGCGGCGGCCTTGACTCCAACCGACATGTACCCGGTAATCGGGGTCGGCGCGCCTTCATACACATCGGGCATCCACATGTGAAAAGGCACCGAGGCCACCTTGAACCCCATCCCCGCGATTACAAGGGCCATTCCGATGTACGGCAGCGAACCTCCGAAGACGCCGGAGCCGCCGTCCGCGAGAGCACGGGCGATGCCGCCGTAACCGGTCGTGCCCGTTGCTCCGTAAAGCAGGGCCACTCCGTACAGGAGCACGCCGGTGGAGAAAGCGCCGAGCAGGAAATACTTGATCGCAGATTCGAGGGATTTTTCGTCGGTCCTCAGGTATCCGGCCAGGATATAAGCCGGAATGGACATCAGCTCGATACCGAGAAAGAGCATGATCAGGTCTGAAGATGAAACCATGATCATCATGCCCGAGGTGCACAGGAGCAGCAGGATGCTGTATTCCCCCGGTTCCAGCTTTTCCCTCAGCATGAACCCGTGGGTGAACAACAAGGTGATCAAAGTTCCGACGGCGAAAAGGATATAGAAAAACCTGCCGAAGGAGTCGGCCGTAAGCAGGCCGCCGAACCCGAACCCGGTGTCGACCTCAAGACCTTCCACTGCAAAATAGAGCGCAAGCAGAACACCTATAACACTTATCGAATTGACCCACCGTCCGGAATCGCCTCTTATGATTATGTCGACGATCATCACCAGCAATGCCGTCGACAGCGTAACGACCACGGGCAGAAACTGGCCCAGACTGATCTCAGGTATCATTTATTCGCTCCATTTCTCCGGATCTTCGACGAGGACAAGCTTCTGGTCGATTTCCCGGAGCGGCTGTTCATTTTGCAGCAGCGCCGTTCTGCTCTCGAAGCGCTGCAGGAAAAGCTCCGCCGAAGGTTCGATGCGGCGGAGGAAATAATTGGGGAAAAGCCCGATCCAGAACACCATCAAAACCATCGGGACGAGCACGAGATACTCCCGCAGGTCGAGATCCGACAGGTTCTTGTTTTTTTCGTTCTTGACCGTCCCGAACATGACCCGCTGATACATCCAGAGCATGTATACAGCGGCGAAAATAACACCCGTAGATGCGAAAACCGCATACGGGACCGATTTGCCGAAAGCGCCGAGCAGGATCAGGAATTCACCCACGAATCCGTTTGTGCCTGGAAGGCCTATGGACGAAAGGGTGATTATCAGGAATACGGCGGCGAAAGCCGGCATGACCTTCGCCAGACCGCCGAAATCCTCTATAAGGCGGGTATGCCGCCGTTCATAGATGATTCCGACGAGCAGGAAGAGAGCGCCGGTGGAGATGCCGTGATTGATCATCTGGAGGATGCCGCCGGTCACGCCCTGTGTATTCAGGACGAATATGCCGAGCATGGTGAACCCGAGATGACTCACCGACGAGAATGCCACCAGTTTTTTAACATCCGGCTGGACCATGGCCACCCAGGCGCCATAAATGATTCCTATAACCGAGAGAATCATGAGCAGCGGAAGGAAAGCCGTGCAGGCCCCGGGGAACAGGGGCATGGCGAATCTCAGGAACCCGTAAGTTCCCATTTTAAGGAGGATGGCCGCCAGCACCACCGAACCCGCCGTCGGCGCTTCCACGTGTGCATCGGGAAGCCACGTATGGAACGGAAACATCGGAACCTTGATGGCGAAGGCCAGGGCGAAGGCCGCGAAGAGCAGGAACTGCTCGCGGCCGGTGAGCCTGACTGTTTCGACCATCTGCAGGATCGAGAAACTCTGAGCGCCGTCCGGCATCTGGAAATAGATATAGATGATGCCGGCCAGCATGAGAACGCTACCGGCCATCGTGAAGAGGAAAAACTTGACTGCGGCATATATCCGGTGCTTACCGCCCCAGATTCCGATCAGGAAATACATCGGTATCAGGATCAGCTCCCAGAATACGTAAAAGAGCACCATGTCCAGAGAAGCGAACACGCCGATCATTCCGCATTCCATGAGCAGCATGAAAAAGGTGAATTCCTTCACCTTGTGATCGATCGCTTTCCAGCTCGAAAGCATCGTTATGGGCATGAGGAAAGTGGTCAGCAGAACAAGAAACAGGCTGATTCCGTCGATGCCCATGCTGAAGCTGATTCCGAGCTCCGGAATCCAGGGGTGCTCGGTGGTGAACTGCATGCCCGGTTCGCCCGGGACGAAGCCGAAGAGCACCTTGAGCGATATCAGGAAAGTCAAAAGGGTCGCAATCAGGCCGACAGCCCGGATCACGCCCCCGTTCCGTCCCGGCAGCAGCAGAATGAAAAACGCCGCCATCAGGGGGAGGAAGGTGATGACCGGCAGGACCGATGAATGCATCTATAGTCTCCTTAATACAAAAGCCGCCTTCGACGGATTTTTACTTGATTATCCTGAAAACGTACCAGGCTATCAGGATAACACCGGTGATCACACCGAAGGCATAATTCTGCACGAACCCGGTATGAAGTCTGCCCACGGCTCCGCCCAGGCTCCTGAACAGGGCCGCAATGCCGTTGACAAGGCCGTCTATGAGCTTCACGTCCACAACTTTCCAGAAGAATTCCCGCGAAGCGCCGACCAGGGATCTGACAAAAAGACGATCGTATATTTCGTCCACGTAATATTTACGATAGACAATCTTGTGAATGCCCGCATAGGCTTCGTCGGGTTCGGCCTTGTACCTGCCCGCTATATAAATTCTATATGCAGCGAAAATCCCGAGCAGGGCGACGAGCACCGATATCCCCATAAGGGTCCATTCCTGTTTCGTATGGTCTCCGTGATGGTGCGCATCGGTATGCGCGACAGCACTTCCGCCCGTCTCCTCACCGTGGTGCAAAGCCTCTTCGTCGGAAGCGAAGACCTCGGAAGTACCCGTCACGAACCCCGTTATCCCGGCGTGAAGCTCCCCTTCATGCAATGCCCCGCCATGCTCCACGGTCCGCGCAACGGATGGATCGAGGAATTCGGCGAATTTATTGCTGTGCTCCCAGCCCGCAACGTCGCCGATCACCTGGGGCACGCCGATGTATCCGCCCGCCAGGGCCAGAACGGCCAGGATGACAAGCGGAACCGTCATTATCCGCGGAGATTCATGCAGGCGGCTCCCGGCCTCCTTTGAAACCCTCGATTCACCGAAAAAGGTGAGGAAAAAGAGACGGAACATGTAAAAGGCCGTCATTGCAGCGGTGAGGGCTCCGATCACCCAGAGCGCCATGTGGCCGTAGCCGCTGCCGTCCAGCCCGGAAGCCTTCCAGAGTATCTCATCCTTGCTGAAGAAGCCCGAGAGGCCGGGAATGCCGGCGATTGCCAGGGTGGCGACCAGCATCGTGCCGTAGGTGAGGGGCAGCGCTTTTCTCAGGGCGCCCATTTTCCTCATGTCCTGCTCGCCCGACATGGCGTGTATCACGCTGCCCGCGCCGAGAAAGAGCAGGGCTTTGAAAAAGGCGTGAGTCATCAGGTGGAAGATACCGGCGGCGAAAGCCCCCACCCCTACGGCCATGAACATGTAGCCGAGCTGGCTTATGGTGGAGTAGGCGAGAACCCGCTTGATATCGTTCTGGGCCGTACCCATCGTAGCCGCGAAAAGCGCCGTGGCGGCGCCTACCACCGCGACCACCATCAGGGCGGTAGCGGAATGGACGTATATGAATGACAGGCGTGCGATCATGTAGACGCCCGCGGTCACCATGGTGGCCGCGTGGATGAGCGCGCTGACCGGCGTAGGACCCTCCATTGCGTCGGGCAGCCAGACATAGAGCGGCAGCTGGGCTGATTTACCCGTGGCGCCGAGGAACATTAGCAGACCCGTCACGGTGAAGAAACCCACGCCGAGTAAACCCGCGTTGACCGCTATCGTGTCTCTGAGGGGGCCGAAAGCCAATGTCCAGACACCGGTGGTGCGCCCGACGGTCCAGAATATGAGGAATATGCCCAGAAGGAAGCCGAAATCGCCGATCCTGTTTACGATGAAAGCTTTTTTACCCGCGTCGGCGGCCGTTTTTTTCTCGAACCAGAACCCGATGAGCAGATAGGAACAGAGACCGACGCCTTCCCAGCCTACGAACATGAGGAGAAGGTTGTCCGCAAGCACCAGTGTCAGCATCATCGCCGCGAAAAGGTTGAGATAGGCGAAGTATCTGGAATATCCCGGATCGTCGTGCATGTATCCGACCGAATAGACATGTATGAGGAATCCGACTCCCGAGACTACGAGGGCCATCACTATCGAGAGCGGATCGAAACGGAACGCCAGGTCGACATTGAAAGCGCCGGCGGTAATCCAGCTGTAAACATGTGAAATGACTACCCTTTCACCGGCAGGCAGCCCAAGCAGACCGGCAAAGGCCGAAAGGCTCGCCAGGAAGGAGAGGCCGATGGTCGTACATCCGATCAATCCGGCGAGCTTTCTGGAATACCGACCGCCCGCCAGGCCATTGAGCAAGAATCCGATCAGGGGAAACAGGGGAACCAGGTAAGCCTTTTCCAGCATCGCCATTACCCTTTCATCCGGTCGATCAGCGAGACATCCACGGACCGGATGTGCCTGTAAACCGCAACAATCAACGCCAGCCCCACAGCTGCTTCAGCCGCGGCCACCGTCATAACGAAAAAAACGAATATCTGGCCGTCCAGTCCGCCATGTAGTTTCGAGAATGTAACGAAGGCGAGGTTGACGGCGTTGAGCATGATTTCAATCGACATGAATACGATAATAGCGTTTCGCCTGCTCAGGACTCCCGCCGCGCCGATTGTGAAAAGAATGGCACTCAACACTCCACAAAAATTGAACGAAACCATTTATCGCCCCCTATCCCGACGCGAATCGCGTTCTCGCTTGACGAGTACGATAACTCCCACCATGGCGGCCAGCAGGAGGAAAGATGTCAGCTCGAACGGCAGCAGGTACTTTGTGAACAGAAGTTCGCCGACAAGCTCCGTGTTGCCCGGCCCTTCTTTCGTTTCGGCTCCCGATCCGCCGAGCAGGCCGAAAAGAACCGGAACCAGCAGAATCGAAACGATTACCGCCGCCATCATGCCGACAAGCCCCCAGGTGCCGGACGGTGATTCTTCCATGTCGGTGCCTCTCAGATTGAGAAGCATTACCACGAACAGGAAGAGCACCATTATCGCACCCGCATAGACCAGCACCTGGACAACGGAAATAAAGAACGCTCCCAGCAGCGCGTAGATGGCGGCGAGTGCGAACAGCACGACAACCAGAGACACCGCGCTGGCGACCGGATTCTTGCTGAAAATCACCATCAGTGCTCCGCATACTGCCAGCAGAGCAAATATAAAGAAGAGAATCTGCATCGATTACACTCCTGAGTTCATTTTTCGTTCACTATTTATCCGGTCAGCTTCTGCTGCCTCGCCCCGAAGTCCAGTTCAGGAGTTCCTTTTTCTTAAAAACGAGTTTCTCCCGGCTATCGTCGGCAAGCTCGAAACGCCTCCTCAAAACGATCGCTTCCTTCGGGCACGCTTCCTCGCAATAACCGCAGAAGATGCACCGTCCGAGATCAATGTCGTATTCCGCGGGATACTTGCGCCCCTCTTCATCCTCGGCGGCTTCAATCCTGATGGCCTCGGAGGGGCAGACCCGGGCGCAAAGGCAGCATGCCACGCATTTTTCCCGGCCGTCTTCGTCGACCAGGAGCTCCTGCAGACCGCGAAACCTCTCGAACAGCCTGGGCCTCTCGTCAGGATACTGCTGGGTTATCGGCTTCTTGAAAAAATGACCTATCGTCACGCCCATGCCTTTCAGTATCGCGGGAACATAGATCCGCTCCTTGAAAGACATGCGGCGATCCTGGTTGACGAGTCTGTCTTTGAATTCCTTCATCTGTATCCCTTCAGGATGCGGGTCGAAACGAATCACCCGTTAGCATCTTTTCTTCAGACGATACCCGTTCACAGCGCTTCGACTGAACAAGTCTGTCAGGCTCCCTCGATAAACATCAGGACCGCTCCCGTAACCATAAGATTGAGTATCGAAAGCGGAAGCAGCACTTTCCAGCCAAGGTTCATCAGCTGATCGTATCTGAACCTCGGCAGGGTCCACCTCACCCACATAAAGAGGAAGAGGAAGAAAAACATCTTCAGGATGAACCAGATCACACCTGGAATATACAATGAGCCGACCAGCGGCAGCCCCTGCCATCCCCCGAAAAAGAGGGTGGTTATCGCGGCCGACATAGTGATCATTCCCGCATATTCACCGAGGAAATAGAGGGCGAAACCCATACTCGAATACTCGGTATGGAACCCGCCCACCAGTTCCGATTCGGCCTCGGGGAGATCGAACGGCAGCCTGTTGCTTTCAGCGAAAATGCAGATAAGGAAGATCAGGAACCCGACCGGCTGCACAAAAACATTCCAGAGGACGGCCTGCTGTTCGACGATGCCCGACATGGTGAGGGAGCCGGTTATCATTATTACTCCGATCACCGACAGGCCCATCGACAGTTCGTAGCTGATCATCTGCGCCGACGATCGCAGCCCGCCCATCAGGGAATACTTGCTGTTCGAGGACCAGCCCCCCAGGACTATTCCGTATACCGCCAGGGATGTGATGGCGAAGATGTAGAGCACGCCGACGTTGATATCGGCAATCTGCAGCGTTATGGTTCTGCCTGCAATTTCGACGGGCTTTCCGAACGGGATCACCGCAATGGCGATAAGGGCCATCGTCATCGAGATCATCGGCGCAATCAGAAATACGCCCCTGTTCGCCCCGGACGGAACAAGATCCTCCTTGAACAGAAGCTTGATACCGTCGGCAAATGGCTGCAGCAGGCCCCACGGCCCCACACGGTTCGGACCGTACCGCCCCTGGATATGGCCGGCCACCTTCCTCTCCGCGAGTGTGCAGTAGGCGACGACCAGCATCACGAAACCGAACACCGCGACGATCTTGGCCAGGTGAATTCCGATGTCCACGAGGATTTCCATCAGCTGTATCTCATCCTTTCTGCGCGACCGATATCTGAACCCAGGATAATAAAGACCTTCCGGCGGCGGGCCAGTCGGTCAGTCTGTGGATCGCCTGGTCTCCGAAATGCACGGGAACGAAAACCGTTCCCTCGTATAAGTTTTCATCCAGCTCCGCCGGCAGTTCCATCGAGCTCTTCCCCGGTTTCTGGATCGCTACCATATCCCCGTTTTTTACGCCGATTTTTTCAGCATCGACGGGGTTTAAGTAAACCCTGGTTTCGCCGGCGACCTCAACCAGAGCGGGACAGCGCCGGGTCATGCTGCCGGAATGCGTTCTGAGGCTGCCCGTTACGAGCAGGAAAGACGAGTCCGTCTTTTCTTCGAAACTGTCCTGATCAAGATAGAGGAACCGGAATCTACCCGAAGGTTCCGCCGGTGCGTCGAGAGGCCACCGGTGCCCGGGAACCGCTCCATCCGAAAATGCTGAAAAGGCGTTGGCATACACGGGAACCGCGGCCGCCATTTCCGCGCGAAGCTCCTCCGGCCCGTTATGGCTGAAGCCCTTACCGAGAGCGTCAGCCAGCTTTTCCAGTATTTCGACATCCGGCAGCGCCTTCCTGTCGCGAACCGGTGCGGAAACAACCCGCTGCACGCGACCCTCGGCGTTCGTATACGACCCGTCGACCTCGGCCCAGCCGAGCGCCGGCAGGACGAACGCGGCCTCCTGCGCCGTCTCTGTAAGGAACTGGTCGATTACGATCAAAAGGTCGAGACCGGCCAGCGCATTTTTAACCCGGTTATGGTCCGGAAGGCTGACCAGGGGGTTGGCTCCCATTATCACCAGCGCCTTGAGGTCTCCCTTTTCCGCGGCGGTCAGCATACCCTCCAGGTTCTGCCCTTCCTTGATAAGAAAAGGCCCGCCCCAGGCCGCGTCGAGCTGCTCCTTCGCTTTTTCATCACTCAGGTATTTCCAGCCGGGCAACAGGCCGGCCCTTACTCCGAAATCGCAGGCCCCCTGCAGATTATTCGTCTCCGGCAGGAAAAAGATGCGCCCTGAACCGCCGCCGGAGAGAAGCACCAGGTTCGCCGCGGCTTTGGCGATCTCCTCACCTTTGGACAGGTCTGCAGACGAAGTGGACAAAACGATAACCGCTTTCTTCGCTGCGGCGAACATGCCGGCTGCTTCGTCAATCGCTTTCGTCTCAGCCCCCACGCGGGTCGCCAGCGATTCTACCGAGCGTTTTTCCATGGAGCTTTCGAGACGCTTCAGGTCTTCCGCTCCCTCGGCGGGTTTTTCGAGACCGCGGTCCGTCATCGATTTGATCACGGCCGCCAGGAAGGAAGCGCCCTCGCCGGGCCTTATCCTGATCCAGCGGCTCGAATGACGGGTCAGCTTGCTCGCCCGGGAATTGGCGGTGACGACCGGCACTCCGCGATAGCGGGCGGCTTTCAGGATAGGCAGCGAAAAGACCGGATGCGTGTCGGTGATATCCGAATCCACCACAAGGATCATGTCGGCTTCAGCCAGATCGTCCAGTGAGCCGTACGCGTTCCCGAGACCCAGCATCCCGTTTATCACCTCTCGCCCGGGCATGTATGTAACACCGCCGGTAGTATCGAGATTGTCGGAACCCAGCCCCAGCCGGAACAGTTTCTGAAACAGGTAATTCGCTTCGTTGGTGCTCCGTCCGGATCCTATTCCCCCTACCGCCCCGGCACCGGACTTCTCTACCACCGACTTCAGGCTGAAAGCCGCGCTCCGGATCGCTTCGCTCCAGCTCGTCTCTTTCAGTTGACCCTCGGAACGACGGAGAGGCAGCTCGAGCCGCTCCGGATGATTCACAAATTCGAATCCGAACCGTCCTTTGCCGCACAGGCTGTAATCATTGATTCCCTTTTCTTCTGACGCGCGCACCCGCACGATTTCGGATTTCGACTTCTTGATATCGATTTCAACGGTGCAGCCGGTAGCACAGAAACCGCAAGTACTGGTTACTGATTCGAGCTCCCACGGCCTGGCCTTGTGGCGGAACGGTTTGCTGGTCAACGCTCCCACGGGGCAGACCTCGATGCACTGCCCGCAGAACTCGCAGTCGAGAGATTCGTCGAACGGGGGCGCTATATGAGAAGCGAAACCCCTGTTGATATAGTCGATTGCATGCACTCCCTGCAGCTCGCCGCATACCCTGACGCAGCGCCCGCAGTAGATGCACCGGTTCGGATCTCTCACCACCAGGGGCACGGAAGAATCTTTTTCGCGGGAATGCTTCTTCGCTTCGAACCTGGTTTCGAACTGTCCGTAATCGAACGTGTAATCCTGGAGCGCGCATTCTCCGGCCGAATCGCACTCGGGACAATCGAGAGGATGGTGAATCAGCAGCAGCTCGAGAATCTCCCGCCGCGCTTTCTCGATCGCCGGGCTCCTGGTGGTGACTTCCATCCCTTCCCAGACCGGCATGGAGCAGGCGGCGGCCATTTTCGGGGAGCCGGCCACTTCAACCAGGCAGATCCTGCACGACCCGTAGGGCGAGAGACGCTTGTCGTAACAGAGGGTGGGGATCGTGTGGATACCTCCGGCTCTCGCCGCTTCCAGGATCGTGGCGCCGTCGCGCACTTCTATATTCCGCCCGTCTATGGTTACTTTTACCATCGATGCACCTTTGTATTTCCGGTTCGTCGCGGTTCGCTTCCCGCTATTTCTTCATGTCGCACCTGAGGCAGCGCCTGGCCTCGGCCGCGGCCGCTTCCTCGCTGAATCCGAGCTCCACCTCCGCCTCGGGAACCCTGACCCGTTCCACCGGATCCATCTCGGGCATGACGGCGGGTTTGAGCTGCCCGTCATCCTCGCTGACCGGGAGAGGCTCCACGAAACGGTGAGGCTCGACCACGGAGTAGATTCTTTCCACCTTTCCCGAGGTCAGGTACTGATCTATCGATTCGGCCGCAAGCTTTCCATGAGCCATGGCCTGGATTACGGTATCGGGGCCGGTAACCGCATCCCCGCCGCAGAAAACGTCTTCAACGTTGCTCTGGAGAGTCTCCTCGTTCACGACGAAACTGTTCCAGCGGGAGAGCTCGAACGGGTGCTTTTCACCGAGGAAGCTCGTATCAGGCTGCTGGCTGATGGCCGGGATGAGAGCGTCCAGCTCTACCAGGAATTCGGATCCTTCGATCGGGATCGGGCGTCTCCGGCCGCTCTTGTCCGGAGCGCCGAGCTCCATGCGGAGGCATTCCACAGCTTTGAGTTTTCCGTTTTCGGAGATGATTCTTTTCGGCGCCGTGAGGATATCGATCTTGATCCCCTCGTGATCGGCGGCATCGACCTCGGCGGCATCCGCCGGCATCTCCTTGCGGGTTCGGCGGTAGAGTATCGTAACTTCCTCGCTTCCGGTTCTGAGAGCCATCCGGGCGGCGTCGATGGCCGCGTTGCCGCCGCCGATAACGCCCACACGGTTTCCGAGACTCACCTTCTCTCCGAAGTTGGCCTTGCGAAGGAAGCGGATGCAGTCGTAAACGCCTTCCACATCCTCGCCCTCGATTCCGAGTTTGAGGCTCTCATGAGCGCCCGTGGCGATGAAAAAGGCCTTGAAATCTTCGTTTCTCAGACCGTCGAAGGTCACGTCCCGGCCGAATTTCGTATCGAGTTTCACCTCGACGCCGCGGGCCTTGATCCTGTCGATTTCATAGTTGAGGATTTCCCTGGGAAGCCTGTAAGCGGGAATGCCCGCATAGAGCATGCCTCCCGCAACCGGGAGTTCCTCGTAGATCGTGGGTCTGTAGCCGTTGAGCGCGAGATAATGCGCACAGGTCAGCCCGGCGGGACCCGAGCCGATTATCGCCACCTTCTCCTTCGTTTCGCCCGAATACCGCGTCACCCGCTGGTGTCCGTTCTTCTTTTCCCAGTCGGAAATGAATCGCTTGAGGAACTTGATCGAGATCGACTGATCGAGCTCCTGGCGCTTGCACACCGACTGGCACGGATGGTTGCAGACCCGGCCGCAGATACCCGGCAGCGGATTGGTTACCGAGAGCAGTTCATACGCTTCGTCGAGCTTGCCCCAGCCGACGAGGGTCACCCAGCTGGGGACGTCCATGTGAATGGGGCAGTTATACTGGCACGGCGAAGAGATGATCTCTTTACAGACTATCGCGCGGCACTGCTTCCTGTAGATATGCTCTTCGTACTCTTCCCTGAAGTAGCGGATGGAGGTGAGCACCGGGTTCGGGGCCGTCTGGCCGAGACCGCACAGGGATGATTCGCAGATGGTGTGCGAAAGCTCCTCGAGCAGCTCGATATCGCCGTCGCGCCCTTTCCCCTCGGTGATCCGCTCGAGCATATCGAGCATCACCCTCGTTCCGACCCGGCAGGGGGTGCACTTGCCGCACGACTCATCCTGTGTGAATTCGAGGAAGAACTTGGCGCCGTCGACCATGCACGTGGTGCTGTCCATCACCACCATGCCGCCCGAACCCATTATGGCGCCCGTTTCGTTGATCGACTCGTAATCCACGGGCAGATCAATCAGCGAATCGGGCAGGAAACCGCCCGAAGGGCCGCCGACCTGCACCGACCTGAAGCTCCTGCCGTGCTTGATGCCGCCGCCGATGTCGTAGATTATGGTGCGGATCGAAGTTCCCATCGGCACTTCTATGAGGCCGATGTTGTTTACCGCCCCCGACAGCGAGAATACTTTCGTTCCCTTGCTCTTCTCGGTACCCAGGCTCGCGAACCAGCTTGCCCCGTTCAGCATGATTTGAGGGACGTTCGCATAGGTCTCGACGTTGTTGAGGATGGAAGGCTGCTTCCAGAGCCCCTGGTGGGCCGGGAACGGGGGCCGGGGTCGCGGCATGCCGCGCTTGCCTTCGATCGAATGCATCAGGGCCGTTTCCTCGCCGCACACGAAAGCCCCCGCACCGATATAGAGCCCGATATGAAAACTGAACTCGGAACCGAAAATATTTTCGCCCAGCAGCCCGTATTCGGTGGCCTGCCTGATGGCGCGGTTGAGACGCTCGATGGCCAGGGGATACTCGGCGCGAACGTATATGTAGCCCTGGTCGGCGCCTATCGCCAGCCCGGCGATCATCATCCCCTCGAGGACGGCGTGCGGATCGGCCTCGAGGATCGAGCGGTCCATGAAAGCGCCTGGGTCGCCTTCGTCGGCGTTGCAGAGAGCGAACTTCCGGTCCGACTTGGAATTCTTGCAGAACTGCCACTTCAAACCCGCGGGGAAACCGCCCCCGCCGCGCCCCCTGAGACCGGAGTCCTTCATGACCTGGATTATCTCATCCGGCGTCATCTGAAGGCATTTATGGATAGCCTGGTACCCGTCCTTGCTGATGTATTCATCGATGGAATCGGGGTCGATCAGGCCCCTGTTGCGGAGAGCCCGGAGGACCTGGTGATTGAAGAAATTGATGTCCATCATCCGGGGAACGATCTCGGCGGTATCGGGCTCGGCGAAGAAGAGCCTCTGCAGAGGCCGGCCCTTGAGGAAATGCTCTTCGACCAGCTCCGGGAGATCATCCATCCTGACCTTCTTGTAGAAGATCCCCTCGGGATAGACGATGATTATGGGGCCGATTATACAGAAACCGTTGCAGCCTGTTATAACGACCCTGACTTCATCCGAGAGCCCTTGCTTCTCGAGTTCCGCTTCAAGCCCCGTCTTTATCTTGTTCGCCCCGCTCGAGACGCACGATGTACCCGCGCATATGAGGGCATGTGACCGATACGTTTTCATCCAATGTCCCCGGTTTCAGCCCGCGGCTAATAGGAGATTTCTCCCCCTACCGCGAGCACGTACTCCGTTACTATTTCTCCGCCGAGCACGTGTTCATCCAGTATTTTGATCGCTTTTTCCCTGTCCAGGTTCACGTATTTGACGGGAGGTTCTTTCAGCATCTCGACGGTGGCCATCGGTTCGTGGCTGCAGAGCCCGGCGCACGAAGATGTCGTCAGATGGATGTCCTTGATGCTGCGCTGTTCGAATTCATTGAGGAAGGCGTTCAGCACCTCCCTGGAGCCGGCGGCGATACCGCATGTGCCCATGTGGACCGTGACGCGGCCCCTGTTCCCTCCTTCGCGGAGGATCGTGGTGGCCTTGGTCTGCTCCTTGATCTTCCTCAAGTCGTCGATTGTCATCTTCTTGCCCATTTAGGAATCTCCCGTCTGGCCGCGGCCGGCGCGGCGTCAGGCTTCTTTCTGGTATCTCTGTATCACTTCCCACGCCTGGGTCGGATCCAGATCACCGAATATTTCTTCATCCACCACCATCGCAGGTGCCAGACCGCAGGTGCCCGGGCAGCTCACGATATCGAGGGTAAGCTGCATGTCGGATGATGTTTCACCCACTTCGAGGTCCAGTTCCATCCGCAGTTTATCGAGGATTCGTCGCGAGCCCATCGCGTAACAGGCCGTTCCCATGCAGACCCGGATAGTATATTTTCCGCGCGGTTCCGTATGGAACAGGGAATAGAACGTAACGACGCCGTTAACTTCGCTGGCGGTGATATCCACACCGTGTGCAACCCGCTTCTGCACCTCGGGAGGCAGGAACCCCACGATCGACTGCACCTCGTGGAGGAGGGGTATCAAAGAACCCGGTACACCGCGGTACTTCTTTATCACCTCATCCATCTGCAGCCATTGCTCACCGGTAATCTCGTACTCGAGCGGCTGCTTTTCCGCTGTATCGAGCTGCTGTTCGGGCATTTCTGTTCTCTCCAATTCGCCGCTTTCCGCGTATCTTCAACCCGCCTGTTCAACCTTCCCCGGGCCGGCGCCAGGATTGCCGACCGGGCCGGGGTTCAGTTACAAGGCCTCTTTCAGGAGCGTTCCGCCCCCATCTCTTCCAGACCTTCGGCTATGTAGCGCTCGATCCAGTTGACCACTTCCGGCTGATCGAGCGGACCGCCGCCGAGGGCCTCTTTCAGCTCTCTGGTATCGACGCTGAACTCTCCCGCAGGAGAACCTCCGGTTTCGATGCGGTAGGTGAAAACCCAGTCCGCGCCCCCGCTGCCGAGCACGAGCGCCGCCAGGCTTTCCGCCATATTACCGACCGGTTTGCGGTCGATGTTATCAAGCTCCATTCCGACTTCGACCCTGGTTCCCCCGCCCGGCGTCGATTCGAGCCGCATCTCCCCGCCGGCCTGCCGCGCCGCTTCCGCCAGGAGAGGAAGCCCGAGACCCACGTTCCGTTCGGTCCGGCTGGTTACGAACGGGTCCATAACCCTCTCGGCCATCTCTTCGGACATCCCCTTCCCGTCGTCGTCGATGAGAAGAGTGAGAAGGTTGCGGTCTCTCAACTCGGCGATTTCAATCCGGACCAGGCTTGCACCCGCCCTGAAAGAATTCTCGACCAGATCCAGGACATGAAGGGAAAGATCCTTCACGGTAATCTCACTCCTCTTCCGTCCTCTTCCCTTAGCGCTTTTCTCACCTCTTCGAAACCGGCCTGCTCCATCCGCAGCCAGACCGGGCGGCTGCCGAGGTCCGACAGGCTGTGGGCGTCCGAGGAGGTCAGGAAGGGCGGTCCGGCCGCGCCGTCCGGAACGAGAAACGGGGCCACTTCCGGTATCCTGTCGGGTGATGAGACCTCGAACGCATCGAATTCGACGCCTTCCGGCACGAACCCGAGCTGGTTCACCAGGGAGAATGCCGTGCGATCTACGTGAGATGCTACGGCCAGCCCCCCGAGACCGTGAATGAGCTCCACCCCCTCCTCGAGGGTCAGGCTCGTGGCCCCCAGCAGCAGCCGTTTATTGAAACCGGTCACGTTATCGAACTCGTCGGCGACCACCTGAACGCCGAAGAGCTGCTCGTCGTTCTCACCCGGAGTCAGCTTCGAGTAAACCACCCGCTGAAGCGCTTCAGCGGCCTCGACCGAGTCGAAGAGAGCCACGATGTGGATCTCCTCGGCCGAAGTCATCTCCATCCCGGGAAGAACCAGAAGCCCGGTTTCCTCAGCCGCCCGGACCGTGGCGGCGACGTTCTCGGCCGAGTTGTGGTCGGTGACCCCCAGGATCGCAAGATTCAGATCGAGGGCCCGCGCAACCAGCCTTTTCGGCGAGGCTTCGATATCCGCGCAGGGCGACAAGCAGGTGTGGACATGGAAATCCACCAGGAATTCAGCCAGTTTCACCTTTTGCCGGTAACTCCCATCGCCGACAGGATCGCCACGCTCTCGAAAGCGGTGTATTCGGTCACAAGAAGAGGCAGCTCGTGCTCATTCGCCTTGTCCGCCGCCTCAGGGGCCGGATCGCGGCCGCCCACCAGCACGATAGCCGCGAGATCCTTGAGACTCCCCACCGCCACGATATTCGGGTGGGCCTGGAGAGTCACCCAGACATCGCCTTCAACGGCGTTCGCCATCACGTCGCTCAACAGATCGGAGGCGTAGCCGCCCCGTACTTCCTTAGAAAGACCCGCTCCGCCCGCAGCCGCTGTTGCTTTGAGTTCGTTCTTTATGTCGTCGACAGTAATCATTTATCACCCTGCCCGTTTCGATCGACCTGGAATTCTATCCTGGTTCCTTTACCCGGAACCGATTCGATAACCATGCTGTCTGAATTCTTCTTGATGTTGGGGAGTCCGATACCGGCGCCGAAACCCATTTCCCGGATCAGATCCGTAGCGGTGGAGTACCCTTCCTGCATCGCCAGTTCCACATCCTCGATGCCGTCGCCCTTATCGGTGATTACCACTTTTATGAAACCTTCCGTAACGATGAGCTCGCAGGTGGCCTCCTCGGCATAGCATACGACATTCATTTCAGCCTCGAAGGCGGCAATGGCCATCCGCCTGATCATCCGGGGAGGCACGTCGAGACTCTTGAGGGTCTCCTTAATCGCGCTCGAGACCCTCCCGGCATTGATAAAATCCATGCCCTGGATTTCGAAAGCCTGGCTGTACAAAGTTTCGTTACACATCTGTCCGACCTACTCGATCCGGGCGGTCCTGATACCTTGAGCGTATAACCTGCCGCACGATTCAAACATGTTGAACTTCGAAACCCAGATCGGAATGCCTTTGGCTTCACCAAGTTGTATGACTTCCTGAGGAGGTCTCTTGTTCCGTACGAATATGATCGCGGTCAAATCCGCCATTTCCGCAGTACGCACCGCCTGAGCCGTGGTCAGGCCGGTTACGAGCACCGCGCCGGAGCATGCATGGGCGAGTATATCGCTCATCAGGTCTGCGCTGCATGCGATCTCGAACTCAGCTTCACCGCCGCTACAGCCGGTGAGGAGCTCAGCGTCCAGTATTTTGCCGATATCACTGAATTTCATCGGTCGATCTCCCCAAGCACAATGTCGATACTGCCGATGATCGCCGGAATATCCGCTACGTATCTTCCCTCGAGCATGCATGGAAGAGCCTGCAGGTTTCCGAAAGAGGGGGTCCGGATCTTCAGCCGGACAGGATTCTCCGAGCCGTCGCTCACGATGTAGAAGCCCAGTTCTCCCTTCGGAGCTTCAGTAGAGTGATAGACTTCTCCTGCCGGCGGGCGGAAACCCTCCGATATCAGCTTGTAGTGACGGATCAGGTCTTCCATGTTCTTCATGACCCGTTCCTTGGGCGGCAGCACGGCGCCTGGCTCGTCGGCTAGAACCGGTCCGTCGGGAAGCGATTCAACGGCCTGCCTGATTATTCGGTTGGACTGCCTTATCTCTTCGAGACGTACGAGATACCTTTCGTAAACATCCCCCCGGATACCTACCGGAACATCGAAGTCGTAAAGTTCGTACCCACTGTAAGGGCGGACCTTCCGCAGGTCGTAGTCGACGCCTGATGCACGGAGCGTCGGCCCGGTCACTCCCAAATCAAGGGCATCCGCGCCGGATATCACGCCGATATCCATGGTTCTCTCCATGAAGATCCTGTTGCGCGTGAGCAGCTTCTCGAACTCGTCCACCCTCCCGGGGAGCTCATCCGTGAATTTCCGGACCATATCGATGTATCCCGCCGGTATATCACGGTGAAGTCCGCCCGCCCTGAAATAGGAGAGTGTCATGCGTCCGCCGGCAGCCGCCTCCGAGAGGTCGTACACCTGCTCCCGAACCATAAACGCGTACAGAAAAACCGTCAGTGCGCCGGTATCGGCTGCGCTCGAACCGATCCAGACCATGTGAGCGCCGATTCGGGCTATCTCGTTCAGAAGGACCCTGATGGCCCGGGCCCGCGGAGGAGCTTCAATACCAAGGAGTTTTTCGACGGCAAGGATATATCCGAGATTCATCGAAAACGCACCCGTATAATCGAGGCGGTCTGTGAGGGGAAGCGCCTTGTGATAACTTCGATTCTCGCAGAGTTTTTCGATGCCCCTGTGCAGATAACCGATTACAGGTTCCACCTTTTTGATGATCTCGCCGTCGAGATGCAGTTTGAGACGAAGCACGCCGTGGGTACTCGGATGCTGCGGTCCCATGTTCAGCACCATTGTGCTGCTCAGGGGATCTTCGGGGTGCTTTTCAATGTTCGCAACCTGCATGTCTTCTCCTTGCCCGTTCAGGGAAACCGGGAATCAGGCGGATCTTCACCTCCGCCCTTCCACCGGGAAATCCTTCCTCAACGGAAAGCCTTCGAAACCGTCGGGGGTCAATATCCTCACCAGGTTCGGATGCCCGATGAACCTGATGCCGAACAAGTCGTACGTCTCGCGCTCGTACCAGTCTGCTGCCCGCCAGACCCCCGTGACCGACGGAAGTTCGGGATTATCGACCGGTACTTTCGTTTTCACCCTGAGGCGTAGATTCATCTTTTGTGAAAACACATGATACGCCACGAAGAAAAAGTCTGTTTCAATTGAAGGGTGAACCGCGGTGATATCGTTCAGCATTAAAAACCCGTCCTCCTTGAGGGCTGAACAGATATCGATTACGGCGTCCGGTTTTATCAACACCGTGAACTCATCCCGAAACCGGTTCACATCACTGATCGCTTCGGGGTGTTTATTTTTGAGCTGGGATACTGTTTCTGGTATATCGCCCATCTGGTATCTCCGCAATCGAGAGCGACCCCCGCCGGATCGCTACAGAACGACTGCCTTTCCCATTTTTTCCTGGAG
Organism: uncultured Gemmatimonadota bacterium; assembly: GCA_964394085.1. GTDB lineage: Bacteria > CAYMWF01 > CAYMWF01 > CAYMWF01. Next base: position 36,094 of record CAYMWF010000035.1, on the reverse strand, counting down.
CTTGAGGATGCCGTCGATGAGCGCTTCGGGCCGCGGCGGACATCCGGGCACGTAAATATCGACGGGTACTATTCTATCCGCCCCCTGGAGGACGGCGTAGGAGTCGAAAACACCTCCCGTGCACGCACAGGCGCCCATGGCTACCACCCATTTCGGATCAGGCATCTGATCGTAGATCGTCTTCATGACGGGAGCCATCTTATTGGTGATGGTTCCCGACAGGATCATAAGGTCGGCCTGGCGCGGCGAAGGTCGGAAAACCTCCCAGCCGAAACGGGCTATATCGAACCTAGCCATCGCCGCGCCCATCATTTCGATAGCGCAGCAGGCCGTGCCGAATGTCACGGGGAAGATACTGTTCTTCCTGGCCCAGTTTACCGCTTCGGCCAGCGTTGTGAGAACAAACCCGCTGGGTTCGGTCGAGGATGAATAATCCCTGTGAACCGGAACCTCTACCTTCTCCATTCGAGCGCTCCTTTCCGCCAGACGAATGCCAGCCCGACGAGCAGGATGAGAACGAAAACCAGCATCTCCACGAAGATAAACGCACCCAGCGGAAGCATGCGCCTGTAAACCACCGCCCAGGGATACAGGAAAACGACCTCGATGTCGAACAGGATGAACAGCATCGCGATCGTGTAGAATTTGAGCGGCACGCGCTCCCTTGCGCTACCCTCGGGAGTGATACCGCATTCGTATGGCGAGCCCTTGACGAGGCCCGGATGTTTTTTGCCCATGATATGGGACAAAGCTATCGCCACTACGGAAAACAGCATTGCGATCACTATAAAAATCAATATCGGTAGGTATTCTTCCATGGATCCCTTCCATCAGGATTCAGCAGAGGAATTCGCTGTATCGACCCGGATACTTTTCGCGGCAGACAGAAAGCAAAAGGCGGGTTGTCGCCCTAGCCGGAAAATTAAAAAGTGCAGTGCGCGATGCCTGCACTTGCAGTCTATCCGTACTGGCACGAAGTATCTTTACGGGCCGGTTCCGTGTCAAGTGAAAAAATGCACAAGTAACGCGCCGCGTCATGTTCGTTGACAGTAATACCGACAAATACTGTTTTCAGGAGTCGAGGTTGACGATTCGCTGAAAATCTGCTATGGTTTATAGCCTGAATCCAACCTGCATCATTAACCGCATATCAGGCGTCGAATCACGGTATTCGCGCTTTTTGATACAACAACGATACAGCTCCCATGCGACCGGCACTGGAGGTGGCGCGGAACACTCCGCCTGGACCGGCTCATCCTTGACCCGGGAAACCTGCACCCGATTGTTCGTTGCATGGGAGTTCTTCTAAAAGGTTGTCGCAAAGATGCAGGTCGAATCCGCGATGGGCCGGCCCGTGCCGAAATAAAAACACAGGCCGACCGACGCCGGTTCAAAAGGAAGGAGAAGCTTGATGTCACGTTTTTCTTCAACTCGTTTGCTGCCGATTATCCTGGTTTCGGTTCTCGCCTCGGCGGCATGGTGCGATCATATCTGCCAGGTGGACGATTTCTATGCGGAAAGAACGCAGGCGTCGGGTGAAGCGGAGATCGTTTCGATGTTCACGGAGGATCCGGCGGCACCGGGCGAACTCAAGTGCGAATTCGTGAAGGGCGATGAGATCGCATTTTACATCGTGCTGAACGACTGGCCCGGCGGCGATCTCACCCTCCAGGCCAAGGTGTTCTACTGCGGCTACCCGGACCTTATCCGCTGCGTGCTTCCCGAGCTTGATTTCGGACACGTGGAAGGAGGGGATGTAAAGCTCGCGGTCCTCGCGACGGCGCCGGACCGATTCTCCGGAGATCGCTGCGAAGTCGACTGGGCCGTACGCATCTTCCTGGACGATGCCATGTGGGATATCGGGGGCCTGGGCGAGCTCGAACCCGGGTTCGACCTGGGACCGGATGACGACTGCGGCTGCATAGCCGTGGTCGAAGGTTCGGAGTGCCCCCCGGTGGTTGGCGAGTGGATCCTCAATTACTACTGGGGCAACGGCACCTGCACGATCACTTTTTATGAAGACGGTTCCTTCTATTCCAGCGGCGGCTACTGGGGCACGTGGGTCCAGGACGGCTGCGATGTGGAATGGTTCTATGACATCGGAACCCACTACTGGGGAGTCATGGATCCGGGCGGAAACTACATGGAAGGCGAAATGCTGAGCTATTCGGGTACGCCGGGAACCTGGGATGCAACCAGGAACTAGGAACTCCGGCATGAAAAAGTTCGACGAAGTCGTGGCTCCCGTAACCGAATAACCAGATGGTACCCGATAACAATTCAATCAGTGTCGTATCCAATTAACGATTCAGCCGCTAGGGTACCCAAAACCGCGGCTGAACAGCCGCGGTTCTCTTTTTCCGAATTGGTACCAGTAATAAATCGAAAGCTTGAACTCCGAAAGTAGTTAGTTAGCACATAGTTAGCACACTTATTACTTTTATCTGAAATATTTCAACTATTGGTTGACAAATCATTCGTTAAATGCTATAAATATTAAGTCATGTTCACAGAAAGTTTTTCTCAACCACCCTTAGGAGGAAGCAAGATGAAAAAGCTTCTACTCGCGATGACTCTTTCACTCCTCGTCGGCGTTGCCGCTTACGCTGTACCGATCGACATCTCCAACGCTACTGTGACCATCACAGGTCCCACCACGTTCACCATGAACCATATTGCAGCCTTCGGAGGTTCTTATTGGTGTGACTTCGTATGGAATGAAACCCGGTTCGACGTAGTCGACTACGGCGAAGAAACCGGAGCCGGTTCAGCGGCCGGAACATGGACGCTCAACTACTACTGGAACGGCACCTGCACCATGTACCTTTACGAGGACGGCACCGGCTGGATCGATGAAGGCTACGCGATCACCTGGTACCAGGATGGCTACGACGTAGAATGGTTCTTCGAAAGCGGAACCCATTACTGGGGCACCATCAATGAAGCCGCCGACTACATGGAAGGCGAAATGCTCAGCGCCTACGGCAGCACCGGCACCTGGGATGCATTCAGGATTGCCGCCGCCGGCCCGAGAATCGATGAATGCGGCATGTTGATCGCCGAATAGTCATCGTTTAGTTTCAAATTAATAAACCGCGGATTTTTTCCGCTTAGGAGAAACCAAGATGAAAAAGCTACTACTCGCGATGACTCTTACACTCCTCGTCGGCGTTGCCGCTTACGCAGTACCGATCGACATCTCCAACTCCACTGTGACCATCACAGGCCCCACCACATTCACGATGAACGGTATCGCAGCAATGGGAAGCACCTATTGGTGTGACTTCATCTGGGACGAAACCCATTTCGACTTCACCGATTACGGCGAAGAAACCGGATCCTGCCCTTCGGTGGTTGGTGAGTGGACCCTCAATTACTATTGGGGCGACGGCACCACTTCCATTACCTTCTATTCAGACGGCACCTTCTATTCCGGCGGCGGATACTGGGGCACATGGATCCAGGACGACTGCGATGTGGAATGGTTCTATGACAGCGGAACCCACTACTGGGGAGTCATGGATACAGGCGGAAACTATATGGACGGCGAGATGCTGAGCTATTCAGGTTCGCCGGGAACCTGGGACGCGACCAGAAACTAGGAATTCCGACATAACGATTTAAAATAGTTTAGTACGACAAACCGCGGCTGTTCAGCCGCGGTTTTTTTTATTCTGAAATTAATGTATGATGTCCTGACTTTCGCCCGTGCTCCGGACATCCCATCCGGATACAGTACCGCGAATCGCGACTCGAAGAATGAACTCGCCACCGGAGGAAAATCCGTTTTTTCGGAAGGAACCCGTGAAACAGGAAAGTCTGAGAAACAGGTTTTACAGGCGGCTTGCCGTTCTGGTAACGAAGCATAACGGAACCGTCCTGGCTGTTTGCGCCCTGTTGACCGCCGTTCTGGTTGTCTCTTCGGGCAGACTCGCCATGAAAACGTCGATCTCGGACATGATGCCTCAGGGTATACCGCAGGTCGAGGAGTTCGAGGAGATCATAGAGGACTTCGCATCGGCCTCGACGATCATGATCGCCATCGACAGCGAAGAGCGCGACGTGGAGGCGATGAAGGCATGCGCGGAGGAGATCGCCGCGAAGCTGAAAAACCTGCGGCGGATCAAACCTTCCGAAAACAACCGGCTCAGCCTCGGGCAGAAATTCGCCCTGCTCGGAGGAGAACATCCGGTAGCCGGGGTGGTATACGACACTCTCGACCTTGTCCGCCGCATAGATTACAGAATCGACAACGACTTTTTCGCGGAACACGGCCTCATCATCCAGAAACCGAAAGACCTCGAGAACCTTCTCGACATGTATTCTTCCCTGGAACTGAAGACCCTGATCGCGAACATAAACGACAACTTCGAAAAAGAATTCATCGACGATTCGGAGAACCTGGCGACCCTCGACGGGGAAACCGAGGCGGTCATGGGTCTCGAGAGCCTGGTCAACTACCTCGAAAGCATCGATGAATTCATAGACACCGGTGATTCTCTCGGCATCGAACAAGCCATCGGCGAATTCGTCACCGGTCCCGAGTATTTCATCTCCTCGGACAACACGCTGCTCCTGCTCATGCTCCAGCCGACCGTCAGCTTCAACGAATACGACGACGCGATGAATCTCGGTTACCAGGTGGTCGATTCCCTCGAAACAATCGCGCAATCCTGGCCCGACCTGGACATCGGGCGCTCAGGAGCGCTGGTCCTCCAGATCGACGAGAACAACGCCCTGAAAAAAGATTTCGGCTGGCCGAGCGTGGCGGCGCTTTTCCTGATACTGTTCCTCCTGATCGGTTCGTTCCGCTCCTGGAAAAACCCCTTTCTTTCGGTTCTCGTTCTCGTAACGGCCATTGTCTGGGTGGCCGGGGTTCTCGCCATCATCCTGCACTACCTGAACATGATGTCGGCAGTCTTCGGAATCGTTCTCATCGGCCTCGGCATCGATTTCGGCATACATTTTATTTCAGGATTCAAGGACGGGCGCGAGAACGGGCTCTCCGTCGAGGAATCGGTCCTTTACATGTACCAGCGGGTAGGAAGCGGGGTCATCACCGGCGGAATGACCTCAGCCATCGTTTTCTTCTCTCTCTTTCTGACCGGGTTCGCGGCTTTCTCGGAAATGGGGATCGCGGTCGGCACCGGGATAGTGGTCACTCTGCTGGCGATGATGATACTTCTTCCCGCCCTGATCGTATGGGATAACAAGGGCTACTCCGTTACGGGTAATATACTTCGGAAAATCGGACTCGGTCCCCTCGTGAATCTGTCCGGGGCCGCGCGAAAACCGGTCGGACGGCTTTTCGGCCACCTCCGGTTCGAACCGGTTTCCGAGTTCCTTCAATTCCGGTTCCTTGCGGCGGCCGGCAGACTGCTGGGCAGGATGCCCGTAGCACTTGTCGTGCTCGCGATCAGCGCCGTGCTTGTGTTCCTGTCGATTCGCGGCGGAAGGAACATCGGTTTCGAATACGACATGATGGAGCTCGAACCGGAAGGGATACCGGCCGGGATCACCCAGGATAAGATTCTGGAGCGTTTCGAAATCGCACCCGACTACGCCATGCTGAAAACCGCTGACCTGGACGACTGCAGAGACAAGATCGACAAACTGAAAAAGCTCGGGAACAAGACGGGAATCATCGGGCGCGTGGACGGCATCACCGAGTTTCTTCCCGACGCCGGCAGACAAAAAGAGAATGCCGGGCTGATCACCCTGTTCCGCGAACGGCTCGAGAAGAAAGCGATCCCTGTTTCGATGGAGCGGCAGGATGTCGAACAGCTTCGCGGGGAGCTGACGAGGCTCCACCAGAATATCGTGGAAATCGGCGAGCTGTCGATAACGGGCAGCGGCGAAAACAACAAGATTTTAAGAAAATGCGACCAGATAGTGGGCGAGAGCGACGAAGACAGCTACATCCTGGCCCTCTCTCGGAAAATCGCCGACCTCGAAGCCGCCCCGGCCGTCCTCGGCTCGTACCAGCGGGTTTCGGCGCGTTTACTCAGGGAGAAGCTTCTCAGGATGACCTCCACCGAAGAGATAACCCTCGAAAACCTCCCCGAAGAGATATCGAAAAGGTATGTCAGCCCGAAGAGCGGGGAACTGCTGGTAACGGTTTATCCCAATGCCAATATCTGGGAGGAGCTGACCCTCAGGCGATTCAACGACCTCACCACCAAAATATCCGAAAGAATCACCGGAATGCCCGCCATCATGCTGCTCTTCATCGACCTGATGAAAGACAAGGGCCGCACAGCCATATTGTTCGGCGCCTGCGCGATTTTCCTGCTGCTGATGGCCGACTTCAGGTCGCTCGTCCACACCCTGTTCGCCGCAATCCCCCTGGCCGTCGGAGCGATCTGGATGGTCGGGTTGATGGCGCTCTTCGACATCAAGTTCAACATCTCCAACTTCATGGCCCTGCCCCTGATCATAGGCATCGGCATCGACGACGGCGTGCACGTTCTGCACCGCTACAGGATCGAGGGGAGGGCGTCGACGCCGGTGGTTCTCAAGTTCACGGGAAGGGCGATACTTCTCACGTCTCTCACCACCATGATCGGTTTCGGCTCCATGGGGCTCGCCTCCCACAGGGGCATCGCGGGGATGGGACAGGTCCTCGTTCTCGGGGTCGGCTCCTGCTTCATGAGCTCGGCCTTCGTCCTCCCCGCCCTGATCACCGTTATAGAGAGGATCGTGCCCGCGAAAAAAGACTCCCGGGTATCCTGAAGCTCATCAAAAAAGCTCCGGCTCTCTTTCCCTGATTCAAGGATTGAAGAGTGAGCGCCTCCCCGCCCGGCGGAAAGGCGCTCCTTCCCCTGCTCCCCGGTGACGGAAGCGGGAGGTGGAAGATGGATGAAGTATATAGCTGCCGCAGCACGGGTATGGTCGACTGGAATTCCTCAGGCGGAAAAATTCATCGAAAATCCGGTTCCTGGAACATCCGTTCGCAGAACCGGCCTGCTTCCCCAAGTGTTTCCCCACGTGTTTCTCCATGTGGAGAATTATTATGTAAACCAACAGGCTGATTACTCATAAATAATCGACAATTTCAACCTGACCAGGACGGGCGGTACCGGCTCCAAACCGGCTCTCCCTGCATCGACGCAGGCGTCATCAAGCTCGAAGACGACCCGTACTGCTTTGAGCTTCCCGACATCGGCGCTTACGAGTCATGCACCGACTTTTTCATCCCCTTCTGGACGAATGCCTCGATCCACCGTTACCCCCGCAACCGGAAACGATAACACTTCCGCCACTGTAAACGTCCCGGTCCGCAAACCGCGGGAACCTGGACGGTTGTTGCGACTGCCGGGAGCTGCAATCACAAAACTTGCCTGCAGAAAATACCTGTTTCAATTAGGAATTCTTCACGTAAAGAAAATAGATCGAAAAATTCTTCACGCGAAGAAAGAACAGGCGGGCCGGTCTTTCAACAATTGGGAATTATCGGCCGATTCGAATCCAGAATTCTTCACACGAAGAAATTAGATTAAGGGGTTCTTCACACGGAGAATAAATGGCCCGTTTTTTCAACCAATTATTAATCTTCTCATCAGATTAACGGGATGTCAGAATGACTCACGGTTCCGAAATCCGACCTTTCATAAACCAAACCTACTAGAAGATGTTGGGCTTTGGAATTAAATACCTGGTTGTTGGTGATATCCTTATTGACTGTCTTGGAATCACCACCTCCCCGATTATTTCACTGAAGAAATCGAGTGATAAATACCGCTGGATCAATGTATGATTGGTCGGTCTTCATGCCGGTTCCGGATCAGAACCGGCCCTTGAACGCCGCAAACGATTCCCGGCCGGCTCGAGTCGAAGGGCCGCACGCGACGGACCGCCGCGGAGGTTCCGGACCGCCGGCGGCTGAACCCGGGAGAAAGAGGAACAGGAATGGTCTTAAAACTTCTGCTCTGTTTGCTGGTCGCGGCGATCCCGTGCCGGGCCATGACGGTGGACGAGATTCTCGATAAGATGGAAGCCGTCAGCACGCCCGAAACGGCCCGGAGCGAGATCACCCAGACGGTGTACAGCCCCGACGGCCGCGAGAGCGTCTCCAGGCTCCTGAGTTATTCCTTCAACGGCGACGAAAAAAGTCTCATGGAATACAAGCTCCCCGCGCGTATAAAGGGGATGAAGATCCTGATGCTCAACGAAGGGGACGACATCTGGTTCTATTCGGCGCGGACCGGACGGGTGCGAAAGATCGCGAGCCACCAGAAGAACCAGTCGGTGAGCGGCTCCGATTTCTCCTACGAGGATCTTTCGACAAAGGATCACCGGGAAAAATACGACTGCAGCCTCGCCGGAACCGAAAAACTCGACGGCGCCGAGTGCTACAGGATCGATATGACGGCTAGATCCGGCAAGGAGATTTACAGCAGGATCGTTTTTCTGGTCGATTCCGAAACCTTTGTCGCCAGGGCCGGACGCTTCTTCGACGAAGACGGTGAATTCTGGAAGGAGCTGACCCTCTCCGGCATCGAAAAAACCGGCAAATACTACACTGCATCGAGCATTGAGATGAAGAACATCCTCAAAGGAAGTCGCACGGTGATGAAAATCGATTCGGCCGAGTACGACATCGAGCTCGAAGAGTCGCTTTTCTCCGAAAGGAACCTGAAACGGTAGACCGCCTCCCCCGGGTGGCCTTAAATCCGAGGAAGAAGCCGGCGATCCCGGCGGATTCAGGGGCAACCGCGCTCAAAAGGACCGATCATGAAAAAGCTGATAGTTACTCTCTGTTTTTTCCAGGCAGCAGCCTTCCCCGGCAGCGGCGTCGCCCTCGATGCCGGCGGGTATATCGAGAACGGCACCACCCTCCTTGCCGATGACGACGGTTCTTTCCTCGACACCGCTACCCTGAGGCTGGAGGGGAGCTGCAGCTTCGGAAACCGCGGCGCCATTGAAACCTCCGTGATCCTGTCCGCATCGAAGCAGCCCTTCGACCTGACGACCGGGTACAGGGACGGATCGTTCTTCGAGTCGAGTATCTGGGAGCTGGCAGTCGGCGAGGAAATCCTGCAGGATTCCACCTTCCAGGAGCTGCTGGCCCTGGAAACCCCGGCCCTCGAGAAGTATATGCGTCACCTTCCCTACTCATCGTTTTATCCAAGTGAAAGGCTGATCCTCGACCGGGCCATGGTGAAGCTCTATTTCGACGCCTTCGATCTCTACGCAGGCAGGCAGATCGTAGCCTGGGGAACGGGATACGGGTTCAATCCCACCGACATCTGGAATAAAAAGAACCCCGCGGATCCGAAAGCGCCCAAAACCGGCGTCAGCGCCGTCAGGGCGGAGATCCCGCTGGGAGGCATGAGCGGCCTGACCCTCGTCGCCTCGCCGGGAACGGACCTCGAACATACGGGAGCCGGGTTCCGCCTGAAAGGCAACGCGGGGAGGTTCGACATGTCGATCTGCGGCATGCGCACACTCGATGCCGACGACGAGCTTCTCGGACTGCCCGAAAAACTGATCGGCGGGTTCGACATGGCCGGCCAGATAGGGGAAGTAGGTGTCTGGATGGAAGCCGCGGCCACGAACCCGAAACGGAGCGGGAAAGGATACTTCGACCTGGATGAGGCCTACCTTCAGCTCGATGCAGGTTTCGACTACACTTTCGAAGGCGGGTTATACGTGCTGTCCGAGTATTATCTCAACGGGCTCGGGAAAAAGAGCTCCGGCGAATACGGCGGTCTGGATCTGTTGAGGCTGTTCGGCGGCGACATGGCCGGGTTCGGACGCCACTACGCCCTGGCGGGCGCTTCAAGAGAAGCAGCCGAAAGGTTCATCCTTTCCGGGTTCGTCCTCGGAAACCTTACCGACGACTCCTTCATGCTCCTGCCGTCCGTCGAATACCTGTTCCTGGACGATATCACGGTCAAGCTCGACGGCTCGCTCACCTTCGGGGACAGGCAAACGAGCGAATTCGGCGCCCTTCACCACAGCCTGACCCTGACCTTCACCGGCTACTTCTAAGAAAAAACGGGACAGGTCTATTTTTCTCCAATTTTTCTCCAGCCCGATCCCGACTTTCACCGGCTACTTCTGAAAAAGATATCCCGCACCGCCAGGGTTACTCGACGGTCAGCGTCATCAGGTTGGTAAGCTTCGAACCCGGCGCGAACGGCCCGGCCAGCGCCTGGAAGTGGTATTGTTCGCCCGGCTGCCAGCCGGAAGGTACTGACACCCGCCGGACCAGGACGCCGTTTGCGGGTATCGCTCCGAGAGTGAACTGCTCGATCGGCTCAGCCAGGTAAAGGTCGCCGCAGGGTGTTGGTTTCGGCGGGTCCAGTATGCCCGAACCCAGGCCGAGCTCTACGGGTGAAGTGAACGGTTCGCCGACGACTGCGATTTCGATCGTTCCGCCCGGAGTCACCGTGCCGGTGGAGTAAAGGTGGAGGTGGAACTCGTCTGCACCCATGTCGGCGGTTCCATCGTGAATTCGCGGGTCGCCCTCGAAATCCTCCGCGGGAATACCGCTCGCGGAGTTGCTGCCCGCGTCTTTGCAGGGCGAATCGGCGGGCAGATGAAAATCGCCGGCGGAAGGAGCCGCAAGGAGAGGATCAGCGTTGATATTGCCCGTTCCCGGCCATCCGCCTTCCACGTCCGAGTAGGATACGATCGCGCTGCTGGAGACATGAGCATCGATTTCATTTCCGGAGCCGGCGTAATTGTCCCACAGTATCGTGTTCGCGACAGAAGCCGTGCAGTTGTAATAGAGATAGATGCCGCCCCCGGATTGCGCGGCCTGGTTTGCCGTGATCGTATTGTTGGTGATTAACACGTCGCAGTCGATGACCAGGGAGATTCCCCCGCCCTCGAGAGTCGCCGTGTTGTCCGCGATGATGTTGTCGGTGAGGACGGCGCCGCAGCCGGAGGAGAGGTAGATTCCCCCTCCGCTTCCGTAAGGGCCGCTCGCGAAATTTTCTTTGATGATATTGCCTGTGATCGGGAGCATATCGTAGCGGCTGCAGTAGATGCCGCCGCCGTATCCGGCATCGTTTCCTGTGATGATATTGCCGGATATGACCGGGTATCTGATGCCTGCATAGAGCTCGACGCAGCAGATCCCGCCGCCGTCTCCAACGGTGCTGTTGCCCGATACCACGTTGCCCGAGATGAGGGGAGTCGAATCGTAGGACATGATCCCGCCGCCCCACCAGTCGGCGGTGTTGTCGGAGATAATGTTGCCGGTGACGACGCCCCCCGACGCGAAATCGCAGTAGATCCCGCCGCCCGTGTATGTAATCGCATTCAAGGTGATGGTGTTACCCGAAATCTCCGGAGAGGAGCCGTAGCGGAAAGCGATGCCGCCGCCGTTGCCGGCGCTGTTTCCGGTGATTATGTTGTCCTTGAGCGCCGGGGAGGCGTCATCGAGATAAATCCCCCCGCCGTAACCGCTGCCGGTTTCATATGAGTTGCCCGTGATCGTGTTGCCGGTGATCGTCGGCGACGCGGAGAGGCAGGTGATGCCGCCGCTGTATGAATCATAGGCTCCATACCACCAGTAACCGGAGCCGTTGACGACGGTAAATCCCTCGAGCACCGAACCGGGCCCTTCGCCGCTGTTGAACATCACCACGCCTTCGAGCTGCCCTCCATCGATGAAAGTGACGCCGGCGCCCTGCTCGCTTCTGAGAACGACCGCCTTGCCGCTGAAATTTATGTTCTCGGGATAGGTGCCGGGCCTGACGATTATGGAGTCCCGGTCCGCGGATGCATCGATGGCGTCCTGGATTGTTTCGAAGTCGTCGGGCACGTGCCAGGTGACGGGAAGACGTGCGACGAGAACGGACGCCACGTTCGTGGCCTGCCCGAACTGCGCGGCCTGGAACCAGATCTCTTTCCCGGCGGCCGGCTCCGGCACGGGCAGCGTCCAGGATACGGCGCCGCTGCTGTCCGCATCGGTCGGTCCAGCCGCAAGCTCGGGAACCTCCAGGTCGAGAGTGACGTCGAGGTGGGGGATGAATGTGCTCCCGGTTCCCTCCAGGGAGTAGTAAAGGTATGCGGATTCGTTCGGACTGCCGTCCGTGACGCCGAAGATTCCGTCCAGTCCCGGCTGCAGCGGATCGGGAGAGACCGAAAGCGCGAAGTGCGCCGAGCCGTGGTCGTAGCAGAACGCACCCATATCGGCGCGAGAGCCGTCGGGGTCGGGCGGCGAATTCGGATCTCCCGCATCGATACAGGGTGAAGCGGCCTGCAGGTCGAAATGACCGTTCGCAGGATCCGCGAAGAGCGGGTCCGCGTCGATCATGCCGGAACCCCAGTCGAGAGCGGCCCCGGGCGTCACGTGGATCGAATACTCCCCCCCATCCACATCTGAATAACTTACCGTCAGAATCGAATAGCTTCCGATGTAGCCCTCCGGCCCGATCGAGGCGCTGTTAAACCAGAGTATGGTGTTCAGGAGGACCGGTTCGGAGGAGCTCTCGATAAAGAACCCTCCGCCCATGTCGGCAGCATTCCCGTAAAGCGTATTGTTCGTTACATCCGGATTCGAATTCAGAAGACAGTATATCCCGCCGCCGTACTGCTCCGCTTCATTTCCCGAAATGATGTTGCCGGCAACGAGGGGGGAAGAGGCGTTCCAGCAGGCGATGCCGCCGCCGCAGCCGTCGTCGCCGCTGTAATAACCCGCCTTGTTGCCCGAGATCGTATTGCCGGCGATGACCGGGGAGGAGGAGTTCCAGCAGCAGATACCGCCCCCGTAGCTCGTATTGCCGCTGAACGATCCGGCCTGGTTGTCCGAGATCGTATTGCCCGAAATGAGCGAGGAGGAGCTGTAACAGTAGATGCCGCCGCCTTTGGATACACCCGTGTTTCCCGAGATGATATTGCCGACGACGGTCGGGGATGCTTCATAGCAATAGATGCCGCCGCCCCATACGGCGTGTCCGTTTCTTATCGTAAAGCCGTCGAGGACCGAACCGACCCCCTCTCCGGCGGTGAAACTTACGACGGATCCGGCGCCCCCCCCGTCGATGATCGTTACCTCCGGCCCCTCTTCACTCCCGACGAATACCGCCTTGCCCAGGAAATCGATCTTTTCAGGGTAACTGCCGGGCAGGACGGCCACGGTGTCGTCCTCCCCCACCGCCTCGATCGCCGCCTGGATCGTCGGCTGATCGGAAGGTACGTAGATGGTGGCTCCAAGGCCGGCGCCCGTTATCGTAAGAACAATTCCGAGAATTACGATTGAGTATTTCATAATTCCATCCCGGGAGGTTGCGGAATCAGCACGAGAAAAAGAATGGAAGCAGGTAAAGTATATCAAACAGGCCGGAAATCTGCAAACAAGAACAACTTCTCACGTGGCGAAAACCCGTCGATGCCGCGGTGTGGTCCTTTTCCAGGTTTACATAATATTTCTTCACGTGGCGAAAACCCGCCGATGCCGCGGTGTGGTCCTTTTCCAGGTTTACATAATATTTCTTCACGTGACGAAAACCCGCCGATGCGGGAAAAAGAAAAAGGAGACGGATCTATTTTTCACAGCAACCCGTCAAAAAAAAACTTCCCTGGCCGGGAAGTAAAGAGGTACTTTTTTCTCTTGACCCCCCGCTCTTATCAACTGGGGAAATGGCTACCACCAGGCACGAGAAAACAGGAGTACGGATTTTGCCACGCGAAATTCGATGGCTGCCGCTGCAGGGTCGCGTCAGAATATGAGGTTTAATGCTGAGATTGTTTATTACGCCGGCGCATGAAAAGAAAGGGTGGCAGCTACTTGAAAAACCGTGTATCACGTCACGGAGGCCGGTTCCGGTGAGTATGAAGCGGCTCAGCCGACCGCTGTTCAACGTGTTTGCCGCCTGCGTTTAAACACTTGGAATAAGAAGGAGAATACAGGCATTTATGGAAATCATCCAGGTTTCAATCATGCTGTTTCTGATCATGGACCCGTTCGGGAACATGCCCATCTTTTTATCGACCCTGGAGCAGCTGCCCGAGAATCGCCGCCGTATCGTGCTCGTCCGCGAGCTCTTCCTGGCGCTTATCGTCATCGTCTTCTTCATCTTTTTCGGCAGGTACGCTCTCAGTTTTCTCGGGCTGAGGCAGGAATCGGTCAGCATCGCCGGTGGAATAATCCTGTTTCTTATCGCCTTGAAGATGGTTTTTCCTTCTTCCGATCGATACGTCGAAAAGGAGCTCGAATCCGAACCTCTTCTCGTTCCGCTTGCGATTCCGCAGGTAGCGGGACCGTCTCTGCTGGCCGCCCTTATCCTGTTCGCTTCCGCGGATCCGGATAAAATCATGGATCTTCTGCTGGCCGCTCTCCTTGCCTGGGGGGCTACATTCGTGATTTTACTCAGCTCGCCCCTGATCATCAAAATCCTCACCAAACGGGGAATCATCGCCGTCGAGCGCCTCATGGGAATGCTTCTAATAGCTCTGTCCGTGCAACTTTTTCTGGACGGCGTCTCGAAGTATATGAATTAGCGGGGATTCGATGAAGCAGAATCCACCGGCTCAGCCGGTGGTATGGTTAAGCTATGCTTGGAAAAGAATCAGGTGCACGCCCCGGTTGGCCCTGAGATCCCGAATCACGGAGCCGATCCGTGTATTTCTCTTTTTGCAGCGCATCGCAGGAAGCATAACCTGTCCTGCGGGGGATGCAGGCTTACTCGTGTAAAATTGTCAATCCGATTGACAATTTTACACGTCTTCCAGATGGCCTCGAGCGAGACAACTGAACAACCGGGGAGGCATCCGCCTTATAGAGAAATGAATGGTCGGCTCGCTCCGGTCGTGGAATAAGTGACAGGTTCCCCTCCGGACTTAACACTACCCGGCTCAGGCGGCGGTCGTTTACTGCGGCTGGATGAATCAGCGGGGTTTCAATGCGGCTGGACGAAACTCGGATTCCTTTGAAACCGGCCGGCTTGTACGAATAAAAACCGGCGTTCCCGATGGAACGCCGGCTTTTTAAACTGATCGTGGTTTTATCGCAACGGAATATCAGTCGGGATATTTGGCCTGAATTCCGGCTATGTCGTCGGAATGCAGATTCCGCCGCACATTTGAATAGTATGCATACATCACGGCCTGGTACACGCTGGAATGGGCGAAACCGATAAGGTGACCCATTTCGTGCAGGCATACCGTTTCGATGTCGTATTTGTTCCAGCCGGGGGTTCCGGTGCCGCAGTACCAGTTGATGTTGTCGTTGAATACTATATCGCATTCGCCATGGGAGCCGTAGCTCTTGATCGACGTATAGGCGAGCACTCCGGGCTGAAAACCCGAAGTAGCGAAGGACAGGTTGAATCTGCCGTCTTTGGCTTCGCCACCGCCCATTATACCGCCCTTCGCAAAGCGGAAGTAGTTGTTGGGGACCACATTCCACGTGGTTCCGGCCCTAATGAAGGCGGAGAATTCGGTAGAGCCGCTGCAATCATGCGTACCCCCGGTTTCAGCCCACATATCTATCGGCATATGATCTTCGGCATAAGGCGTATGCCACCACTCCCAGGCGGAGGAGGCAGGCGCCAGCACTGCCAGTGCTGCTATTACCATAAAGAAAATCGATTTTTTCATCTTTATCTACCTCACGGTTCCGCTAGAAGCTGTTTTTCGCTTCTTCCTGTTTCATTTCCCTGATAATCGGCCTCAGCGTTTCGATATACTCGCTGAGATTTTTATCAGTTCCTTCCACCATGCCGCTTTCACTCACGGACCTGCACCCCTGTTCCCAGCCGATTAAATTGCACGGATAGAGATCGAGGCTGTCCCACATGAACACGACTTTCCGTTCGCCGATGCGGGAAATCACAGGTGATGAAGGGATAGTTACGGCAACATTCTCATGCTGGCCGCCTAGTGCCCTGAGAAGGACGCTTCCCGTTCCCGGTTCGTCCCCGAGAAGGTTTTCCTCGAGTGCGAGCACCGAGTAGGTGAACAACAGCTCCATGTCGCCGTCCCATTCAACCCAGCTGTCGACAATAGTGCCGACCGCCACCCTGTCCGCGGTGTGGATCATGTCTTCCTCGCTCATCGGGATGAGCGTCGTGGAAAAACAGATCGCCGGCAACAGCAACAAGGCGAATGAGGTTGCCAGGTATTTAGAGAATTTCATACACATCTCCTCTTGTTTGCGAAATAACCGGTTAATGCTGTACGGTTCGATTCAACGGTTCAGCCTGTAAGTTATATCTTACTAATTATCGGCGAGCTCAGTCTCTCGCTTCACTGAAAATGATATTTTAAACTGGATTTTTACAAAATCAAGTTGACAGGCCATTTTTTTTTGACGGGGTTTTTCAGAGCGGAACGGTTTTCTCCAGGTTGACAAGGAGTTTATACGTCAACTTCACCCGTTCCGGCGACGCGCCGATTCAGCAAGCCCGATAACCGCCGGAACAAGAAAAATCGATGTCAGGAAGCAGGCGCCGACGCCAACGAAAAGCGCGATTCCGGCGCTTCCCAGCCCGCGGTACGTGGCGAACTTGAGAGAACCGAATGCGAGCATCGTAGTTACCGATGTAAGGAGGATCGCCTTTCCCGTCGAACGCATGACAATGTCGACCGAGCCGAAGCCTTCCCGCCGGTACCTGTGGAGCAGGTGCACCCCGTCATCGATGCCGATACCGAGTATCATCGGGACGACCATCACGTTCACGATAGTGAACTGTATGCCGAAAATCGCCATTAAGCCCACCATCCAGAGAGCGCCGGCCATAAGAGGCAGCATCGCCATGCACGTCAACCCGAGAGACCTGAAATCGAAAAGCAGCAGCACGAAAATGACGCCGATGGCGAGGAGCGTCGCCATGATGCCGTCCTTTTTAATCACCTCGATGATGGTATGGAACAGCGGGGGCAGCCCCGTCACCCTGGAGTCGAGCGATTTCAGCTCGGCGGTCAGCCGCTCGAGATATTGCATATCCCAGACGTTCCCGTCCGGGTAGATGGTGACCAGAAAGCCCGTGCGATCGGCATTGGCGAACCGATCGGCGATATTTTCGGGAAGATCGGACAGGGTCGGAGGTTTCGCCGCTGTCATCTGCCTGATCTTGTCTGCGAACCCGGCCGAGTATGCCCTGTTGAAGCCGTCAAGCCTGGCCAGAACGCCCGGATCTCCGGCAGCGATCTTTTCGGCGAGACGGAGGAACCGGTCGCCTGGGACATTCTCATTCCCTTCGCCGGGAGATTCCCCATCCGCGCCGGATGAACCGTCTTCTTCACCGGATTTCAGCACCAGGGCGGTCTTCCGATCCACCTTATCCTGCCCTCCCAGGAAAGCGAGATCGGCCAGCTCGATAATATTCATTTCCAGCCGCTCAATCTCCGCAGAGAGCCGCGCGGCGTCTTCGGCCGTAAACGGCGCCGGTTGTCCGGACGCCAGCATGCGTTCACGTATGCCGGAAATCAGCAACTGCTTTTCTTCAATTTCCGCCGGCGCGGGGATAAAGTCGGATATGCTTTCGGCAAGCCCGGTGGTGGTCAGCTTCTTCGACCGTTCGGCGAGCTCCCTGGCTTCTTCCACGCTGTCAGCCACGACGAGTGAATAATCGGAGCTCATGTCCAGCTCGTCGATCAGGTGCTCCTGGAGTTTAATCGACTCCAGGCCCTCCGGCTCCATGTTCAGGTAATTGTAATCGAAGGTTACGCCCGAAGCCGCCCAGCCGAAAAGGGCCGTGACGCAGACCAGGGCGATGAGTGAAAATCTCCACCTTGCCGCGATGCCCGTTCCGAGACGGCCGAGCTTGCCGAATGTGAGATCCCGCCCGGCTCCGCCGCTTTTTTTCTTCCAGGGCGTCAGCCTTTCGCGGATGACGAGAAGGACGGGGAGGACCGTCACCGCTGAGGCCATTGTGGCCAGCATTCCGAGACCGAGAACGAGACCCAGCTCGAACATGCCGGCGGACCTGCTGATCATGAGCGTGAGAAAAGCGCAGGCCGTGGTGAACCCGCCGGTAATGATGCCCGCACCCGAGCTCAGGAGCCCTTCCCGCATGGCCGTGGCGACGTCCATCCCCGATTCCCTTTTCTCGGTATACGAAGAAATTATATGGATCGAAAAATCGATGCCCAGCCCGATCAGGATCACCGCCATCATGCTCGTCATCATGTTGAGAGAGCCGACCGCCAGGTAGCTGAGCGCGGAGGCCCAGAGCACGCCGATGGAGATGGTGATGATCGCCAGGAAGGGAGCGGCCACCATCCGGAAAGAGAGGATGAGAATAACCAGAACAACAAGCAAAGAGCCCATGGTCGAGAGCATCATGTCGCTCGTGGCGGCGACCATCTCGTCCCGGGAAAGGGCCATGGTTCCCGTAAGTCCGGCGTCGACGCCCGCGGCGGCGGCCTCTTCATGGACCACGGCTTCGACGGAATCGATAACGGCGACGAGCTTCGACATATCGAGAATGTCGAAAGTCGGCTGCGCGAAAAGGAGGATGAGGTCCTTGTCTGGAGAGAGGTAATAGGATTCGCCGCTTACGAGGGCTACGACCGCGGCGCCGGCCAGGCTGTCCACGTCTCCGCGGCCGTCCACCGCGGCTTCGAAGCTTTCCGCCCAGGAATCGATCGAGTCGAGAAACCACACGGTATCGTTTTCTCTGGTTCTCGTGGTTTCACCTGTTTCGGTCTCGAGATATTCCTTTTCGAAACTCTCGTTCAGGTTGGTGAGAAAGGGAACCAGCCGTGTGTCGGTGAAGATGCCCGACATGTTCCGGAGAGCCGACGGCTTCATAAGAAGCAGCGCGTGCTCCCCGAGGAAATCCGTGTCGAGCTCCGTGTGAACAATCCTGAACCAGGGATCGGGATCGGGCGAGCCGTCGTCCCTCACGAGCCCCTTTCGCATTTTCGGAGAACACCGCGAAAGATCTATCGGCTCTTTGAAGAGCTCCAGGCGCGGCTCGATGCTCTTTGCGAAACTTTTCAGGGCGGATTCTTCGCCTTCCGCAACGATGATGATGTTCGAAGCCGTGGAGAACTCGTCCACGATCCTGTTGAATTCGGCCACCATCGGCATGTCCGAAGGGAGCAGGTTGGAAAACTGCATCGAGAGCTTCAATTTCGATGCGAGGGCGAATGCCAGGGCCGAGACGGCCAGGAGAATCAACAGGGTGCTCCAGGTGCGCCGCACGGGTTGAGCGGCCAGGAACTCGAGAAATTTTACCCGCAATTCAACCTCTTTCGTGGTGAAAAAACCGCCGGGACAGTGAGGGTTTTACTCCGAGGCAGGGTCGATCTTGATCCAGTGGGTGTCTCCCGGCTCGTCGATCCAGACTCTCAGGATATCACAAGTTTCATCATATTCCCAATGCCAGGATGAGGGCTCTGCAGAGCATTTCACGTCGAAACCGGTGCTGTAGATCCTCTCGCCCCCCGTGTAGATTTCGGTGGGAGCCGTTATCGCCTGGTCGGGCGCGAAGGCGAGTATGAACACCCCGGCCTCGCGGAAGAACCGCATTTTCAACGGATCTCCCGCAATCTTCTGGGCATATGGGCGTACCAGGTACTGAAGGTGCACCGTCTCGTTTCCTTCATCGTCGACGAGACCCCAGCCGTCATTGGAGCTTCTATCGTACGACCAGTACGTCCAGCCTGCCAGCTTCTCGTCGAGGCCGTCGCATATGTCGTTGAGATAGGCGTCGAAACCGGGCAGGCTTCCCGATACACCGAATTCCCCGACCATCCAGGGGACTCCGGCCCTGCAGGCATCGCCGTCGCGCCTGTTCATATACAGGTTGACCTGGATCCCGAGGTCGGGATAGGGGATGTAGGACTGCTCGATGAGCGGATTGTAGCAATGGGGGAAGTATACGAGGCCTTCCCTGTCGATGGGAGGCATGATGGAACGGAATCCGGGTGTCGCCGTGATGTGAGGTTCGTAAAAAACTAATTTTTCGGGAGCCGCCGCTCTCATCGCGTCGATAACACCTTCATAAAACCTGGGCAGGACCGTCAGCTCGAATGTCCATGGAAGTATGTCGCCGCAGAACGGCTCGTTGATGATTTCGAACCCGAGCACCGCGGGATGGTCCGCGAACCTCCCGGCCACATGAGCCCAGGCGCCCTGGAAGTAGAACTGCGGTTCTTCTTTCGTCCAGAGGTTCGCGAAAGCGCGTCTCACCGCCGGCCAGAGGTTGTTGAGCCACCAGGGATCGAGACCTCCGCCGAAGTACCTGCCGTCATCCCAGACGGCCCAGTCCGCCGCCCCGTCACCGCCGAACTTGTAACCGTAAATGTCCTGGTGCATATCGAGGATCACGTGCAAGCCTATCGATTCAGCCCAGTCGAGACGCTCCTGGACCAGGTCGAGATATTCCTCGTCGTAAACCCCTTTTTCAGGTTCCACCGCCGCCCAGAAGATGAGGAACCGCACCGTGTTGAAGCCCCAGTCGGTTTTCATGCGCTCGTAATCGGCGTACGTGTGCCACGAGGTGAACAGGGGGGCGCTCTTGGCCGCGCTGGCTATATTGGCGCCGTGAAGTATGACCGCCCTGTTCTCCGCATCCCTGATCCAGGCGTTCGAAGCGGAAACCTGAACGGGGATCGCATGAAGCACGGCAATAATCGAAAGAAAGAACACTGTGAGGAAGAGGGTTCGATTCTGCATTATCATGATGTTCTCCAGGTCTATGTATCGCTTAACATCGCTTTCCGGGAATCATAACCTTTTCAGCTGGTCCGTTTTCAGGGTTCCAGCACAAGTTTTCCAAGAAGCTCCCCGCTCTCCATGAGCTCGTAAGCTTCTTTTCCTCTCTCGAGAGGGAGAACCCGGTCGATGACCGGCTTGAGATTGCCCTCCCAGATGAGGTCGGTAACAAGTCGAAAATCGTGGTGCGAACCCATGGTGCTGCCGATCAGGCTTATCTGCTTGCCGAAAATCATGCGGAGATCGATCTCCGCGCGCGGTCCGCTTGTATTGCCTACAATCACTATCCTGCCTCCCCTGGCCGTTGCCCGGATCGAGGAGTTGATAGTTGCGCTCCCCACGTTGTCGACAACCATGTCGACACCCCGCCTGTCGGTGAGCTTGAATATCTCCCTGCCCCAATCGACCTTCGAGCGGTCGATAGCCACATCCGCCCCGAGCTCCCTGGCGAGCGCCGCTTTGCGCTCGTTCCCGGCCACGGCGAAAACGGTCGCCCCGGCGAATCGGGCCAGCTGGATCGCCATGCTGTTCACGCCGCCGCCGGCCCCGACCACGAGGACGGTTTCACCGGCTTTCAGGCCCCCGCGAAGAATCATCATCCGCCATGCCGTCAGCGTGACGAGGAGAGGAGCCGCTGCATCGGAGAATGAAAGGTTGTCGGGCATGACGCGAAGATTGGCAGCGGGAGCGGCGATATATTCGGCCGCTCCTCCACGGCGCTGCTCGCCGAGAATATGGTATCCGGGACTGAGGGAGTCTTCGCCGCGACGCGTAAATTCATCCACCGCGGTGCTCACGCCGGGATCAACTATCACCCGCCGGCCGACCTCCCAGCCCGAAACGCCGTCGCCGAGGTCGACGATCTCTCCGGCTACGTCCGCGCCGCACCAGTGGGGCATCTCCAGGTCGAGTCCCGGCCAGCCGCGCCTTACCCAGATGTCGAGATAATTGAGGGCGCATGCACCGACGCGGACCAGCACCTCCCCGGGACCGGGAACCGGATCCGGAACATCGCCGTAACGCAAGTTTTCAAGCTCTCCGAAAGTATCGAAATAGAGTGCTTTCATTTTGAAACCTCCCTGGATTCACGGATTTTTTGGTCGTAACGACCTGTTCAGCGGGAGTCGGGCGGTTAAAACGCTCCCGCACGGTTTTCGGGACGACCGGATTGCACCGAAAGTCTAACAAAGTCACTGGTATGAAATTAGCACATTTACCGGCAGGCTGCGAGCAAAGTTCATCAAACACTATTGCAGCGGGTAGAAATTCGAATTATAATATCCTGATGGCTGATCTGTGACAGCTTTCATAGCGGCGATTGAAATTGACGAAATGCCTTCGCAGCTTTAAAGTCGTCACCTTTAACAGCGGCGTTTTTCCATGCTGTGTTTCCTGCCGGGTGGGCAACCTCAAGGTTGATTGCCGCTCCGGCGGTCTGTTGCAGGACTTTCAAGATAAAATTTGAACCAAACGAAATATGCTACACATAGATTTTAGTAAAATTATGTACGATATCGGATCCGCTGCTGCGAAAATGATTATTCTCAGCCTCCTGTTCGCCGTTACGGTTTCAGCAGGTGAATACTGCGGCTCCTTCTCGATACCCGTCGACAAGCTGACGATATCCAGGGAAAACGGCGCCGATATCTTCCGCCTGCACGGGTGGGCGGTTTCGTCCTCTCCGGGGCTCCCCGAACTCCCCTGCACCGAAATCCATGTGGCTTTACCCCCGGGCGCCCGATATTCCGGAGTTTCGGTAACCGAAATCGATTCTTACCCTCTTTCCGGAAAATTCCAGGTGCGCTCATCCCCTTATCCCCAGCCGATCGGGGTAGACGACCCGATGCTTTCCCGACAGCTCGATCCATCCTTCGGGAACCCCTGCCACACCCTGGCCTCAACAACCGTGGAACCACCTCCGGAACCGCTTCTCGATTTCGTATCGAACTGGAACCTCGTCGGTCAGAATTTCGTAAGTTTTCGTCTGAATCCTTTCAGGTTCGATCCGGCTTCCGGTCAAATCACGGTAGTCGAGGAAGTCAGGTTCACCGTCACCTGGACCGATTCGCGGATCCGGCGGGCGACACCCTGCAATCTGACTGAACGGGGTAAGGAGCTCTACAGGGGGATGCTTGCCCGGATGGTGATCAATCCCCGGGATCTAGCTTTTCCCGATTTTGAAAAGCACGAAACCGGAAACCCGGTTCCCGTCGGCATGTTCGAACATGTCATAATAACACCGGAGCAGCTTTCAGGCTCCTGGAGCGAACTGGTGGCCTGGCACAATGTGAAAGGCGTTCCCGATACCGTCATCACAACCGAATGGATCAATTCGAACTTCACCGGAGAGAACCTGAAAGAGAAAATCCGTGCCTTCCTGCGGCATGTCCACGAGCATTGGGGTGTGATATGGGTGCTTCTCGGGGGTGACACATCGCTCATTCCCCATCATATGGTAAGGCAATTCGGCAAGAATATCGCTTCAGATGTCTTTTACGCCGACCTGAACGACGATTACAAGAACGAATTGTTTCTCGGCAGAGCGCCCGTGGAAAGCCAGCAGGATGTCGCTGAATTTGTTTCAAGGGTGCTGACGTATGAAAAAAATCCCCCGGACGGAAGCGGAGCCTCCGCGCTTCTGCTGGGGTTCGATATAGACGAGTGGACCCAGGCCGAAGGGATGATGACCGATTTCAGGGAGAACTATTTCCCCTGGTATTTCAGGGTTGCATACGTATACGACAGCGACGGGGGCGACCACCGCGAAGCGACCCTCTCGTGGCTCGAAGCCGGACCGAATCTCGTGAATCACGCCGACATGGCCGGCTCAGAGTTCCTCGGAACGGGAAAGAAAAACCACGGTCTGCACCTGTCGATGAATGATATTTCGTCTCTCTCCAACGGGTCTCTGCTCGGAAATTTCTATTCCGTGGGTTCCTTTTCGTGCGGATACCATATAGACGACTGCATTGCAGAGGAATATCTCATTGCGCCTGACGGAGGAGGCCTGACTTATATCGGTAACTCGAACATGGGCTGGTATACACCCGGCTCCACCGATACTTATTCATTTTTATACGACAGAAGATTTATCGAATCGGTATTTACAAACGGATTCGCCAACATCGGTCAGGCTTTCGCCGACTCGAAAAACAGCTATTATCCTTCCGATTCTTTCTACGGTTTCCTGTGGACCGGGCTGAACCTGCTCGGGGAGCCGGAGGTGCCCCTCTGGTTGCAGGACCCCTGCGAACCCTTACTCGGATTCATGCCGACCATAAACAGCGGCGAACAGGATTTTACCGTCAGGGTATTCCGCGACGTAAAGGCGGGAGAAAACGCGCTCGTATGCATCAGGAAGCCGGAAGATGGAATATACCAGGCAGGGCTCACGGATTCGTTAGGCTCTCGCACTTTTTCAATCAATCCATCCGCGGGAACTCTTTTCATTACAGTATCGGGCTGCGACCTCATCCCCGTCGAAGAAACAGTGGAAGTCGTAGATCGTACTGTACTGAGGAAGGGGCCTTACAGTTTCTACCCGGGAGACAACACCAAGATGGCGGTAGCGTGGCAGCTCGATGAAACCCGGATCTGCGCGCTCAACTGGGGACGCGACACTACCTATTCGGAAGGATGGGTCCAAACGGTGGAGCAGAGCTCCAATCATCTTCACGGACGCGTGATACACGGTTTGACTCCCGGTGCATTTTATTTTTACCGGGTTATCAACGGTCCGGATGAATACCGCGGGTCTTTCAGAGCTGCGCCGCATAATTCCGGAAAGACCGGACGTATCTTTTTCTACGGCGACACCCGCACATTTCCGGAAATGCACAACATGGTCTGCGAGAGGATGATAACCGACTACCAGGCCACGCCGCACATCCCTACGATTGCAATCCATACAGGCGACTGGACATCGGACGATTCAACCAATGCGTGGGATAACGAGTACTTCCACCGAGATGCCGATGAAACCAGGAAAATGCTGGCGAATCTGCCGATGAACGGGTGCAGGGGCAATCATGACGGCGCCGGAGAGAACTACAAGATCTTCTGGCCCTACCCTTACGAGGATAGTTTCTACTGGTCTTTCGACTACGGTTCCATGCATATCGCCATAGTAGACCAGTATACAGCCTACGACCCCGATTCACCTCAGTTCGACTGGTTGAAAGACGACCTGAGGGACTCGGAGAAAACCTGGAAACTCGTTGTATATCACGAACCGGCCTGGGCAGCCGGGGGCGGGCATGAAAATAACGAAGAAGCCCAGGCGTATATCCATCCGCTCTGCGTCGCCTTTGATGTGCCTGTAGCTATCGCAGGGCACAATCACTACTATTCGCGCTGTACAGTGGACGGAATCCAGCACGTGACCACGGCGGGGGGCGGCGCGCCTCTATACGGATGCGACCATGGATCGCCTTACCTCGTGGCCTGGGCCAAGGCGTATCATTATCTCTCTGTTCTGGCCGATCAAAACACCCTGGAAGTCAAGGCGATAGACATTTTCGGAACGGTTCTGGATTCTTTTACGGTAGATAAATCTTTAAAAAACTGATCTTCAGTACGCTTTTTATCACTGTGCGAGCTGTCTGGCGGTGAAAAACCCCTCGGGAAATGTTGTTTCGTAGGTCACTGAAAGCGTCTTCAGGAGTGTTTTCGAACCATCCCCGGCATTGACCATCTCCATTCTCATCGCGGTCGGAAAACCTTCAATATCCACGATATCATGAAAATACAGTGTCTTCAGCAGGACTTCCCTTTCGTCGAAATAGCGGATCTCCACCGGGTAGAAGTTATCGATGCGGGCAAACATATGCATCTTCGGATATGAGGCGTCGACTCCCTCTTTTTCCCTGAAGTATATCGAGAAACAGTCTGTTCCGCCCCTATCGGCGTCTTTTTTTCTTTCGATCTCATAATCGTCAAGCCACGACTCGCCAGAGCCGAGATCTTCGTAGGTGAAATCGCTGCCCATCAGCTTCTGCTTTTTGGCGTGGGTCGCCAGCTTCCTTGTTCGCCCCGTCCGGGGGAAATAGGCCCATATGTCGTCTGCGTGGTTGCGCATGAGAATCGCCTGTCCCTTGACCCTTGACGGCGATTTATACCTGATCAGGTTTTTTTCACCCCTGTTATCGGTGTAGTTTTCGTAAACGAAGGTGCGGTCCTGCCCGGATGTCGTCTCGATGGTCTGCTCGACCTCGCCCTTCATCCGGACGGGGTTGACCAGGTCGATCATCCTGTCGACGATCTGTCTGCCTGTAAGGGTCGAAACGTCCGCAGTTTCGTTCGCCGCACCGACCGCGGTAGCGGAGGAGGGGGACGGTTCAGGAGCCGACAGCGCCCTGCCCGGCGCAAAAGCGACAGCGGATGCAATCGCAAGAACCTTTATTCCGGTTGCTGATTTCATAACCTGCCGCCTTACCAGTGACCCCGGATGGGCCATTCCTTCCGAGGGGTCTACCAGACGGTTTCCGCCGCCCGGCGGGCGAAGCTCTTTTCGGCGGAATTCACCATATAGACGTCACCCTGTCCGAAAAGCTTCGTGAAGAAACGCCTTCGCATGGAAGTTCTTTCTTCAGTGGTATCGAGGAGTGTTTTGTTGAAGAACGGCGGAGCGTCAAAAGAACCGCCCGCCCCTTCCCGGGCGCCCCGCGCGACTGTTTCAGCGGCTTCTTCGGCGGAAATGCGGGTCAAAGCGGGCGCCAGCGGATCATTAACCAGTATGAACCACCATTTAGGATGGGTTCGCTTTACATGTTTTTCGGGTCCGCCAGTCCAGTAGGGGTCCAGCATGGCCCGTGACTCTGTCGAGGCGGCGAAACAGAACGGCTCGCCCTTGTCGAGGATACAGTCGTCCTCGGCAAGACATGGGTCATTACTGCAAACCTCCTTGCGCTCCACGACATTTTCGCACTTGCACCGGGCGAAAAGCCTGGCGAACTCGGGCATCCGTTTGACAACGGCCGTTTTCATGAGAAATTTCCGCTCAATCGACTCCGCTGAAGGATCGAACGAAACATTTCGCACCAGGACCGTCTCGTAGGAGCATAATTTCGCCCCGTTGACACCGAGGAGCTCCGAGAAGAGCTCGACCCTCGCCGGACCGGACGGTCCCAGTATCATCGCCCCTTTTCCGCCGTAATCCACTGCCGCCGCCTGAACCCCGCAGGCATCGAAAAGGCGCTCGCCGATATCGTTGGCCAGCCCCATCGCAAGACGCCTGAGCTGAGGATAAAAAGCGGTATTCACGAGCACGGCGGTCCTCGATGCTTCGTGATAGAAACCCCGCGGCTCCCGGCCCGGAATATCCTTGACCGCGTAGATGATCCCGTGCGGCTCCACCTCGGCTTCGAGCTGGGCCGGATACCAGTTTTCGACCCAGAAATCGTTCAGGTGGGGAGAATTTGTGCGGAGCTGGATGAGAAGACCGCCGATATTGGCATTCCACTCATAATATCTGTCGTGACTGAGATACTCTTCCACCTCCGCTACCAGGGCGTTTCTTGCGGGTGTACTGATGTCTGCATCCACCGGGGCGTAACAACGAACCTTCGTTGCCGTATTCTGGAGCTGCCGCTTCTTTTCCTTCCTGGTCGGTTCCAGTCTGGAGAGGGCGTCGGCCATCCGGCCGACGGCCGTCTCGATCGACTCCATGGACAGGGCGAAAGAGAGACGGATGAAACGATCGTCCCCGAAAGCATCGCCCGGCACCACGGCGGTATCGGCTTCGTTCAGGAGGTAGTAGGCCATGCCGTGGGAATTGCGGATCTGCATTCCCCGGAATTGCATATCGTAATAGCGGGACATGTTCGGAAACAGGTAAAAGGCTCCCTGCGGCCGGAAGCAGCTGATCCCCGGTATCGTCTCCAGCTTCTGCAGCATGAAGTTTCGCCGTTTTTCGAACTCGGCCAGCATATAGGAGATTTCGGCCTGCGGCCCCGCCAGCGCTTCCAGCGCAGCCATCTGGGCTATCGAAGTCGGGTTCGACGTGGAATGGCTCTGGATTTTACCCATGCCGGCGATAATCTCGGCCGGTCCGGCGGTATATCCTATCCGCCATCCGGTCATCGAGTATGCCTTGGATACTCCGTTCACCACCACGGTCTTCTTCTTGATATCCTCGCCCAGGGAGGCGATGCTCGTGAACCGGAGCCCGTCGTATACCAGTTTTTCGTATATCTCGTCGGAGATGACGATGAGGTCTTCTTTGAGGATGACCTCGGCGAGAGCTTCGAGCTCGTCGCGGGTATAGGTGGAACCGGTAGGATTAGACGGGTAGTTCAATATGAGCGCTTTCGTGCTCGCGCTGATGGCATCGGACAGGGCGGCGGGGGTCAGCTTGAACCCGTCTTCTTCCCTTGTGCGCACCAGCACCGACCGTCCGTCGGTGAGCCCCACCATCTCCGGGTAGGATACCCAGTACGGCACGGGCACGATCACTTCCTGCCCGCGGTCGAGAAGGGCGGCCATCAGGTTGTAGAGACAGTGCTTGCCGCCTACCGATACGATGACCTCATCCATTCCGTATTCGAGACCGTTGTCGATCTCGAATTTGTTGATTATCGCCTTTTTCAGCTCCGGAATACCACCCGTCGGGGTATATCTTGTGAAATTATCGTCGATCGCCTGCTTTGCGGCGTCTTTGATATTATAGGGAGTGGGAAAATCGGGTTGACCGACGCTGAAATCGATAATATCCCGGCCCTCGGCCTGAAGCCGCTTCGCCTTGGCGTTTATGCGAAGCGTCGGCGAGAATCCGACTCTCAAAATCCGTTCGGAAAGCATCGGCGTCAATCCTTCTTGCTGTCGCGCGACCCGGAATCATCCGCCGCACCGCCGCTTACGTCCCCGGTACAGGGACCGGCCTCGGAATCCGCTTTGTTCAACCCCGTAAGCCCGTTCAGCAGCTTGGCCACATCGTATCCCGACATCGATTCGATGATTTCCGGCACCTGTGACATGAGCTCCGCCACGTTACGCGTCAGGCGCGCGGGGCCGCTCTTGCCGCCGTCGCCGTCTATCATGACGATTCTGTCGACGTTGGAAAGCGGTTCGGCCACGGCCCTTGCGAGTTCAGGAAGCATTTCGATGAAGAGCTGGTAAACCGCGGCTTCGTTGTATTTGCTCCACGATTCGGCCTTTTTCAGCATCGCCTCGGCCTCTGCAAGGGCTTTCCGGCGGAGCACTTCCACGTCGGCTTCCCCTTCCAGGCGTGCCGCTTCGGATTTCGCTTTCGCCTCGGACGCGATACGGAACTGCTCGGCTTCGGCTTCGGCGATGGCCTGGGCCTTGCGGGCGGCTGCGGGTTTGACGATGCTCGCCTCGAGCTCTTTCTCGCGGCGTTCAATCTCTTTTTCTTCGAGCTCTATGCCGAGCTCCTTCTCGACGAGCTTGACCTTGCCTTCCTGGCGCTTCAGGTCCTGGGAGAGACGGTAGCGTTCAAGATCATACGAGAAATCGGCCTTCGCCTTCTGGGAATTGATATCCACCTGGTGCGCGGCCCGCTTCAGCTCGAACTCCTTGCCGGCTTCGGCGATCTTCGCTTCGGATTCGAACCTGACGATCTCGCCTTCCTCCCGGGCCAGCGCCGCCTTGATCTTGGCGTCCTTGTCCATCTCGGCCTGCTGGACCTCGGCGTCATGTTTGACCTTGGCGATTTTCGGCTTGCCGAGCGCCTCGAGATAGCCCTGGTTATCCGTTATTCCCTTGAGAGTAAAAGATACCACGGTAAGCCCGAGGTTCTGGAAGTCGCGCTGAGCGTTTACGCGCACGCCGTTCGAAAAATCGTCGCGGTTCTTGTAAATCTCTTCGACGGTGCGCGAGCCGAGTTCGGAGCGCATGTATCCTTCGAGAATCACAGTGGCGGCATCGACGATTCCCTCTTTGCCTTTTCCCGTGAACTGCTCCGCGGCGGTGAGTATGGCCGATTCCGTATTGTCGATCTTGACCTGCCCGACGCCTTCGGCTTGAATCATCACACCCTGTGATGTAAGTGCTTCGTCTATATGGATATCGAGACTGAACACTTCGAGCGGCAGCACGTCCGAATCCTCGATGAAAGGCATCACGAAAGAACCTCCACCGGGATAAACCTTGGTTTTCTTGCCCCCCGACACGATCAGTGCCTCGTTAGGGCCGACCCGCCGGTACTGTTTTACGAGCAGAAGCACTAGAAGAACGGCGATTACGATGACTGCGACGGCTATATATATTTGAAGCATGAAACTACCTCCTGGAACCCGGGCCTCGTTCCCGAAAAACGAAGCTGGAATATAAACACCGATTTCATCAGACTGCAACGGAATTTTGCCTCGGAATTACGATTTCAGTAATCCCGCGGCTGCGACGGCTCGCAAAAGAAAAGAAACCGGCGCTCAAGCCTCTTTTTCTTCGGGGTATTTTGAGCAAGGGCGAAAAAAATGAACCGGGATAAGTGTTGAAGCAGCGTGTCGCAGTATGAATCCGGGGAAAGACGGAACGGTAGATCGTCCCGGTTCTCCGGGGCCGGGAGGTTGAGGAGCCGGCCGGAAAGGGAAACGCCCGGGGGCAGGCTCCGATCGTAAGCGAGCCCATCGCCCGGGCGTTCCGGCATAAAGTAGAAGGGATCCCTGAGGAAAAACCACCTCTCCCGCGCCGAAGCAGGTGCTGCGGATCAAGTTCCGGGCTTCGGCTCCAGACCCGGCGCATAAGAAATAGACACGGCGCTTCTGAGTTTTTCGATGAAAACACGAAGGGTTTCGGTCTGGTCTTTCCAGGTGAGGCTGGCGGTGACCTTGTCACGTATTTCTTCTAAAGGCAAAGTTCGGGCATCGTGTTTATCGGTTACTTTGATTATGTGAAAACCGAAATCCGTTTCGATTATATCGCTGATTTCGTTGACAGCCAGGGTGAAAGCGGCATCCTCGAAAGGTTTGACCATCTGGCCGCGGCTGAAGAACCCGAGATCTCCTCCCTCAGCGCTGCTGGGGCAGTCGGAGTGCTCTTTGGCCATGTCCGCGAAATTTTCTCCCGCATTGACTTTCTCTAACACGGCAAGGAGCTCCTTCTGCTTCTCCAGGCGGACGTCCGTGCCGTCATCGCCTCCGACTTTGAGAAGCACATGACTGGCCCTGATCTTTTCGGGTATCTGGAAAACTTCCGGATTCGACTCGTAATAGGCCACGATTTCTTCCTCGGTAGGCTCTTGCCCCTCGACGGGAATCTCTTTTTCGAGCAGGGACTCGATGAGCAGGGATTCTTCGATCAGTTCGCGGAACTTGTCTTCGTCGATGCCGATCGTCTCGAGATGCTTGTCGAACCCTGGAGGATCGGGCCATCCGGTGCGCACCTCATCGATCTTGGCGGAGATCATGGCATTGTCGATCTTCAGTTCCTGCCTGCGGGCTTCCGCCAGAAGAACCGTCTGGTTCACCATGTGATCGAGGGTCTGTGAGCGGAAAGCCGACCTGACCGAATCCACCTGCTCTTTCGGTATTGATCCGCCCATGCGCGAAAACAGGTTCTCGACTTCTTTATCAAGCTCCTCGAAGTAGATCGTTCTTTCTCCGACCTGTGCGGCCACCCCGGATTCAGCCGGTTTTCCCACGTTCGCATCCGGATGAGCGCTTTCTGCAATAGTATCCATAGTTTCCTCTGTCTTCTTTTCTCCACCGCCGCATCCGCAGAAACCGAGGCAGAGCGTCCCTGTAACCACCAGAATCCCGATATTTTTCAGTAACATCATCTTCTCCCGTTCAATACCGCACCGGGGATCCGTCCAGTGAAGCCTGTTATCCGTGCGCGGTCCGTAGTCTTCAGGGCTCCCTGCACAACACGAAATAGTTATCGGTTTCCCTGCCATTCTTGTATGCGCGACCTATGGTAACGCTTGCGCTCACTTTCCGCAGAAAATCGTGCATGAAACCGTATACCAATCGGCCGATCCCTCGATCATTGGTTTTTATCGGGGGCCATCCCTGCGGGCTTTCGGGGGGAACGTCGTAATAATCGATTACGAATTTTCCGCGAGGATCGTCCAGGGTGTTGCGACAGACGAAGTAGCCGGGACCCACGAGGGGCCGTGCGGGACTTTCGTTGTATCCCCACAACACGATCTCCCGGTCGGGGTTATCGCTGCCTGCGCCCTCCCCGGGGGGACGGCAGAACCTTTTTTCGAATCTCGTCATCACGGGCAGCGAATTTTTACCGAAATGACGCACCATTTCCAATGGAGGTTTACCCTCGGGAACTATGTCATCAGGCGTCGCGTCACCGACCGCGGCAAGGTTCCATAGAACGGCCATGTGACGTGCACCCAGGGAAGTCACCGCCTTCAAACGCCGCTCGTGCCCCAGCCCGTCGAGAAATTTGCCTATCCCGGCGATGGTCTCCTCTTTTTCGAGAATCAAGGCCCTCAGCGTTCTCGAGGGATATGCCGTCCTGCCGGTTTCATTGTTTTTGTCTTCGGCCCGGGCCATTTCAAGCTCCTGTCGAGTGCCGCCGGCGCATGCCGGGGGGTTTCGCCTGACTCATTCTGCGGCGGATCGCCCGCTTTTAATTCGATTCGATGATCCTGCGAACCGCGATACGCGCGGCAGCCATTATAAAATGCTGCGGATTGCAGCCGGTGTTCGCCGGGAATACGCTCGAATCCACTATGTAGCACCCGGGCAGCTCGTGCACCTGGAAGTCGGTTCCGGTTACGCTGCTTTCCGGGTTCGGTCCCATGGGAGCCGTGCTGAACAGGTGCGTGGCGATAACCAGGTACGCCCGCGGATCGATGCTCGCCCCGTTCAGCAGGTCGAGTTCATCACGGCCGATCGCCTTGGGAAGCCCATGGATTCCCGGAAGCACCTTCTTCGCTCCTGCGGCGAACATGATCTCCGCGATGATCCGGATACCGCTCCGAATCCTCTCCATGTCGAAGGAAGCCGGAGTATACCTTACAAAGGGTCCGAATGGAAGCTTGCGAACCTTCCCCCGCGCCCTGGCCCTGACCTGCACGCCCGCAATGACGGCATGCCGGTAGTCGCGGAGATTGTTCATGAAACCGCGGCCCACACCCGGTATCCGCACCATGCCCAGCTCGGCCGGCAGGTTGACGACCTCCATTTTGAAACCGGGATTTTCATGAAAGTGGGTGCATTCATACCCCTGGGTGGCGCCGCGCCACATTTCAACCGGCTCATCGAACAATCCCACCGGAGCCGCCCCCGGGTGGGCCTGGAAATTGTCCCCCGTCCGCCCCTTCAGGCCGGAAGCCCGGAGGATGAGCGGGGTCTGAACGGCGCTCGCGGCGAGGAGCACTCCCCGCCTTGCCTTTACTTCGATGACCGGCCGCTCCCGCTTTCCGGCTCGGAACCCGGCGGCAGCGGGCACCGGAGAAGCGGTCACCCCGGCGGCCCTGCCGTTCCTGACGGTCACTTTGTCAACCCTGGATGAGGTATAGAGCCGCATCCCTTTTTCAAGTCCGAGAGGGATATACGTGACATCGGTGCTCTTTTTCGCCCCTGACGGGCAGCCCTGTCCGCACAATCCCGAACCGGTGCAGCCTTCCTCGTTCCGGAGGATGATCCTGCCCTCCAGCCCGAGCGACTCGCATCCTTCACGCAGCAGCCGGTTGGCATTGCCGGCGATTGCCGGGTCGACCGGGCGGACGGAAAGCTCCTTCTCTATCGAATCGTAGACCTCGTCGAGCTCCTTTTCCCTGAACACCCCTCCGATGCCGTAAAGCTTCTCCCATTCGTAAAGAACCCTTCCGGGCAGCCGCCATATGATCGCCGAGTTGATGATCGTAGTGCCGCCGACCGCGCACCCCTGAAGATACGGGATGAGAGATCTGCCGGTCATTACCGTGTTGCCGCCGTTACGGTAGAGCTGCTGCATGGCGCCAAGCATATCGGAGGTAAAATTGCCGGGAGAAACCAGCGGCCCCTCTTCGAGAACGGCCACTTCATATCCGGCGGCGGCGAGATCGCAGGCTGCGATGGCTCCGCCTGCGCCGGTGCCGACTACAATGTAATCGACCTCTTCAAGGCTGCTTTTACTCAACTCCGAACCGTCTATGACCATCTGCCGCTCTTCCTTCACTCCGGCCTGGCGCAGCCGAGGGCCTGGAGCACCGTTTTCTCCCTGCCGTAAACCGAGCAGACCACGATCTTGACAAACAGGACCGATTGCCTGACAAGATAGAACCGGTGATCCGCGAGATAGGCCAGGGTGGCTTCGCGGGCATCGATATCGAGACTCGTGAAAGGTTTCAGCCTGTTTCGGAACATTGGGTACAACTGGATCATCAACAGGCCGCACCTCAGCGCGATCCCGACATCGGCCGGGCTTTCCTCGATAACGGCGGATGCGGATTCAACGGCGCCGACATCCTTACCGCCCGGAATATCACCGCACCCTCCCGGCAGGAGAGCGTCCACGACGGCGTCGAGCCAGCGTTTTTCAATCCGGGAAAGCTTCATCGGCTGTTCCGTAGTTTGGGCGGCCGTGTATTCAGCTGCCCGTTTCTCGGCGCTTTGTTCCTGTACAAGGAGCAACGGCGAAGCAAAGTAGCAGGTCGTCGAGAAAACCGCAACTGTATTGATTGATCGGATGGGGTATCCTCAGCCACCGGAAGACTCGGCCGGTGGTGAGGATGTATCGGCCGGAAGAAGGGTTACCGGCAAAGGCGGCTCTATTCCTTGTAGAGAGTAAGGAACGACGAGTCGGCGGGAGCGTCCGGGTAGACGCCGCCGTAGAGCGCGAGCCTGTATTCTCCCGGGGGAAGCGAGCCGGGCACATTCCTGGTGATGATTCCGCTGGTCACCGACTGCTTCGGTTCGAGAACCAGGTGCTGCTTTCCGATGAGGACTTCCGGACCTCCTCCGGCAGGTGAAGCGATTACCCATGCATCGGTGTCAATGGCCACGGCAAGATTATTGACGACCGCGCAATCGAAGGACGCGGCGCCGCCGCCCGCCGGGATGGAAAGAGGAAGGTTTCGGCCGCGGAGACGGGTCGCCAGAGAAGCCTCTAGTTCGGAGGTGTTTTCGAAGACGTAGTTTTCCCTGTCCCAGTTCGACAGCCCGATATCCGGTTTCACCGAGTATGTGTAACTTAAGCTCAGGGAATGGAGGGGCGCTTCGGCCAGCGACACCCATCCCGCCTCAGAATCGGCGCACCACTCGTCTCTTGAAAGGGCTACACCGTCGGCACTTACATTCAACACGGCCTCGGCAGGCTGGTTCGTCAACGTGAATACGCGTTTTTCACCGTTGACCTGTTTGTATTCCGTGAGGACGCTCCTGACGCCGTCGACATCCACGTCCCCGACACACAATTCCTCAGCCACGCTTTCCCATGTCGGCGCGCACTGCCATGCCGGTGTCGTGGTCAGGCTCCCTTCAAGATTTTCGTAAATCCGGATACGGTCCCACCACCTTCCGGCAGCCAGATCGAGGTCGCCGTCGAAATCGAAATCGGCCAGCAGCACGGCGGAGCCGTATCCTTCGGTGGCGGAGCGCCAGGAGGGAGAAGTCTCCGGAAAACCGTTCTCGTTCATATAGACTTCGAAGTATCCGTCGGACGAGAGCTGGTAATTATAGGCGGCCACGAGATCGGGAAACCCGTTGTTGTCGATATCGCCCCAGCAGAGGGTGTTGCCCGAATCGGTTCCGGACGATTGCCACGACGGCTGCGTCTCGACGGCGCCCCCGTCACTGTAGTGGACATATACCGGTCCGCTGGCTGATATGAAGGAGAGATCGAGATCGCCGTCCATGTCCACGTCGACCCAGTATGCGTCATAACAGGCATCGGTATATGAGGATGTCCACGATGCTGAAGTCTCGAGCGCTCCCCCGACGTTGAAATAAATCCTGTTGCGCTCCATCTGCCCCGTGTATTCCTCTCCGCAGGCGAAGGCGGCATCCAGGTCGCCGTCGCCGTCGGCGTCACCCAGGGCGCACGAGAAGGAGTAGAACCTCTCGTCGGTCACCCACGACGGTGTCGTTTCGAAAGTTCCCCCTATATTGGCGTATCCGCAGGAGCGGGGCGGCCCCCACCCGTCATCGATGTACGTAGCCACTATAAGCTCGGGCAACCCGTCACCGTTGAGATCACCGGCATCGCAGTGACCCGAATACTCATGATCCGCCGATTCCCACCACGAGACCGTGGAAAGCACACCCAGGTCGTTGAACCATGCGTAGTTGTGCGATTTATTCATGTCGTTCCCCGCGGAGGAGATAAACTCGGGGAAGTCGTCGCCGTTCACGTCGGCGAATTCAGCCCCTGTAAAGAACCAGTCGTTCTCCGACGACCGCCATGAAGGGCTCTGATCGAACGGAATCCATCCGGAGGTCGCCCCGGATAAAAGCAGCACCAGTAAAAACGGAATCATCATCTGTTCTTTCGATTTCATCTATCTACTCCCTGCAGCGGAACGCCGTCACCAACGCCCCGCCGCTCAAACAGCACCTCACACGCTCCCAT
>CAYMWF010000034.1:0-57799 GCA_964394085.1 uncultured Gemmatimonadota bacterium | reverse complement strand
GCGGTTAATAGTTCCGTTGCCGAGGTGGGGCAGTCCAAGGTTCAGCCGCCGAGGTGGAGCGGTTAATAGTTCCGTTGCCGCAACGTTGCGGTTTGGGGATCTGCTGTCGAGGTCGTGCAGTCCGGATTCGGCTGCTGCGGTGGGACGGTTTGGACTCGGCCGCCGAGGTCGCGCAGTTTGGGTTCGGCCGCAGATGAGGTTGTTTGATCCAGGATGCCGCGGCCGCAGTCGTGCGGTTTCTTCACATGGAGAAAATCGAACTACCGGGATAATGTTTCTGTTGCCTCGCAGGAGTGGTCTCAGATCCAAGAATAAAAGAATAACAACGGGGCGAATGGGCGGGTTGTTCGCGTGGAATCATCGCATTATCCGCTTCAGAAATATTGCCCGGGAAGCCGATTTTGTTCGGTGTGGTGCCCGATGAGTCTCGGCGCAGACGGGCCGCCTGTTCAAATCCAGGTGACGGAGCGGGCGAGATCGACACCCGCCGCGAGCATCTGGTCGACGGCGGACTCGACGGGGGAAGCTCCAGCGAAAAGCTCCGACGGCAGGAAGTTACCGATTCTCGCTCCGCAGAGACCCAGGTCGACGACAACTTTCAGGCCGCAGGGCCCGAACAACCGCTCGACTTCTATGGCGGATATTCGGATGCAGCTGTTTAAAGTACAGCCGCCCAGCACCAGGGTTTTCTTACCTCGCCCCAGAAGGTTGAGCACCCAATCCCTGAACCCGTTGGAGGGCGGCCACAATACGCTGTTGCCCGGCTTGACGAAGTAAAGCTGGGTTGCCACGATTATTCCGCGCATACATTCATCCCAATCATAGCTCTCAGGCGGGAAAGGGCACCTCGTAAACATTGTCTCGACACGGTTTCCGCATTCTTCGAGTACGCCCGCGCAGTTTTTGAACGCCTGCCTCAGGGGCATCACTTCGACAGTTGCGTTTGCGCCGATCGACTGTTTCCATACTCCCGAGGTGAATGACCGCTGGGGATCGATCAGAAGAAGGGCACTCGCATCCGTGCTTACTTCTCTGGGCGAGGGCCCGCACTTTTTCAGAACGGAAGACTCGAACCCCTCCGCGGCCGGGGACCCGGCTGATTCTTCGAGGACCCGGATCAGTGCACCGAATCGAGCGTCTCCCTGTCTTGTCGCGGTTTCGCTCGCACCCGCGCTGCCGTCGGCAGACGCATGCCGATGCGCAAGGGGCGACTGTGAATATTCCGCCGCGCCACCGCCGGGAGACGCTTGCCGATGTGGTGCCGGCGCTGGTGAATATCCCCCGGGACTCCAGGGCGGGAAAGGCGGAGCCCTCCTCAGAACTTCACCGTAAGGTCCGATCGGATCCCGCCCGGCGAGATTCATACAAATAACGAAATCGCTTCTGGATAGCGGGTTCAGAACGGTCAGCCGGTCGAGAAGCGCGTAAAGAGGTGCTTGAGGCCAGTGCCAGCCGAGTTCGAGGGCGGTATTGAACAGATCGGATCTCGAAACCGAGCCGTCAGAGTCGAAATCGAGGATATCGAAAAGCTCATTCGCGTTCATATGTGAATAGAATACCGTATCGCAGCGCTTTACGCAATGCAGGTGCTTATGTCATTTGACTTGCAGGCTGTTATCGGATATAGTGCGCGCGACATGGACGGAAGGTGAAACACGGCATCCATGCCACACGAACGCCGGGGCGGCGTTTATCACGCGAACGCAGCAGGATGAACAAAGATACCTTTCACAAGCTGAAACCCGTGCAGAAGTTTCTGAACGAAGGGATGGAATCGGGGTTAAGGGCGCACGGTACGGCTACAGAAATGCTCGATTTCGAACCTGCGACCAGGTTCATCGAAACGCAAGCGAAGAAAGGAGAGCGCTACACATATACGCACCTTCTCATCAAGGCGGCCGCCCTGGCATTGAGAGAACACCCCAGGCTGAACTGGCAGATGGTCGGGTCGAAAATAGTTCGTCCCGCAAACATAGACATCGGGGTGATGGTGGCAGTGGACAGGAATTTCGCACCGATTGTAGTAATCGAACAGACCGACACGAAGTCGCTTGAAGAAATCGCACGGGATCTTGAGGACAAAAAAAACCTGGCGGCAGATCAGCTCCAGGGAATGCTCAAGAAACTCAGCGTCGTCGCAGCGCTTTTTTCGGTTCCATTTCTTAGACGTCTGGCGATAAAACGCCTCAGCAGAAACTGGAAACTCAGGAAAAAGCTCGGAGGAACCTTTCAAATCTCGAATCCCGGTATGTTCGGGATCGACATGATGATTACGTATAATATCGCGACGACATGCATAGCACTGGTCGGCAAAATGATGGAGCGGCCGATGGTCATAGACGGAAATGTAGTACCACGCCGCTGTGCGACAATCACATACAGTGTCGACCATCGAGTAATCGATGCAAAACAGGGAATCGGGTTTTCAA
The DNA here is from genome assembly GCA_964394085.1 of uncultured Gemmatimonadota bacterium. Taxonomy (GTDB): domain Bacteria; order CAYMWF01; family CAYMWF01; genus CAYMWF01. The sequence continues at coordinate 55,370 of CAYMWF010000034.1, read as the reverse complement.
ATCAATTGAAATACAATTTCGAGCATCCTGAAACTCTGGATCCGGCGATTTCCAGCGACAAACGATCCTGACCACGCGGTGCCCAGGTAGCTTTACCCGCAGAATGGCACGGGTATTGGTTTTCACAAACGGCTGGGCCATTTCTCATGTGACGCGCCCCTTTATCGTGGCGCGCGAACTCCGGCGCAGGGGGCATACTCTGCGATTCGCCGGGGGAGGCCGGTACCTCGATATTCCCGAAAAGGACGGTTTCAGGATCTCGCGGATCTTCGAAATCGACCCGAAGGAATATTTCGGAAGGGTGAACCGGTTCGACATGGGGCTTCCGCGGCCTCTCGCCGCTCGTTACATCGATGACGAACTGGCGGTAATCAGGGATTTCTCACCTGATATCGTACTGAACGATCATCGTATAACATCGGCCGCTTCCGCACGCCTTACTTCCATTCTCCACGCGACGATCGTCAACACCAGCGTGACCCGTCATTATGCGCCCCGCATCCGCCCGCTGAGAGGGGGCCGCATCCGGAAAAAAATCGTAGGTCCGCTGCTGCCGACGATGAGAGAGTTATTGTTTCGACGGATAGCATCCTCTCTGAACAGGGAACTGCAGCACAGGGGGGGCAGTCGGCTCGAGCACCCTCTCGGTGGAAACGATTTGACGATCTTCGCGGACACACCCGGATTCGCGCCGGTTCAGAGGCTGGATTCGACGCTTTTTCACGCCGGTCCCCTGACATGGTCGCCGGATAAAGATGATGTTCCCTGGGAGGATATCGAAGGAATGGGTAAGCAGCTTATCTACTGTACGGCCGGAAGCACCGGAAGACGAGACATCGGTGCATTCTACCGTGAAGCGGCGGATCTGTTTCTGCCCCATGGATACTCGCTCCTTTTCTCCTCGGGAGCCCAGGTTCCCGCAAGCGAGCTGCCTCCCGAAAAAGACGGGGTTTACGTTCGCTCATTCGTCAACGGCGACAGGGCCGCCGCCGCCGCAAGCGTAGTCATCTGCCACGGCGGAAACGGAACGATATACCAGGCCCTTCGCTACGGCACCCCCATAATCGCGGTTCCTGAAAACATCGACCAGGCGATACATTCCCAGCGGCTCAACGAACTGGGAGCGGGAATCCATCTCGAGAAACGCCGTATCAGACGCAACCTGAAACCGGTTGCTGCCGCGGTAAAGCGACTCTTCTCATATCCGTCATTCAACGAAAAAGCGGGCAAACTGAGTAAAGAAATCACATCAATGGACAGCCCTTCGAGAGCAGCCGATCGAATCGAACAACTGCTCAGCGAGTCAGGGGCGGATTTTCACTGAAACGAAAGGAAGCTCGAATTCCATGAAAGCATATATACTAGCATCAGGCGTACGTATCAGCCCGTTCGGAGACACGGCGGGAAACATGCCCATCCTCGACACGACGTTGGCCGAATACCAGGATTCTCTTCTCAAAAATGCGGGTCTCGAACCCGTCAGGATCTCGAAACCCAATGAAATAAAGGAAAGCCGCTGCATCGTAATGGCGGACAACCTCTTCATTACGCGTCCTTTGCTCATGGACTTTATCAAATCCGTGCGCAATTCGAACGCGACTTACAATTTCAGCCTCACGAAGTCCCCTTTCACCGATTACACGACCAAATTGCAGCGTGTAAGAACGGATGTCGGCCAGGACGGCAGAGATTGCATCCGGTACCCCCTGTACTTCCTGCATGCCGCCGACGCGCAGATCAACCGTTCAATGCCCCTGTCGTTCCATGCCGGCGAAAAGATGGTTCCTATCCGACGAGGTGAAATCATCAGCGGCGGGAAACTGAAGATCTCGTACCCGATAACCTTCAAGGGAGCGATCGCGGTGAATCACTGGAGCCACATATTGACCTGCAGTCAACTCGCGTTGACGGCAAGGCTTTTCGATACGGTCCTCGGCCGTTTCGCCTGGCAGCGGATGCGACCGGGCGGAGCACAGGGGCCGATACGTCAAAAACTCCGGTACAGGCTGGCCAGGCGCGCGGTTAAGAAAGGCCGCAACTGCGATATCCACCCTTCAGCCGTTGTAGAAGCATCGTACCTGGGAGACAATGTCACCATCGGGGCGAACGCAGTGGTCGTAGGCTCTTATCTCGCTGATGGAGTCGAGGTGCAACCAGCGGCGCAGATTTTCTACAGCACGGTAGGAAAAGATGCGGGTGTGGGGCAGAAAAGCGTTCATAATCTCTGTGTTCTGTATCCCGGCGCTTTTTCGGGCGCTTCGATGCAGTATTCGGTGATCGGCGAGAGGGCGGTAACCGTTTACGGAGCATTTTTCATGGATGTGAACCTGAGCCGCAGCTTCGATCGTCACGTAAGCGTCCAGGTTGGAGCCAGGCAGGTCGATTCTGGTCAGATGCTTCTGGGCGCCTGCCTGGGTCACCGGGCTATCGCCGGAACCGGAGCCTGGATTTCCAGTGGCGTCGAGATACCGAATGATTCCTTCCTCATAAGGAGCCCTGACGAGACCCTCCGGGAATTTACTCGCTCTCATGCGGGAAAAACGGCCAGTATACTGCGCGGTAAGACCTTCCTGCTCCACGGACAGAAAAGGAGCGGAGACAGGCAGGACAAACCTGCCCGGGCTCAGAAAAAAGAAAAAGACGACGGCAGGCGGACAGGGAGACGGGATGAAAAAAAACCCGAAAAGGATTCGCAGCGAAGAACCCGATCGACCGCCGAACGGCGTGAGCCTGAAACCGCCGAAGCACGGACGGGAAAACCTGCCGGACGCGAACCGGCTGACAGGCTGAAGCAGCAGAGAAGACAGCCGAAGAAACCGGCGGAATCAGCAGAACGACGCCCGCGGGAAAGTCGAAAACCGGCAAAGCCTTACCCCCCCCGGAAGAAAGAAGCCCCGAAACCTGCGGATGTCTTTGAAGAAGCGGAACAGCTCGACTCTAATTTCCAGAAAGCCGAGCGCAGCAAGCCGGCAAGGAAAACCGAACCCCGGAAACCGGCTCGGGAAAAAACAGAGAAACGGCATCCCGCACCTCCTCCCGCTCCTGTCGCTGCTGATGCAGCTCCTCCAGCGATTGAAGAAAAAACCACCGCCACCGAAGATAAGCCCGCAGGGGAATGGAAACCCCGTAAATTCAAATCCGCCGGAAAATCGAGTGACCAGAAACCAGGATTCATGCCGGGACCTGTAGGAACGGGAAAAAGTCTTGAATCTCCGGATGGGGATTCTCCTGGAACGGAAGATTCCCGGGAAGAAAAAGCAGGGGCGAAGAGCTTCGGCGGGCGGAAAAAACGTATCGTCGGAAGGCGACGCTGAGAATCCGTGTCGAACGTGTCCGGGAACAAGATGAAACGGCGACCATGCCGGGAACCGGACCGGACGGAGGTCCGAGAAGAAAAGCAAAAATGGGAATAGCACGGCTGACACTCAAGCGTTTCAGCTCCCTTTCACTCATGCTGCCCCTGTCACATGTAACCCGGGTGCTCGTAGAGGGGAAGGACGAAGAAACAAGACGGCTAGCAGCATTTACCCATCATGAGCGGGGATGCCGGTTGTTTTCTGCTGACGACCCCGTTATGGATGCTGATTTCGATCTCCTTCTTACCGCATCGACTCCAGAAACAAGCCGGCTTTCCCACTGGGCGAGCCTGTTGAAACCCGGCGGTGTAGCCGCCACCATACATCCCGTCGATCCGTCTGGAAAGCCGACGCCTGAAAACGGCTGGGAAGATGCTCTCGATTATCCGGCCCTCAGAACTTCCCGAGCCGGGACGCGGAGCCTGATCCGAGGTTTCAGAAAACCCGGTGAAATACCTGTGGAAATGCGGGAAGGCGTGGACCGCCTGGGTATCAGCCTCGTGGTTCCCGCATTCAACGAGGAGCGTTATCTGGGGAGGATGCTCGAGTCGGCAGCCGCTGCTGTCGAACATCTGGTTGCAGACCAGGGCGTTGAAGGTGAGATTATAGTAGCGGACAACTCCAGCACGGATCGAACGGCGTCCATAGCGTCCGACGCCGGAGTGATCCTGACCCGAGAACCGAAACGGCAGATTGCAGCGGCCCGCAATAATGGCGCCCGGCTGGCCAGGGGCGACATCCTGGTTTTCTCCGACGCTGATAACATCCTGTCGGAGAACCTGCTTACAAGTATCTATAAAGCCATGAAAACGGATCGCTACGTCGGGGGCGGCGTTACGGTGAAGATGGAAAAGGGCTCGCTCTTCGGCAACCTTGTCCAAACGGTTTTTAATATTCTTTCAAGGATCACGGGCTATTCCGGAGGTGTGATTTATACCCAGCGGGAACGTTTCTTCCGCTTGGGCGGCTTCAATGAACACTTCTTCACAAACGAAGACGGACTCCTCATCCAGGAACTGGCCCGCGAGAAAAAACGTTACGGACTGGAATATCATACCGTAAAAGACGCCTGGATCATCACTTCGAACAGAAAATTCGTTGAAGCGGATGTCTTCGACATGTTACGGCAGTCGAGAGAACTCGCCACGGGTAAGAGAGATCCCCGGAAGAAGGAAGACTGCTCTATCTGGTATGAACGCGAATAAGTAATAAAAAGCTGACCTGCGGCAGCTTTTTATATCGCGAATGAAGCTGGCGACCGCTTCGCGTTCGCAGCTTATCCGCGATTCGGGGTTGGGGCGCTGGTGGTAAGGCGGCTTCAGCTGGCGACCGCTTCGCGGTTGCAGCTTATCTGCGATCCGGCCGGGCTGCGGAGCCTTGTTCGGCGGGGATGACGGCGACCGTTTCGCGGTCGCAGCTTATCCGCGATTCGGGAGCGGGATTCGGCGGGTGAAACTTCCGGTTTTTCTGGCTCGCAGTTGTTCGTGATTCGGGGGAGTGTTTCAATGAAAGCTTTCATTTTTCCTACTGGGTGCACAGTCAGCCCTTTCAATCTGCCTCCGGCGGAAATTCCGGTCGTCGACACGTCATTCAGGGCCTTCGTAGAGAAATGTCTTACAGATTTGCGGATCGAACCGGTTTACGTCACCGACCATGCTGCCGACGCCGCCGATGAAATCCAGAAACGGCGGGAATCCGGCAGGGAAACACTGCTCCTCGAGGATGACCTGTTTTTCACGCCCCGACTGATCAAACGGTTCCTGAAAGAAGCGAGGACCGGAGGGAAACCGGTGTCATTCGCGTCAGTCGACTCCCTCTTCGTATCCCGCAACACCGCCCTCCAGGGGATCGAACCGATAGAAACAGCAGGAGGAGTCCGCTGCTTCCCTTACAATCTTGTATATATTCCCGAAGGCAACACCGGCGAAAAGGTCGCCTTCAACGAAAAAAGCACCTCGAAAAACGGGAAAAACTCCACATTCCCTGAAGTCGCCGCAGTCAGACCTCTTCCATTTACCCACAAGGAGCGCCGAATTCCGCTGGAAGGCGTGGAGCGCTTCATGGGAGTAAAGGCCGAAACAGCTTTCAGCCTCGAAGGAATTGTCAGGCTGACACACTGGAGCCATATTCTCACCGTCAACATGCTTGCTTTCGCGTCGATGTGGACCACGGTTTCACCCGGCACCGTGCTGCGGGGACTCGGCAGGATACTGACGGCCGTCCCGCCCACCAGGTCCAGAATCAAACGGCGCCTGGTTTTCACGGGGAAAGGGTGCAAGATACACCCTCTTGCGAACGTGGAGCTTTCAATCCTGGGCGATAATGTAACCATCGGACCGTTCGTCAACATTTTCGCGAGCTGCATCGGTGACGGTGTTTCTCTCGAGCAGCACGTATCCGTGACCGGCTCTTTCATAGGCGCAGAATCGATGCTGTCGAATTTCGGAACAATCAATGCGAGCGTTCTGTTCCCGCGGGTTTATATCTCACAGCCCGGCTGCCAGTGGAGCGTGCTGGGGGAAAGGGTCAAGATGACCCCCCTGGCTCAATTCGCCGATATGATGATCGATCCCACTTTCACTCGTGAAGTCAGGGTCATGCACGAGGGTCGCATGCAGCCCTCGGGGAGGAAATTCCTCGGCGCTGCGGTCGGGCAGAATTCGATTATCGGAACGGGCATCTGGGGAGCTGCCGGCCTCGAAATCCCCGCAGAGACGGTAATCATCCGTCAACCCCACAGGATTCTCCAGAAAATGCCCGACCCCCCTGTTAAACCAGGCGTTCCCTACTATGTTTCAGGGGGCACCCTCAAACAGGTTCATCCGCAAAAATAACGCATTGCGTAATAATGTTTGACAATTTGCGTTATCGGAGCTATCATTCCTTATCTTTACGACTAGAATCATCGAACCGGCTTTTCGGCCCGGTCGAAAGGAGTACTTATGTTAGAGAAGGGGACAAGAATTCAGGGTGCCGGGTTTCTGCTCGACACATCTCATCCCGATGACTGCTTCACTCCGGAAGATCTCAATGAAGAACAGAGGATGATTGCGAAAACGGCGGCTGACTTCGCCGCCGGCGAAATCAGGCCCCACGCCGAGGAAATCGACGCGAAAGACATCAAAACAATCAGGGAGTTGATGAAAAAAGCCGGCGAATTAGGGTTGAACTCCATAGATATCGCAGAGGAATACGGCGGCTTCGCTCTCGACAAGACCACGAGCGGTCTTGTAGTGGAATACATGAACCTGGGCAACGCGAGTTTCTCGGCCGTTATCGGCGCCCACTCGGGAATCGGCACGCTGCCGATCATATATTTCGGCACACCGGAACAGAAAGAAAGATACCTCCCCGGTATCGGCAGCGGAGAATATATCGCCGCTTATGCACTGACTGAAGCGAACGCCGGTTCCGACGCCCTCGCAGCCCGGACCTCGGCGGTTCTCAATCCCGAGGGAACGCATTATATCCTGAACGGGGAAAAGCTCTTTATCACGAACGGCGGCTATGCCGATATGTTCATCGTTTTCGCGAAGATAGACGGAGAACATTTTACAGCTTTTATCGTCGAACGGGATTTCGAAGGCGTATCATCCGGCGCCGAAGAGAAGAAGCTGGGCCTGAAAGGTTCTTCGACGACGACCGTTATTCTCGAAGATGCCAAAGTTCCGGTGGAAAATGTACTGGGAGAAATCGGGAAAGGCCACAGGGTCGCATTCAACAATCTCAATATCGGAAGGCTCAAACTCGGCTTTGCAACCATCGGCGGCGCGAAGGTCGTCTCCAAGGAAACCTACAATTACGCCATTGAGCGCAAGCAGTTCAACAAGTCGATTACCGAGTTCGGCATGATCCGCGAGAAGTTCGCCAGGATGGCGATCGAAATTTTTGTGTCTGAATCGGCGGCATACCGAACCAGCGGTCTTATAGATGCGATGATCGAGAGCATCCCGGCCGACGCCGAAAATCCCGAAGAAGAACAGATCAAAGCCCTCGAGGAATACGCGGTCGAGGCCTCAATCGTAAAGGTTTACTGCTCCGAAATGCTTGATATGGTCGTAGACGAAGGTTTACAGATCCACGGAGGGTACGGATACACCTCGGAGTACCCTATAGAGCAGGCGTTCAGGGATGCCCGCATCAACAGGATCTTCGAAGGAACCAATGAAATCAACAGGCTCCTGGTGCCCGGCACGGTCCTGCGACGCGTCATGAAAGGCGCGCTCCCGCTCATGAACGCCGGAGTGCTGATCACGGCCGACATACAGAACCCGGCCGGAATCCCCACAAAACCGGGTGACGGGCCACTGGGACGAGCCGAATTCATCCTCAACCTGGCGCGAAGAGCCGTTCTCTACGCCACGCATACATGCTCGATGAGATACATGAAAGAGATCGCGGACCGGCAGGATATTCTGGCCGGGCTGGCCGAAATGATGATGTATCTCTTTACCATGGACACGGCGTACTGCAGGGCGAAGAAGCTGCTCGACGAGCGGGGCGAGGAAAACTGCGAGTATATCCTCGACATAATCAATACTTACTTCCACGACACCAGGTACATTCTCGAGAAGTACGGTGTGGAGCTTCTGACCGATGCCGCTCCCGAAGATAAACTCGAGAACTATATTACGCACATCAAGCGTTATCTTCCCGAATTACCTTACAACGTGCTCGCGGCCAAGGAAAGGATCGCGAAAGTATTCCTGGACCGGGGCGAGTACAAAATATAGAAGAAGTGATTCTCCTGAATTCGAGCGGCGTCGTTTCACGGCGCCGCTTCTTTTTTTGGGGGGATTAAGAATGCGGATACTACCTTTTTACCGAAGGGCGCGTTTTAGACGGGTTTTCAGCCGGGCTGGTTCGGTTCGGATGATCTCGACCGCTGAACAGCCGTTGAACCGGGCGAAATCCTCGAGTGCCGTAACGAAAGATGGGAGCATCCCGTCATAATCATCGAAAGACTTTTCGAAAACAAGGTTCTTGACCAGGAAAACACCGGTCTTCCTTTCCGCCTTCGGATCGAACCTGCAGCAGAACTCCCCGTTCCAGGCCACCGGCAGTGAAAAGTACCCGAACCTGCGTTTTGCCGCAGGCAGAAAGCATTCCAGCTTGTAGTCGAATCCGAAGAGCCGAAGGAGTCGAGCCCTGTCGATTATCATGTTATCGAACGGTGAGAATATGACAACTCCGGCAGGTGAAGGTTTTTTCTCTGCCAGGCCGTTGAAGATCTCCGGAACGGCATAGTAAATCTGTTTATCCAGCCCCTTGATGGAAACCTTGATGATTTCACCCTCCGCCAGCATCCGGCTGAAAGCACCGGATACGCTTTTTCTGCCCGCGATTTGGAGATATCCGCGGGTTTCGCTCTCCGAAGCGAAACCGTGGGCGGCCAAAGCGCGCCGGACCGCAAAAGCCGCCACCTCGTCTTCATCAGGGTCTTCAGTATCGACTCCCGGCGGGAGAACCCGCTCGGTAAGATCGTATATCTTGCTGAATCCCCTGCGTTCGGAGATCATGAGATCACCCTTCCAGTAGAGCGCTTCGAGCACCCTCTTCGCGGGTTTCCAGTCCCACCATCCCGATCGGTTTTCGCCGGGCGGCGTTGCGAAATCTTTAGTGCCAAGAGGACCCTCGGTTCTAATCCGCTCAACCACTTCATCCACGAGAGACCGGTGATCCTCGAACTGGCGGCGCGCCCAGCCGCTCCGGGAGAGAAAACTCCGCTTCATAGGCAGATAGTAGCGATAATCTTCAATAGGCAGGAAAGAGGCCTGGTGGCCCCAGTATTCAAATATTCGCCGGTCCTTCAGGAGATCGAAAACGGTACCGGGAATGTAGCCGGGCACCCTGGTTCCGATAGTGTGCTCATGAGCCCTCTCGATGACCGAGATAGTATCTATCTGTATGTAACCGAGCCTGGAAATGACGGAGAAAGCGCCCTCTTTTCCACTTTTCGGGGCGGCTTCCAATCCCCGGAGCTGCGCATCGAATGCCATTCGCCGCGCTTCGGGCAGAGTCAGAGATTCTACAGTCATTGCAATCGATTTCAGCTGGACTGGCCTGTGGCGACGGGAAACGCGGACATGATGCGAAATACTTCCGAAATATCGCAGCTGGTATCTTTACAGGGGCCGTTCGGTCTGCTGTTGGGAACGCCGAGAACCGGAATGCGTCCGGAGACATCCTGGATTCCGCTCATCAGATCCCGCTCGCATGCTATTGCGACGATAAGGTCGGGCATAATCTCTTTGATACGCTGCCGGGCCGCTTCTCCGCCTGACACGGTAAATACCTTCTGCCCCAGTTTTTCAGCCAGTTTTTTGACTTCCGAACGATCCTGCGGGCGCAGGCATCTCGGCAGCAGAATGAGAACGGATTTATACGCCTTGATTTTACGGGCTACGGCCCATGCCAGCTGGTTGCTCACCTTGATGAAAGAGTTGCCCATTTTATCCCTGGAGATTCCGAATCTCAGGCCCCACTTGACCGCGTGGGGAAGGAGATGATTGACCAGACCGACGGCCCCGGAAGTCAGGGGGCCGAAAGGACGCTGGACCAGGAGGGAAATAAAAACGAGTAGCAGCCATATGTCGAGAACGACAAAACCCGTAATCAGCGACCAGAACACTATCCAGTCGAGCCCGGGGAGAATCATTGCCAGCCTTGGAGCCGTGAGCCACCAGACACCGATGGTGAAGCTCTCCATGAAAAAGGTCACGAGCATGCTGAAGATGATAAACAGACCTCTGGCCGCAACCACCGCTTCCTCTCCCTCACCCTGCCAGTTGGCCCACTCGTCCCCGAGCACCCTGTCCGACGCTTTCCTGACCTTTTCTCGAATCGATTCACCCAATGTTTTCTCCTTTTCAAGGGGAGGAGTTCTATCATGCGTCCCTGGTTTTGTCAATTGCGGTATGTTCGGCTTCAGGACCCGTGCGGGTGAACGCCCGGCCCTTCCAGGTGGCCGCGCCGCCGCTCATGAACCTGAAAGCGGCATCGGACCAGATCAGGGCCAGAAGCACCGCCGCCACGGGTTGCAGGAAGGGGTAAACGGGACCTTTGACACCGATATACCGGCGCATGAGCACCGGGGCAAGGGATGCCAGCAGACATATTGCCCCTCCCACCCAGAAAAACCTGGCGGCCCAGACAGATCCGACACCTGCCAGAGTCATGAAGGCACCCGCTCCGAACAGCATCCAGGGCACAAAAAAGATAAGAAGAATATTTACCGGCGTGAGCACGTTCCTGATTATTTTCTTATCCCGGACGATGTTGTAATAAAGAATCTTCACCCAGCCCTCCCAGAGCTCGGACAGGGTTTTATAAAAGTGCTGGGACAGGAGTTCGTGCGCCATAACCAGCTTGACTCTGAATCCTGAACCTTTCGCTTTCTCACCGAAAACCTGGTCTTCGAGCATTTCTCCCTTCAGGCCTTCATGCCCGCCGACAGCCTCGTACACAGAGCGACGGAAAAGGAGGAACGGACCGTTGGCGCCGGCGGTTTTCGAATCCGGGTTGTTCGCCTGCCTGATAAGAAGGAAAAAGAAGTGACCGATCAGAGGAATTATCAAGCGATCCCAGAAGCTCTGGAAGATGGGACGCGTACCCGCCGTAAGCAGATCGATGCTCTCCTGCTCGAGGAGCTGAAAAGCCCGGCTGACGAGGGAAGGGTCAGCGACGGTATCGGCATCCACGAATAGAAGATATTCCCCATTTGCAGCCATGTAACCTTGATGCGCGGCGAAGTTTTTTCCGGTCCAGCCTTCAGGGTGAGGGCGTCCCCTTATGATCTTCAGGGCCGGATACTCTTCTTTGAAGCGGGCCAGTATCGCGGAAGTTCCGTCCGTTGAACGATCGTCGACTACGATAACCTCCGTGGATGGGTAATCCTGTCGAAGGTAGGAGCTCACGCAACCGGCGATCACTTCCTCCTCGTTCCGTGCTGGAACGATAACGGAGAACAGCGGTCTCGCAGGGGAATCGGTTTTCTCTTCGTTTCCAGGATCGGGGACGTTTTCCCGGGCCCGGAGAACAGGCAGCACCCGCGGGGCACGGAGCCATCCGGCCACGCCTCCCAGGTGCACGAGGAGCAGGAGCATAAGCAGGATCCAGAGCAGAATCGCCATCATCCGGCGCTCCCGTACGCTCTTCCTTTCCAGACCGGCTGTTTGCCCGTGAGAGAACCTATTATCGATTTCCAGATGTATAGGCAGAGGAGAAGCACGGCAAGAGGTTCGAGAAGAAAATATGTAAACCCCGTTCGCATTATCCGGCTGATGACCAGGTGCGAGTATGCGTATGCGAAGAGAGTCCCCAGGCCGAGGAGTGTCAGCGCAAGGCGGAGGATCGCCCACCATTCCAGAGAAAGTCCGACCGGAATACTGAGCACCGTAACCAGCCACGGCGTCAGGTAGAGCCCGCAAAGTATCAGCGGGGCGAGAATCGCAAGGGCTAATTTCCGGAGTGTGGACATGCCCCCGTGGTAGAAAACCCGGGCCACGGCCTGAGCCAGGGCTTCGCTTCCGGCGTACATTCTCTGCGTCAGGAACTCGGGAGCGAGAAGATAAGCGACCCCGGCGCCGAGCCGCTTGACTTTTTCACCCAGGATCTGGTCTTCGAGCACCTCGTTCTTGACTCCCTCGAAACCGTTGACCTGCTTGTAGACTTTCCTGTTGAAAAGGAGGAAAGCGCCGTTCGCTCCCCCCGAAGTGCTCCCGGGATCGTTGACCTTTCTTATATTATCGCAAAGACGGGCCCCCATGATGGCGAGGACCGGTCCGTCCCAGAACCCGAGGAATATCGGTTTGGCCGCAAAGGTGATGAAGTCGAGCCTGTTCTCTTTCAGGTAGTTCACCGCCCTGGCGATAAACGTGTGTTCGGCGGATGTATCGGCATCCATGAAGAGCAGCAGATCACCGTCGGCAACCTCCTGCCCCCGGTGCAAAGCATAGGTTTTACCGGCCCATCCCTGCGGTTTTTCCTGGATATCCACTACTTTCACACGTTCGTTGCGGGCCGCGAAGTTTTCTATCACCTCGAGTGTGCGATCGGTGGATCCGTCGTTTACCGCCACGATCTCGAAGGACGGGTACGACTGGGCGAGCAGTGAGGCCAGGAAAGTCGCTATGTTTTCTTCTTCATTCCGTGCAGGTACGACCACTGAGACGAGAGGCGACGCGGCTTCCTCGATCTTGGGCGAAGAGCGGGAAAGGTAGACCTTGGACTGGATCAGCCTGTCCCACCTGTAGATCGAGGTCAGGTGGAAATATAACACCGCCAGAGTAACCAGTATCAGGAATAAAGGTAAAATATGAGTAACGATTGGTTGTCCTCCTTCTCTGATTTTCCGAAAGGAGACCCCGTGAAAGGTTTCAGACCCTGCAAAGATAGCTGTTTATGCAACGAAACTCAATACTTTAAACCATTTTGCATGACATCGCAGAAAGCGCACGGTCTTCTCTTATTATATCAGGCACAACATTGCAGCGTTAATTTCAGTCGATTAATCCCCGACATATCCCAGCCCCTTCAATCGCTCCATCAGTTCATCCCCGTCCGATTCCACAGTGCCGGCGTCAACACCCGAGAGGCGGGGCATCCTTCCCGATCTTTCCGGCGGAGTGGATGAAAGAAACTCCGGATCCAGCGCATGTTCCAGCACAGTGCCGTTCATATCCTCCGGAACGGGCGCTCCTGACAGATGCATGAGCGTGGGGGCGATATCGATGATTCTCGCACCACCGATTTTGAATTTCGTCCTGAGATTTTTTCCCGCCGCTATGAGCACGCCGTTCTGCCTGTGATATCCGTACCCATCAGGCAGCCCGGCAACCGGTCGCGACGAGCTGAAAGAAAAAACATTCAATGCGAGAAAACCTGAATCGTGACTGAGAAAATAGAGGTCCGGACCGCCGGGCGCGCGACCGGCACCGAAAAGATCAGCCGCTGCGGCGGTTTTCGGATAAAAGACTTTCCCATGGGGAGTTTCAAGAGGCGTCCGCTCCAGAGCCTTGCTGAGATCTTGAAGCACTCTGCTTTCATCCGACCCGGATTCAATTATCCCCTGCGGTTCCCTTCCCTTCTTATTGAGCCGTATATGGCCCAGCCCGAACGGCGAATATGCGGCGGTTTTCGACCAGTCCACGTCGGCCATGGACAGGAACAACCTCCGCCGCGCGGTAAGGGCTCCAATGATATCGGTCATGGGACGCGGCCGCACAGGGATCTTGAGGAGTCTTCGCCGGGGCCGCTTCATTTTATCCTTTTCCGCTTTCCTGTTTACCAGGCTGGAAGGATTGAAACCTCTCCGCCAGGCTGCGCGCCGGAGCCGGGAAGCCGGGGTGTTCCGCAGAGCAAGGTAGCCGTTCTCATAGAGCCAGACGTTGAGGTCGACCCCGTGGGTGGCCGTTCCGAAGCCATGATCCGAGATGATCCATAGTGTGTCTTCGGAGCAGAGGCGTTCTGCCGTGTCTCCGACGAATTGATCCACTCTGGCCAGGTAATCAGCGGCTCGTTCATACAGCCTGCGTTTCTCACGAGGCAGGTCATCCGGATTTTCAGCGGACAGGAGATCCCACATTGCATGAGCCAGGCGATCAGTGCCCCATATGTGGATGATTGCGAAATCGTATTTCTCCGCGGCGGTCAGTTCCTCGAATACCCCCCGCTTGTAGTCGAGCATGTTGCCGATTGCGTCAAAAAACTCGTCCGGATCGTCGGTGCGGGTCTCAAGGTAGAACGGGTATCTTCCCCGTCCGGTTTCAATACGGGCGAGAAGGTCGGAAGGCCACGAGGCGTCAAGCCGGGAGCCCGGCGTCATGAACCCGGTAATCATAGCGCCGTTAAGTTCGCGTGCGGGGTGTGTAAGCGGTATGTTCAAGGCCAGGGTGCGAAGGTTCGAACAGGCAGGAAGTTCCCAGAATGAGGGAACCAGACAATCGTCTCCCGTTACAGGTTTTTCTCTGTACTGATCCCTGACCGGTCTGGTGAAATCATAGATCCCGGTGACACCCGGGAGGCACCCCGTGCGGAATGATGTCCAGGCCGGGGCGGTTTGAGGCGGCACCACGCTCTCGAGAGGGCCAGAAACCCCCTCCTCCGCCAGCCTGGAAAGAGCGGGCAGGCTGAAACGCTTCAGCACGGCGAAATCGGCCCCGTCGAGCCCGATTACGTAGTGGGATCCTCTGCTTTGCATCCTTGTTTCCCGCTGTTTCTTCTAATTTTCGTTCGTTATTTGAATGAAAATTTACTTACCGGTGTATCCTCCGGCGGTATGCCCGGTTTCAACGTAGGTACGACCCTTCCATTCAACACCGCCGCCCGAAAATCCCGCCTTTACCATGACAAAAGCCATAAAAAGAGCTCCAAGCGGGTGGGTCGGTCCGTATCTGGCATCCTGGCGATTCATCCTGTCGCTCCTGAACCGGAAAAACAGAATGAGGGTTGCGGGTGCGAAACAACCTGCGAATCCCGTCCATCCCGCGGCTCCGGATAACAGGCGCCATACCCCTGCCAGGGGAAGCAGGAACGGTGTGACAGAAAGTAAAAGGAGGGAGACAGCCAGGAAAAAGCCCAGCCAGCGACGCCCCGCAAGACCTCCGCCGAAAGTCTTGGTCCACCCCTTCCACAACCCTCCCGCTCCGCGGTACATCCGGAGCGTATAGAGATCGAGGCCTTTAGCCAGCAGGAACCTCTCCCCCGAGCTTTTGACGGATCGCGCGAATTCCAGGTCTTCCAGAAGCTTATCCCTGTGGGCTTCGAAACCTCCGACTTTTTCATAGCAGGCGCGGGTTACAAGGAAATAGGGTCCGCAGGCTACAACGTCAGAAACGTCCGGGTTGTTCACACGGTCGAACATCCTGCGGTCGAACCAGGTATAAAAAAGCGGCTGCACCGCCTTTTCCCAGAAACTCGCTCCCTCGAGGCGCGGAACCAGGGTAACAAGGGCGGCTTTCCGGTTGAGGGCGAAGTCTACAACCGAGCTCAAGCCCTGTGGATGGTGGCGGGTGTCGGCGTCAATCATCCAGAAAAAATCACCCTCTGCAGCCTCGTAAGCCTGGTGGAGAGCGAAAGGTTTCCCCAGCCAGCCGTCCGGAAGCGTTTTCCCCGGGATCAGTTTGACGCGGGGAGAGGACGCAGCGCGTTCTTCGACCAGACGGGCCGTGCCGTCGGTCGACTGGTCGTCAACCACCAGCACCTCGTACGAACCGTAATCCTGCGCCAGGATGGAGTCGAGGCACTCACCGATGTTATCTTCCTCGTTGCGGGCCGGGATTAAAACGGATACGAAGGGCAGCTCACCTCCATCACGAACTTCGGCCTCGTTCTTCTCTCCGGGTTCGAGGGTGACCGTACCCTCCTGCCCCGACAGCAGAAGCAGGATCCGGCTCAGCCAGTACAATGTGAGAAGCAGGATAAAAAGATCGAATACGTTCATGTCATGATTCTGTTTTCTCGCGCCGACCGGGCCGGCGGGGGTTCAATTCTCGCCCTTTTTTACGCCGGACCGGCGCAGAGGTACGAGAGTCCCGTCTTTGACGTAAAGAAACTCGCCTGCGGGAAGGTCCGGTGGCATTTTGAAAAGGGTGTTGTCAGGATTGCGCACGATACAGTATCCGTTCGGGAAGGCTCTTCCCGGCGCAACGTAGCTCCCTATTCCGAGTTTCACATCGTGGCCCAGGCAGCATCCGATATAGCGGGAACCGGTAGAGACGAGCTTACCCTCATGCTCGACCTTGATCGGGTCGGGCGTCAGGGAGTAATCGAGCAGATTACTGCCGTGCGTCGTTATGACATTCCTGCCGAGAACCGCGAACTGGAGTATCTTGTTTCCCGATGCCGTGCCCGGGTAGAGGACCGAGTAGTTCAGAACGCAGGTTTTATGCACGATGGACCCGCTGCCGAGGGTGCTGAACGTTACCTGAGCCATATCCTCTATAAAGACACCATCTCCGAGAACGCACCCCCGCACAAGCGCATTGGCTCCTATCCTGACCCCGTCTCCCAGCTCTGAAGCCTCGACAATCGCTGTGGGATGAATGTCGCACTTCGAGCCGATCCTGTTGAGTCCGGCGGCGACCTTCCATTTGTTTATCGAGCGAGCCTTGAGAACGGCGGCGAGGACCCGCAGCTTTCCAGTTTCTTTAAGTTCGGCCGCCTTGCCCGTGATTCCGAAATAATTCGCACGAAGGATATGCACCCAGTGCTTCAGATGCCAGGCCTGCCTTGAAGTGATGGGGAACTGCGATTCTTCAGGCGAGAGCATTGTAGCAGGGAGCTCGATCCTGCGGGCATCTTCACGGGGATCGATCGCCGTCGTCCGCCATCCGTTTTCGTCGTCGAAGGGCCCATCCGGAATGTAGAACAGATCGAAAAGCCTGTTTCCTTCTTCATCTTTCTCCAGTGACTGTATCGGTTCGGTCATCCTTATAAAGAGGGAATCGCGGATGCCCAGCCTTGCCCGGTTTCCGTTACGCCGGCTCAGGGCAACGAAATCTTTGAGCAGGAGCTCCGTGATGTGAAGGTGGTCGAAAGCGACGAACTTGGGTCCGGCGGCCGGGATCGAATCGACGGATGCCACCTCTGCGGGTTCCAGTCCCGCACGCTGGAATACCGCCGCTCTCGCCCGGGTCAGCGGAACATTGAATACCGGAGTATCGGTCGCAGGATCGCCGAAAGGTTCTATTATGGTTCTCGTTTTGACGATATAGGCTTTCATTTGTATTCCCGTCCCGGCTCCCGGCACGGCTGATTCAGGATATCCACGGCAACTCCTGTAATTCAAAAAGGCCGGCTGGTCGATTACATGGAAAGATACAGCTCGACGATACGATCGGCAACGTCCTGTTTCAGACGAAGCATTTCGTTTTTCGAACCGCAGTCCAGGCTTCCCGCGGCAGCCCCGGGGTGCCCGTCGCCGATATTGAGAGTGCGCATGATCTCACCGAGATCCTTGGAATGGGACGATCGGGACATGAAGAGATTCAGCGAAATTGAAAAAGTAAGATCATTCGTCTTCACTCCCCGGCGCATCCGGTTATTGATTTCGAGCACTGCTTCGGCCCTGCTGTGCTGCAGAAAGGCGAGATTCTTGATTATTCTCGGCGGACGACGATGCCTGGTCATGTCCAGGATAACGAGCCGGCGATCTTCATCGCCCGGATGATATGCCGCCGAACCGCTTATGAGATCGAGGGTTTTGCGCTCCTGGTCGTGGAATTCCCCGGCCCACTCGACGATTTCGGAAACGGCGGCGACTTCGTCGAGAGGAACGTCCCTCATCAGCCTTGCTATCCCGGCGAGTTTTTCGAACCGGGCTCCCCGGTGCGGTGACGGAGCCTTGATGGCCCAATCAACTATATGGGCGGGAGTTTCCTCGCGCCACTCATCGACCGAAGCGTAATCGAAAGAGTCGATCTTATCCGCAGCCGCAACGAGTTCTTCAAAATACGCCGGCAAATCGTTATCCTCTTGATCGAGAAAATAGCCGTATACCACCCGTGCGCAGCTCGGGGCTTCCTTGAATCGGCCGGGAATCCCGTCCGGGTCCAGGCCGCGAAGCTCCAGGTTCTCCCGGTTTCCCGCGTGATGGTCGAACCACATACCGCAGGTAAGCGGATAGGGCAGATCCACCACGACGTCATTATCATCGATGGGGAATTCTCCCGCTTCAATGCTTTTCGGGCCTGTATAAACGATGGAATCGATACCCAGGGCGGCTGAAACTATCGCCGCGCAGGCGGCGCCGTCGAAATCGTCATGTGCAACAATACGGCCGAGCATTTATTCATCTCCCTCCAAAGAGCCTCACTCTTTTGTAGAAAAGGTTATGTCATATGTTAACATGTCATTCAACCACTTTGTCTCGGGGAAGGCTCCCCCGGGGAGAACGTTCATCTTCAGAATGAAGGGGAGGGAGAACTCGATGCCTTTCGAATCGTTGCGGAAATGGGGTGCGGGAATCCTGCTTTTTCTGCTCTCCCTGTGCTGGTACAGACTGACACTGCTCCCCACGGTCGGATATATCGACAGCCCGATATTCACCCGGAAGGCGTTTCAACTCGATCTCGGGGTCGGCTCGACCGATCATCCGCTTTTCATGACGATCGGCCGGATTTTCATCATGTCGCCGTTCGGCGGGGACCCGGCTTTCAGGCTGAACCTCGTTTCGGCATTTTTCGGAGCCTGCACCGTTCTCACGCTGTTTCTCCTCGTGTACGAAGTGTTGATACACCATGTCAACGCCGGTTTCCCCGCCGGAATTCGGCGGCGGGGGCGGGAAGGACTCTCGACCGATCCTTCCGGAAATCTCTCGAATGAAAAGATCCGCGGATCCGGAAGGATCAAACGCGGATCGGGCGGAATAGCTCTTGCCGCCTCGTTTATTACAGCCCTGGCGGCGATCACGTCTCATACACTGTGGTGGTTGAGCACCGAAGCTGAAGTTTATACGCTGAACAGCTTCTTCACGCTGTTGATACTGCTCCTCGTGCTGATGTTCCGGAGGGGGCGTACATGGCGCACCCTCTACCTCGCATCGTACCTCTTCGGGCTCGGTCTTGCCAATCACCAGCATCCCGCCCTGTTCGCACCGGTGCTTTTTTTATTTCTGGTCATCACGAACAGGTCTCGTTTTCTTTCCGGTCGCCGTCTTGCAGCTTGCCTTGGATGGTTCACGGCGGGTTTTTCCTTCTACCTGCTCCTGGTCGCCTGGAACATTCACGATCACGGTTCGCTGAATACTGCAAACGCCATCGCGGGCGGGGAATTTCGATCCTCCCTGGGCATATCGGGTGGAGGTTTGGGCAGACATGCGCTGCGTTTCATCTTCTTCCTCTGCGCCCAGGTCTATTTCTTCCATGCCGTGATTGTCGCCGGGGGTCTGCTGCGATTACGGCGCAGGTCCAGAGGGCTTGCCGCCGTCCTGCTGGCCCTTTCGGCTGTAAACGTCATCTTCGTCCTGCTTTACGACATCCCGGATCGCATCTTCTTTTATCTCCCCGTCTTCCTCTTCTTCTTCATATTTCTCGCCGCAGGTCTCGAGCACCTGCTGAAGAGGGCGGCCGCACATTCACGCCTGCTTCTTCTGATCGCGAGTTTCGTACTGCTGCTCCCCGCTCTCTATAAACCGGTCATTTACTCATTCAACGTCGACTTTGCGAAAATGCTCGTAACCCGGGGTCTCGTTCCCGAAGGGGGCCCGAACGATCCGGATCAAGCGGAATTCGTCCCGATGGTGCCTGATACGCCGGGAAGAGACAGCTTCGCCTATTACCTGAATCCCGACAAGCGGAACAACTATTCAGCGAGGTATTACCTCGAACTGCTGGAGAAGTTTCCCCCGGATGCATTTTTGATCGATGACTGGTATCACGGATATTCGATCATTCAGGATTATTACCAGGAGGTAGAGAGCAGGCGTACCGACGTAGAGGTTTTACGCTGGTTCGAGGTTTACGGCGGCTCGGACGAGGAACGGGCGAGGCGTTTCGAGCAGGTGAGGGAACGGTTGATGGAAGGGCGGGATATCTTTCTGACCAGTACCGATTATCCGATCTCCACGCTGCTCGAAAGACTCTACGCGGAACCCGGTTACCGGATCGAAAGGAAGAACGGCCTCATCCGGCTTTCCGCCGCTCATTGAGCAGTCTTTGAAAACGATTCGAATTCGGCGGGGCGCATCCTTGCTCATTGAATATATCCGAGGGCCTGGAGCTCGGCACGCTGAGTTTCGCTCAGCTGCGAGCCGGACCATCTCCTGGACTTGCGCTCACCGGTTTCATAAGTATCAATATATGATATGGGGTGTCGAAGCCTGAATTCATCCGTCAGCATTTCCTCGATCACCGAACCGTCCATATCCTCCGGCACATGAAGGCCGGCGAGAGTCAGGATTGTAGGAGTCACATCGAGAATGGAAGCAGCTTCGATCCTGTGGCCTTTCTTTATATCCTTTCCCGATGCTATCATAATTCCGTCAATTTTATGTATTCCTGTATAGTTCCAGGGATACACGATAAAAAATTCGGACAAGAGGTTGGAACCGCCGTCGAAGATTACTTCCTGATCACGTAATTCCTTCAGATCGATTCCGTCGTTCAGATCCACAATGAAGTTTTGAGGATTTTTGACGCCGGAGGCTTCTCTTATCTTCAGAATGTTCTCGCCGGTGCTTTTAAGCTTCAACGAGCGCAGTTTGTCTCGAACAAATTTCTCATCCTCCGGATAGTTTACTACGACCTCCAGGGAGTAATTTACGCTCCACATCCTGGCCAGCTCCTGAAGTCCGAGCTTTGCGATGAGATGATTCCCGCTCAACCGTTTGTTCGAGTCCGCCTGCAAAGCCTGAAACCCGTGATCGGAAACAATAAGAACCGTCGTATTCTCCGAGACGTTCTTCAAAATCTTTCCGATGGTTCTGTCTATCTCGCGGTATGCATCCTGTATGCTGTTTTTGAATTCGGCCATCTCGGCGGGTGTCACATCGAAGTATTCGGGTTCGTAGAATTTCCAGAACGGATGAGAGATATTATCCGGGATTTTATTGTAATATATCGAAAAATCGGGCATCCCGTCCATCGTCATATACGAATAGATGTCGGATGTGAACTTCACCTTCGCAATCAACAGGTTGAAGGACAATCTCTGCTTCAATAGAGAAGTTCGTTTCGAGGACAGACCGAGCCAGACCGTCTTTCTTCCGTAGTCAATCGTGGAAAGCCGAAGCCCGTAACGTAGCGCCTTCAAGCCGTAACGAGTGAAATTTCTTTCGAGATCGGCACTATGCACAGATTCTTCCCGCGACCGGAACAGAGAGGTTTTTTTTCCCTGCGGTGTGAAATTGAGAGAACCGAAGTAGAGCTTCCTGATGAACGAATATTTTTCCGGAAATGTTTCGAATCCCGAAGAAAAGAAACCCGGAATCATGAATCCGTTAACCGGTTCAGGTGGATAAGTCGCGAAATACGCAAAAACACCGACACTCCAGCCGGATTCCTCGAGTATCTCCCAGACCCTTTTTACGAGTACATCTTCGGATCCGCACATGAAATCGTATACACCGTGTTTGAAAGGGACCTTTCCGGAGGCTATGCTGGCCCAGACCTGGGGTGAGAACATGCTCTCGAGCGAGCGGAGATTGCCCGAACTCCCGTTGTCCATCGTTTTCTTCAGATTAGGAAGTTCTCCTTGAGCAATCATGGGTTCGATGACATTCCAGCTCGCCCCGTCAAATCCCAGAAGAAGAACCTTGCCGGTCTGTTCATCGTTCCGCACATCGTGTATCCGGGCGGCAACCGAACCTAACATGAAAAGAGATACGGCGGTCACAATCATGAATTTACGTACCGTTGAGAGTGCGGACACCCGCTTCGTGACCGCCCCGGTAATATCGATGATTCCACGGCGGAAAAGAATAGAGACAATAAAGACGGAAACCGGTACCCCTATATATATCAACCATGAAAAGCCGTAGTACGTGAAAACGCACAGAAAGGTCAGCGCCGCTGCTGCGACCATTGCGGGATAGAGGATGTAAACGGTTGCGGGATGGGAAAGATTCCGCCTGCAAAGGGCAATGAATATCAACAACCCGGCGATGCTGCCGAATATGGCGGGCGCGATGACGAAATAACTGAACACCAGTTTCATGGAATCGGCGAAATACGGGTTGTTCAATTCAAGTATCCAGAGGATCAGAAGGCCGATAATTACGGATACGACGCAAGCTCTTGATATGAATACAGATAGTTTATTCACGAATGTGGCCTTTTCAACTGGGAGGAGCCGCCCTGAAGTGCCTCGAATGCTCCTACAACACGCCCGGCATCCTCGATTGAGACGAAGAAACCGGGACTCAATCGAATAGTTCCGGTGGGGAAAGTTCCGATAGACCTGTGGGCGGACGGCGAACAATGAAGTCCCACCCTGGTGAGGATTCCGAAATCCTCGTCAAGTGCGAAACCAGCTTCGGAAGGGGAAAGAGTGTCGAGGGTCAATGATATTACCGGTATACGGTACTCCCCCGGGGGCGGACCGTAAATCCTGATTCCCGGGATCTCGGACAGCCCGGTCATAAGGTGATTCGTAACCCTCAGCTCATGTTCCCGGATCTTTTCATCCCGGTCGAGGACGAACCTGACTCCCGCCAGCAGTCCCGCCAGTCCCACCGCGTTCATCGTCCCGCTTTCAAACCGGTCCGGGGAAAAATCGGGCTGATTTTCATACTCCGACCGGCTGCCGGTTCCTCCGGATTTCAGCGGTGTTAAAGTCTCGTCATCGACGCTTTCACCCAGGATGAGTCCACCGGTCCCCTGGGGTCCGTACAGACTTTTGTGCCCCGTGAAGGCAAGCATATCGATATTGTCATTCTGCATATCGATCGGGTGAAAACCGCCTGTCTGGGCCGCATCCACCAGGAAATAAGCGCCTGCTTCTTTTGCCAGGGCTCCGACCTCCCTGATCGGCGCGATATTGCCCGTGACATTTGAGCCATGGTTCAAGGTCACCATTGCGGGCCGGCAGCTTCTTAAAACACGGCGGAAATCGTCCGGGTCCAGCTCTCCCTCGCCGGATGCCGGTACAACCGTGACTTTAACGCCGATCTTCTGAAGATCCGACAGCGGCCGCATCACGGAATTATGTTCCATACCGCCGGTCACGACAACATCACCCGGTTTAAGCAGTCCGCGCAGGGCAAGGTTGAGTGCTTCCGTCGCATTCGGAGTGAGAACGACTTTAAGGGGATCTGCAGCGCCGAAAAGCTCGGCGACGGCTTCCCTGGCCGTATATACGATGCCGGCCGCTTCGATTGAAAGGCGATGTCCGGAACGGCCGGGATTCGCCCCGACGGTTTCGAGAAACCGAACCATCGCATCGATAACCGGCCGTGGTTTGGGCCATGAAGTTGCGGAGTTGTCAAGGTAGATCATTGAAGCCATCAAATAAAATATCCGAGTGAAAAAGTGACTGTGTAGCCTGGAAGGTCCGACTGTACCACTCCGAAGTCGACTTGAATCGAACCGACCCGGACGCCCAATCCGGCGGCAAGCCGGGGAGTTCTGAATAGATCGCCCGTTCGGTATCCACCTCGTACTAAAATCATTGGGGAACCAGGATCGGTGTTTCCCGAACCCGATTTTGCACCGGAATACCGATCAGGATCCGTTTCAGACGGACGGTCTGCAGCCCGCCTGGATAATCCACGGGATAGAAGCGGATAGCGATTCAAATCAGACCCGCCGCCGGAAACGCACAGTTCGAGAGAACCTGCATATTCCATGTGTCCGCCGTACTCGGCGGCGCATTCACCCGTCAGGAGAAACCGGCCACATAAAAACGATACGCCTGCGGCACCCCGACCGCGGCCGGGCTCCTTCTCGCCGTCACCGTAATATGTCAGGGGGATTTCGATATCGGATAGAACCATCCCTGCTGTAATTATCGTCCGTCTGTCGATGAGCAGGATCGATCCGATTCTCCGCAGCACTCCGGCGGAGAACCGGACGGATTGCGACCTGAGTTGACCGAGCGTGCCGGAAAGCGCCTCGACGGAGATGCCCGCGCCGCCGTGCCCGAAAAATGTCGTCGCTCCGTGCACCCCGACCACCGACTCCGCAGCGCTGAACGATTCACCCTCCAGACCGGAGTCGGTGAATCTCGTCAGATCACCGAAGGACAGATACCTGAACGAAAAGAACAGCTCGACCGCCGACACCCTCATTCCGGGCAGGCCGCCCGCGATATGAAACAGCCTGATATCATCGGCACCGGTTCGGCATCCTGCATTCAACCCGTAAGGCGCCAGGGCGGCGCTGGCAGGATTCCCGAAGATTTCTCCGGTGCCGAGAGGGGGAATCGCGGCCGTCATACCGGCTAACCCCGCTTCCCGTGAACCCCAGCCCGGTGCCGCAACCGAAAATGCTCCCGAAGTACCGCAGAGCGCCGCAACAAGAAGCATCGCGAAAACTACGGTTTTCGATCTTAAAATCGCCAACATCCTATCCAGAGCTTGAGGAGGAAATAACCTCGAGGCCGCCCATGTAAGGCCGCAGAACCTCGGGCACCGTAACAGAACCGTCTTTCCGCTGATAGGTCTCCAGAATTCCGACAAGGAGGCGTGACGTCGCAAGGGCGGATCCGTTCAGAGTATGAACGAAAGCGGTTTTTTTCGAACCCGCGGGACGGTACCGGATATTTCCGCGGCGCGCCTGGTAATCTTCGCAGTTGCTTACGGAAGAGACTTCGTAGTAGGTCTGCTGCCCGGGAAGCCATATCTCTATATCGAAAGTTTTCGCCGCCTGCTGCCCCAGGTCGCCGGCAACCAGGTCGGTGAGTCGGTAATGAAGACCCAACCTCGAAACCAGGTCCTCGGCGTCAAGGGTCATCTTTTCCAGCATTTCATATGATTCTTCAGGTTTCACGAAAGCGAAAAGCTCCACTTTGTGGAACTGGTGCACCCTTATAAGCCCCCTCTCTCCGGCCCCGTAGGTTCCGGCCTCACGCCTGAAACAGGGAGTAAAAGCCGCATAAAGAAGCGGAAGGTCATTTTCCCTGAGAATCTCACCGCGGTGCATCGAATTCAATGATACCTCAGCCGTCGGAATAAGGTACAGGTCGTCATGCTCGCAGTGATAGACCTGGTCGGCGAATTTGGGCAGCTGGCCCGAAGTGTACAGGGTTTCCCTGTTGCCGACAGCGGGCGGCAGAATCAATTGATACGGCTTCTCCGACGTATTCACGTCGATCATAAATTGGAGGAGCGCCCACTCGAGCCGCGCACCTGCTCCTTTATAGAGAGCGAACTGGCTTCCGGCGAGTCTCGCCGCCCGCGTGAAATCGATAATATCGAGGTCGGCGGAAATCTCTACATGGTTCCTCTGCGGAAAATCGAACCCGGGCTGTTCACCAATCGTTCTGACTATTCTGTTGAGACTCTTGTCGACACCGGGAATCACCGAATCGTGGGGCAGATTCGGCAGGACTTCGACATGGTTCACCACATTCTCTTCGATTTCACGGATCTTCCCATCGAGTTCGGAGATGCTGTCACCGACGGCCCGCATGGTGGAAATTTCCGCCGTCATGTCCCGGCCTTCCCTTTTCCCCTGCGCAATCGCCTTCGAGGTTTCGTTACGCTTATGCTTGAGGTCCTCGACCGAGGTGAGAAGACGGCGACGCTCTTCGTCAAGGCCGAGAATAGCCTCGATATCGGCATCGATACCACGATCGAGAAGTTTTTTCTTTACGAGCTCAGGTGATTTGCGTATCCGGACCAGGTCGAGCATATTTCCCTCCTGCAGGGTCGATCCTTCGGAGACCGGTTCTCCTTGTAGTGGTTCCGACCGGTTTGACCTCCGGTGTTGAGCATCGTGTTTCAATAACAGAAACGCGCCGGATTATCAAGGCCGGTCGACAGGATCCGCACCTTACCCGGGATCTGGGCCGGGCACAACAATCGCGGATAAGCTGCGAACGCGAAGCGGTCGCCGGTGCCCCCCTCCGAATAAAGCTCCTCAGCCCGGTCGAATCGCGGATAAGCTGCGAACGCGAAGCGGCCGCCGGCTTCATTCGCGATAGAAAGAGCCGCCGAAGGTCGCTTTTTATTTATTTTTCGAAAACACCGCCCCGGTTCCCTAAACAGGGAAATATTTTCGGAGTTCGGCTTCAGCACTGGACAATCCGGCAAGAAATCAATAAATTCGTCTACTTCATCATGTAACTTCTGATGAAGGCTCTCACCTTCATCCGTCAACTTTCCGAGAACTGTATATATGGAATCGAAGACGAACCGGATTCGAATTATTGAAAGGACCACCGTGAAAAAAGTTTCGGCGGCAACCGCACTGCTTCTGCTTTATCTGGCGTTCAATCTCGTCTCCTGCTCAGGATTGACGAGCATCAGGAAACAGGCAGGCATAAACAATAACGGACAGGTTGAAAAAACCGCCAGGGGGGCGGAAGCGAACTCCTACGGCCTCACAGAACCGTCAGGTAGAGACGGGAGCGCCGGGTCTGTGCGCTCTTTATTTTCAGGGCAGCTTCTGAATGATGTTCTCGCCGGCAGGATCCCGGCTGCCGGGGCATACAGATATCCCGAGGCACTCAGGGATTCGGTAGATGTCCTGGTTCGGGCCATGAGTCCCGAACAGAAAGCCGGACAGATGCTTTTCTCCTTTCCGCCGCCGCCCGGGTTCGCGGCGAGGTACTGGGTAGGCGGAGTTGTAGTGAACCAGCGCCATCATATAAAGTCACCTGAAAGAATAACCGGCATTGCCCGGGCATACGAAGACAGCATGAAAATTCCGCCTTTTATCGCGTGCGATCAGGAAGGTGGAAAAATCAACAGGCTTAAGTACATTCCCGGCTTCGAATCGACACCCTCCGCTCTGGAACTCGGTGCGCTTCCAGCTGATTCCGTTTATACATATGCTCGAAATCTTGCCGGGTCGATGCGGTCGCTCGGCATAAACATGAACCTGGCGCCCTGCCTGGATATTTCCTCTGATCCGGACGCGCTCCAGCGCCGTATGCTGCGTGTTTTCGCAGGAGCGCCGGACAGTGTGGCCGCCAGCGGAGCGGCATTCGCCTGCGGCTGCGGAGACGGGGGCGTTTTTACCGTGGCGAAGCACTTTCCGGGCTACGGAGAAGAGCGTTGGAACTCGGATGTATCACTGCTGGAATATGATGTTTCCATGCCCCGTTTCGTCGAGGATCTCCTGGTTTTTCTCGAAGCGTCACCATGTGTCGATGGTTTGATGATGTCGAGCCTGATCTATCCCGGCTTCAGTGACAGCCCTGCCTGCCTCTCGCCGGTTCTTGTGAGCCTTGCTCATCGTATCATTCCGGACGGCCTCGTGATTACCGATGATTTATGGGCTCCGGCGCTCCGGGAATATGTCAGGGCCGATTACGAAGCCGTTTTCCGGAAGGAAGACTTCGCACGCATCACCGAACTCGCGTTCGTGGCGGGGAATGATATGCTTCTTATTCTCGACGACAGGCGTATTCCGGAAATGGTAGAGACCCTTGTGTTACTCGCTGAAGAACAATCCGCCCTGGCAAAGAGGATGGAGCGCTCAGTGGCGAAGATTATCCTGCTGAAATCAAGAATGTTTCCGGGTCTTCTGGCTGAACTGCACAAAAACTTCGGCATATGATGTCATTTTGTTTTGACCCTGTTTTTATTGTGCAGGTGCGTCTTTTCGTGTATTTATATAATCTACATACAAACAATATCTGCCTTAGCCGGATTCTGTAATTACCGCTGACGGAATCACGATGAGTCCTTTCTCCCCAAAAAACAAACCCGCCGTCGAAGGCGGCATACCGGTAAGAAAACGCTTCCTTTCATTCTGTGCCGGACGTACGTCGAAAAAAACCGAGCGTCTTATGCTGGATGTAATCAGGAGCGGGGAGTTTTCACGGGGTTCGAAGGCAATGCTCCTTGAAAAGAAGTTGATGCCTATAACGGGTGCGACCAACGCCGTTGCGCAGAATTCTCTCGCCGCCGCCCTTGATATCGCCCTCGAAACCGCCGGAATCGGCCAGGGCCACGAGGTGATTACCAGCCCTTTCGCATTCAACACCGCATGCAACAGCATTTTGAAACAGAAAGCCACGCCTGTATTCGTCGATATAGAACCAAGAGGCCTCACCCTCGATCCTTCCCAGATCGAGGCCCATGTAACGCCGTCCACAAAAGCCATTTTGCCTTATCATTTCGCAGGATACCCCGCTGATATCGACAAAATCCAGCAAATGGCCGACCATTTCGGTCTCGTTGTGATCGAGAACGCAGCGGGCGCCCTCGGCGCGACGTATCGGGGGAAGCGTATCGGGTCGCTCAGTGATTTTACCTGTTTTTCTTTATATGCGAAGCACTCGATGACAGGAGGAGAAGGAGGGCTCCTGACATCGATCCATCATGACCAGGAGCTGTATATCCGTACCGTGAGCAGAGATGGACTCACCCCGGAAACCTGGGAACTTTTCGAAAAACATTCGATCACTCCCACAGATATGATCCGCCCCGGTTATCACTATTCGCTTTCAGAGCTGCAAGCCGTCATCAGCCTCGGTGAAATTGAGAATCTGGATAAGAAGCGGGAAAAACGGAAAAAACTGTGGAAAACGTACGACAGGCTCCTGGCTCCGGTGCCCGCTCTGAAAACACCGGAACGAACTTCGAGGAAAGGACACGCCTGTATTCGTTACGTTGTAAGGCTCGAGGTGGATAAATTGAGAGTGGACAGGGATACGATCGTTCGCGCCATGCTTGCGGAAAACATCGGGGTCGGAGTGCATTTCAAATCACTTCACCTGCATCCTTACTTCAGGAGGAGGCTCGGTTACAGCCCGGGCATGCTCCCGACGGCGGAGCGTGCATCATCATCCGTCATGTCTCTGCCGCTGCACGACACGCTTACTGAACGGCACGTTCACCAGGTCGCGGAAGCGCTGGATAAAGTAATAAGATTCTATCTTTAGTTCGGTGTTTCTTCAGTTGTTTACTATTGCTGGTTCCCGACCGGCGTGGTCAGCAGTCAATCCTCGGAACCCCTCGGGAATTGTCCGTCGTACTCGAACGCACCGATATCGGCTCTTCTTCCCCAGGGCCTTTCCGTTCCGAAAAAGTCGTCATCCGGCGCCCATTCATCCGCCGCCATGTCGATGGCGGGGCTGTCGTGATTGAATCTGAAATCGCCATTAAGCCAGTTATCGGCAAGGGGATCCGTGAAGAGGCTGCCGTTCCCCCAGCCCGGACACCACTCCTCGACACAGAATTCCTTAAGCTCGTCCAGGTTCAGATTGAAAGAATGCTCCTCCCCCCCCATTGAATTAATGGTAAACCTCACCAGTTTTGATTCTTCGTTGCTGTTGGGATATTTGAAATGCAGGTTGTGATCCATTCTCACGTTCTCGGGCATGACACTGTATGGATATGAAAAACTTATCGTGCGTCTGCCTATTCCGCCCTGGACCGCGATGAGATTGTTTCTGAACACAAGGTTGTCGGCCGTACCTCCCTGTTCTATCGACGCGTTGACATGGATTTCGGCCCCCCACAGGGTATTTTCTTTCTGAAGGTTGTTGAAGGAGGTGTTGTTCACAAGAACGCAGTTATCGGATATGTTGATACAAAATCCTCCACCGGCGTTCCCGTAAGCGACATTGTTGAGATAATATGCACCGCCCTCCTCGTCGGCGGTATCCAGAGAAAATCCGTTTCCGTCCGACCGGCAGGGCCCGCCGTCGAAATTATCGTGCGAGATATTGCCGACAATGAATATGTTGGGTCCTTTGACTCGATAGACGCCTATACCCTGCGAATAGCCTATTCCACCGCAGTTGTAGCGCGAGATGTTGTCCTTCACCAGAACGGTATCCTGTCCGCACCATTTCACGGAGATGCCGGCTCGACCGTTGTACTCGCAGATATTACCCATGGCTTCAGCTCTGCCGTTGGTAATATCAATTCCGAAGTGACTGTAATTCCTGAATATAAAATGCTCGATCCTCAAATTTCCGTTCATCAACGCCCCGCGGTAGATGGCCAGCTCCCACTTGTGATCGTCAGGATGATCACCCTCCGGGAGCCAGACGAACACCGAATCGGTTCTCATCTCGCTTCCTCCGACGCTGAATTCACGGGTGATTCCGCATGTGTACTCGAACGGGCAGGGCAAGCGCTCGCCGTCACACCATGCTTCACTGAACATTCCACCTGAGCACCCGTGCAGCGGCAGAAGCTTCTGGTACCAGATATTATGCGGCGACGGATCTTTTTCCCACCCGGGACCGTCCCGCGGAATGATATTGTTCAAAGGGACTTTGCCGTCCAGAACCACGCTGTAAGGAGGATCGGCTATGAACGTGACCCAATCGTCGGCCAAACTATCGAGCTCTATGAATTCACGGTATGTCCCGGGGTGGACGATTACCGAATCGCCGCCCTCAGCGGCAAAACATGCCGGATAAATGTTTTCGAAAGGTCGTTCAGCCGTGCCGGAGCCGTCGTTATCCGACCAGGGACAACGACAGTCCACATGGTATGTCCGGGCATCTGCCCCGCTTGCGGCCAGAAGCAGTAATAATCCCGTTGCTAAAACGAAAATCTTCTGTTTTTTCATCTGTTGTTCTCCAGCAAATTAAAAAAAGACGTTATATGACAATATGATTCAGTTTCCTGCAAGGAAAAAGTGTTTAACGGAAACAATATTTCAGGATGAATCAGTACACAGGGGTGAAGGCTTCGGGCGGTGTCCGAAGGCCCGGGATTTTCAAGAAAAGTTATCGTGTCATACATCGAAGCCCGCATAAGTCATCCTGCTATTTTTTCGAAACGTTCACGTAATTTCGCGGGGGCCTGTCCAGCTTGTGTCGTTTCCCAGGGAAGGGGGGCCGATAAAGGCAGTACAGCCGATGAATCTAAAGTTTCCGCCGCGATTTTTAACACGGTTCTCCAGGAATCTTCTCCTCGCGCAAGAGCACAGAGCGCCGGGAAAAGCCCCCTTCCGCCCCTGGCAAGAGCTGCCTGTCTCGGGGCCGTCCTGATCCCCCCCATTTCCGCGATCCTGCCGGCCCCTCCTCGACGCCGGAAGGTTGAGTCGGCCGTGATCGCTTTGAATTCGGCTTCCAGGTCCCGCCTGGCTCTCATTCCCGCCCACTGCAGCGGAGTTCGCGGTTTCGGGATAAAAGGTGAAAACACGGCTCTGATGGTTCGCCCGCTTCTCCGTGAACCGACAAAGGCGCTTCCGAGTTCCTCGAGAAATCCTCCGCCTGTGCTCTCCGGCAATCCCCCGCTCCCCGGGAGACCGAGCAGAAAATAGAGTTTCAAAGAACGGAGTCCCGCCCGCCTGGCACCGACCGCGGTTTCAATGTATTCCTGGTCGGTGATACGTTTACCGAGCAGGAATCTCATTTTTTCAGATATCGTTTCAGGAGCGATTGTCAGGGTTTTCACACCGGCTTTAGCAAGAAGAGAGAACCTTTCGGGTGAGAACCCCGTCGATCGGAAAGAAGATAAACCGACGGTCCCGCCGGCCGAAGCCGAATACGAGAGTGTCCTGTCCAGGAGCGGCCAGCCGCCGATGTCAGAGCCGACCAGCCCCAGCTTCGCACCCGAGGCGAATATTGTTGAAGCGAATGACCGAAGGTCGTCTTCCCTGGTCCTGTATCGAATCGGTGCAACCATGTTTCCGACCACGCAGAACGCACAGCCGACGGGGCATCCTCTTCCGGTTTCGTATAATCCGGTCAGACCCAGCCCGCCGTGCCGAGAAATAAAACAGGATGAGGCTGTTATCTCATCAAGAGACTCCTTAAACGAACGCCTGGGGCGTTTCCTCACCCTGTCTTCTCGAAAAAACATGGTCCGGGACAATGTACCGGCGCCTGTAGACGGAACATACCATCCATCGCATTGAGCAACTTCTTCGAGGAATTTATCTTTCGACATGCCCCTGGACACCAAAACGGTGAACCATTCGATGAAATCGTCAATTCCTGCCTCGGCTTCACCTAAAAATACGGAATCAAGCGCGTCGGCTACCGGTTCCGGGTTCATCGTCAATGCGATTCCACCCGCGATTACTACGGGATCAGCTGCTTTCCTGTCCCGGGAGGCGGGCGGAATTCCCGATGTCTCCAGCACCCGCAGCAGTCGCAGGTAATCGAGCTCGAATGAACAGCTGAAGGCAACCAGGCGAAACCTGTTGACGGGAGTTCCCGTCTCGATGGTCCGGAGGGGTCCGTCCGCCCGGTTCTTACCGAAATCGATATTCGGGAGAACCGCCCGTTCACACGACATCATGGGATGACTGTTAAGGAGCCTGAAAACTATCTGGAATCCCAGGCTGGCGGCTGCGGCGCGGTATGTAGACGGAAAGATGAGGACCGCCCGAAGAGGTTTGCCGGGATCGTATACTTCTTCGAGCAGCTTCTCATCCACCCGCTCACTTCCTTGTTTCAATGTTGCATCAGGCTTCGACGGGAACCGCGGCAACGGATTGCGCCGTTCAGTCGATCTGCCTTCTTAAAAACGCCGGCTTGTCGAGATCATCGGAAACAGTTATGCAAGCCGGATCCAGCTTATGTCTGTTTCGACCGTTCGTACCGCGGGGTGATTCGGATTCTTTAGACAGGATCGGTTCAGGCTGGCTGAAATTCCTTGCGCCTGCCCTGATCTCCTCTGATCTGACCACGTCGGTCTGTTCGAGGTTCACGGGACGCTGGGTTTCCTGCCTGGGATCGCGGTCGGGAAGGTTCGAATGCTCGGACGGGAACAGGTCCGTCTCATGTAAAACAACCTGCGAGGTTTCATTCGTTCCGAGTCCCGTGGCGATTACAGTGATGCTAATTTCGTTGTTCATATTATCATCGATCACCGTTCCCATGATAATCATGGCATCGGATCCGGCCTCGCTGTTGATGATCTTCATCGCTTCCTGGACTTCGAAGAGGGTCAGGTTGCTTCCGCAGGTGATATTGATGAGGACACCCCTGGCCCCCTGGATGTCGACGTCTTCGAGGAGCGGGCTGTGGATGGCGAGGCGCGCGGCTTCTTCCGCCCGGTGATCTCCGGATGCGACCCCCGTACCCATGAGGGCGTCCCCTCCCTCCGACATAATCGTTCGCACATCCGCGAAATCGACATTGATCATCCCGTGAACCGTAATCAGGTCTGATATACCGCTCGTCGCCTTGCATAAGATATCATCCGCCGTCAGGAAGGCATCCAGGAGCGTGGTGGACGCTTCGGCGAGTGAGAGAAGCTGCTGATTCGGAATTACGATCAGCGTATCCACGTGTTTTTTCAACTCCTCGATTCCCTGTTTCGCGAATTTGATACGCTTCGCACCTTCGAAATCGAAAGGTTTAGTGACTATTCCAACGGTCAGAGCGCCTTGAGCCCTGGCGATCTCAGCGACCACGGGAGCAGCGCCCGTTCCGGTACCGCCCCCCATGCCGCAGGTAATAAAAACCATATCCGCGCAGTCGAGCAGCCTGGAAACCTGTTCGCGGTTTTCCTCGATCGCCTGTCTCCCGATTTCCGGATCCCCGCCGGCACCCAGACCCCTGGTTATCTCCACTCCTATCTGCACCTTCTCGGCAGCGTCGCACGTAGCGAGCGCCTGCGAGTCGGTGTTGAGAGCGAGGAACTCCACCCCCTTTACATTTTGTTGAACCATCCTGTTGATAGCATTGTTTCCGCCGCCGCCGATGCCGACAACCCGGATAACAGCCTTCTTTTCGAATTCGAGATCATACTGCAGCGCCATTTCAACCTCCTTCTCCCAGCAAAAGGAGCTCCTTCATTACTTCCTTGGCATATTTGAACATACCCCTGACATGTCCCTCCGGTTTCGAGCCGTTCGTCGAAATCAGAGCGCCGTTCGAGCCTAATGCGAACTCGACCAGCCCTATGCAGGTGGCGTATTTCGGATTCACTATTTCTTCGTCATTGAACATGTAGCCTTCCGGGTAGCCTATCCGGACCCGCATTCCGAGCATTTCCTCGAGATACCGGCGGAGTCCGCCGAGCAGCGCACCGCCGCCCGTGAGGACCATTCCCGCACCGATGTAGCGTGAGGCATCCGTCCTGTTGAGCTCGAGGCGCACCAGGTTGAATATCTCCTCTACCCGCGGTTCGATTATCGAACCGAGAACCTGGACGGCGAGCGGTCTCTGTTCGTCCCGCCCGAATCCGGAGATCTCCACCACATCCCCGCTTTTGAGCTCGGCGAGGAACGTGTTGCCATGTCTGATCTTGAGCAGTTCGGCTTCCTGAATCGGGGTGGTCAACCCGGCGGCGAGATCGTTCGTGATATGGTTGCCGCCGAGCGGCACCACGGCCGAATGACGGATGCTTCCCCCGTGGAACACGGCTACATCGGTAGTGCCGCCGCCGATATCCACGAGCACCGCCCCCATCCTCTTTTCATCTTCCTGCAGCACCGAATAACTGCTGGCGAGCGGTTCGAGAACGAGCTTGTTGACCTGGACTCCCGCTCTTTTCAGGCAGTTGCGCAAATCATTCGAGGATGGGGTGGAGACCGTAACGATGTGAACTTCGGCTTCGAGCCTGGAGCCGGACAGGCCGACCGGTTCGGTAATCCCTCTCCGGTCGTCCACTATATATTCCTGCGGAAGCACGTGGAGTATTTCCTGGTTCGGCGGCATGGCGATGGCCCGGGCCGTCTCTTTTACCTTTTTCCGGTCGGATCGGTTTATCTCGACGCGGGACGCCGGCAGGACGATGACTCCCCGGCTGTTGACGCTTTTTACATGCTCTCCTGAAATGCCTATATAAGCCGGGGGCAGATCCGTATCCGCACTTTCTTCCGCCAGGATCACGGCGGCCTTGATCGCCTGTGTCGCCCGTTCGGTATCCACGAGCATGCCCCGGTCCAGCCCTTCGGAACAACTCTCCCCGAACCCGATAATCTCCGGTTTACCGAACTCGACGCGCTTGCAGATCATCGCGCATATTTTGGTCGAGCCGATGTCGATGACTCCGATCAAGTTATTTCTGCCGCCCATTTTCTCCCGTCCTTACTATCGCGGTGGATGCCAATGAAAGATCGATTTCCACCGGGTCGAATTCACGCCGCCCTGTCTCGGCAAGGGTGAACCTGAGCCGCGCAAGCCGGCGTTCATCCCATTCACCGCCGAGTTTCACGAGGCACGGAGGCCGCCGGAGAACCATGTCTATGGTGCCGTCGGCCGCTACGATCACTTCTGAAAGCCGTCCCAGGATGTCCTTTCCCCCCGCATCGAGGAAAGAAAGGAGCTCCGCCGCCCGCGAAAGCCCGTCTTTTCCGGCGGCGGTAACCAGGGGTCGATCCGGAAGGGGGGCGCCTTCCGCCGACGGCAGGATCTCGCCGAAACGATCGATACAGCGCAGCGTGTCCTTCCGCCGGGTCAAACCCAGCGGCAGCTTTTCTTTCACTTCGATTCCCATCCGGCAGGGCCAGGCCCTCTTCACCGTCACATTTTCAAAAAGCCCGGTATCCAGCAGCTCCCGGCGCACCGCGTCGATGTCGAGATTGAAAAGGCTGGTTCCGAAAAAATCGGACACAACCGGTTCAATCCTGCCGCCCGGAATAAAACATTCACCGGTGTATTTCAGGCCGCTGACGCGGCAGGTTTCGAGATTCAAAGCCCATCTCCGGAGAGCTTCCATGTATCCCGGAAGCGTATACGACGCCCCTCCGGCCAGAGCGGCCACCAGGAGTATCATCAAAACGCGAAGAACAGCGCGAAGAGCTTTACGGATTCGCCGCGCCATACGGCGCTGCCGCCTCTTCGACGGATTCGCTTCCACGGATTCGCGGTGGATCCCTCTCAATCCTTTTCCCCGGCGGCTTCTCCCCTCTCCTTCCCGGAAGAGGCCAGAAGCTCGAGTATTCGATTCCCCGTTTTCCAGATATCCCCCGCGCCGAGTGTGATTACAAGATCGCCGCGGTCGAGCCCGGGAACAACCACGGCCGGTATATCGCGGGGGGAAGGTATATAAAAAACGTGCCTGTGCCCGTGAGCCCTGACGGCTGCGGTGAAGTTCTCGCCGGTCACGCCTTCGACCGGCTTTTCCCCCGCCGGATAGATTTCGGTTACGTAAAGGATGTCCGAGGCGTTGAAACACCTCGAGAATTCGTGCAGAAGCGCTCCGACCCGGGAATACCGGTGCGGCTGAACGAGCGCTATCACCCGGCCGCCGCTCCGTTCGCGCGCCGCCTGCAGCGTGGCTTCGATCTCGGTGGGATGGTGACCGTAATCGTCGTAAACGGTCACACCGCCGGCCTCGCCTTTCAATTCGAACCTGCGTCCCACCCCGGTGAAAGTCGCCAGCCCTTCAAGAATGGTTTTCGGGGGGATTTCGAGTTCGTGCGCCACGAGGGCGGATGCCAGGGCGTTCCTGATATTATGGATTCCAGGCAGCGGACTCACCGCCCGGCCGAGTTTTTTACCCCGGTAGTTGAGATCGAAGGAGGTTTTTCCATTTTCCCGCCGGATCGCCGTCGCCGTCATGTCGGCCTGGGCCCCGATTCCGTACGTTTCATAACGCCGTTTGATATGCGGCATTATCGCCTGAACGTTGGGATCGTCGAGGCAGAGAACGAGAAGCCCGAAAAAAGGCACCCTGGACGCGAAGTCGAGAAAAGCCCGTTTGATCTCTTCGAGCCCGTCGTAATAGTCGAGGTGCTCCCGGTCGATCGACGTGATGACCGATATATACGGCGCAAGCTCGAGGAATGTGCCGTCGCTCTCGCAGGCTTCGGCCACGAGCCAGTCCCCCGCTCCGAGTTTTCCCCCTGACCCGGTGGCCTGGAGCCGGCCGCCGACGATGATCGTAGGGTCGACGCCCCCGGCTGTCAGAAGATGACCCACAATGGAGGTCACCGTGGTTTTTCCGTGAGCGCCCGCTATTGCCACGCCTTTTTTGAGACGCATGAGCTCACCCAGCATTTCGGAGCGGGGGATTATAGTTATACCGTCAGCGACGGCTTTCTGTATTTCAGGATTATCAGCCGATATTGCGGTTGAGACGATAACCACATCCGAATTGAGAACGGCGTCCGAATCGTGACCTTCGACGATTTCGGCACCCATGGCGGAAAGCCTGTCGGTAACGGGCGTCAGGCTGAGATCGCTGCCGGCCACGTTGAACCCGAGCTGCAGAAGGATTTCGGCGATGCCGCTCATCCCGGTGCCTCCGATGCCGATGAAGTACAGGTTGCGGACCTTTCCGAACAGACCGCTTCGGGTTTTTCCTTTCGTTCTCACACGTTTTTCCTTTTTTCCGCCGCCGATCGGATTTTCTCGTGCCGCTCATCGAACGGGACGGCGGGACGGAGCAGGGCGACGCCGCTGCTCCTGTCTATGTTCAGAAGTATGCCCACCGCCGCCAGGGAAAAGAGCAGCGAACTTCCCCCGAAGCTTACGAACGGCAGAGTCAGCCCGGTGACAGGCACCAGGCTGAGACAGACGGCGACGTGCAGCGATGCGTTGATGATGATCCCGGCCGTCAGCCCCACGGCCACCAGGAAACCGTACCTGTCGCGGGCGGCCAGGGCGATTCTGAAACCGGCCCACGCGACGACGACGAACAATCCGAGAACCGCAAGAGAACCGGCCAGCCCGAGTTCCTCGCTGATGATCGAGAAAATGAAGTCGGTGAAAGGCTGCGGGAGGAAAAACCTCTGCATGCTGCATCCGGAGCCCACGCCCGTGAGCCCGCCGCTGCCCACGGCGACGAGGGAATGAAAAATCTGGTATCCTTCGTCCATTCTGCTTTTCAGAAAGTCCACCTTCCCGCTCCAGGTGCCGGTGAAAATCATCACGCGGCTCATCCTGTAGGGATAGAGCTTGATAAGGAGAGCGGCCGCCGGAATCAGGAGAGCGGCGATGCCCAGGATATGACGAAATCGAGCTCCGCCCGAAGCGAGCAGGACACCCGCGATCAGCACCAGGCAGACCGTCGTGCTCAAATCGGGTTCGAAGACGACGAGCATCGCGACGAGGCAGACAAGGAGCAGCGGCTGGAGCAGCCCCTCGCGGAACTTCTTTATCCGGACCGGATTCCTGGCCAGATACGATGCCAGGTAAAAGGTGACGGCCAGCTTCATGAACTCTGCAGGCTGCACCGGCATCGGAAAGAATGGGATCCGGAGGCGGCGGCGGCTGTTGTAGACGAGCTCCACCAGTCCCCATTCAACCGGCAGAATAAGGACGGCGGTCAGGAGCAGAATTCCGAACAGGAAAAGCCAGCCCGCGAGGATCCTGGTGCTGTCGTACGGTATCCGCGACGCCAGAATCATGACGATGATGCCGACGAGTATCCTCAGCGAGTGGCTGCTCAGCCTGGAAGTTATCACCGCCCCGGAATCGTCGAGGACGAGCTTGGAAGATGAGCTGAAAACGGTTATGGCGCCGATGAACAGCAGGAACATCGTCGCTCCGAGCAGGCTGTATCCGGCTTTCGAAAACACTACTCTCCACCTTCCGGTTTCGGTGAACTTCTCAGGGTTCGGCGCACCAGGGTCCTGAAATGCTCTCCCCGCTCCTCGAAACTGCCGTATTGATCGAAGCTCGTGCAGCCCGGCGAAAGAAGAACCGTATCCCCCGTCCCGGCGTTCTCCAGGGCGGCGGCCACCGCGGCAGCCATATCGGGTATTCTTTCGGCCTGAACCGCGGAGCCCAGGGCAGCCAGGATCTTTTCCGCCGCCTCCCCGAAAACCAGCAGCTTCTTCACGCGGCCGGGCAGCAACGGGAGGAGCGCGGAAAAATCTCCGTCCTTGTCCCGCCCCCCCGCAAGCCAGATCAATCCTTCGTCAAAGGATTTAAGGGCCTGGGCCACTGAATCGACGTTGGTCGCCTTCGAATCGTTGTACCAGCTTATGCCGTCCCGCCTGTCTACCAGCTCGAGCCGGTGAGGAAGCGACCGGAATGCCCCGAGCCCGCCGCCCACGGAAGACCGTGAAGCGCCCGCGATCAAAGAGGCGCAGGCGGCGGCTGCGGCGTTCGCCAGGTTATGCGGACCGGGAGCGCCCTCCAGGACCGCCTTCTCCATCAGCACTTCGCCCCTGTAAAACGACAGGGTCGACAACATACTTCCCCCGGTTATCCCGACGCCGCGCCCTTTCGACGGCAGCCCCGAACCGCTGAACATCGATACGCCGGAGGGAGCAGCCGCAGCCAGGCGTTCATCCTCTTCGTTTAATACGATGTGCGACGGGTCGGTGACCCGCTCGTAAATCCGGCGCTTGATCCGCGCGTACTCCTCGAAGGTGCCGTGACGGTCGAGATGATCGGGCGTGAGATTGAGCAGAACAGCCACCTCCGGCTTGAACCTGAATACGTTCTCGAGCTGGAATGAAGAAATCTCGGCCACGATCCTGTCGCCCGGGCCGAACTCTTCCACGATTCCGGCCAGCGGAGTCCCGATGTTGCCGGCTACGGCGGTCCGGAACCCGGCGACTTCCATGATCGTCCCGATCATCGCCGTGGTGGTGCTTTTTCCGTTCGACCCGGTAACGGCGATCCAGGGGGTTCGAGAAAAGTGGTAAGCGAGCTCGACCTCGCTCAGGACCGGGACGCCGCGTTCCCGGAGGGCGACCACCACCGGCGCCGATTCCGGGATTCCGGGGCTCTTGATCGCGAGATCCGCTCCGGTCAGGCATTTGCGGGTATGCCCTCCAAGCTCGTACGGCACATCAGCGAGGCCGGCCGCACGCTCCCTGAGAAGGTCGTTATCGGATCCGTCGCTCACGAATACCGATGCGTCTGCGGAAGCGAGAAGACGGACGGCGGCGACGCCGCTCCTCGCCAGGCCCAGCACCGTGACCCTCAGACCGTCGTAATCGCCCGGCTTGGAAGGAATCAGCACCGGTCGCCGGAGCTGTTCCCCTGCGGCTTCATCGCCCGATTTGCGGATATCATCCGGCATCGCCAGACTCCTCCCCGCTTTCTTTTCCGTTCCGGGACAACCGGTTCTCCAGATCCGCCGCCAGATCCTCGAGGCGCGCCCCCCTGGAACCCTTGATGAGCACGATGTCTCCCGGGTGGATCCGATCCGACAGGAAATCGACGGTTTCAGCGGCGGTGTCGAAGAAACTCCAGGGGCCGGATGCCGCTTCTTTTCCGAGATGTTCGTTCCAGCACGCCCCGACCAGGAGGATGGAATCGAAACCGGCGCGGGCCGCGGCACGGGCGACGCTCCGGTGCATCTCTCCGCTCCCCGGTCCGAGCTCCAGCATCTCCCCCAGAACGAAATGCCTGCCGCCTTCGGTCCGCATGTCGCCGAGGGTTCCGATAGCGGCGGCGACCGACGCGGGATTGGCATTGTATGCGTCGTTCAGGATCCTGACGCCCTGCGCGAAACACTCTTCCATGCGCATGCCGGAAATCTCGGCCCCCCTGAGGCCTTCCCTGATCTCCGCGGCGGTCGCCCCCAGGAGGTGGGCGATGAGCGCGGCGGCCAGGACATTGTATCCATTGTGTCTTCCCGGCAGGGGCACATCCAGCCCTCCCCAGAGCCCGGTATGAAGCACGAACTTTCCGTCCGGTTTCATTTCGATATGCTCCGGCCTGATTTCTCCACGCTCCAGCCCGTACGTGATCACCTTGCCGTCATACGTGCCGGACATTTCTTCGGCTTTGTTCCGGAGAAGGGGATCGTCCGCATTGAGCAGAACGAACTTTCCGGCGCCCCGTTCCGGTATCAGCTCGAATTTCGCCCGGGCGACGGCATCCAGGCTCCCCAGGGTTTCGAGGTGAGCCGGGCCGATGTTCGACAGCAGTACGATGTCCGGCTCGGCCACGGCGCCGAGCCTGGCGAGCTCTCCCTCCTTCGACATTCCTGTTTCGAGGACGAGAACACGGTGCCCGTGCGCGAGCCTGAGGATCGTCAGAGGCACCCCCACCTGGCTGTTCTCGTTGCCCGGAGTGGCGAGGACCGGGACGATCCCCGAAAGGATCGACGCCGCCAGGTCCTTGGTGGTGGTTTTGCCGTTGCTGCCTGAAATCGCCGCCGTAAAGGGGTTCATTTCGGAGCGGAAACGGGCGGCGAGGGCATGGAGAGCCTCGAGGGGATCCTCTACTTCGATCACGCACCAGTCGTCCCCCGGCGGGAGAACCTCGCGACCGGGATCCCGCTCCCCCTTCACGACTGCGCAGACCGCCCCCAGCTTCCGGGCATCCTCCTGGAAATCGAAACCGTCGAAGGTCTCCCCGGGCAGGGCGAAAAAGAGGAAGCCGGGCCGGGTCCTTCTCGAATCGACGCAGAAACCGGTGATCTCCGGATCTGCCGTCGATCCGGCGGCGGTATAGAACCGGCCGCCGAGGAAGGACGCTATCCTCCTCGCCGTGAATCGTGCTTCACCGTCGCTCGTCCGAAACAAATTCCGCCTCCGGTCAATCGCCGGCGAGGTGACCGCTGAACAGCTCGAGCTGACCGTCGCATCCTTCGTCGACCCTTACCACCGATGAGGCCAGCACGTTGCTCGCCTTGCACTGCACTCTGGAATAGAATTCCTGCTGAAGCTCCCGGGACGCCGTGAAGCACCTGGAACATTCGATATTGGTTGTTTCACCTTTTTTCAGACATTCGAATCGAATCATTACTGCCTCCGTAAGCCGTGTAGTTTCAGGAGCGGACGGTTTCCCGCTCGGTGAAAATGTTGTTGATGAGCTCCTCCATCCTGTCGAACCGGAACGGTTTCGGGAGGAATCCGGCGGCGCCGTTGGTACGGGCATGCTGCTCCCTGCCCTTCTTTCCGCTCCCGGTCATCAGCACCACGGGAACCTTGGCATGACGGCCTTTCACCCTCTCCAGCAGCCCCAGCCCGCCGAGCCTCGGCATATCCATGTCGGATATGACGAGATCCCAGTCGGAAACCGAAAGCTTCCGTATCGCCTCCTCGCCGTCCCTGGCGGACTCCACGCGGTATCCCCATTCGTCGAGAATATCCTCGAGCAGCGACC
Organism: uncultured Gemmatimonadota bacterium; assembly: GCA_964394085.1. Classification (GTDB taxonomy): domain Bacteria; order CAYMWF01; family CAYMWF01; genus CAYMWF01. The sequence continues at coordinate 13,527 of CAYMWF010000034.1, read as the reverse complement.
TGACATACTCTTGATCATCCACCACGAGAATCTTTTTCATCTGATCCTCCTCCTGTCGGTTGCCGCGCCTTTACGGCGCTCCGAATTTTTTCGCGATCGTCGAAAGGAACTTTTTTATCTCCGATTTCCTGGTAAGTCTCGTGGCCCTTGCCGAGAATCACGACCCTGTCTCCCGGTCCGGCGATTCCCGCTGCGAAACGGATGGCCTTTTCGCGGTCAGGCTCCACGTGATGGGTGTAACCCCGCGGCAGTCCGGCGAGGGTATCCCTTATTATGAGATCCGGATCTTCCGTGCGCGGATTGTCGGATGTTACTACCGCGTAAGCGGCATTCGCGGCGACCGCGGCCGCCATTTCAGGACGCTTGCCGCGATCCCGATCGCCGCCGCATCCGAAAACCGCGATCAAATTTCCGGCCGCGCCCGGGACCGTTGTCAAAGCCGCCAGCGCCGAGGAGACGGCGTCCGGGGTATGAGCGAAGTCGACCCAGAAGTCGACCCCGTCCGCTTCCGTCACCTTTTCCATGCGGCCGGCAACGGGTTCGACGGCGGCTGTCCCCCGGGCAACCACCTCCGGCTCCACTCCCGCGGCAAGGGCGAGCCCCGCGGCGGCGAGAGCGTTCAGTATGTTGAAATCTCCGTGCAGACGGAGGGATGTCTCGAACCGGCATCCCGGCGCCTCTACGGTGAATTCGACTTTTTCCCTGCCGGGGGAGATCCCCACCGGGCGGATATCCGCATCGGGGTTGAAACCGTAAGTCAGGGCCTTGGTGGGATAGTGCCCGGCGAGCTCCCGCCCCGCCGGATCGTCGAGACAGGTCACCACCGGTCCACTGACTTGCCTGAACAGAGAGAACTTCACTTCCTTGTAGGATTCGAGGGTGCCGTGGAAATCGAGGTGATCCCGGGTCAGGTTCGTGAAGGCCGCGGATTCGAACTCGACGTCGGCCACCCGGGAGAGGGCGATGGAATGGGACGAGGCTTCCAGGATGGCCGCGTCGGCGTCCCTGTCGGCGCCTTCCGCCAGAAGCCGCTGTAAAACCGGAGCTTCCGGAGTGGTGAGGGCGGCCGGCTTGATTTCCCCGGGGATTTCGTATCCCATGGTGCCGACGGCGACGGTCTTCCTGCCGGCGGCGGCCAGGATCGACCGGGTCGTCGCGAGCACGGTGGATTTGCCGTTCGTTCCGGTGACCCCGAGAGTGAGGAGTCTTTTGTGGGGAAAATCGTAGAGCAGAGCCGCTGCGAGAGACGCCGCCCTGCGAACATCCGCGCACCTGATAACCGGAAAATCAGCCGGAAGATCGCCCAGGAGCACCGCCCCGGGACTGCAGAGCACCGCCGCCGCGCCGCGGGCTCGCGCGTCGCCGAAATATTCCGCTCCGTCCCGGCGGAAACCCGGAACGGCGGCGAAGAGGAAACCGGGCTCCACCATCCTCGAATCGATCGCCACGCCGCTGCAGGGGATTTTCGGATCACCGGAAAACCGGGGATCATCCATCCGGTGCAGAAGCATTTCGATATCGAGCCGGTATTCTTTCATTCCACCAGCGCCTTGAGACTGCAGATCAGCCGGCATGCCGACAGCGGCTCCACCGTCTCTCCCGGAACCGGCCGCTGCCTGATCACCACCCCTGATCCTGAAATTTCCGTCACCCTGAACCCCGCGGTCGACATCTTGTCGATAGCGTCTCTCGCCGTGAGTCCGACACAGTCCGGAACCATCCTGACGGCGCTCGTATCCGCCCCGGCATAGAGGATCACGTCCTCCCTGCCGAGGGGTGTCCCGGCCGCCACGGACTGGCTCGAAACATACTCGCCGGCGCCGAGGGCGCCGCACCTGATACCGAGGTCGTCCGCCAGGTGTTTCGCCGCATCCACGGTCATTCCCCTGAATCCGGGAACCGCTTCCAGCAGCGGCTGCTCGCTGTCGACCAGCCGTTCCCGCTCTATACGGAGCCGCCGCGAATATTCCTCGGTTATCCTGCTGAATACCGGGGCGGCTACTTCTCCTCCCTGGTGGGGTTCTTCCTCGTCGATGTTATTGATGTTCACCACCACGACCAGAAGCGGATCCAGGTCGGGAGCGAAGCCTGCGAATACCGCGTTGTATTTGTCCCGGTCGGGGGCCGCGGCGCGATCCATGACTTCGGCCGTGCCGGTTTTACCGACGGTTCGCAGGCCGGGCACCGCGGCATCCGTCCCGGTACCAGTCGCCACCACCTGCTCGAGCATGGCCGTGAGGGTGCGGCAGGTGCGCGGCGAGACGAACGGCTTGCGCAGTTCCCTCGGTTCGTGCCGCTCGAGCCACCGTCCGTCGGCGTCCCGGACCCCCTTGACGATATAGGGCTGCATGCACCGCCCTTCCGAGGCGATTATCGAAAAGGCCACCGCCAGCTGCATGGTGGTGACCGACAGCTCCTGCCCGATGGCCAGCCGGGAAAGCGAAATTCCCGACCACTCGTCAAGCGGCTTCAGTATTCCCGGCTGTTCACCTTCGAGACCGCATCCGGTGGTCAGGCCGAACCCGAACTTTTTGCTGTATTCGTAGAGGCGCCTGTTGCCCAGCTTTTCGGCGATCTTCGCCAGGCCTATATTGCTGGAGAAGGCCAGGCATTCGGTTAATGAAAGAGTTTCATGTTTATGGTCGTCCCTCAGCCTGAATGTCCGCCTGGAGCCGGGTATCGGCATGTGCCACAGCCCGTTTTCGCAATAGAACGAATCGCCGGGAGCGCAGACCCCCTCATCGAGGGCCGCCGCCATGGTGACGAGCTTGAAGGTCGAGCCCGGCTCGAAGGTATCCAGCACGGCCCGGAGCTTGTGCTGTGAAGTTTTCGACTTGCGGAACTCGTTCGGATCGTAAGACGGCACCGAGCATGCAACTCTTACAGCGCCGGTCATGGGATCGATCGCAACTACCGAGCCGCTTCGGGCGCCCACCGCGGCTACAGCTTCTTCCAATACTCTGTACGCGAAATCCTGGAGTGGAGCGTCGATGGTCAGGACGAGGTTGGATCCGGGTTCGGGACGGACCGTGTATTCGTCCGGGCCGGTGCTCGCTCCGGCCGCGTACCTGATCCTGCCGTCCACCCCTGCAAGGATACGGTCGTGTTTTTTCTCGAGGCCCGCCAGCCCCGCGGCGTCCACGCCGACGAAACCGGTGATATGGGCGAGGGATTCGCGCCAGGGATAGAACCGCATTATCCTGTCGGTGGAGACGACCCCCGGCAGATTCTTCGACATCATCCTGCCGGCGACGCCCAGGTCGATCATGGAGGCGAGAAGCACCCGCTGCCGCCCGGAGCGTATTTTCTTGATCGCCCGGTTTCTGTCGCATATTCCGAGCTGTTCGGCGACGGCGGCGATGCGCCAGATGTTTTCGACCTTCTTCGGCTCCACATATAGATTACGGGATGGATGGTTGGCGGCCAGGCACCTCCCGCCCGTGTCGAAAATCTCGCCGCGGATCCCGGGCAGGAGAACCTCCTTGAACTGGAATCCGTCCGCCTGGTTCCTGTAATATCCGCCCATGAATACCTGGAGTTGAAGAAGCCGGAGCACGGCTACACCCACGAACAGCAGCCAGAATACCGCCAGCAGGCGCAGGAGCTTCGTCCGTGCATGACCTTTCCGATCGAGTTCAGTCACCTGGTTCTCCATACAATTGAGTCGTGTTGTAAGCGTTCACGAGATCGGGAAGCAGCATGTCGGCGAAAAACACTTTGAGCGAGCCCTCATCCTCCGGACCGGATGAGCCGCCGGATACACTGCCCGCCTCCGATTCAACCAGGAAATAGGAACCCGGATTCGCTTTCCGTAATCCGGTGCCCCCTTCGAGCCGGGCCAGGAGAGCGGTCTCCCTCGTCAAATCTTCCACATGCTTCCTCTTGCAGTCCGCCTCTTCCGCGAGCCCTTTCTCCACCTGCTTCAAATCGTTGAGCAGCGAAACGTAGTAAAAGCTGTGAACGTGGACCCAGGAGCCGAGGAAATGCAGCAGGCAGGCAAAGACCGCGAGCAGGATTCCCAGCCGGACGCGACGTGAGTTTTTACCGAGACGGATTGAATTTACTTTTGCTCTCATTTTGATTCTTCTCTCCTGCCGGCTGTTCTGGCCGCCGCGCGGAGCCTGGATGAACGGGACCTCGGGTTCCGCGCCTCTTCTTCCGCCGAGGGTGTCACCGCTTTTTTCGTCAGGCGTTCCAGGAACGGTTTTTTGCCGCAGACGCACTCCGGAAAATCCGGCGGGCAGGTGCAGCCGCGAACCCCGCTGGCGATCGCCCGCTTGATCCTGCCATCCTCGAGGCTGTGATACGAAAGCGCGACCAGCCTGCCGCCCGGAGCCAGCAGCGATTCGAGCTTGCCTAGAAACAGGTCCAGGTTGTCGAGCTCCCCGTTGACGGCGATGCGGATCGCCTGAAAAACCCTTGCTTTCGATTTCACCCGCTTGGGGCCGGATACGACCCGCTCTATGACGGCGGCCAGGTCCCTGGTCGTCGCCAGGGGGCGCTCCGTCCTGGCGAGGACGATCGCCCGGGCTATCCGGGAGGCGTGCCGCTCTTCGCCGTATTCGAAGATTATCCGCGCAAGCTCGCGCCGGGGCAGACCGTTCAGCAACTCCGCGGCGGTGGCGCGGTCTCCTTCCCGGTCGGTCCGCATATCGAGGGGACCTTCGCGGTCGAAGCTGAAACCGCGGTCGGAGGAATCGATCTGGAAAGAGCTGACTCCCAGGTCGAGAAGGATTCCGTCCGCGGGTTTATCCAGCCACTTGTCCATCTCCTGGTATCCCCCCCTGACGAGGCGAACCCTGTCGCCGTAGCCGGCCAGGATCCCGGAAGCGGCTGAAACGGCGTCCGGATCGGCGTCCAGTGCGAGAAGGCGTCCTTCCGGGGCGGAGGCATCGAGAATCGCGCATGAATGCCCCGTTCCTCCGCAAGTCCCGTCCACGTAGTAACCGTCCGGCCGGGGCGAGAGGAATTCGAGCACCTCCCGCACCATTACGGGTTCATGGAAGCTCCGCGTGAAATCACGCGTCGGGTTCTGTCCGTTCAGAAACATCCCGGTTTTCGGGACCTTCCGCCCGCTCCCGGTCTTCACCGGCCCCGCGGGCAACGGGTTCGTTATTTTGAAAATCCATTGGGTAGAGTTCTTCGGCGAGTTTCTCCGGAGCCAACTTGCTGCTGTCGAGGTAATGCTCGAAGTAGGAGTCTCTCCAGACTTCAAGGTGGGTGCCGACACCGAGGACCACGACGCGGGTTCTCAGTCTGGTCTGACCGAGGATTTCGACCGGAATGACGATACGGCCGCTGGCATCGATCCTGACCCTGTCGGAGAAAGCAAAGAGAGCGCGCATCACTTGCCTGTGTTTCTCGTTCGTGGGCAACGTATCAGGCCTGGTATACCGTTCGATCATACGGTTCCAGTAGGATTCGCGGTAGAGGCAGAGGTTGCCGTCGAAGCCGAGCGCCACCACTATCGCAGTATCTCCCAGTTCCCTGAAGAGATTCCGATAGCGGGCGGGAAGGATAAGCCTGTTCCCGTCCTGGATGGTGCTCTTGTGGATCCCGATGAAGCCCGGGATGCTTTTCCGCGGCTCTTCACTCACAGCTTGCTCCTTGAGCCTATTATCGGCTGTTTTTTTGAGTTGTCCACCATTTTTCCACCATGAAGTAACTCTTTCGAAGAAAAGCTTATCCACAAGATACCCATAGAGTTGCCAAATGTCAATACTTCTTTTCCATTTTTTATCCAATTTTTTCAAAAATATTTTCAGCAGGCAAATCGGCCATTTTTCGCGGGCTGGAAATCAACGCCTCGAGCAGCGGCAAAGCAGCGGATTGGGCAGCGCCGGTACAGCGACCGGAGCAGCGACCGCGGCGGCGGCCGGAGCAGCGGCGCAAGCGGTTTATTCACTTGAAGTTAGGGGCTTGAAAACAGGGTCTTCGGAACCGTAGATTCGGCACTCCGGGACGGAGTTTCTCTTACCCTTCCTCGGAAGGATCGAGACGATAAAGACGGTAGGCCGTGGGTTCCGAAAAAGAAAGTCCCTGCTGGCGGATAGTGTTGCTCCTCAACAGGATACAACGGACGGGCGACCCCTGGGAAGCGATTGCGGGAGGAGATGTGTGCGGCACGGCATGAACCAGGTAGCCGGGAGACGGAGAACATGGAAAGACGCCGGCGGCGACAATATCGTCCAGATCCATCCCGTCCCGGAGGGTCAGCATCCCCGGAGTCACGAGGCCCCCGAGATCGCAGATCCGGCGTTCCGAAAAATATCCGATTCCGCCGATATCCCGGGTCGCCACCACGGCGTCCTCCGGAGTGTTGGCGGCAAGCCATCGGCCGGTGTCCAGGACCGCTTCCCGGTAGTCATCGGAAAACGCTCTAACGTGCGGAAAAACAACCTGATAGAGAATAACCAGGTTGATGGAGATGACCGCGGCGCCGAAGCCGGCTGCGATGCCCCGGCCCCGGGCGGCGCGACCCGGGGAGCCGCCCTTTTCGAGGGAACCTGAAGACCCCCGATCACCCTTCTTTCCGCCCGCGGCGGAAGCTGCGCGGCACCTGCCGTACAGGTCGATAACAAGCAGGCAGGAAAGCGTAAGGTAAGGGAACGCAGGGACGAGATATCTGGACAGTGGAATCGCCCCCCGGGAGATATAGAAAAGCGGAAGCAGGGCGGTCCAGGCAATGTTCCAGAGGATGATCTGACGGCGAAGATAAACCGGGTTTCCGGGTATTTCATTAAACCATTGCTTTATGTGTTTTGTGTATCCTGTTTTGTTTAGGCATGTTATACAAATCACCGCAAGCAGGCCAATCAAGAGACCAATGTCGATCAGACGGGGACCGAAACCCGCGGCGGTCCGCTCGAGCGAGCCCAGGACAAGCTCGATGGACGGAGGAAAGGAACCCCCCTTGGCCGTGAATGTCGTGGGAAGCACCCGGCCCAGGCCGCGCCAGGCGAATAGATGCCAGGGGAGCAGCATCGCCGCCGCTCCCGAGGAATAAGCGGCGCTTCGCCGTATTGCCCGCGCCGCCCTCTCCCCCGCTCCCGGAAGCAGAAGGGAGGCTGCCGCAACCAGAACGAACAGTATCGATTCGGGCCTCGACAGCGCTCCGCATCCGGCGCATGCTCCGGCGAGAAAAATCCGTTTCCACCCGGGCGAAGGTCCGAGAAGAAGAGCGGTGCTTCCGAGGAGGAACGGCAGAGTCGGAACCGTTTCCATGCCCGAGGCGGCCCACCTGAGTATCCAGGGATCGGTGGCGAAGGCGAGAAGCAGGACCGCCGTCGCCGTCCTTCCCGACAGGAGGCTGCGCCCGATGAAAACCAGGAGAAAGAGGGTCGCGAGGATCGACGATACGGCGGCGAACCGGACGGCTTTTTCCAACCCGATCCCGGCGGCTGCATGAAGTCCGGCCAGGAGGGCCGGGTAGATCGGGCCCGTGAAACCGTAGACGGGCTCACCGGGATTGAAGCACCATCCGCCGCCTGTCGCGAGATTCCGCGCGAATTGAAGATGGATATAGGTGTCATCCACGATATAACCGGCGCGGAGCATCGGCAGGAGAAGAAGCAGGGACAATAAAAAAAAAGCCGCGACGGCTGCGCAGGCGCCCATGGTCATCTTCGACCCGGGCGGGTGTTCTGTTCCTGTTTGAGGCATCGGGTGAAATGGCGCCGGGCGTCTACCCTTTTGACCGTTTCCGCATTTGCACGCTACCACTTTTTCGCTGCGGAATCGACCGGCGGCAGAAAGGCCCGGCGCTTGACATCATCTTTCGAGAGTAAAGGGATTCGACCCCGGATGAAGGCTGAATCTGCCTATGCAGATATCGGACGGATGCAGCAGCTTGCCGTCTATCTCGAGCAGCACCTGGAGTCGGTCGCCGCTCCAGGTCCAGTCGAACCCGTCCACCCCGCGGCGGACGACAAAATCGAAATTGATGATCGAATCGTCGCCGGTAAGAGTTATCCTGTCGCCTCTCTCGGGATCGACCGGACGTATATTCGTGACGCGGCCTCCGGCCGTCCTGATATGGCCCTTGAACCGCCGCTGGAGCACCTTGGTCGTCGTCCTGAGGTGCCAGCCGAACTCGTCGTGCCACATGGCCACGCTTGCCGGATCGCCGGAATCCCACCCGGCGGGTTTCCCGTTCCAGGTCTTCGGATTCGACAGGATACGGTCGGGATCGGGCGGCGAGGGGGGCGGTTGAATCACGATACCTTCGCGGCCGCGCCGGAAGCTGAACGGATTGGACGCGGGGTGCACCCCTCTTCTACCTATAAATACCTTCGAAGGATCTATGCGCTTTCCGTCCAGGTACAGGTTGAAGCGCGCGATGTCGCCGTTCCACCGCCAGTCGAAGCCATCCACACCCCTGCGGACTTTGAAACTGAAATTGATGGTGTCCCGGCCCGGTGTCAGGATCATCCGGTCCTGCTTCTCCAGCCCCGTAGGTTTTACCGAGGTAAGATCTCCGCCCTTTATCTTGATCACGCCGCTGAAGGTGCGGCTGCGGATCTTGGTCGTCGCCCTCAGGTGCCAGCCGGCGTCATCTCTCCAGAGAGCATAACTGGCGTTTTCCCCGGCTCCCCATCCGCTGGGTTTGCCGAACCATCTCAGAGGATCGAGAAACCAGGGGGATGCGGCGGCCGCCGCCCCGGCGACGAGAAAAACAAAAAGCACAATCTTCCAGGAATTACGTTTCATCTGCGCCTCCATCTCAAAACGCGGATCCGTTTTTCAGACTATCCCGGCCGGAAGGCTCAGTCAACCAGTTTCGAACCTGCAGCAGCCCCGTTCCCGGGGATAAATACTTACAACCGAGGTTGAATCCCATTCCCGGGTATAGCCGCTCCCCGTCGAGACCGAATCCCATTCCCGGAAGCGCTCCTTATTTTGGCCGGGTGAGGTTCCCCCCTGCTCTTTGGGCCGCCTGCGAATCCGCCTGTTAACGGCACCGATTTTACCCACGTGACAAAATTTCAGGTCCGGTAAAGCGCCTTCGATCAGGAGCCTGCCCTCGTGGATATGCCGGCGGCACCGGCTGTCTGCCGCCCTTGCTTGACGGAACGTTGACGCCAGTGTTTGTAAGTCTCAGCGCAACACGAACTTTTTGTATTATCGGAGAGGGTTTGGGCTATCTTGCTCTTACTGGTGCTGAGAAGAGAGGGGAAATGAGAAGACCTCGAAAGTCAGTGATGAAAGAGAAGGCTGTATTGTGGCAGGGATCGTCGATTCTGGATATGCACAGAATGATGACGCATGGAAAGCGGGGATGAGTAAGTCATATGTGAGTGCGATTTCCCGAAAATATAAAAGTGATGCAAAATTCCGAAGCAGGATCGGTAGTAGGAAAGATGGTTAGGAAATTGCTCGTTTTTCTTACCGCTGTCGGTCAACAGATGAGCGATGATAGGGCTACCACTTCGACGGCTTGTAGATCTTTCGCCCATCCTCGAGGGTGACCGGATTTGGAAACTGGTGCCGTATGTATTGTTTCTGGCTAATGGAGAAGGATCCCGGTGCAAGCTTGAGGAGCTCCTTGTTCTTTCGAGCATATGGAAAAGCGAAAATGACTTTCTTTTGGGGAAAAAGTTTTCGACTCTTTTTTAACCGCTGGTGAAAGATCCGTATCTCCAGACATGATAACAGCCATATCACACACGTCTGTAAACAGGAGCTCAAGCAGTGAGACAGCAATCGAAACGTCGGTCTCCTTCTCCTCATGTTTAAGAAATGTTGTGCGACAACTCGTGCAGAAGACCTGCTTTTCTTTGAATCGGCCCAATTCTACAATAACGCCCGAATTGTTAAGGCAGGAGAGATACTTCCGGTGCCTGGAAATTTTACCCGGTGCTCGTGAACTGAGATGATACGGCAGGGCTGAAAAATACTGGACGGAGATCAGGGTGCTGTCTTTACCGAAAAGATGAAGATATGACTGACAAAGCGAGTGTAGGTCGAGCCATTTCGTGCAACAACCGGTATCGCGCCTCAGGCGCAGGGTTGAATGGTAGAGATTAAACCCGTCAACTAAAAAAGCGATGCGATTCATAAAGATAATAAAACCTCCGGATCGTAACCCGGAGGGGGCCGGTAAACCGTAGTCTACCGGGGATGAGTTCTAAAAGAAAAATACACCGGAGAGTTTACATTGTCAAACGCAAAAATAAATCACTAATAAAATTCCTGCACATTCTCTCTTCTAAGGAACGACAAGAATACCATCTTATTGTGCCGCTTCGAGATTGAAAAACCGTATGTGATGGGCTCCGTAACATCCCGCGAATCATGCTTACAACAGAATTTTCCATTGACCAAGAGGGCAAAATAAAAAGGACAATACGGTTGATTTGGATTGAGAGACATCCGGCGAGAGATTTTCAAGTCCGATTTTTGTAATTCAAATGAGATCACCATGTATTATCGAGTGTAAAATTTCCACAAGTTTTTATTTCCGGAATCCTTTTTCTCTGACAATGACGCTCGCCATTTCGACTGTTTCATTGTCACCAGCGTTTGCAAGTCTCAGCGCAACACGAACTTTTTGTATTGAATTTGATGGGCTTCCTATTCTTGAAGTCCCTGCAGGTAAGATGAGAAGGAATTTCCAAAGACCTCGAAAATCTGTGATGAAGGAGAAGGCAGCTTTGTGGAGAGGATGGCTGGATTCTGGTCATGTAAAGAATCAGAATGATATTGCGAGGAAGGCTGGGGTGAGTAAGAGTTATGTGAATAGAGTGATTAATGAGCTTGGAGAAGAGTGAAGCCTGGATAAAACTTGGATATTGCGATTCGAGTCGCAAGTGGCTACCCGCCCCAGACTCTCAGCGCACCAATCCATATTCTCTGGGTAATTGCTTCTGGCCTACCTGATTTTCTTACCCCTTATAGAGTTTCTCCTAAACCTGCGACTTTGAAGTCGTATTCCCGTGGGATTTCTGTGATGAAATCAAGGGCTCTTCTATGGCGCAAATGGCTTGATGCGGGTGAAGTGGTTAACAAGGCTGAGATTGCTCGGAGAGAGGGAGTGAGTCGGGCATATGTGACGAAAGTTCTGAAAGTATTCTAATTATATGCCTTTTTTCAGGATATTCTATCCTTGCTAGGGCTCGAGCTTAAAATGTATTCAATCTAAATACTTTACCCATTCCCTATTTCCGGGACCACCGTAAGCGCCCATATCAGACCGTGCAGCATTAGGGTACCAGTCAGGCCAGCGAGGGTGCCAGTCGTAGATGCTGTCTTCGATTGATGGGTCGCCCGTGTCGATGCAGGGAGATGATGGTTCCAGGAGGAAATTCAGGCCGAATATCGGATTCTCATAGAAGAGAGGATCCTGGTCGATATTTCCGACCCCTGACCAACCTCCTTCGATATCGGAATAGCAAACCGCGAGAACGCTGTATCCTTCAGCAATCTGGTCCGGTGTATTATCCCTGATTATAGAATTCACAACGTCCACACTGGAAAAATAAACGGCTATTCCCCCTCCTTCCCAATCGGAGGTTATGTTATCGGTAATCACGCAATTGATTATTTCGACTTTCGAATTAGCATACCCAATGTATATTCCCCCCCCTTCACGAAGAGAAGAATTGTCAGATATGGTACAGTTTTCAATAACTCCACCACGAATTTCCACTCCCCCTCCTTCATATTCTGCAAAATTCTCAGATATTTTGCAGCAGGATACCAGTGAATGTGAACCAATTGATAATCCTAAACCACCACCTTGACCATATTTTGCATAATTGTTTCTTAATATACAAAAAGAGATAGTCGGGGAAGACCGAAAACATTCAATTCCACCTTGATGAGACCCATTGCCGTTTACTATTGAAAGACCCAATACGCGGGTTTCCGGTCCCTCTCCATTCTCGAACAAGAATCCATAGCCGTCATTTTCACAATCGATTATTGTTACTTCGGGTCCGTTAACCGATGCTACAGTTATGGCTTTTCCGAAATAATCGAGTTTTTTGTTTCCTTCACCCGTGTAAGTGCCATCGGAAATAAGCACTTCAGCTCCATCCAGCGAATAGTTAATAGCTTCTTGAATCGCTGAAAAATCCTCGGGCACATTGATTATTCCATCTGAGAACATGTCCATCCTGACCGGGATATGGAATATTCTTTTGTATGGATCATTGCTGAAGACTTTAAGCGTATCATGGTATGTTCCAACTTTAAGACCGGTCAGATCGAAACCAAGAACAACTTCCGCACTGTCTGCCGGAGACAAACTGCCCGACAATTCTCCCGAAATCGAAACCCAACCTTCTTCACTAGGGGAAACATAGTACAAAAGGTCACGGTCGCCGCTGCTGATTATATTGAATCGTTGATCTTCGTGCCCGTTGCCTACCGATGAAGTCAAGTTGAAGAACCGGGGTACAACATAAAGAACAGAACCGCTTCTGGATATTTCATCCGCTCCTATATCCCAACTTAGGTTCAGTGGGCGAGCATCACCATCGAAATCGAAGGACGTTTCTACATTGGTACCGGTATTTACGCAAGGTGAACCTTCCTGAATATGAAAGTCATCATTTTCTGGATCAAGAAAAAGTGGATCAGCATCGAGATTACCATCACCAATCCATCCACCGCCAACAAGGCAGTACGAAACATCAAGATTATCACCAGGGGAATACTCAGATATTTCTTCAGGTTGGTTATCCCATATGATCGAATTCCTGATTATAACCTCGCATTTATCACTTACGAAGATCCCTCCGCCATTGTTTGCATTATTCTGGACTATGGTACAATTCGTAATGTTTGTATAGGAATCTGACCCACAGTAAATCCCTCCGGCCCTATTCCCAACATTACCTAAAATGATACAGTTCACGATACTCACGTGACTTTCATCGACTGATACACAAATCCCACCACCATTGTTGTTAGAGATTAGGCAAGCATTTATGACTGGGGAAGAAGAATAACAATATATCCCTGCACCGAGACCTTCTGAGTTATTGTTTATCACACAATTTGATATATTTGGACTTGAGTGTTCTATGTAGATTCCTCCTGCATTCAAGGCGGTATTCAAGGTTACCACACAATTCTTTATGGTTGGTGATGAATGGTCCAAGAAAATTCCGCCTCCCCGTTTGATAAACTCTTCACTTGCATTACCTCTCGTAATAGTAAAACCATCGATTACAGTGTCTTTATCTTCATCATCAGATAAATAAAATATGCGTCCCTCATTTTCACCATCTATAATCGTCGAATCCGGTCCGAACTTGGATATCAGTGTGACTCTTTTGCCAAGAAGGCTTATATTCTTATTCCCTGGACCCGTAAACGTACCCTTGTCAACTAGCACAAAATCTCCATCCACTGCGGCATCAATGCCAGCCTGAATTGTCGGAAACTCAGAAGGAACGAATAAATAGTTGCGCCTGTAGTCGAGACACATCGAAGCCTCAACCTGAAGAAACAACAGAAGTAGAGAAGTAAGCGCAATATGAACTACACCTGTCCCACCAACTTATAATCCGGAATTTTTTC
>CAYMWF010000033.1:0-58292 GCA_964394085.1 uncultured Gemmatimonadota bacterium | reverse complement strand
CACCTTTGCAGGAGCCGCAACCGGGAATCACCTTTGCAGGAGCCGCAACCGGGAATCACATTTGCAGGGGCCGCAACCGGGAATCACATTTGCAGGGACCGTCGAACAGCGGTCTCGCCTGAAGCGGCCGGATCTTCTGAGTCGTCACCGCCGTCCGGGGGGTATTCAAACAAAGACGGGCCAGCGAAAATCCTTGAAATTCGTGAACATGTCAGTTAGCTTTGTGTCGCAGGGATTCAAAAATATTTCCCGGGGGGGAAAGGAGCCTCTGATGGCGACTATATTGAAGAAGACGGCATTTATCCTGCTGGCCGGCATATTTATAGCCGGTTGCGGCGGCAATGTCGAAGTCACACCCATCACCAATATTGATGTTCCTGAATGGTATATCAATCCGCCTGTTTCCGACGACGCGTTCTATTCCGCCAATACGGCGTCGTCCCGTGACCTGCAGATGGCCGTGGACAAGGCGAAACAGGCCGGCCGGGCCGATATCGCTCTCCAGACCGAGGTGAAGGTCAAAGCGCTTGTGAAACGTTTCCAGGAAGAAGTCGGGCTCGCCGAAGAATCCGAGTTCCTCGACATGGCGACAAACGTTTCTAAAAGCGTTGCCAGCAACGTGTTGACGGGCTGCACGGTCGACAAGCAGGAGATAAGACAGGAAGGCGGACTCTTCAGGGCGTACGTGCTCATGGTCCTGCCTCTCGATTCGACCAAGGTCGAGCTTTACAACAATATCAACTCCCAGCAGAACCTGTACACGAGATTCCGGGCTGGCCAGGCTTTCAAGGAACTCGAGCAGGAAGTCAAAGACTTCGAAGAGTTCAAGAAGGGCGAATCCAACTATTAAAGCGAGGAAGCTCGAACCTGGAAAGCCCCGGTTTTTTACCGCCGGGGCTTTTTCAGTTGCTGCGGCCGTGTGTTTCGCGTCGCTCCTGGCCGGCGGCTGCGGACCATCGGTGAAAACGGCTGAATTCTTCGAAAAACGAAGGAATTATTACTATCCCTCCTGGTTTCTCGAACCTCCCGCTTCCGAATCGGTTGCGACCGGTTACGGCAGGAGCAGGAACGATGCGGAGGATGAAATCACCGAGGCGCTGCTGGATGCGTGCGCCAACCTGTGCAGGCAGGAGCGGACCCGAGTGACGGGCGGCCGCATCGGGCTGCGGAAGGGGGGCGGTTCGGGAATCATCCTGGAGGGCCTCGACGAAGAGCCGGTAAGGGCGAATATCGACGGATTCGCTTCCCGGGCGTCGATCCTGTGCAGTTTCAGACACGGTTGGGGCACCATCCTGCTTGCGTCCGTGGCGCCGATGGACGTCAGTTGCGCCAAGCTCGTCGATATCCGGTCGGCGGAACCTCCGGAATGGATAAAGAACCTGCCCTTGGATGACAGGTTCAATTATGCGGTCGGAGTGTCCGCCGAAACCTACTCGGATAGGGCCGGCTGGCTCGCCGCCGAGCAGGATTTACGCAAGGAGCTTGCTCTCCAAGACAGCCGTATCAGCGTGCTCGTGAAGCAGAAACCCGCCGGCGAACCGTCAACCATCTCGGAACTGGCGTTCGACGAACCGGTTATCCTGAGAGGGATCGTCGTAACCGGACGCTGGAAAGACCCGGCCACCGGAACCAGGTATGTGCTCGGAAGGATGCGGCGTTGAGAGTTTTTTCAAGAAATGTACTTTTAATGGGCCTTCTCGCGGCGGTTCTTACGCTGGCCGGTTGCGGCGGGAGTGAACCGGAACGGTCGTCTTCGAGAAGGTCCACGGGTAAAAAAGTCGCAGCAGAGAGCACCGATATCGGCGAAATCAGGAAGCGTGGCAAACTGAGAGCCCTGACCCGTTACAACGCCATCAGTTATTTCATCTACCGGGGCCGGCCGATGGGTTTCGACTATGAACTTCTCACTCACCTGGCCGAACATCTCGATCTGGACCTCGAAATCATCGTGCCCGATGAATGGAGCGCGTTGATTCCGAACCTGCTGGACGGCACGGGCGACCTGATCGCGGTAAACATGACGATCACCAAGGAGCGGGCGAAGAAGGTCAGGTTCGTCTACCCGCATATCCTGGCCCGCCAGGTGCTGGTGCAGAGAAAACCCGAAGACTGGCGGAAACTTCCCGGGGACGAGTTGCTCGAGCAGATGGTGCGGAGCCCTATGGATCTTATCGACAAGACGATAACGGTGCGCAGACATTCATCTTACCGCGACAGACTCGAAAACCTGGGGGAGGAGCTGGGAGAGGAGCTGGATCTCGAATTCGTTCCCGAAGACATGGAAACTGAAGATATTATCAGGGATGTCGCCAGGGGTAAGATTCATTATACCGTCGCGGATGAGAATATCGCCCGCATCGGGCAGTCATACTACCCCGATCTTGATGTTTCGGTCCCGGTCAGTTTCCGTCAGCGGATGGCGTGGTCGGTCCGGAAGAGTTCGCCGGAACTGGCGGAGGTGGTGAGCGAATGGATGCGGAGTATGATCCGGACGAACGATCCGACTTTCAATATCCTTTACAAAAGATATTTCGAGAGCCCTCGTTCATACCGCTCCCGCGTGAGATCGAAATATTTCGCCCGGGCCGGAGGGGGGATTTCGGAGTTCGACGAACTGTTCAAATACGTCGCCGAAGATACCGGCTTCGATTGGCGTCTCCTGGCGGCGATCGCCGCGAAAGAATCGAATTTTGATCCGAAACGGGTTTCCTGGGCCGGTGCCCGCGGCCTGATGCAGGTGATGCCGCACGTCGGAGAAGCTTACGGCGCCGCCGATTTGTTCGATCCCAACGAGAATGCGCTGGCGGCCGGGGAGCACCTGAAATGGCTGGACGGGTACTGGGAGAAAAAAGTATCCGACCTGGATGAGCGGATCAAGTTCATCATTGCATCCTATAACGTCGGGCAGGGCCATGTCCTGGACGCGTCGCGGCTTGCGGAAAAGTACGGGTTCAAAGGCGATGTATGGGATGAAAATACTGCGGAGTACCTGCTTCTCAAGTCGAAGAAGCAATACTTCCAGGATGAGGTGGTCCGTTATGGATACTGCAGGGGACGGGAACCGTACGAATACGTGAGGGAAGTCTTCACTTTATATAACTCATATCTGGAATATCTCCCGGAAAAGCGTCGCAGCGCAAAGGCCCAGCCTAAGTGATGGCTGCTTCATGGCGGTGATGCTTTATTTTCCGAGGTTGATCCGCAGCATTTCACCCAATCCCCCGAAGGATCCGTTGGTCTGAACGACGATGATATCGCCCGGTTTCGCGTCGGCCAGGACCATGTCGGCGATCCGGCTCGGCTCCTCCTCGGCGGCGGCCCAGGCTCCCAGGCTCCGCACCTGCGAAGCCACTTCCTCCGGATCCAGCTCCTCGCCCGGAGCCGATCCCGCCCGGTATACAGGCCCGATCACCACCCTGTCCGCAACCGACAGTGCATCCGCAAGGGTATCCTGAAAGATGTTTCTGCGCGTCGCCCATGATCTGGGCTCGAAAAGAACCCACAGGCGCCGCTCCGGCCAGGCTTCGCGCACCCCCGCGAGAGAAGCCTTTATGGCGGTCGGATGATGGGCGAAGTCGTCGAGAAGGAGTATCCCCCCGGAGTCGCAGAGCGTCGTCAGCCTCCGCCTCACTCCCCTGAAGCTCGAGAGGCCGCGGCAGATATCGGAGCCGGAGACGCCGCACCGGGCCAGGAGCGCCGCGGCGGCGAGGGAGTTCAGGATATTGTATTCGCCGGCCGTGTGAAGCGTTACCCGGCCCAGTTTCCGTTCCCGGTGAAGGATATCGAAGCGGCAATCGAACCCGGGGCCCCGTTTCAGGTCGGCGGCGCGCCAGTCGACACCCTCGGCGAGCCCGTAGGTTTCGACGTCGCACCAGGCGTTTTCAACCGCTGAAAGTGCGCGGGACGAGTCTGCATTTACAGTGATGTATCCGGAAGCGGGCACGATGCGGACGAGAAGGGCGAATTGACGGGATACGGCTTCCGCGTCGGGGTAGATATCGGGGTGATCGTGCTCCACCGATGTTATAGCCAGCATGTGGGGGCGGTAATGGAAGAACTTGGGACCCTTGTCGAAGTAGGCGGTGTCGTATTCGTCGGCTTCCACCACGAAATGGTCGCCTTCGCCGAGTCCGTAAGAGACTCCGAAGTTCTCGGGGATGCCTCCCGCCATGAATGACGGTGAAAAGCCGGCCGACTGGAGGCCCCAGGCCACCATGCCCGTGGTAGTTGTTTTGCCGTGGGTGCCCGCAAGAGCGATGCGGCGCTTTTCCGACATGAACTCGGAGAAGAGAACGGACGGCAGGGAAGTATAGGGGAGGTTCCGGTCGAGCGCCGCCTCGAGCTCGGGATTCCCCCTGCCTACGGCGTTCCCCACGATCACCGCGTCAGGCTCGATCGATTCGATATGACGCGCGTCAAAAGATCCGTGATAGGTTATCCCTTCCCGGGCGAGAAGGTCGCTCATCGGCGGGTAGACCCCCTCGTCGGAGCCCTCGACCCTGTGCCCGGTCGAGCGGAGCATCACGGCGAGCGAGGCCATGGCCGTGCCGGCGATTCCGATAAGATAGTAGAAGCTCAATCGACCGCTTTCTCTAAAAAGTCGAGATTGCCGTCTGACATCGTGGCGCTGATGCCGAAAGGCAGGGCCAGGACCCGCCCTGCGGCATGACCGGATGGGAGCCCTGTGAAGACGGGTATACCCAGATTTCCGGTAAGCTCGGCGAGGAGTTCATGGGTCGTATACCCCTGGTCGGGATGCTGAGAACAGTTCAGCATTTCTCCGAATATGATGCCGGATACCCCCTCCAGCTTACCCGCCAGTTCAAGCCGCGTGAGCATCCGGTCGATCTGGTAGGGCTTGACGCCGGTGTCCTCCAGGAAAAGGAGCGCTCCGTCCGTATCGATTTCGTGAGGGGTTCCGATGGATGCCGCCACCAGGCTCAGGCATCCACCTTCGAGACGGCCTTCGGCAGAGCCGTCGTGAAGTATGGTCAACCCATCGATCGGCCGGGTTTCCTCACCCCCCATGAGCGGAAGCAGCGTGTCGAAATCCGCCCGGCCTCCGGCGATGCCCCCGGCCGTCATGGGCCCGTGGAAAACCACCAGTTCCGCGCTTCGCCGCAGGTGCAGAAGCAGCGATGTGGTGTCGCTGCTTCCCATCACTATTTTAGGATTCGCCCTTGCGGCATCCGGATCGAGGAGGGGAAGCATGCGGATGCTTCCATATCCGCCCCGGGCGAGAAAAATAGCCCGTATCTTCTGATCTGAGACGAGTTCTTCGAAGGCGGCGGTGCGGGCGGTGTCGTCTCCGGCCGTGTAGAAGCGGGTGCGCTCGTAAGTCTGGGGATGGACGGTCACTTCAAACCCGAGCGATTCGAGGATCGTTACGCCGCGGACCAGGTAGTCGGGTTTTACGGGGCTGGAGGGGGCCATGACGCCGATGGTGTCGCCGCGTCGCAGGCGCGGAGGTTTTCTTGCGGTGTATGCAGCAGGCGAAGGGCTGTTCGGTTTCTCGGTCCTCGGGTTCAAACGCCTGCTCCTTCGGTCGATGTGATCCTGAGGAATTCTCCGGGTTCGTGCTGATCGGCTACAAGGAGCGGCAGGTCGCCGGCTCCCGCTTCTTCGAGCGCGTGCTTCATCGTGTCATGAGCGAGCATCGGGTCATTGTTCTCCTCGCTGAGGTGAGCGAGGTAGACCCCCTTGAGCCCGTCGTGAAGAGCGCCTGCGACGGCGACGGCGGCGTCATGGTTCGACAGGTGGCCGCTTTTTCCTCGTATCCGCTGCTTGAGAGGCCATGGATACGGACCGGTCATAAGCATTTCGGGGTCGTGGTTCGATTCTATGACGATAAGGTTGCTTTCGGCGAGGTATTGCCTGACAAGTCTGGTGGCGTGGCCGAGATCCGTAGCGATAGTCACCCTCGACCCCGCGGAGTCGGCGACGGAGAATGCGAGCGGCTCCACCGCATCGTGCGGGACGGGGATGGGAGTTACCGAGAAGCCGTCGATTTCGGCCGGCACGCCCGGCAGGAGGGTCGATCGCAGCGGAATCCTGCCGAGGAATTTCCGTCCTCTCTCCCAGGTTTCATCCGCCACGAAGATTTCAGGCCCGTATTTCCGCACGAGCGGTCCGGCGCCGGAAATATGGTCCCTGTGAATGTGCGTAATGAACAGAGCACGGATCGAGGATGGATCTATACCCCTGGCGGCCATTCTCGCCGTCAGCTTACGGCAGCTCAGGCCGGCGTCGATCATTATCGCGGATGCTTCGTTACGGACGATCCAGGAGTTGCCGCTGCTGCCGCTGGCCAGGGGTATTATTTCAAGCATGGCCCTTCATTTCTTCCAGGATATCCGCGGCGGCCGCCGCCGGATCCGCCGCCCCCGTCACGGGCCGCCCGATCACGAGGTAGTCCGAGCCGCGGGCCACCGCTTCCGCCGGTGTCATTATGCGTGCCTGGTCGTCTCCTCCCGTTCCGGCCGGTCTGATGCCGGGGGAGAGCACGAGAAAACCGCTCCCGCACGTTTCCTTCACCTCGGAAATCTCCCATGGCGACGCCACCACGCCGTCGAGCCCGGCCTTTTTCGCCTCTCCGGCCAGGCGGGTGACGCGGTTCTTAACGAGCTCCCCGGGACCGAAAATCCGGTCGGTATTCTCCTGGCCCAGGCTCGTAAGCACCGTTACGCCCAGGATTTTCGGAAGCTCCAGGCCCCCGTGCTCACAGGTTCTGTCGACGGCTTCACGGGTGGCGGTCATCATATCGAAACCGCCCGATGTGTGGATATTGAAAATCTCCACCCCCAGTTTCGCCGCGGCGGCTCCGGCTCCGGCCACTGTGTTCGGGATATCGTGGAATTTCAGGTCGAGAAACACCTTCAATCCCCTCTTCACTATGCCGGTAACGATTTCCGGTCCGTAAGCGGTGAAGAGCACCGGACCGATTTTAAAAAAATCGGCCACCCCGTCGAGGCGGTCGATTATCCCGAAAGCTTCTTCCTTCGTCGGAAGGTCGAGAGCGACAACAAGCTCTGCCAAATGCCTTCTCCCTGGTTGGTGCGAGGTATTTCCCCGGCTGTTTCGCAGATTATTATCAGAAAAATGATTGAACAGCGGTTTCAGCTGATTTCTTGTTTTTATCGAGAACGCCGACGGCTGTCTCCCCGGTTGTGTCGAGAACGCCGGCGGCTGCTCCCCCGGCTATGTCGAGTTCGCCGGCGGTTGCCTCCCTGGCTGTGTCGGGATCGCCGCGGGCTGCTCTGCCGATGGTCACGATACCGTCGATTATTTGATGAGAATCGGCATACCCATCAAAGGCCATATGAGCCAGACGAACACGCCAAGAACGACCATCAGGAGTACGCTGGCCGGTATGCCGGCGGTGAAGAACTCACGAGTCGAGAACATCCCGCTGTTGTAGGCGATGGCGTTGGGCGCCGCCCCTACGAGCAGCAGAAACGGCATGCCGGCGGTTACCAGGCTCGAAAAGAGAACGATTTCAGGTGCAACGTTGACATACTCGGCCATCTTCAGGGCAACAGGTATGACGATGGCTATGGCCGCCACGTTCATGATCAGGTTGGTCATGATCATAACGAAAAAGGCGATTCCCATGATGAACACGAACCAGGGTGCCGACTTGAAAAGAACCAGCCACGAAACCGCCAGCCATTCCGCCGCTCCGGTCTGCCACAGGCAATAGCCGATGCTCATGGCGCCGCCGAAGAGCAGCACGATATTCCAGGGAACGCTCTCCAGATCCTCGATCGAGACGATTTTCAACAGGAAAAAGAGGATGGTGGCCAGGAGGATGATGGCGCTCTTATCCAGAAAATCGAGGGATGGGTAAAGGGAACGCAGGCAAAGCGCGCAGATCAGGCTGAGGACGATCGCGACGGCCAGGATTTCCTCCTTGGTAATCGGCCCCAGGCTGGCGTATAGACTCCGGGCGCGTTCGCGGAGACCGGGAATCGTTTTCTTTTCCGGCCGATACCAGAGCATCATGAAACCCCACAGAACCAGGGTCATGACGACGCCCACGGGGAACATGTAGTATGTGACATCGAAGAACGTGACTGCTTTTCCGGTGATTTCCTGGTAAAAGCCGATGGCGACCGCTCCGCGGGCCGCGCCGAGGAGGGTTATGATGCTTCCGGCGCCGGCGACGAACGCCATCCCGATAAAAAGCCCCTTTCCGAACCTGGTCGGTTTTCCGCTCTCTTCGTAAAGGGCGTAGATTGCGAGATAAAGGGGATAGACGGTTGCGGCTACCGCGGTATGAGCCATGACCAGCGTGAGCGCCGACGTCATAACGAAGCAACCGAGGTAGATCATGCTGGTTCGCTCGCCCACCGCGGACAGCATCAGGTATGCCAGGCGCCGTGTGAGGCCGGTTTTCGTGAAGACGATGCCGATCATCAGGGAACCGAAGATGAACCAGACGGAGGGATCCATGAAATCGGTGAAAGCCGTCCTGGCCGGACGAATCAAAAAAAGAGCCTGGACGACGCCTATCGTTATCGACGTGATCCCGATCGGAACCACCTCGGTCACCCACCAGGTGGCGGCGAGCAGAAACAGCGCAAGGGCAATCTTACCGTTCCGGTCCAGTTCGAAGATCCTGCCCTCGGGATCCACTGCGGGATCCAACGGGGGCGACAGCCAGGCCAGAACGAACAGTCCGAGCCCCAGAAAAATGAAAAACAGTCTTTTCCAGTCGATTTTCCTGTCCTCGTCCGAACCGCCGCTTAAGACATGGGGGTGTGCGGCGGTCTTCGAGGCGGAAGCTTCAGGTACAGAATTCTGATCAGTCATTTCGTTATTAGCTCAGCTAGTTCGTTGAACACATCAACCGTCCTGATAACTCCTTCCACCGTATCGTCACGGACGACCGGGAGTATGCTCAGGCTGTTGTTGACCATCTCATAAATCGCTTTAATGATATGGTCGTCGTAATCGATTGTTTTTTCGATAGGGCGCATGATATCGGTGACGGGTCGATCAACCTGTTCCAGGATACCCTTCACAACCTTGTCGAACAGCAGCTCGGCAATGTTGGGGTCGGCTTCTACGTTAAAAAGCTTCTGGCGGTATTCCAGGGGCTGGCTGACCAGGAATTTCGGCTCCAACCCCCGCATCAGGTCCCGTCGGCGGACACTCCCTGCTACCGAACCGTCGAGATCGAACAGCAGGACAATCCGCGGCAGCGATTTGCGGCCTCGAACCTCGAGCTCCGTTCGGTGGAAGATTTCGACGGTTTCCCGGATGGAAGCCCAGACCGGCAGGTGCGGATAATCCTCGAGGGGGATCATTATCTCGCCTACCCGCCGGGTTCCCATCTCGCTGTCGCTGTTTACGGATTTCATTTGTATCACCAACCCTTTTTATGCAGGATATCGCTCATAATTTCTCTAAATGTTGATCGGTCAGCTTGATTCTTCTCATGACCTTCAGGCAGCCAAGTCCCGCTATTATAGCATCCGGGAGAACTGTATGATAGATTGTAAATCTCAACTCGTCAATTCGTGAACCCGGAAATCGGCGTCCAGCCATAATCCTATGATTTCAACGGTATCCCATCGCTGCTTCAGAAACGAGATCGCCTGCTCGATCTGTCGCTTCTGCTGCGCTTCTTCCGCCGGATTGCCCGCACAATCGTGGTGCCCGACAACGGCGATGCCCACCGAACCATGATTGTTTATTGAAATCCCGCACCGCAGCAGGATCGATTTCACCCGCCCGTCATCCTCTTCTTCAGCTTCAGCCAGGAGCCGGTTCGGGCCCGGTTCGGTGATCATGTCGACGAATTTTACATCGAACCGGTTTTGAAGATACTCGATGACGGGCAGTTGCGCCCGGCCATCCATACAATTGATCGCAGTACAGAACATTCAAAACCCTCCTTGGCATCCACCGGACCCTTACATTCTCCAGCGGGGCCGCAGGACCGCTAAATTCCCCGGGATTGCCGCAGGATCGCGGGGCTTTTCCCCGAGGATCGTCGCCGTTCAACCCGCTCTTCAAATCCGCGATTATATGATCCATCCTGCCGGTTTTCAACCGGCAAATACTCAGTTCAAGCGGATACTCTTTTTCAGTCGAACTATGTGATTGCGGATTGGGGGATGCCGCGGTTACTATCGAATTTCAAGAGTATCTTTGGTTATGGCGACTCCTTGCCGGGCGAGGATGCGGGAGGTGTGGAGCGCCGCATTGTTCCGCCATCCGGATGAACGCCCGGGACCAGGAGAGAACCGCAACCTTGAATCAGCCGGTTCGCGGGAGGTTCGATGTGAAAATGCGGAAAAGGGAACGAATGTTCACGACGACGCGCCGTGTTTCAGCGGTTGTTCTTCTGTCTCTGGTCTTTGCGGCGTTTCCCGGGGGATGTTCGGGCGAAAGCGTACGGCGTCCCGTCGTGGCGGGTGCGTTCTACCCGGCCGACCCGTCGGAACTCCGGGCGATGGTCGGGCGATTGACGGACGCTGCCGACCGGAAAGGTTTCACACCTCCGCCGAACGCCGAGCTCAAAGCGGTGGTGATGCCTCATGCCGGATACATCTACTCGGGGGCTTCAGCCGCCCATGTTTCGCATCTGCTCGAAAAAGGGAAATTCGACCGGGTTATCGTGATGGGCCCCGACCACAGGGTGGGTTTCAGAAACGGGGTGATCACGGATGCATCCTGGTTCGAGACTCCGCTCGGGAAGCTCCGGGTGGATGCGGACGCGGCGAAGCTCCGGAAGGAATCCGATTTTTTCAGGGCGATACCTAAATCGGACCAGCTGGAACACTCGGTGGAGGTCCTGGTTCCATTCCTCCAGGTTTACCTCGGTGAATTCACGATTCTTCCCGTAGTGGCGGGCCCGGGCAATGCGGATGATTATATATCCGCTCTTTCACCTCTCCTCGACGATCGCACGCTTCTCGCGATCAGTTCGGATTTATCGCACTACCTGCCCTATTCCGCTGCGGTTTCCCGGGACCGGGAGACGATAGATTCGATCCTCGCCCTGGACGATACTCTGCTCCGTCGCGATCAGGACAGGGCCTGCGGACTCTACCCGCTCCGGATCCTTATCGGGATCGCCCGGGAAAAGGGATGGAAGCCTTTCCTGCTGAACTACTGCAACAGCGGGGACACCGCCGGGGATAAGAAACGGGTGGTCGGATACGCAACGATGGCGTTTTTCGAGGTGGAGAACGATTCGGAAGCGGGGGAAGTCTCCTCCGGGGCAGAAGCCGGGGCCGGAACCGCTGCAACAACCGCCACAGTACATGCTCCATCCGCCGCAACCGCTCCATCCGCCGCAACCGCTCCATCCGGCGGAGCCGGGGCCGGAACAGCCGTCCCGGCGGCCGCCGCCACTGCAACCATCGCCGCGGCGCCCCCCGCACCTGCTCCACTCGCAGCTGCCGCCACCGCCTCCCTGTTTTCCGAAGAGCAGGGCGGGGCGCTGGTTTCTCTGGCGAGGGCTACGATCACCGCCTGGTTCAATCCGCGGAAGGAATTGAAAATATCGGCGGAAGAGACTGCTCTCCTGGATGATGCGGTCTTTGACGCGCGTCGGGGTGTTTTCGTGACCCTTACACTGGACGGGCGCCTGCGCGGCTGCATAGGCTCCCTCACGGGCGCCGAACCGATCAAAGACGGGGTCCGCTCCAACGCGCTCAAGGCCGCGTTTCACGATCCTCGCTTCCCTCCGCTCAAGGTGAGCGAGCTCGACCGGATTCATGTTGAAGTAAGCATCCTCACCGAGCCGGCGCCTTTGCGATACGAAGGCCCTGAAGATCTCGTCTCGATGCTGCGTCCGGGCGAGGACGGCGTCATCCTGAGGAAAGGTCGTGCGAGCGCTACATTCCTTCCCCAGGTGTGGAAGCAGCTCCCGTCTCACGATGACTTCCTCTCCCGCCTCTGCGTCAAGGCGGGTTTGAGCTCCGACGCATGGCGCAAAGAGAAACTGGACGTTCTTGTCTACCAGGTCAGGTATTTTGAGGAGTAGTGCCGAAAAAAGCGTTCTCCGGGTGGTTATCGCCACCGGAGCGTCCTCCATCGTCACCCAGCTCCTGACAATTCGGGAGTTTCTCAACTGCTTTTCGGGCAACGAGTTCCTGATTGCCCTTTTCCTGTTCAACTGGCTCCTGCTCGGGGGCGCCGGAACCCTCGCTGCGGGCTTCGCCGCCGACCGGCTGTTTCCGCCTTCGCGCGGAAGGCTCGCTGTCCTCTCATTATTGATTTCGGCGCTTCCGACCACGCAGATTTTCGCGATCCGCCTGCTCAGGGATGCGGTTTTCGTGCATGGCGCCTCGGTCGGCTTCTACCAGACTTTCATTTTCACATTTCTGTGCATGGCGCCTTACGCGGTGCTCGTCGGGTTCGTGCTTCCCTTTTCCCTCTTCGTGCTGAGGCGGGAGATCCCGGAGTTCCCCGGTGCGACGATTTATATCACCGACAATATCGGCGACCTGGCGGGCGGCATCCTCTTCTCTTTTCTGCTGGTTCACCTGGCTACCCCGATGCAGGCCCTCGCCCTGGTGAACCTGCTTCTCCTGGGGTCGGCGCTTATGCTGTTCACGGGGAAAGAAAGTCCGGCACGGGTGCCGCTTCCCGCTTATGTCGCGGCCGCCGCCTCCGCCGCCGTCCTCGCCGGCGGTCTCCTCGCGGAAAAAGCATCACTCATGCCGGCGGAAGGTGAGCTCCTGTTCTATGAAGAGACTAAATACGGGAGGATCATCGTTACGGAGGACGACGGGATGCTCACCCTTTTCGAAAACGGCCTGCCCGTATCCGCCGGCCGGGACGCGGTGTCGGCGGAGGAGGCGATCCATTATCCCCTGGCGCAGCTCCCTCTGGTTGAGCGTCTCCTCCTCGTTTCAGCCTCCGCCGGAGAGTTGCTGGAAGTGAAGAAACACGCCCCGGCGACGGTGGATTACGTGGAGATTGATCCGGTGGTCTCGGAGGTCCAGCTATCCCTGGGTCTGCTGAGAAATATACCCGGTCTCCGGGTAATAAACCGTGACGCCCGTGCATTTCTGGCGGAACCCGGAGAACAGTATGACGCGATCATCGTCGGCATCTCCGAGCCTGAAACCTTCGGGGCGAACCGTTTCTTCACCACCCGCTTCTTCGAGCTCGCCCGGAACCGCCTGGCTCCCGGTGGCGTGCTCGCCTTTGCGATGGAGGGGTTCGGCAGCTATCTCGGAGAGCCGCAGCGCCGCAAGCTTTCTATTCTTATGAGCACCGTTTCGAAGAGCTTTCCGCACGTGCTGCTGCTTCCGGGCGGGTGCATCCACTTCCTCTGCAGCGACCGCCCCCTCAGCAGCCGCATCCCCGGCCTGCTCGCAGCGAAAGGCGTCGAAACCGATTATATCGCCTGGTATTTCGACGGCGATGTCACACGGGAGCGCATCGAAACCCTGAACGACCTGGTCGATGGCCGTTCGCCGGTAAACACCGACATGAAACCACGGTTGCTCCCATACATGTTCAGCCAGTGGTTCGCGAAATTCTCTGCTTCCCCCGTCATGTTCGCCGCCGTGCTCGTCCTGGTCGCAATCGCTTACATGACCCGCCTCTCGAGGGAGGAGTTCGTGCTCTTCTCCACGGGGTGGATGACCATGGGGAGCGAAATCCTCGTCATCCTGGCGTTCCAGGTTTTCTTCGGTTACATTTATTTTCAGATCGGCCTGATCGTCACGGTCTTTCTCGCGGGGCTTCTGCCGGGCGCTATCCTGGCGGCGGGATCGAACCGGCGGGATGCCGACGGGCGGACGCTTTTTTTATCCGAAGCGATCCTGCCGGCGCTTCTGGCCATATTCGTTCTTCTGCTGGGCGCCATGGGAGAGAGGTTGCCGCCTGCGATCTACCTCCTCTTCGGATTCGCGGTCTCCATGGTCTGCGGATTCCAGTTCCCCGTGGTGTTGAGGCTTCGCGGAGGGACCGGACGAACCGGGGTGACCGGAGCTTTTGCGGCGGATCTCGCCGGAGCGGCGTTCGGAACCCTCGTAACCAGCGTGCTGCTCATACCATTCCTGGGAATCTACGGCGCGGCAGGGGTTCTCGTCCTGCTGAAGCTGGGAAGCCTTGGAATAATAGCTGCAGGTCGGCGCGGGGCGGGGTTATCCGTCTGACAGGGTGGAAACAGGAGATCAGGGTGGGAAAGATTCGATGACACGGTTGTATGGAAAAAAGAGGCGGCTGAAAAGATGAACTCGACCGGGACGCGAGAGGCGGCTTCCTTCGCCGGTAAAGATTCCGATCTTACCGGAGCGGCTGCGCGGCTGACGGGATATGCGGGGGCGGCATCATCGACCGGGCGCTTTCACACGTAAGGGAAGGAGAAGCGGGTGGATTTCAGCAGGAGAAGATTTATCGGATGCGGCGCTGCTCTCCTCTGCTCCGCGGCGGTGCCGCCAATATGGCGTGCAGGCGTCTGCGCGGCGGAGAAAGCCGCTGATAAAGCAGCCGCAGGATCCGCCGCCGAATCAGCGGCCGGGGTGCGGGGCGTCCGGGGAACGATCTTCAAGGGGGATGCTCCCGCGAAACCGTGGAAGTGGTCCCGCGAGGGATTCCTTTTCTCAAGGCTCGACAACGGGAAGACGGTCTGCCTCGTCTGCCCGAACCGGTGTGTCCTTTCGCCCGGCGACAGGAGCGTCTGCCGGTCGAAAGTCAACATCGGCGGCACCTTGTACACCCTCACTTACGGAAATCCCTGCTCCGTGCACATGGATCCCGTCGAGAAGAAGCCGCTCTACCACTTTCTTCCCCGCACCAGGGCCTTTTCCATCGCTCATACCGGCTGCAATTTCAGATGCCTTAACTGCCAGAACTGGGAAATCTCCCAGGTGAAGCCAGAACGGGTCAGGCGAAGCGTGGAGCTTTTCCCGGCGGAAGCAGTCGATGCGGCGATCAAGGGGAAGGCGGCATCCATCGCCTACACCTACTCCGAAGCCACCACCTGGATCGAATACATGGCGGATACCGCCCGCATCGCCCGTGAGAAAGGTATCAAGAACCTCTGGATTTCGAACGGTTTCATAAACACCGGACCGCTTGCCGATCTCTGCAAAGTGCTGGACGGAGCCAACGTGAACCTGAAATCATTCAGTGATGAAATCTACCGGAAGCTGAACGGCGGCCGCCTCGACCCGGTTCTCAGAACCTTCAAGACCCTACACGAGAAGGGCGTCCACTTCGAAATGACGAACCTGCTTGTGCCCGGCTACACCGACGACGCCGAAATGCTGAAAAAGATGTGCGCATGGATTCTCGAGAACCTCGGTCCTGATCACCCGCTCCACTTCCTCCGCTTCTTTCCCCACTACAGGCTCAACAGGCTGGCTCCCACTCCGATTGCGACTCTGGCCCGCTTCAGGAAGATCGCCATGGCGGAGGGCATCCGCTACGTCTATGTCGGCAACGTGCCCGGCCACGAAGGTAACAGCACATATTGCCATAACTGCGGCAAGCTCCTGGTGGAGCGCCGCGGTTACTCGATTCCCGAATACAATATCGAAAACGGCGTATGCAATTTCTGCAAGACGCATATTCCCGGGGTCTGGAGCAGCAAGGTCGAAAAGCCGCAACCCGTCGGCTGAACCCGCTGATGACCTGTCGTCCGCCTGAAGAAACCTTTCCCCGGATTTTGACTCGATGAACCCGGCATTCAGAGCGGATTTCCGGATTTTTTCTGCTTGTGCTCGCTGCTCGTTTATATGCAATATTCAGCTGAGACTGCGGTTCGGGTATTCAGCAATCGTTCGCCCGGCGATGTCAGAATCGCCGGAACCGGGCTTTCCGTAATTATTTCCAGCCGCAATCGAGGAGAATCGAATGAATATCGATGTCTTTCATGAGCGTTCCATGGGGTACCATAATTTGATGCTCCACAAGGTGCAGGAAATATTACTCGTATCGAGCCCGTATGATGCGTTTATTCTGGGCGAGGAAGGTCAGCTTTCGGAACAGATCTACACCCAGTACAGTAAGCTTCACCTCAGCTCCGCCCCCCGGGTGACATGGACGTCCACGGCGGCGAAAGCATTATCGTTGATAGAAGAACGGCGATTCGATCTGGTTATCACCATGCAGCAGCTGGAGGACATGACTCCCTATAAACTCAGCAGGAAGATCAGAGATACCTATCCGGCGCTGCCTGTGGTTCTTCTGACATATAATACAGGCGAGGTCGAAAAAATCGTCAGGTTCGCAAAAGAGTCGCACATCCACCGGGTTTTCACCTGGTCCGGGAACAGCGAGATATTCCTGGCTATCATAAAAAATATCGAAGACTGCATGAATGTCGAGCACGACACGAGGGAGGGAATGGTCAGGGTCATTGTCGTGATCGAAGATTCGCCCCAGTACTATTCATCGTTTCTCCAGATGATGTACACACTGATCATGGAGCAGACTCACAAACTCATGGATCAGGGCCTTAACGATATGCATAAAATGCTCCGCATGAGGACCAGGCCGAAAATCCTGCTTGCCGACAACTTCGAGGACGGCCTTTCCTTATATAATGAATTCAAGGAGAACGTTATCGGCGTTGCCACGGATGTGAAATATCCCTGCGGGGATAAAATTGATCCGGAGGCTGGATTTCATCTGCTGGAGAAAATCAAGTCGGACATTCCATCCGTGCCTGTACTGATGCTTTCGAACAATCCGGAAAACAAAGATCGGGCCAGAGGGTCCGGCGCATATTTTCTGGACAAGAATTCCATTCACCTTTTGAGCGATCTGAAGGAATTCATGAAGCTGCATTTCGGATTCGGGGATTTCACATTCCATCTTCCGGACGGCTCTGTGATTGGCAGCGCAAAAGACATGAAGTCGATGGAGAGCATGCTCGAAAAAGTTCCGGCTGAATCGATCGAATACCACGCGAGGCATCATCACTTCTCCACGTGGCTAATGGCCAGGTGCGAGTTCCGGCTGGCAGCCCGGTTGAAAGGGCTTTCCGTAGAAGATTTTGATTCCATCGAGGATGTCCGCAAATTCCAGATCAGAGTTTTCAGACAGTATCGGGAAGTAACGCAGCGTGGAATAATCACGGAGGTGACTCCGGATTATTTCGATCCGGAATCCGACTTTGCCAAGATCGGCGGCGGCTCGATCGGCGGAAAGGGAAGAGGGATCACTTTTATAGGCTATCTTTTACGCGAGAGCCACCTTCATTCGAAGTACAAGGGCGTGCGGATTCTCGTTCCGAGAAGCCTGATCATCGGAACGGAAATCTTTGACAGATTCATCGATGGAAACAAGCTGTCCGATTCGGCGCTCAATTCATCTTCCGACACCAGGTTGGAAAGCGAATTTCTGCGGGCGGCGCTCCCTGCGGATCTCGTCGATATCCTGCGCATGTTCCTGGCGGAAGTATCCCATCCTCTTGCCGTCAGGTCCTCTTCCCTCCTTGAAGATTCACATTTTCAGCCATTCGCGGGGATCTACCGGACCTGCATGATTCCGAATAATAACCCGGACATCGACGTCAGGCTGGAACAGCTCAGCAAAGCGATCAAACTCGTATACGCTTCCACGTATTCGCAACAGGCCAAAGGGTATACACAGTCCACCGGAAATCGTATAGAAGAAGAAAAAATGGGCATTATCATCCAGGGAGTTGTGGGGAGGCGATACAAGGACTGCTTCTATCCCGATTTTGCAGGGGTTGCGCAATCTTACAATTTCTTCCCGGTATCCTATATGAAGCCCGATGAGGGCATTGCGCACGTAGCCCTTGGGCTGGGGAAGAGCGTGGTGGATCTCGGAGTCGCGCTTCACTTCTCTCCCGCTCATCCGGCAATCCTCCCTCAGTGCAACAAGGCGAGCGATGCGCTGCGAAATACACAGAAAGAATTTTACGCTCTCAACCTTGCGGCCATCCATGAGGATAACCTGGTTGAGGGCAAAGTCCTGGTGAGGTTGCCGCTGACCGAGGCGGAACGGCACGGCACGCTTGAGGCGGTCGCCAGCACTTACTCTGCGGAAGATGACATGATCGTGGATGGGCTTTTTACAAAGGGTCCGCGCCTCGTCACCTTCGCACAGATCCTGAAGCACCGGAGATTTCCTCTTCCCGAGCTGTTAACCGACCTTCTCGAGCTTGGAGGCAACGGCATGGGATGCCCGGTAGAGATAGAATTCGCTGTTAACCTCGGGAAGAGAAAGGAAGATCCTTCGGATTTCTACTTCCTTCAAATCAGACCGATGCTTGCCGGATTCGAGTTCGCCGATGTGAAGGTTGGAGAGGTTCCGAGAGAGAGAATGATTGTGTCATCCATGAAGGCCCACGGAAATGGCCGTGTAAATCACATCCGTGATATCGTATACATTTCTCCGGACAGGTACGATAAATTTTCGACGAAGGAAATCGCAGTAGAGATCGGACATTTAAACAAGGAATTGAATCGACCTTACCTCCTCATCGGACCCGGCAGGTGGGGAACTACGGATCCCGTTCTCGGAATACCCGTCGTCTGGCAGCAGATTTCAAACGTCGGAGCCATCGTTGAAGCCGGCGTCAGAGATTCGAACGTCGCTATATCCATGGGAACCCACTTTTTTCACAACATCACCTCGCTTCGGATCAGCTATCTTACCGTAGATGACGAATCACGGAAAAGTTTTGTCGACTGGGGTTGGCTTGAGCGTCAAAAAGCCGTTTCAGAGTTGAAATTCGTCAATCATGTCAGGCTTGATGAACCCATCGAGATACGCCTCGACGGCAGGAAGAGTCGCGGTATCGTTCTGAAGCCGAATTCCGAATCCGCAGAATGATCAGGCCTGGCCGCGAGCAAGTGTTGAGAGCGCCACCCTCCTGATTGCGATCATGTAAGCGGCATCCCGCATGCTGAGCGATTTCTCCACGGACAGATCGTGAACCGCATGAAACGCCGTTGAAATTGTATTGTCCAGCTTCTGCAGAACCTCATCCTTCGTCCAGTAGTAGTTCATGTTGCTCTGCACCTGCTCGAAATAGCTGCAGATAACTCCCCCGGCATTTGCAAGGAAATCCGGGGTGTTCATGATTCCTTTTGAAATAATGACATCATCCGCTTCAGGGGTTGTGGGGCCGTTGGCACCCTCTACTATGAACTTGACCGACGGGTGGATCCGCTCGACATTATCAGCCGTTATCATGTTTTCCAGGGCACAGGGAAGAAGGACCTCAGCCTCCTGTTCCAGCCATGCTTCAGGCTCCAGAATCTCGAAACCGGCCGCAATCGCCTTCTCTTTATCGATAGAACCGAATACATCCGTGATGGAGCGAAGTGTTTCGAGATCGAGCCCATCCTTTTTGGCGTATGTATAAGGCTGATTGTCTTCGGTGTTCCAGCACGAGACGCATACTACCGTTGCACCGCAATCTATAGCGAGTTCGCACGCATACTGCGCCACGTTGCCGAATCCCTGTACAGCGATCCTGACATCGCCGAGGTTCATTCCCCTGGTTCCCAGAGCTTCCCTTAAGCAATACACAACTCCATACCCGGTCGCCTCGGTTCTGCCCAGCGAACCGCCCATATGTACCGGCTTTCCGGTGATGACGCCCGGCGCTTTGTGCCCGACGAGCCTTTCGTACTCGTCCATCATCCAGATCATGTGCTTGCCGCTGGTCATGACATCCGGTGCGGGTACATCGTTTTCCGGGCCGATATTCTTGTATATCTGCCGGATGAATCCGCGGCATATCAGCTCCTGCTCCCGGTCGGAAAGCAGGCGCGGATCGCAGATGACCCCGCCCTTCGCACCTCCGAGGGGGATGCCGACGACAGCGGTTTTCCACGTCATCCACATGGCCAGAGCCCGGACAGTGTCGATTGTTTCGAGCGGGTGGAACCGGATGCCGCCCTTTGCCGGGCCTCTTGCATCGCTGTGCTGAATTCTGAAACCGTGATAAACTTCGAAGGTCCCGTTGTCCATCTTGACCGGGATCAGGAACGAATACTCGCGGGCCGGCTCCCGCAGATACTTCAGGATTCCCGGGGGAATCTCGGTGAGGCTGGAAGCCACTTTATCGAACTGCTGCTGCGCCATTTCGAATGCATTGAACTTATCTTTTGACATTGTCTTTTCCTCATTCAATATAGAAAGGAACTTTCTAATCTGCCTGACGAAAATTAAAAGGCCTACTTGTTCTGATTTGACTTCTGAAGCGATCCGTCGCTTTCAGTTAAATACTCGTCCAAAATACAACCTCGAGCAGGCATTGTCAAACAGGAATGATGTAACATTCATGTTTAACAATAGGTTGAAGTATTTTCAGTCATTTTGACGGGTTTCCGATGAAATAATCGGAGGATCTGTTGTTTTTTGGTTTACAGACCAGTCCTCAAGGGGCTATATTTTCCGGTTTTGAACCGGCTTTCTCCGGTTGATATTCGACCCTGTCCGTACGCTTCGCATTCTGCCCGCTTTTTTTTTACTTGAGGGTGGTTCCGTGTTGCGGGGGGAGAGAGTAGCCATTACAATATCAGGTTGCGGGTCGAAACGAATCGGCTGCTCTTCGGCTCAGACTTTTTTCGGCTTCGGTGTAACATTCGGGTGAAGCGGTTGCAGTAAAGAGTTGAGCCGGGGGTTTGTGACGCAGGATGGATCGGAGACGACCTGAAGAAAATTTGTAAAAGGGTATTTTGTTCCGGCGCTCATCCTTAACCGGAATCCGTTTCCAGTTTTGGTTGCAATGGAAAGGACGCTATGAACGAGTCAAGTATTCAAGAGATTGTTGCTAAATACGGGGTGGGAAAAGGCAGCCTCATATCGATCCTCGAAGAGGTTCAGGGGAAGTACGGTTATCTGCCTCCCGAGGCGATAACAGAGATAGCCACGGCCACGGGCAGGTCTGCCGTGGATGTATATGGAGTGGCTACTTTTTACAAAGCCTTCAGGCTTACTCCCATAGGCAGGCACCTGGTGTCGGTATGCCTCGGAACGGCATGTCACGTCAGGGCCGCTCCCAAAATCGTCGAGGAGTTCGAACGGCGACTCACGGTGAAGGCCGGCGGAACTACGGAAGACAAAGAGTTCACATTGGAAACCGTGAATTGTCTCGGAGCCTGTGCGCTCGGTCCGATCGTTGTCGTCGACGGTCACTATTTTTCCAACGTAACGATTACGGATGTGAAAACGATACTCGACAAAACCCTCGAGGGGCTTGATAAAGTCGAAATTGAGACCGACAAGAGGATCTTCCCTGTTGAAGTGAGTTGCGCCAGGTGCAATCACAGCCTCATGGATCCTGAATACCTCATCGACGACCATCCGTCGATCCGGGTAACCGTTTCAGCGGGGAGAGAGCATGGCTGGATGAGGTTGTCGAGTCTGTATGGCAGCTACAATATAGAATCAGCGTTCTCAATCCCCCTCGATACTCTGGTGAATTTCTTCTGTCCGCACTGCCATTCGGAATTTCTCGGCGCATCCGACTGCGCTGATTGCGGTGCGCCCATGGTGCCCATGATTGTGCGCGGAGGAGGAATCGTCCAGATATGCTCGAGGCGGGGATGTAAGGGCCACATGTTGAATGTGAGCTGATTTTCGTATGCGAAAGAGGTAAATGAATGCCACGGTTAGGTTCTTTAGAAGAGTTGAAAAGCTTTAAAACGCTTGTTACGTCCGAACCCGGCGAAACCAAGCCCACGCTCGTGATTTGCGCCGGCACAGGCGGTCAGGCAAGCGGTTCAAACGACATCATCCGGGTTATAAAAAGGCATATTCTGGAACAGCAGCTGCACGACAAGCTGTTCCTCAGGATTACCGGCTGCCTCGGTTTTTGCGAAATGGATCCGTTTATCATAGTTGAACCGGGCCTGTATCTTTATCCCAAACTCTCCATGGATCAGGTTCCTCAAATCATAGATGCTGCATTGAAGGGTGAGATAATAGAGGAACTTCTCTACAGAGAACCCGGATCGACGAAAACCTACGGATGCCAGGATGACATACCGTTTTTCAATGAGCAGACGCGAACAATCCTGGGGTCCAACCAGAACCTGGATCCCATCCGTATACTCGATTATATCAGTATGGGCGGATATTCGGCGCTCGAGAAGGTTATCGAAAAAGATGATCCCGACTGGGTAATCAGCGAGGTTTTGAAATCGGGATTACGGGGCAGGGGCGGCGCCGGATTCCCTACCGGCAAGAAGTGGCAGGCGGCACGAGAATCCGCGGACGGAGCCGGTCTGAAATATATTGTATGCAATGCTGATGAGGGAGATCCGGGAGCGTATATGGATCGAAGCCTGCTTGAGGGGAATCCGCATACGATAATCGAAGGAATGCTGATCGCCGGGATAGCCATCGGTGCGACTACGGGTTTTATCTATGTCAGGAGCGAGTATCCGCTTGCTATCAAACACTCCGTAATAGCGATCAGGCAGGCCAGGGACATGGGGCTCCTCGGAAACAATATAGTCGGATCAGGGTATGATTTTGATATCGAAATCATCAGGGGAGCCGGCGCTTTCGTCTGCGGAGAAGAAACCGCTCTCATCAAATCGATTGAAGGGCAGATGGGTGAACCGCATCAGCGCCCCCCTTATCCGATCA
Organism: uncultured Gemmatimonadota bacterium; assembly: GCA_964394085.1. Taxonomy (GTDB): domain Bacteria; order CAYMWF01; family CAYMWF01; genus CAYMWF01. The sequence goes on along the minus strand of CAYMWF010000033.1, from coordinate 35,738 downwards.
CCAAAGGCATCTACGGGTACCCGACCTGTATCAACAACGTCGAAACACTGGCGAACGTTCCGATAATTCTTGAAAAAGGCGCAGAAGAATACAGCAAAGTCGGTATTCCCGGGAATACGGGGACGAAAATATTCTCGCTTGTCGGTAAAATCAAAAATACCGGCCTTGTAGAGGTACCGCTCGGAACTCCGATCGGCAAACTGGTTTATGATATCGGCGGCGGTTCGCCGTCCTCGGCGAAACTCAAAGCGGTTCAGACCGGCGGGCCTTCCGGAGGGTGCATACCGGTTTCGGAATTCAACCTGTCGATAGATTTCGACAATCTTGCGAAAGCCGGCTCGATAATGGGGTCGGGCGGCATGATTGTAATGGACGACAACACCTGCATGGTCGATGTCGCCAGGTATTTCATGAGTTTTCTGAAGGAAGAGTCCTGCGGAAAGTGTTTTACATGCCGAAAAGGCACGCAGCGAATGTACGAAATCCTGGATGACATTACGAAGGGCAAGGGTACTCTCGATCAGCTTGAATTGCTGGAGGAACTCGCGGAGGTGGTGAAGGATACGACAATGTGCGGCCTGGGTCAGTCGGCATCCAATCCGGTTCTCAGCACAATCAAGTACTTCCGTCACGAATATGAGAAGCATATCCTTCAGAAACGCTGCGACGCCTTCGTATGTAAAGAGCTGGTCGGAGCGCCTTGCGCTTCCGCCTGCCCGGTAGGCACCGAGGCCTGGCGTTATGTCACTCATATCGAGCGCGGCGAATACGAGGATGCATACAGAGTCATCAGAGATGCAAACCCGTTTCCGTCGGTGTGCGCCCGGGTCTGCAATCATCCCTGCGAAGATCGCTGCCGCGCCAATACGAGCGGAGGTCAGGCGATCTCCATCCGGCCCCTCAAACGATTCATTACCGATCGGGTAGATCCTGCCGTTTATAAACCCGGGAAGGCGAAGAAGGCTTCCAAAAAATCAAAAAGAGTCGCTATCATCGGAGCCGGTCCATCCGGGCTGACGGCGGCGCACCGCCTTTCTCTCAACGGTATCAAGTCCACCGTTTTCGAAGCAGGTCCGGAACCGGGTGGCATGTTGATAAGCACAATTCCCGAGTTTCGCCTGCCGAGGGATGTCGTACGCAGGGAAATTCAAAGTTTGCTGGATGACAATATCACCTTGAACTGTAATACCAACCTCGGGCGTGATATTACCATTGACCGGCTTTTCAGCGAAGGCTACGAGGCGGTGTTCCTCGCGATCGGAGCCCATGAGAGCCGCAAACTCGGAATCAAGGGGGAAAAAGCGAAAGGCGTCATCCCTTCCATCGAATTCCTGAAAGCGTACAACATGGAGGGGAAGAGCCTGGCAAAGGGGAACGTGGGAATAATAGGCGGCGGAAATTCCGCGATCGATGCGGCGAGGATGGCGGTTCGACAGAAAGATGTAGAGAATGTAACGATATTCTATCGCCGTACGCGCCAGGAGATGCCGGCATTTGAAGAAGAAATCGAAGAAGCTCTGAATGAGGGCATCAGGCTTGTAACCCTCATATCGCCGGTGAAGGTAAACTCGAAGAAGGGGCGGCTGACATCGATGGAGTTTATCAAGAACGAGCTTGGCGATATCGATGCAACGGGCAGGCGGAGGCCTGTTCCTGTGCCCGGGAGCGAATACAAAGAGCCGCTCGACACGATCATCGTGGCGATCAGTGAAGGTCCTGACACCGCGAGTTTCTCCGGTTCGGGTAAGTATACTCCGGATATAACCAGGTGGGGAACAGTCAGTACTGATTCCGGTACTCTTTCCACCAGTATACCCGGAGTCTTTGCCGGCGGTGATCTTGTTCGCGGACCGAACACCGTGATCGAAGCAATTATGGATGGGAAAAAGGCTGCGGAGGTCATTACCCGATTCCTTAAAGGGGAAGACATGGACATGCCGGTCCACCAGCAGCTGCCTGATGAATATATAGCTCCGTCCGATCATTTCGCCGATGGTCCGGAAATCGAAACCAGAGCTGAAACGCCGAAAGCGGCGGTGGAGTGGCGCAAGCGCAACTTCGCGGAAGTTGAAGTTTCGATGTCGGTTGAAGAAGCAACTAATGAAGCTCGCAGGTGTCTCAGGTGCGATCTTGAATTCACCCAGCAGGAGAGCGAATGCCAGACAACAAAGGAGAAACTGGCATGAATAAAATAAAAATCAACGGTTTGGAACTTGAGGTCGAAAAGGGTATGACAATCCTCGAGGCTGCCAGGTTTCTGGGTTTCCCCATCCCCACTCTGTGCCACATGGACGGGCTTTCTTCGTATGGCGCATGTAGATTGTGTCTTGTTGAAGTAGGGGAAGGCGAAAACTCGAAACTTGTAACGTCCTGCACATATCCCGCCGAGGGAGGCCTGGTGGTGCGGACGGCTTCGGCCCGCGTCGTGAGGGCGCGGAAGATGGTCCTGGAGCTTATGCTGGCTTCCTGCCCGCAGTCGAAGATTATTCAGGACCTGGCTTCGGCTCACGAGGTGCGCCAGCAGAGATTCAGGCAGGAGCATGAAGATTGTATTCTGTGCGGTCTCTGTACGAGGATGTGCGATGAACAGATGGTTGCGAAGGCGATCGGTTTCAGGGGAAGGGGAGAAAACAGAACCCTCGGAACCCCCTTCGATCTCAAATCAGAAGAATGCAGGCTGTGCGGCGGATGTATCTATGTATGCCCGGCGTGCCAGCTCAGGTGCACATATAACGAGCCAGACAACGCTATTTGCGGTGGATGCGCGAACCTCAGCCCGCCATGCGTCGATGTAGAGAAGTTCGACGACATGATGTGCTACATGGAGCCGTGCGTTGCCTGTGAAATCGAAAAAGGGCGTAATTGATACAAGAAGGAGATGTAGAATGTCAGAAAGTTATTCACGTATAAATTCTTCAGCCGCCACTCTCACAAAGAACAGAACCGAAGAATCGATTACTCCGATATCAGGCATGTGCGTTACATGCGTCGACGGATGCATCGGAATGTGCGAGATCGGCAAATCCGCCTTCAGGGGGCATGAGGTTATTTACCCCCAGCCTTTCGGAGTGATAACAACGGCATCGGAAAAGGCATACCCGGTCGATTACTCTCATTTTAATATCAATGGAACCGCCGTGGGCGCTCATGGAATCGAAGCCGACAGCGATAAGGCCATTTTTCCGGCGGTAGACCTCGAGGTGAAATTCGGCCGGGACAACGGCATCAAATTCAAGTACCCGTGGATCATTCCCGGCATCGGCTCCACTAACGTTGCTAAAAACAACTGGGAGGGCCTGGCAATCGGCTCCGCCCTTGCTGGAACCGGGCTCACAATCGGCGAGAATGTCGCCGGGATGGATCCGGAAAGCGTGATCGAGAACGGGCGCGTGGTTGATACCGTCGATCTCAAACGGCGTATCAAGCTCTACCAGGATAATCAGATTGACGGCTACGGCGCGATCATCGTCCAGGCTAACGTCGAAGACACCAAGTTGGGAGTGCAGGAATACGTGCTGAGCGAGCTCGGTGTTGAGATCGTCGAGATGAAGTGGGGACAGGGCGCGAAGGACATCGGCGGCGAAGTCAAAATAAGGAGCCTTGAAAAGGCCCAGCTGCTGTATAACCGCGGGTATGTGGTACTGCCGAATCCGACGGACCCGAAAGTTATCCGCGCCTTCGAGCGGGGAGCTTTCAAGGAATTCGAGCGGCATTCGAGGGTCGGCATGGTCGAGGAGGAGTCTTTTGCGAGCCGGGTCGATGAACTTCGGGCTGCAGGGGCGAAATATATTTTCCTGAAAACCGGAGCTTACAGGCCCGCAGACCTGGCGAGAGCCGTGAAGTTCGCATCGAAATACGACATAGATCTTCTCACCGTGGACGGCGCGGGTGGAGGCACGGGGATGAGCCCGTGGCGCATGATGAACGAATGGGGCGTTCCTACTGTCGAGCTGCATACGCTTACGTACCAGTACACCAAGCGCCTGGCTGACAGGGGAGACTATGTGCCGGCGCTCGCTTTCGCTGGTGGTTTTACTTTCGAAGACCAGATATTCAAGGGTCTCGCTCTCGGTGCGCCTTTCACAAAGCTGATAGGGATGGCCCGCAGTCCGATCGCGGCAGCCATGGTAGGCAAAACAATCGGCCGAACAATCGATGACAACCAGGTGCCCGTTTATATCGAGCGATTCGGCAATTCGAAAGATGAAATCTTTGTAACCGCGGCCGACCTCAGGGACGAACTGGGCAACGACGAATTCGAGAAGCTTCCCACCGGGGCGCTCGGTCTTTACACATACTATGAGCGACTGGGTCAGGGTTTGAGGCAGCTCATGACCGGAGCCAGGAAGTTTGCGCTCGAGTATATCACGAGAGATGATATAACCTCGCTCACAAAAGACGCGGCGGAAGTCAGCGGAATCGAGTACGTGATGGATTCAGACAGGAGTGAGGTCGAAGAAATTCTCGATAGTTAACGCTTGAGAGATCTGCATCCGGTAGTAAAAATAAAGGAACTGTTAAAGGGGAATTTCTCTTGTGCAGTTCCTTTTCATTTATATTCGCACATTTTGTAATCGAAGCCTAAATAACACCGTAGGCCAGCATCGCATCGGCTACTTTTATAAACCCGGCAATATTGGCTCCTTTGACATAATCGATATCTCCGCCTGTATCGCCGTGGGTTGCGCACTGTTCATGAATAATTTTCATGATATGTTTCAGATGCCCCTCCAGTTCTTCAGCGGACCATGCCATCCTGATACTGTTTTGCGTCATTTCAAGACCGGATACGGCAACGCCGCCTGCGTTTGATGCTTTACCCGGCGCAAAGAGTACTCCGGCACCGTGTAGAACTTTTATCGCTTCTATCCTGGCTGGCATATTGGCCCCCTCCGCGACCGCCATACAGCCATTACTCACCAGGAGTTCCGCATCCTCTTTTTCGATTTCGTTCTGCGTAGCGCAAGGGAAGGCTAAATCGCAGGATATACCCCAGGGTTTTTTGTCTGCATGATAGTCGCAACCATACTTTTCTGCATACTCGGTAATTCGGCCGCGCCTTACGGTTTTCAAATCAATCACATATGCCAGCTTCTCTTCATCGATTCCGTCTGCGTCATGAATGAATCCCGAGGAATCGGAAAGGGTGACGACTTTTCCGCCAAGCTGAATTATTTTTTGTGTACAATAAAGCGCAACATTGCCTGAACCCGAAACGACACAAGTTTTTCCGCGGATGGTGTCTCCTGTAAGCTGCAGCATTTCTTCCATGAAGTAAGCGCAACCGTAACCCGTTGCTTCCGTTCGTATGAGGCTGCCTCCATATTCCAATGCCTTGCCGGTTAAAACCCCGGTGAACTCGTGACTCAAGCGTTTATATTGTCCGAAGAGGAAGCTGATTTCTCTGGTTCCGACTCCGATATCCCCTGCAGGAACGTCGGTGTCCGGGCCTATGTGATGAACAAGCTCGGTCATGTAGGCCTGACAAAAGCGCATGACCTCCCTGTCAGATTTACCCTTGGGGTTGAAGTCGGCTCCTCCCTTGCCCGCACCCATGGGTAGTGTTGTTAAGCTGTTCTTGAATGTTTGTTCGAAACCCAGGAATTTCAAAACACTCAAGTTTACTGAGGGATGAAACCGAAGGCCTCCCTTGTAAGGGCCGATTGCGTTATTGAATTGAACCCGATATCCGCGGTTGACACGAACATTACCCTGATCATCCTCCCAGACCACGCGGAAACTCACTACCCGATCCGGTTCGGTCATTCTTTCGAAAATACGGGCTTTTTGATAAGCAGGATTGTCTGCTATATATGGAATTACAGATTCCGCTACTTCGTAGACTGCCTGGTGAAATTCATGTTCGCCCGGATTCCTTTTCTTGAATCCGGCCATAAAATGCTCAAGTGATATATCATCATACATGACATTTCCTCAGTTTGGTTTCTTTGAATAAGCCTGCATTGCCGGAAATACCAGGCTCAGCAGCGATACTCTACCGCATAAGGGCAGAAAAGAGTACACCACCGATCATGTCAGGCAAACCTGCTGCTTTCCTGCAGTCAGACCGGATACCGCTTTCATTCTCTAGTTTGTTATCGAAACATCGAATCCGCAGTATGCCAGGTGGTTCAGCGGATTTTCGTCCTGGTAGGGCCCGATTATCGTTTCGAAGCAGTAAGCTCCCGCCGGAGTGTTCGGCGGTAGATCCAGTTCAAGGGAGTAGTCGATATTGAGCGAAGCCGGTATCGTTACATCTTCGATAACCTTGACTGGATAAGGCGAAAGTCCGCCCAGCGCGGGGCTGGTAACCGAAACCCAGACATCGCTCGTCTGAGCCTGGCCGCTGATGTTTCCGACGTGTACGGTCCAGGAAAGCTGCCCGCCCGCCTGCGCCGTTGCCGGTGATGCCACTACGTCGAATTCGAACTTCGGATCCCTGGCGGGATCGGCGAAATGGAGGAACTTGGTCTGCTGGGCCGAGTTCAGGCCGCTTGTCCAGCCTTCGCTTTCATCGAAGAAGAAGAGTTCCCAGGGGTCGGCATATGCATGGAAGGTGTCTTCGACCCAGGTTTCGCCGCCGTCGACGGTATGGTAGAACAGAGCCCTGCTCATCCCCTGGTTCTGATAACCGGTCAACCAGCCTTCACGCCGGTTGAACATGTGCACCGAGTACATGCAGGAGTTGTTCTCCTTGCCGTAGTACTGGCGCTCCCATGTCTCCCCCCCGTCTTCGGTGTGATAGACCCATCCGAGGTAGGTAGAGGCGTTGCCGCCGTCGAATTCGGAGTTGTAATAACCCGTGATCCAGCCTTCGAACCTGCTGACGAAATGAACGTCGGTCAGGGTGAATCCCTGCTCCAAAAAGATCGTTTCCCAGGTGTCGCCGCCGTCCTTCGTCACTTCGGCGATACCCCACCAGTCGTCCTGGGCGTCCGGTCCGGGAGGCAGTTCCAGGCCTTCAGGCGCCGCTCCGATATGGGAGCCGCCCTTCTGCTCCACCCATGGCCAGACGCCGCCGGCGGCGAAGCCGTAATTTTCATCGAGGAAAAAGATGTCGGTGGGCCAGGCAACGTAAGGCCACGTGTTCCAGCTCCATTCTTTCTCGGTCCACTTGTCTCCGCCGTTCGTGGATACCGTGATGCAGTACTTGGTTATCAGCATCCTCGTGTAATAACCGCAGGCGATTACATAATCGGGAGCGATACTCTGAATATCGGTCCACCAGGAGAACATCGATTTACCCCAGACCGGATTCCAGGTTTCGCCGGCATCCACGCTTTTCATCAGGGTATTGATGAAAACGAGACCGCCCGCGCCTGAAACGTATATGGTGTTGTCATCTTCGTATGCGATACCCTGGACGGAGAGGAGCGGCGGTTCCGCGCCCTGTACTTCTCTCCAGGTATTTCCGCCGTTCTCGGTTTTCAGGATCTTGGCGCCTTCGAGATTTTTAGCTCCGCAGGCGAGGCCCGTCTGCGTATCGCGGAAGATGGTTTCGGTATAAAGCCCGGCCCTGGTATGCTCGGTCTGCCATCCGGCAAGGGCGGGGAGCGCAGTAAAGAGAATAATCGTCAGAACATGAGCTGCAGTCCGTTTCATCGGTGGTCTCCTTCATGCGGCCGGGATTCCGGCAAAGATTCAGAATCGTCACGCACTAAAAGGTAACTTGATTCGGGTCGTTGTTCAAGATGATTGATCTGTTTCCGGCGGCATGTACAGGGCAAGGCCCCCGGATATTCATCCGGAGGCCCGCATGCGCTTTTTTGTAGGTTCCGATCAGGCTTTACCCTGGAGGTGGTCGATCATGGGCTGGGTCACCAGCGGGACCACGTCGTCTATCATGTGAGGCATCAGGTTGTCCATTACTTTCGGCATCATGTCCGGCATCTGTTCCCTCATGTAGTCGGGCATCGGCACCGCCTCTTCGACGCGTTCGAGCATGGCCGGCATGACCTTCGGCATCATCATGGGGAGAAGCCGGGGGAAGAGGATCGGGAACATCGGTTTCATCAACTGGAGAGCGCCCGGTATTTTCCCCATGACTTTCATCATCGGTCCCATCCCGAAAGGCATGGCGGCGATCAGCTCCGGCCACATGGTTCCCATGAGCGTCGCGAACCCTTCAGGAGTCATGAGCTTGATCATCCCGTCGAATACGGCCCACTGCGCCTTTACTTCCGGGTTGGGGTCGGGGAAATCGTATCCGAACCTGGAGGCGACGAACCTGGCCAGGTCTTCCACTTCCATATCCTTGTCGTTGGCGTCGACGCTTACCCGGAGCTGGAACTGGCAGCACGGACACAGGGCGAGGATCTTGTCGGCTTCGGCGTCCTCCGCTTCCTTCACTTTGAAATCCCCGATTTTGGCGGCTACTTCCGGCTCCTTGATCAGGGTCAGCACCGAACCGCAGCAGAGAGCCTTTTCACGGCTGTGCTCCATCTCGACGAGCTCTGTGTTGGGAACGGACTCGATCAGCTCCCTGGGAGGGTCGTAGATATTCGACGCCCGTCCCATGTGGCAGGAATCGTGCAGCGTCACTTTTACAGGGGGTTCGCCGTTGTCGGGAATGACGAGCTCACCGCTTTTCAATTTTTCAGAGAGAGGTTCGCTGTAGTGTTTCGCGGTTATTCCGTATTCGAGACCGAGTTTTTCGCACCATCCGGGATAGACGGTGCGCCACATCATGTCGCAGGCCGGACAGGAACTTACTACCGTATCGCCCCCGGCCGCTTTCACCGCCGCGATGTTCTTCTTCATCGTCTCGACGAAGAGCTCCCATTTCCCGGCGACGAGCATCGGCGTCGCGCAGCAGTTCTCCTTCTCTCCGAGATAGGTGAAATCGACCCCTGCGTCATGCAGAAGACGCACCGCGGCCTGGCCGATATCATGTTCGACATAACTGGCGGTGCAGCCGGCGAAATAAACGATCTTCGCTTTATGGGAAGCGCCGTGCTCATTTTTAAGATCTTCGGGGAACCACTCGGTGCGGTTCTTCCGGTACCCGGCCCAGATGTTGCCCTGGTCGTTCAGGGCGGCGGCCATCATCTCGAAGGGCGGGAAGGTCATCTTCTTTTCTTCTTCGATGAGCTTGCCGCGGAGTTTCATCCACGAGGGTTCGATCGGCAGAGAGACCGAGCAGAGATTATCGCAGAATTCACAGGTGGTGCAGACCAGGAAGGTATCCACAAGTTCCTGGGACCACTCGACCCGTCCCTCCATGTATTCCTTGAGCCAGAACCACTTGCCGCGGGGGCTCTGGCTTTCCCATCCGCGGCCGCTGAACTGGGTGCATTCCTCCGTGCAATAGCCGCACTGGGAACAGGAATACGCATACCAGGCCACATCGGGCGGGATGTTTTTAACAGGTTCGTTCGGCCGCTCGCCCACCTGCGTGATGACATGATTGCTGAAAGGCCTGACGAGCGGTTCGAATAACCCGCCCGCTTTGACCGCCATCGATAGGACACCGTTTCCGATCACCTTCCCGGGGTTCAGAACACCGGCGGGATCTTCACGTTTTTTGAAAAGTTTGACCTTTTCCACGCGGTCGGCGCCGAGAATGTCTTTTGCCTTGGAGGTAAAATACAGACCCGTTGCGTATGCACGGCCTCCGTACTTTTCCGCTATTTTCATGATTGTGAGAGAGAGACTGAATACGAAATTGTAGCTGAACTTGCGCTGATCGCTCGGTATGAAGCCGAGAATGACCACTTCCGGTTCGCCGTTTTTGCCTTCGCGGATGAGCACCCCCTCTTTCACCACGGGATGATCCACTTTCCGCTCCACCTCGGTCATCATGTCTCCGAGATTCTTGAGCGGGATGACCACTTCGGCGGGAACCAGGGACGGTCCCAGCCTTTTCACCACCATCAGGTTGAACCGGTTTTCCCATTCGTGAAACGCTATGCGGTCGCTGAGGATCTCCGCCTGGCATTTCCTCGCGATTGCTTCCAGGTGGGGTTTTACGGTATCCGAATCCTTTTTTCTGAAAGTAAGGGTCATGATGTAGGCGGCGGGGAGGATGACCCTTTCTTCGACGGGATGCCCCCAGTGCTCACGGAGCGGGGCGCGATTCTTCATCTCAGCCATCCTGGGATTGATGAACATCATCGACCAGATCGGCATATCCGTTTCATGGATACTCTCAATCATCTGCTGGACATCGTGCACATCGGTACAGCCTATCGAGACGATGTCCATATCCTCGAGGGGCATGATCCGCAGGGTGATTTCACTTATCAGGCCCGTGGTTCCTTCCATGTCTGCGATAAGCGATAATTCCGGGCCGGTGAAAACACGCACCCCGCCCGAGGGGAGCACGACCCTGGCGGAGACGACGTTGTCGGGGAAATATCCGTATTCATAGCTGCCGAGGCCGGCTCCTCCGTGGGCCAGCCATCCGCCTACCGACGAAGAGGGGTAACTGGTCGGATAGAGCCGCAGGGTCAGGCCGTCCTTCTGAAGCAGCTTGTCGAACTTTTCCCAGGTGATGCCGGGCTGAACCGTGGCCGTCAGGTTTTCTTTATCCATGCTGATCAGTTTCTTAATGCGATGAAAATCGATGACGATGCCCTTCTTGATCGGGATCACGCCTCCGTATCCCGAGGTGGCCTTGCCGCGGGGAGTGAGAGGAACCCGGTGATGTCGAGCCCATTTGACCAGGTTCACGAGTTCTTCCTCGGTTTCGGGCTGAACCACCGCGTCAGGGATGGTGCTCCCCAGGGGGAGTTTCACAAGCTTCGGTATCGATGCAATATCATGGCTGTACATGAGCCGCTCGGTTTTATCGAGCCGAACTCTGTCGGCGAAATTTTCCTCCAGCCATGCTTTCATTTTTTCTTTCATGATTTATGAGTCCTTTCCGACTGAACCCGGATGACTTGCCCCGGTTCAGATAATTGCCTCGTTGTCCAACCCGCCCCCGGGTTCGTCTTTGGAAATGCTGATGCGCGCCGCTGTTTCGATTCTGCGTTTCAGAGAATCCGCAAGAATCTCTCTTAGTATATTCAGCACGATGAGGATCCGCTGATCGTTCAGTTCATAGTGTATTTCATTCCGTTTCCTGGTACCTGAAATGACGCCTCGTTCGCGGAGCATTTTCAGATGACGCGAGACGGTGGTCTGCGGAATTCCAAGAGCTCCGGCCAGGCCGGTGACATTTACCGGCCCTCCGGCGAGCTCGAATATAATGGCGACGCGGGTTTCATCGTTCAATGCGCTGCACAGTTCATTGTGGAGCAGGTGAATCTCTTCTTGAGTCGGCTTGTTCATTTGCATGGAGCTTCCTTTTGAAGAAGTAGTTTCAGTTCGATTCTTTGCTACAGGAGAAAACCCCCGCAAGCGTCCGTTTTCGGCTCTTATATATATTCGTTTAACCGCATATACGTATATTGTCAAGTGTAAAAAAACGAAGCATGGGAATATTTCTGATTTTTCGGCTGTTCAGTGTCATTTCCGCTTCGGCTAAACTTGTTGATCAAGGCTAATTGATTCCATACGTTCACGAAAAGGCGGACGGGTCCGGTGGCGGATCCGGTGCCATCCGGTAAGAAACGACTGCAAGTTCAAGTAATGGAAAAAAGGAGCAGGAAGATGACCGAGCCTGACCTCAAGAATAAGAAAATGACGCTTATTTCGAGCAAAGGAACGCTGGACTGGGCGTATCCGCCGTTCATTCTTGCGTCGACCGCCGCATCGATGGAGATCGAAACCACGATTTTTTTCACCTTTTACGGACTGCTGCTTCTCAAGAAAGATCTCGACCTGAAGGTATCACCCCATTCGAACCCCGCCATGCCGATGAAAATGCCGTTCGGCTCAGAGAAGTTTCGCAATCTCGAATGGCCGCTGCCCAATCTTCTGACGGGAAATATGCCGTTTTTCAACGACATCGCCACTTCATTCATGAAAAAGACATTTTCCGGGAAAAAGGTGCCTACGATCGAACAGTTCCGTGATCTCTGCCTGAAAATGGGAGTGAAGCTGATCGCCTGCCAGATGACGATGGAGGTTTTCGGATTCTCGAAAGAGGATTTTATCGACGAAGCCGAGGTCGCCGGCGCCGCCGCTTACCTCGGGAAAGCTTGCGAGGCGGATATCAACCTGTTTATTTAACCCGCTTTTCTTTTCAGTGCTGCTTCGACGCCGTATTCTTGTATATTTTCAGTGCCGTGCGGCGTTGGTCATTGTGTGATCCGATCAGGCCAGGCGTCGCGCCGCATCGGTAAAATGGTACGGATTATTCAGGCGGGAGGCAGGATCCACGGAAAGCCTCGATCGAGCTGAAGCCCTTCGACGCGAGGTAGCGTCGCATTCCGCTCAGGATATCGGCGGGTGCATCGGGGTTGGAGAAGAGCGCCGTACCGACCTGGACGGCCGTTGCGCCGAGGGCGAGGAACTCGAGGGCGTCGGTTGCGGTGGTTATTCCACCTCCGGCAACTACCGGGATATCCACCGCTCGGACCGTCTTGAGCAGATTGGCGAGAGCCACCGGCTTAATGGCGGGGCCTGACAGCCCTCCGAAAACGTTCCCGAGAAACGGGCGGCCTTTTTCAAGATCGACCGCCACCGCGGGAAGCGTATTGATAAGACAGACGCCGTCGGCCCCCGCTTTCTCAGCCGCGGCGGCTACGGCGGCGATATCCGATGTCGCGGGAGTGAGTTTCACCAGCACCGGGAGACCGGTGGATGCCCGAACGGCCGCGGTGATCTCGCCCGTTTTTTCGGGGGAGGAACCGAACAGAGCGCCCCCTTCTTTCACGTTGGGACAGGACACGTTCACTTCCACGCCGTGCACCGCCCCTTCTGTCGCCTCTAAAGCCTTCGCAAGAGCGGCGTATTCTTCGACCGAGACCCCGGATATGTTTACGAAGATGCTGGTTTTCAGGCGTCGCAGCCGGGGAAGTATTTTTTTGAGGAAGGAATCGAGGCCCGGGTTCTGCAGCCCTATGGAGTTCAGGATGCCGCCGGTGGTTTCAGCGATGCGGGGCGGGGGGTTCCCCAGTCTGGGTTCCACCGTAACCGCCTTTGTAACGAGACCGCCTACCAGGGAAGGATCCCAGAGCAGGCTGTAATCGAGACCGTATCCGAAGGTGCCCGACGCCATGATCACCGGGTTAATCAGCCGGAGATCGGGATGCAGCGAGACTGAAAGATCGACCTTGCCGGGGTGAATCGCTTCAGCCGGGGAGACCTCCGCTGCCCGGTCGTGTTTCTCTCCCGGGGACGGCATTATACCTGGAATTGTTTCGGTGTCTTTCTCTCTGATCACATCGGCCTTTTTCCCGTCCTTCACTCCTGGATCGCCTCCGCGAAAAGCACTTTTATCAAGAACAGCCGCGTTGAACCAGGTCCCTTCCCTGCAGACCCGGGAGTATACGATGCCGGAGCCTGAATCCGTCTTCACCGGCACAACGCATCCGAAACACACGCCGTTGCCGCAAGCCATCCTCTGTTCCATCGAGAATACCGCTTCAATACCATGCTGTTCCGAGAGCGTTTTCAGGGCCGCCAGCATCCCCAACGGTCCGCAGGCGACCAGGGCCGTCCGGCTCCGTTCCTCGTCGGACAGTTTTCTCAGAAAAGGCTCCAGCAGAACGGTTATATGCCCTTTCGAACCCGCGGATCCGTCCTCGGTGGTGTAGAAAACATCGGAGCACTGCTGATTCAGCTTTTCGGCCAGGTGCAGGTCCGCCGCGGCGGCGGCTCCGTAAAAAACAGCCTTCACCGGCGGGAAGCGGGAGCCGCTTTCAAGGCTGCGTTTTAATAGAAAATGTAGAGGGGGAAGGCCGATCCCTCCGACGGCAAGCAACAGCTGTCCGGTTTCTTCAGGAAGAACGAGCCGGCCGCCGAGGGGTCCCAGGAGCCGCACCCGGTCACCTGCGTTCCATTCCGCCATCAGGGCGGTGCCGGTTCCCACGACCTTGAAAAGAATCGACACCCGCGACCCTGAAGCGTCGAGAATACTTATCGGCCTCGGGAGGAAAAAGGCGCCCGGCCGATCGAAATAAATGTTGAGGAACTGCCCGGGCCTCGCTGAGGCGGCGATCTCCGGCGCTTCAAGGTCGACGAGGTAAACGTCGCCGCCAAGCGGTGATTTCCCGAGAACAATCGCGGCTTCGTGCTTCAATTCTGCTCCTTGTCTCCAGCGGCTGCTCCATTCCCGGCCGCGAACCCGTTTTCACCGGCGGGGGCCCGGTCTTTTGCCGGCGCTCCCCGGGTCACGGTGGTATCGGCCGGCTCGGACTTCTCTTCCAAGGACCACCCGAGTTCCAGGCGGGCTTTTTTTGCTTCTTCCGAATCGGGAAACCTGGCGGCGAGATCCGTGTAAAGGGAGTCGGCCCCGGCGCGATTGTCGAATCGGTATCGCTCGATCCAGGCGGTCGCGAGTTGTGCTTTCAATGCGAATGTGGAACCAGGCGCTTCTTTACGGACCGCGTCGTAGTGCTTTTTCGCTTCCGTGGGTTTCCGGATCTGCAGCAGGAAAAGTTCAGCCATTTCCATGTGTAACCCGGCGCGGGCTTCGCCATCCTCTGCCTGATCCAGCTTTTCGATGAGAGCGTTCAGTTTGATCAGGGAAGCGTGCTCCAGGAATGCCGCTTTGCCCGTATCGCTCGACGGTTTTTCCCGCGAGGATGACCGAAAGGCGTCTTTTGCGGCATCGAGATCACCGAGCCTGTCCCGGTGGATGACTCCCAGGCTGAAATATGCCTCGCAGCCTGAATCGGTACGTGGATACCTGTTAGCCACGTCATTGTATAGGGAGGCAGCCCGCTCCAGCCTGGAAAGCTCATATTCGGCAGCGGCTTCGCCGGTAAGCCCGCGCTGCTCTACCGCCGTCTGTATTAAGATCGAATCCGCTTCCAGGAACGCCATCTTGAGGAGCGTTTTGTCGTTGAAATCGAAAAATTCCTCCCGGTCCGCCAGCTCCTTGAGAACAGACAGGGCTTCTTCGGGCTCGCCTGATGCATGAAGACACTCGGCTTCGGCGAATTTCAGCCGGAACCTCGTGTCACTCCCGCTTCGGGCCGGCGCAGGTGTTGAACGGATAAACTCGAGGGCTTCTTTCCGCCGGTCCGTGGAAATCAGGATTTCGACGCAGCTGAGGATGGACTGCGCCTGGATGTCCTGGTTTTCGGCGGCTTTTGAAAGCTTTTTGTAGCGAACCAGGGCGGAGTCGGTCTCACCGGTCCGGTAAAGACAGTCAGCGTAGAGCAGCGGTAATGCCGGCTCGGGCCATCCCGAGAGCTCCAGCTCTCCGAGAAGCCGCCGGGATCGGTTGTATTCGCCCTTTGCCAGCAAAGTCATCGACTCGAAATACTTGGCTTCGTCCTGAAGCTCGCTTTCCTTGTACAGGGTCCGGAGCTCCATGAACTTGACCTGCGCCTTATCGTAATCCCCTTTCCTGTAAAATGCTTTGCCCATAAGCAGAACCGCGTCATCGCGCCATTCGCTCGAGGGATAATCCAGGATGATTTTCGCACATTTGTTTATAGTCCGGTCATACAGTCGTTTTTCGGTGGAAGTAAGATCCCTTTCAGGGTCATCTTTTCGCGTTTTTTCGGCTTCGTTATATGCTTTCCGGGCATTGAAATATGTATTGTAGTAGACACATCCGCAGGCTGAGAGAGCGCTTGCCGACAGAAGGAGGCTGAAAAAAAAACGACGGCTCAATCTGTACAGTCGCTTTTCGGCTGACCGGGAAGGAGCTTCTTGCAGTTCTTTCCGGAATTGACGCAGTTTACCTGGAGGTTGGATCGAATTTTCATGCGTCATAACAAGGGATGAGTTCTCCTTCCGAGAAAAGCAGTCTTCCCCCGGCGATAGTGTGAATCACCCTGCCGCGGAGTGTTTTATTTTTGAAAGGAGTATTGCCCGCTTTACTGTAGAACGCGCCGGGTTCCACCGTCCATTCCCGCCCGGCGTCGAAAACCGTGACATCCGCAGGCGCTCCTTCTACAAGGACGCCGCCCGGCAAATCAAGGATGCGGGCCGGCGCCGTCGAGATTTTTTCAATGAAGTCGGGTAAGCTCATTCTTCCGGGAGCGACAAGGATGTCGAGGCAGACACCGAGGGCGGTTTCGAGCCCGACGACACCGAAGGGAGCCGCTGCAAGTTCGGTTTCCTTTTCATCTCTCCTGTGCGGAGCGTGATCCGTTGCGATGCAGTCGATGGTGCCGTCGCAAAGCCCTTCGATAAGAGCTTCCCTGTCTTTTTCGGACCGGAGAGGGGGATTCATCTTGAAGTCGGAGTCGTACTGACGCATGGATTCGTGGGTCAGTGCCAGGTGGTGCGGCGTAACCTCGCAGGTAACGGGCAGGCCGGCTTTTTTCGCGGCTCTTATCTGCTCAACGGCTCCTTTTGCGGAGACATGCGCTATATGCAGTCTGCCTTTAGCGGCTTCTCTCAGCAGGATCAGGTCGCGGGCGACGATTATCTCCTCGGCGGCGGACGGTATCCCCCTGAGGCCCAGCTCCGTGGATACAGCGCCCTCATGCATCACGCCCTTGCGGGCAAGCCCCGCATCCTCGGCATGCTCGATCACCGGGATCCCCAGCTGTCCCGAATATTCGAGTGCCCGCCAGAGAAGCTCGCTCGTGGAAACAGCCGATCCGTCATCCGAGAATGCGACTGCTCCCGCTTTTTTCATGAACCACATTTCAGCAAGCTCTTTCCCTCTCCGTCCCCTCGAAATCGCTCCTATCGGAAAAACACGTGCAAGACCCGCCTCTTTCGCCTTTTCTAAGATGAATGAGACCGCTTCCTGGGAGTCTATGGCCGGCTCCGTATTCGGCATGCACGCGATCGATGTGAATCCGCCGGCGACAGCCGCCGCCGATCCCGTGGCTACAGTTTCCTTTTCCTCGAACCCAGGTTCCCTGAGATGGACATGGATATCCACGAACCCCGGTGACACGGTTTGTCCCGTTGAATCGAGTTCGAGAACTGAATCACGGGTCAGGCCGGCCTTTTCCAGGAGCGAGGAAGCGCCGCCCCGGGGCGCGAAACCCGCAATAACCCCGCCGGAGATCAGAAGGTCGCCTTCCTCCATGCGGCGTGCCGCCATATCGATTATTGTGCCGCCGGTAAGAAGAATCCCGTCATATCGTTTTTCTTCAGTCAAGCTCATTACTCTTTCGCCCCCCCGCCGTTCAGGAGATAAAGGACCGCCATCCTTATTGAAACTCCATTGGTGACCTGGTCGAGGATTACCGACCATGGTCCGTCCGCAACCGAAGATTCCACCTCGACTCCCCGGTTCATGGGGCCGGGGTGCATAATCATGATCTCTCTGCCCGCCCGTTCGAGCCTCGCCCTCGTGACGCCGAAAAAGTTGAAATACTCGCGCATGCTCGGGAAAAAACACTCATCCTGCCGTTCTTTCTGGATGCGCAGGATATTCAAGACGTCCGCTTCTTCGATAGCGTCCTCGATAGTGGGATAGATTGTGACACCCATTTCCTCGAGCCCGGGCGGCAGCAGGGTCGCCGGACCGGTTACACCTGTCTGCGCTCCCATTTTCATGAGTCCCACGATGTTGGACCTGGCTACGCGCGAATGCCTGATATCACCTACCAGAACCACTTTTTTCCCTTCCAGGGAGCCCAGGTGCTTCCTCATCGTAAACAGATCGAGGAGCCCCTGGGTAGGATGTTCGTGGCAGCCGTCTCCCGCGTTTATAAAAGAGGCATCGAGCCTTTCGGCGAGAAAGTGGGGCGCACCGGCGCAGGAATGACGCATCACGACCATGTCCACCATCATCGCCTCGATATTGCGTGCTGTATCGAGGAGCGTTTCCCCTTTCACCACGCTCGACGTAGAAGCTGAAAAGTTAGTGGTATCCGCGCTGAGTCGTTTTTCCGCCAGTTCGAAGGATATCCTCGTGCGGGTGCTGGGTTCGAAGAAGAGATTGATGATCGTGCGACCGCGCATGATCGGTACCTTTTTGATCGGCCGCTCCGAAATTTCCATGAACGAATCGGCCGTATCGAGAATGAGTTCGATTTCTTCACGATCGAGATCGTCGAGACCGAGCAGATCTTTGCTTCTGAGAGCATTCATAGAAGCGTTCCTTTCACGCGGAGCAACGGTGCGCACTGTCAGATATTTTCGAAAAACGAGCCGCGTTTCTTTTGTGAATCGACGGGTACATCGGTTACGTCGCAAAGATAGACGGCATCCTCGCCGTCTTCCTCTTCCAGGTTCACATCTACGGTTTCGGTTATTGAAGTGGGAACGTTTCTACCTACGAAATCGGGACGAATCGGGAGCTCGCGGTGCCCCCTGTCTACCAGGACGGCCAGCTGGATACTGCTGGGTCGCCCGAAATCCATCAGTTCGTCCAGGGCGGCCCGGACGGTGCGCCCCGAGAAGAGAACATCATCAACCAGGATGATGTTCATATCGGTAATATCGAAAGGGATCTCGGTCTTACCGACTACCGGCTGGTAATCAATCGTCTGGAGGTCGTCGCGATAAAGTGTTATATCTATTGCGCCTACAGAAACTTCAGAGCCCTCGATTTCTTTGGCTTTCCGGCAAATCCTCTTCGCCAGCGGTACCCCCCGGGTACGAATGCCGACTATGCCGAGGCTCCCGGTTTCTTTGTTTCTTTCCAGTATCTCATGCGTGATTCTGGTTACAGCCCGCCGTATGCGGTCGGCATCCATAACGATGGCTTTTTTCTTTACCGACATCGTCCCCTCCCTGTTGGTCTGTAAAATTTTCGAACCTCAATAAAAAAGGAACCGTGCGCGGTTCCCTGTTTATCGAACTTTTTTGTTCATCTGTGCCTTCTCAGCCTCGCCGGACTGAATTAAAGGTGGCGAGTTTGGTTGAATATAGTTCCCTCGGCTCTTACTGTCAACCGAGGTTCAGCAAGCTGACTCGCCGGAGTCGGCGGACTTGCCGCCCGATCCATCCGAATTCGATCGATAGAAATCGATCGCCGGTTCCAGCCGTTCGTGAAGCCCGATCGGAATCTCATCAGGGGTCAGGAGATCTCTTGCTACCGCCCTCCCGACCAGAAGAGCGGGCTGAACTCCCGCGTAGATGGAGAGCAACCTGCTGGACGGACCTGTGTAGAAATCGTGAATGGCGTTGTGGAGATCGCCCGTTTTGACTTGCTGCTCCCGCCAGTCGTCGAACATCTGTCCCAGGCCCCGGAGGTGCATCTCGATTTCTCTTACGTGAGCTCTGTCAGCCAGTATCCGGAGCTGTTTCTTCTCTTCCTTGTCGAAATCGGCCATTTTGATCCCCCATCACCGGAAATGATAGTCTACCTGCCTCCCGCTTCCATATCAAGGCATTTCCTGCCTGGGTCCGGCGGGACAGGTCTGAGGAAAAGGCAGAAAAGCATTGATTATAGTGTTTGAATACCAGTATAAAAATCGGACTGCGTTCTTTTGAGTTTCTGTTCAGCAGTATGATCGGAGGATTGTAAAAGCGAAGGGAGACTTCAAGAATTACCGGTGATTATCGGGAAATCCATGTTTTCAATTGCCGGAATGTTGAAAATCGGTCTTCATCTGGTTATGTGCCGGTGCGCACAGCAAAGGAGTTGTAAAATGTTTCGTTTGACGGGAAGTCTTTGTCTTGTCCTGGTATGCGTCTTGTTTCCTGGCGGGACGGTGGGCGCAGAAGACTGGAACATGTCGGGCGACGTTAACCTGACAGCCACCCAGAACGCTTACAGCGACAACTGGGTCGGCAGCGAGGTCGGAACGGCGTCATGGATATTCAACCTGAATTTCTCTGCGGAAAAGCAGCTCACCGAAAAAATCAACAACAGGAATACGGCCAAGCTGGCTTTCGGCCAGACCTACACGCAGGATTCGGAAACCGATGAATGGTCCGAGCCCCAGGTCTCTACGGATCTGATAGACCTCGAAACGATTTTAAGGTTCACCCTCGATTCGTACGTCGATCCATATGTTTCCGGACGTCTGGAATCCCATTTCTACGATTCGGTCAGCGATCCCGACAAGACGAAGTACTTTCATCCTTCCACTTTGACGGAAAGCGCCGGGATAGCTAAAGCGCATATCGATGATGAGCGGATGTCATGGCTTTCGAGACTCGGTTTTTCCTTGAAGGAACATTTCTTCATGGAAGAAATGACGACCGACGGCGGTCTCGAATTCACCTCGGATTTTTCCGGTCCCGTGGCCGGGGACAACCTGACCTTGACCAGCAAGCTTTCAGTCTACAAGGCGTTTTTTCATTCCGAATCGGACAATCTCGGTGACGAATGGAAAGCGGTGGATATGAACTGGGAAAACATCCTGGCGGCCCAGGTGAGTGAATATGTTACGGTAAACCTGTATCTGCAGCTTCTCTATGATGAAGAAATTATCGACGAATTCAGACTGAAGCAGACTCTCTCGCTCGGTTTGACATACAAATTCATTTAAAGACAGCAGTGCTCGGTTGAAAAAGCTGATTCAAGAGGGGACAGATTTGAATCTGTCCCCTCTTGAATCGGACTGTTGTAACGTAAGCCGGTGAGTCTGCGGCCCGCTGTCAGTCAGTCAGTTTGTCCCTGATCTTACCCTTGTTCTTTTTCTCCAGCTCTTTCTGAGCCATTGCTTCGCTCGGCGAAAGGAGGCCGTCGTTGTTCTTGTCGGCCTTGTTGAAACGCTCCCTGCCCTTCGGACCCTCGAAAGGAAGCCCCCCCGCCACGGCTTCCTCCCATGTGAGTTTACCGTCTCCGTCTCTATCCGAAGCGTCGAAGCGGTCTTTCGTGTACAGATCCGTGTACTGGCCCTTCTTCTTTTCCCATTCGGCCTTGTTTTTCCGCTTCTCTTTTTCTTCTTTGACTTTGGTGGCGGCTACGGAGAGTTCGGCGTTCCTGTAAGCTTCAGCCTCCCTGAAAGACATGGTTCCGTCGTTATCCTTGTCGGCCTTGTTGAAACGCTCCCTGCCTTTCGGACCTTCGAAAGGAAGACCCGCGTCGACCGCTTCTTCCCAGGTCAGGGTTCCACTTTTATCCAGGTCGGCTTTGTCGAACCGGGCCCTGGTATATACACCTTCATAATCCGCCTTACGATCCTTGGCTTTATCCATGCCGCCCCCGCCGGCGATCACCATCCCGGCAGCGGAAAGCGCCAGCAGGATCATTATCAGGACATACAAAATCTTCATCTCACAAACTCCTTCTTCGACAGGAAGATATAAATTCAACCCCGCGGGCCTGATGTTTCATCCACCCGCTCGGATTTCAGTACAGGACCATTTTGTATTCAGCGTTGCTCTCCACCTGCCCCCTGGTCACAAAGTCTTTGTGGTATTCGTGCTGTAAATATAGCTCAGTCTGATCACAGTAGAACCTGCTGGCCGGGATGCCGGATACCCCGGTCGGGATTATCGTCTGGGACGAGTTCCAGTCTCCCGGGGTGTAAATGTGGCGATGAGAGGAACCTTCGATTACGTTGTAAGGATCTTTGTAAGAAAAAGTATAAGGGGATACCGTGTGCCCGCTTCCAGGCACGGGGAACGGTCCGCGATTCAGCCTGAACAGCTTATCGAGAGTTTCCACTTTCCCCAGCGGGTGTCTGAGCGTAAGTGTATGTTCTGAGCCCCATTTCCAGGTCGAGGGCTCGGGACCGATTCTTTCCGTCAGTCCACCGACTATAGTTCTGAAAGCCGCAAGGGTGATTTCGCCTTTCGTTTCCCGGACGTCGGGAGTGGCGGTATTATCCCACCAGGGCGAATCCGCCGTTCGCCAGAGCTGATTCACGGCGAACCTGACAAGATATCCACTTCCCAGATACTCGTTGAAGAGCTCCTCACCCATCTCGTCCCGCATCAATGCAACGGTCAGGTTTCGGTAGAACTCCTCGAAGATCAGGGCGCCGACGCTTTCGATGGTTGCGTTTCCGTCCCAGCCGGCCAGGAGTGCCAGAGCTTCCCTTTCAACCGCGGAGAGACCGGGACCACCGCCGCCTGCGCCGATGCCGGCTTCTCCATCGGTCCCGTCAGGTTCCCGCATGCTCTGTTTCGCCGCGTTCTCAATTTCTTCAACAAAGGCAGCTTTTTTCTCGATCACCAGCAGGGATGTATGATCAGACTGAATCCTTTTGAAATCATCGACCGAAAGTTTTTCTTTTTCGCTCAGGAGCTCCCTGATTCGATCTATACGGTAGTGGAGGGCCGGCCACTGCGGAATGAAGACGGGCGCATCATCCGCAAGGGATCTGTTGTTGGCGGAGGATACGAAACCGGAAGCGGGATTGAATATATAAGGCAGGTCTTCAAAAGGCACGAGACCTTTCCAGTCGTATTCCCCGGTCCAGCCGGGCACTACTTCGACACCGTTCCAGAGTTCCCTGACGGGAACTCCCGCCGCGCACTGAAGGCCGATGTTCCCTTCCACATCAGCGTAAGCAATGTTCTGGCTGACCGAGACGAAATCACTGGCGGCATCCCTGAACTCATCCCAGTTCCGGGCCCTGTTCATCTTGTAAACCGCCTTGTTTTCATTGCTTTTCTCATTGCCGATCCACCGCATCGACACCGCCGCGTTTCCCAGGCTCTTGAATTCAGAGACGATGGGGCCCCGGTGGGTGAAACGCGTCATTTTTTCAACTGTTTCCCCGTCTTTCACCCGGATTTCTTCCCGCCGGATTTCCATGGGACGCCATGCGCCGTCCATTTCGTATTCGTCCGGGTTATCCGGATTTATCTTCTCCAGGTAGAAGTCCATGTCGTCTACCATGACGTTGGTCATTCCCCAGGCTATATAGTCGTTGTGACCCGCCACTACGCAAGGCTGGCCGGGGATGGCCAGTCCGGTAACATTCACCTCGCCCTCGATGCACTGGTGTATCGGATACCAGATGCCGGGGATGCCGAACCCGAGGTGCATGTCATTCGCGAAAATCGGCATACCTGTCGTGCTCCTGGCTCCCGAGACAACCCAGTTATTACTGCCGTTGAAAACGGCGGGCAGCCTGTGCCGTAAAAACGGGGTCTCTTCGAACAGGGAAACGAGAGTATCGGTGAGCACAGCCTTTTCCGCGGAAAACCCGGGATAGACGAAACTTTTCTGCGATTCCAGGTCCGGGAGAATCTCCTTGAACAGCTCCTCACCCACTTTTTGTCTGATCCTGTGCAGCTTCAGCTCTATTCCCCAGGGCATGGTGAGATCCCAGGCCATGTATCCGATGAGGTTCAGGCAATGTTCCGGCTTCCAAGGTTCCGGTTCGTAACCGAGGATTGAAAACTCCGGGGGAAGCCGTCCGGGTCCGTGCTCCAGGTACTGGTTGACGCCTTCCGAAAAGGCCTCCAGTATGGATTTATCCTGCGAATCCATGGTCTTCAAAGCCGCTCTCGATTTGTCCGGGATCCGGAGGGCGCGGAGCAGGTGATCCGCTCCGATGAAGTCGGCGCCGAAAATTTCTGAGAGAGTGCCGTCCGTCACGCGGCGAACGAGATCCATCTGCCAGAGCCGGTCCTGGGCCATGACGTACCCGGTAGCCCGGTAAAGATCGCTGTCGTTCCCCGCATATATGTGGGGGATGGCGTGGGCATCTCTGTAAATGATCACTTCGCCCGTCAAACCTTCGATATCGACACTGGAGTCGTAATCAGGCAGGCTGCCGGTCGTGAAATGATAGTAGTAGAGGGCTGCGGCGCCCACCGCCAGGATGATCAGCAGAGCGATCGTTACGGTAATCTTTTTAGCAAGTGACAAGGCTGTTCTCCTTGATGAATTTAATCCTTTTTCGGTTCACTGGAGCCGGAGCGCCCGTCGCGCCAGCGATTCGAAGATTTTTTCGGGAAGCAGTATCTTGAAAGCATTTGCAACCCGTGCGTCCGTTCCGACCAGGTACCGTGTTCTCGGTCGACGCGAAGTCAGAGCATGGATTACTGCTTTTATAACTCTGGACGGCGGCGCGGCCCGCGCGGCGGCCTGTTCGAAATTACGGGTCCAGGCGTCGAAAATCGGGCCGTAATCTTTTATCGCTTCCGGCGGGGAAATGTCGCGTAGTTTTGCAATCTGTGCTGCTGATTTGTCCCAGATGGCCGATTGGACCTGTCCCGGTTCCACCATGCAGGCATGGATGCCCCAGGGATGAAGCTCCTGACGGAGTGAGGCGGTGAACGAGGCAAGTGCCGATTTCGAAGCGCAGTAGGGAGAGAGAAACGGCGAAGGGATCCGCCCGCTCACCGAACCGATGTTCACGATGCGCCCGTTACCGCTCCGTATCAGCGGCAGGAAAGCGCGGATTACCGCAAGCTGGCTGAAAACGTTGACCTCGAACTGAAACCGGGTGCTGTCGAGATCCAGGTATTCAACAGCGCCGCCGATGCCTATGCCTGCGTTGTTAACCAGCCCCGAGAGGCCGCCGTCTTCAAGACGGCTCCCTGTTTCAGCTTCGGCTTCCCTGATCGCCTCCGGGTCCGTGATGTCCATTATCAAAGGATGAAGCCGCGAGGATCCGTCGTTCCGCAGGATTGCTGCGTCTGCTTCCTTCCGGACCCCCGCAAAAACCTTGAACCCCAGCCTGTCCAGCTCCAGCGCGCAGGCTCTTCCGATACCTGTTGATGCGCCGGTTATCAGGACCGCGCCATCTTTCCGGTCTGGTTTACCCGCCATTCCTATCCTCTAATCAGGGAGTGAGGTTTCTGGACCAGGAGGATTAATGAGCCCCCTGCTTCCTGATGGTAGAAGGTTGTTTATCGTATATCACACTGCTTTTCCAGTCAAGGCGGGCGGCTCTTTTGCGTTTCACGGCGAAAAACTGAATTTTCCTTCTCGTTTTAACCGCCTGGTACGATTCAGGAGAGGAGTGCGATAACCACGGGGAGTGCTGTAATTCCGTAAATAACGGCTTCGAAAACAGCAGAAATCGAAAATCCGGCTCGCGCCGCCGCAGGCGGGGAATGTGTCCCCGCAGGCGGCGGCCCGCTTTCAGCCTTCGTCTCATCCGGATGATAGGGGGTCTCCGGAGGCCGGGGACGACCGGACGCCGGGTTCATGCTGCGTTCGCGAACGGATGCAAAGACGGTGATGCCTGTAAGGAACAGCACGAAGAACCAGCCCCGTCCGGCGTGGACACGCACGAAGACGGGCTGATCGACTGAAAGGACGGGGAAGCTCCGGCGGTACGCTTCCTGAGATCCTGAAGCAGCGAGCAGGGCGGCGAGGCGGTGGTCCGGGACGACCTCCCGGGTGAGTTCGGGAGCATGCCCGTCGGTGTCCGTATCTATGGTAAGGCTGCGAATACTGCTCCTGTTGAAGCCCGGCTCTTTAGCGGCCCTGGTCGTGATCGTTTCCGAGCCGGGAGAGGTCCAGTTTCCGGCCCGGGTGAATGCGATCCTTATCTTTCGGAACTTCCGATTCTCAATCGAACCTTCCTGAATCGCTTCGAGAGCCCCGGCTGCCCTTGCGATCCTCCCTTCGTCATCCTTGAAGCTGAAACGGATTGTCGTAGCGCCGCCCCCTGCACCGCCCCCGATGAAGCAGGTGAAGGCATCGATCCGGCCGTCGGGTTCGGCGAGCCTGGTAATGGTCCGGCTCGATAAAATAAAATCCCCGACCGAGTAAAGTTTTCCCCGGGAATCGGGGCGGATGTTATCCGTCGAAGAGAAGAACAAACGGTTCGAAGACTCGGTTTCCCAGTGGCTGAAGCGACCATCGTTTACGGCTTTCAGGAGGTGATGCGGCGCATGGGCCGGGCCGATTTCGACGCCGTTTTCGTAGAGTTTCAGGGTGGACCGCGTACAATAAGCCGGCGAATCGGGCACTGCGGGGAGGGGGAAGGCTATAGAGGCCGCACCGCCCTCGTTGATGTCCATCTGTTCGCCGATGTATTCGAAGCTGCCGTTCCGGAATATGAACCCGTCCTGCAGATAGGCCGTGGGATTCTCTTCTCCGGTGAAGAGGACCCACTTGTCGGGGCCATTGTAAAATGGCTGCAGCCCGGTTCCTCCGAGGAACGCCGGGGAGGGGAGGAACTTGACGAGGAGCAGAGCGGGGATGGCCATCAGCAGGGAGAGTGCGAGCCGGCCCCTTTCGGGGTGAACACCGGGGAATCTTCCGCGGAGCGGGGCGGCCTCATCGGAAGCGGAAACAATCCTTTTTATTTCTACGGAGGCGCACGTGAAAAACAGGGGGATCGCGGGATATATCCAGCGGGTTTCGTGCGGAAGAAAAAGAAAGCCGGCGGCGATATAGAGGAGGAGCGGGTTGACGAGCTTCTTTTCTCCGGGAAACAGCCGTGCAGCTCCCGAAAAGGCGAGTAACGTCAGGAGAATCGCGATTACTGCATTCGGAATTGAAAACGAACCGGTGTGAAGCGGGGGGGATGGAACCAGTAGAGCCGCCGGTTGTCCCAGGGTCGGCTGGACGGGCCCCAGGCGGGTCAGCAGGAATACCAGGCCGAGAGCTGCGAGAAGGATGGCGGCGTATCCCGGATTGCGGGATTTTCCGGGCCTGTCCGCCGCTAAAGCGGCTGCAAAACCTCCCGCCGCCAGAAGGCCGTCCGGTCTGATCAGAACGGCAAGGGCAGGAAAGAGCAGTATCCACCACGAACGCCGGGCGGCGGTCCCGGCGAGCAGCATTCCCAGCAGCAGGACGGCGATCAGGGTTGCGTCTCCGGAGATGACTCCTGCCACCGAACGCCCCGCGGGATGCAAGGCGAAAAAAGCCGCCACGGGAAATGCCAGGTAACCGGCATAACGCCGGGCGAGTAAAAACGTGAGGAATATTGCCGTAAAATGACCGGCGACTGAAATGTATACGTCCACCACGGCGGGATTATCGATCGAGGGAGCAAGATGCTGGACGGCGGCGAGAATCCGGGGATAGATTCCCGCCATGAATTTCGTTACGCTCGCCGAATCAGGCATGTCGGCATTCGAGGCCAGCCACCCGAGACGGATTTCGAGATCGGCCGCTACGGTTCCCGCGTCGAGAGCATGAGCGGCGTCGCGCCACCTTTCGAAAGCCCCCAGAAGCCCTATCCCGAGGAGGAGACCATACCGGAGCGGCGAAGCCACCTTGGCGAAGAAGCCTCCACCGTCCGGGCCGCCCGGAGATCCCTTTTGCGATTCTGGGATTTTATTCGACATTCTCAATAAATTCTCAGGAAAAATATGGTTTCAGCAAGGGCTCCGGCAAACCCGAGCCCCCCGGAAATGCTGCTTCGTTCCGGGTGGTTCACAGGCAGTGTGGTATAATAGTAATCGAAAAAGTTTTCTTCGAAGGATGATACGGTAACCCGGTATAATCCTGGAAGTATACCGTAGAACGACATGAGATCGAAAAACGCGGGGGCGTTGAACAGAGGCGCCGTGGAGTCGGGCGGCACGAAAGATTCAAGGACGATAATCGCTCCGAGGGAGCTCGGATCTTTGACCCATTCGATGGTTCCCGCGAGCGGAAACGGCCTGAAGAGCGTGTCTCCCGAGACGCTGTCTGCGGGGGTGAAAATCAGTTCCGGCGGCGCCGGCGGCGTGAACCATCCCTCCAGAGTATCACCCGAAGCCGCAGCAACGACCAGGGAATAATTCTCCCCCGGGGAGAGGGAAAGCTGGCCGTCCGGAATGTATCCTCCGTAGACCACCGGATCTCCTTCCCCTACCCTGAAGAACCCCGTTCCCTCGCGGTATCTTCCGGCGGAGTCGGACCAGGTGAAACTGCAGAGGGGCGCGCCGCCGTTATACAGGGTCAGATCGGCGTCCATTACGTGTACCTGGCGGATGAGCTCATCCAGTTCGTCCACGTGCGGTTCCCCGGGATCGGGAACCCCGTTCCCTTCGGTGCCGTCTTCATCGGGTTCCTCATATTCTTCATCTTCCGGACCGATGCCGTCGGTTCCGACATCGTCCTTCTCCGGATCCCAGTCTCCGTCGTCGTCGAGCCCGTTCAGGAATTCGAGAGAGTCGCTGAGCGTCATTGTCCGGTCGACCCGCACCACCGAGGCGGTGCCCTCCGGCAGCTTGAATTCGGCTTCCACCTTGATCTGAGGTTCGTATTCGAGAAAGTCCTCCTCGAAATCGAAAAGGTCCAGCTCCCGCGTGCAGCCGGAGATGAGGAGCATTGCCGCCGCAACGGCTGATACCGCGAGCGGCGTTCTTCCGGCAAAGAGGGGGTGCGCTCGCCTGTTTACGGATACTCCCCGGTTGATTCGGATATCGGTCAAAACCGGACCTCCAGGCCCACGGAGGGCATTATCGGGAACATGCCGACGGCTTCCACCCTTGAGGGGCTGGAGTCGTGGTCCCAGTTGTAGAACAGGATGTTGAACGCGTTGGTGAAGTTGATCACCTGGGCGTGGAAGACGCAGTCGGCGCCGCCCGTTTTGAAGTCGAGGGCGTAGCTCAGGTCGGCTCTTCGATACCAGGGCATGCGGGCGCTGTTCCTGGCGCCGTATATTTCCTGGATGCCGTCGTACGGAGCGTCGTTGCCGAACCCGCCCGGTCCGAACGCCTTGCCGGTGACCGGCGTATAAGGCTGACCGCTCGAGAAGCTCCACGCCAGCCCGAAGTGATGCCGTTCGCCCAGATCGTATCCGAGCACCATGTTGATCCTGTGTCTCTGATCATGAACCGGATTGTAGACTTCACCTTCCGATTCGCGGATCCTGCCGTCGCCGTTAAGGTCCACCCGTCTTATCGTCTCCGACCAGGCGTATCCGAACCAGCCGGTCAGCCTGCCGGCGGTCCTCCGGAGAAGGAGCTCGACACCGTAGCTTTCCGCCGTTCCATCGATGAAGTCGTCGTTTTCATCTTCCGGCACGTTGAGCGGATTGAGCTCCAGGATGTTGCTGTACGGTTTGTAGTATCCTTCGAGGGAAACGGAACCCAGCTTTCCGAGCCACTGCTCGACGCCCAGGATGAAGTGGGCGGCCCGCTGCGGCTGGAGATACGGCGGCACCGGCAGCCAGAAATCGACGATCCTCAGGATTTCCTGTTCGTCGTCGTTGGCCGTGAACAGGAACTGGGAGTAGAGCCCCGCGCTTCCCTTGACGGCGGTGTCTTCGGCCGGTTTCCACTTGAAACCGCACCTGGGATCGAGATGGATGCGTCCGGAATCGGAATACCTGGAAAGGCGGAGACCGTATTGCAGGCTCAGCCGGGCGGAGGCGTCCCAGGTATCCTGGAGAAACAGGGAAGCGATGAACGGGTCGCTGGTCCGGCGCAGGAAGGTGAGCCCGTCGACCTCCTCGGTGAAGTCGAAATCGAGGAATTTCAGGCTCCCGCCGAGCCCGATTGCATGGGCGTCGGAGGGATACCAGTCGCTCCTGTGGGTGAGAGTGATATCCGCGACGCGGTTTTCTATAACCACCTCGGATGAGCCGGCTATTCCCGTGAGGGTATCGGTAACCGTAACCGCGAAATCGAGATCGAAGTCGTACTCGCTGCGGGCCAGGATCGTCTCTGAGATGAAATCCGGGCCGGCGATGCGGCGCCACCTGGCGCTCATTACGCTGTTCCCCCAGTCCCAGTTGAAATCGATGTCGTCGAAACCGTCGCCCCCGAACTCCAGTTCCAGGTCGTCTCTTCCCTTGTATATCGTTGCCGAGACCCTGTCGTGCTGCGTCACGTCGGAATGGACGGAGAACTGGGCGTCCCAGAAATAGTACGGTATACCGCCGAAGCTGGTGTCGGCCCGGGCGGCCGCTTCCGCGAGCTTGTCGAAGAAGGTGCGCCGTGCTGAGAACATCCAGGCGCCGCCGGGGAAAACGCCTTCCGCCTGGGTTTTCGCGCTGAGGAGACTGACCCTGAGCGTCGCCGCGTTTAGGGAAACCGGGCTGCTGCCGTCTTTTTTGCCGATCAGGGGAGGTGTTCCCGTGTTCCCTTCCCGGGAGCGGAGTTTCAGCACGGACGAGAGCCTCCCGCCGTATTCCACCGGAAAACCGCCGGCGAGGAATTCGGCGTCGGCGATGCAGTCGGTGTCGAAGGCGCTGAACACGCCGCCCAGGTGATACGGATTGTATACTTCGATACCATCCAGTAGTATGAGATTCTCGTCGGGGCTTCCGCCCCGGACGATCAGGGCGGCAGAAAAGTCGTTGGCCGGAGAAACCGATGGCAGCGACTGGACCGATCTGAAGACATCCGTTTCGATGAATGACGGCACCGACTCGATCTCTTCGGTGTCGATGATTATGCTGCTTACTTCGACCTGTTCGTCGAAACGGGTTCTCTCGGCGGTCACGACGGTTCCGTCCAGGGTTATCTCCGCCGGTTCGAGAGAGAAATCTCTGCGAAGGACTCCTCCGGCACGGACCGTGAGTTCGAAGACATGGTCCGTGTATCCCACGCGGGAACTGCGCAGCGTGTAAACACCGGGCGCCACGCCGAGAATCAGGTAGTAACCGTTTGCGCCGCTCAGCGCGCCCATGACGGTTCCTTCCACGAGGACATCGGCGTATTTCACGGGCTCTCCCGTTTTTCCGTCCCGGACGAACCCGCTGATCTTCCCGGTGCGCGAGTCGGCGCGTGCCGTGGAAACAACTGTGAGTATGAGCATCGGAAGCAGTGCCGAAAGGAAAATTTGCTTCATCCGGTTTAATATTTCCGGTGATGGTTTCTTATTCTTCATGACAGCGCGCATTCTACCCCGGCAATCCGAAAAAAGCAATCCGCCGGGGACGCGCGCCGGGCACTTTCCTGGATTTTATCAAATCACGGTGCCGATCTGCGCAGTTCTCTTTTTGCAGCGAAGCGCAGGAAGCAAATTCTGTCCCGCGGGGGATGCGGGTGATCGCCATCGCATCAGAGCGGGATACCGGCAGCAAATTCTGTCCCGCGGGGGATGCAGGCTTCCTCGTGTAAAATTGTCAATCCGATTGACAATTTTACACGTTGTCCGGATGGGCTCGAGCGATACACCTGGACGACCGGGGAGGCATCCACCTTATAGAGGAATAAACGATCGGCTCCCTCCGGTAGTGGAATAAGTGATAAGTTCCCTCCGGACATAACTCTACCCGGCTTTATTTCATCCCTGGGAAGCCGGGGCGGGACCTCACTGTGTCACCTGAACATTGTGAGTCGACAGGATTAAAATCTTAATCCGCCGGGAGACGCGGGTCCGTGGATGAAGCGATATAGCCGGGAGGTAATAATGCAGCCGGAAAAAGTACTGTATATCTTGACATTCACCGGTCTTTATCTCGAACTAGCGGGTGCCTTTCTTTTATCCGCAGAGGCCATCGGGTTCAACCACCTTCTCAGGATCGCAGCAACGATACGCCGCCACCGGATCCTCGGCTTCGCTTTTTATTTCATCCTCGTGATAATCCTTCTGATACTCACTAAACTCAAAATTGTCCTTCATTTCCCCGAGGCTTTCGTGCTGATTTTGAGTCTCGGCCTGTTGCACGATTTCGGACCCCGGATCATCGAAATTATCGTCAGGCGCCTTGAGAAGGGCACAGCCGGTATAGTCGGATTCATACTCTTTTCTCTCGGTTTCGTCTCCCAGGCGTATGTCAGCCTTTCCCTCCTCTACTAGCAGGTCCTGGAGGATTACCGGATCGACGGTAAATCCTTATCGAGAATGAACACACCTATCTGTTCGGCCAACAGGCGGTAGCCGAAATCACTCATGTGCATTTCGTCGGTCAGGATTTTCGATTTCGCCTGGTGAGGCGGCAGGCTGGAAATCGTTTTATCGAAGTAATCGAACAGGTTCAGGTGGAAAACGCCCTCCCCGCTGCGACCGACTTCGAGATCGTAGAATATGTCATAATAAAGATGCGATCCGGAACCGCCCAGTAGATCCGTCAGGGTGAGCTCGGGGATCAGCAGGATTTTCGAGCCGTTATCGACGGCAACGTCGACGATATGGCCCACTGTCGAGCCGATCTGTTCGACATTATAAAAAATTGAAGCCGGTTTCAGCGAATGCCGGGGGTTGCACAGGAAGTTCGTCAGCAGAAAAATCCTCGAACGGGAGAGCGTCAGCAGGCTCCTGATGAAAAGCGGAGAGCGGCTTTTGAGCTGCAGCGCCGCCCACATTTCTTTATTCGAATCGATATGCGGATGATCCTCGACGATTTCTTTCAGCCCCTGGTAGTATTCGAACAGGCCCAGTAGATCTTTGTTCGCTCCGAAGTAAAGGATAATCAGATCCGGATCGAGGTTCATCAGGACCTCTTCCGTATATATGGCGATCATCGTCAGGCTGGCCCCGGAAATTCCACCGTTGATTACCTCGAAGCCGCCTTCCGACCCGCCGTTCAGGTAGTTCCCCAGATGGAACGGATAATTTCTGTCTGAAACCTCCCAGCCCATCCCGAAGGTGCTCGAGCTGCCGATGCATATGATCCGGTACGTTCCAGCCGGTTTTTTCGTTGGATATTGCTTTTCTGTTATCTCCAGGGTTGCAGCTTTTTCCTTGTCTCCGAAAAGGTTCGTCAGTTTTTCGAAATCCCAGTGGAAGTTATCCAGGTGTTTTTCGAAGTTCAGGGTCGCTTCGGCCAGGATGTTATCCCTGAGAACCAGTTCCACAAAGCCTGTCGGGACGAAAGTCGCCGCAATCAGCGGCAGACAGATCCTGTAGGGCGAACCGAATCGGGATATGTACAGGACGCTCCAGATCACCCAGGGGAGAAAGACAGCCGCCATGAAGATGAGAAACCCGGGATAGATGTAAAAAATTCTGTAAAGAAAAAAAAGGGGCAGCTGGACAAGCGCAAGGAGAAAAGAATCAACAGGATACGCCGGAGAATATCTGATCGAGAGAAACAGGATGAGCGGCGGAAGGCAGTAGACGGAGAGCACTGCAACCCGGGGAAGGGTCGAATTTCCGATAACGGAGTACGAAATCATTACAATGACCGCAATGTATAGAACAAGTCCTTTAAAGGCCGGACGGAGGGAACCGGGTGGAACTCCGGGCCCGAGGTGATTTCTCGAGAGCGAAACGCGGATCATCAGATAGATGCAGATAACGGCGATGCAGATCATTGTGAGAAAAAGGGACGTAACCGGTATTGCGAAAAGGGTCCTGGCGGTAAACAGAATGGTCATCTGGAGCGGAATAAGCAGTATGAAGTTGTCTTCGAAACTGGTGTATCGGTTGCTGAATCCGGCGGATAGTTTCCGGATGGCTGTGCTGAGCAGAATAAAAATTGCGTAGAGGAAAAGGAAACCTGCCACTACTGATGAAAAAGAAGAATGGAAAAGCCGGAGGGTGCGGGGTAGGGAGAACAGCCTGGGCGCAATGTTGAACTGCCAATTCAGTAACGTTGTGAGTGAAGTTTCGGGTTCTTCCTCCTCGAAACTGGCCAGCTCGATATCATCGACGAGGAGCATCTGGTGGATATCCGGATTTGAATAGACATTAAGTGCAATCCGCTCGATTTTTTCCGGAGGGTTCAGAGGATATGTCAACCCGTTAAACCTGATTTCCGGGCTGCGGATTCCGGCGTACGCTTCGAAAACAAGTTCGTTTTCCGCACTGGCGTCGGGAAGTTCGACCAGCCTGGTTTTGGCAAAGTCGCTTTCGAAATAGACACCGTTTTCTTCGGGCTTACGGTCATTGACAGCCAGGTAATACTCACCGTTTTGGGATGAAAAAAAATAGAATTTCAGAACATCCGGGTCTTCCTGGTTTATGATTTTGACGGTCAAACGCACCGGCTGCCGGATAATCGTCAGGGAATCGGGGACATAAAAAATGTAATGAAAAAGCGCGATTTGGCGAAGACCGTCGAATAGGAATTCAGCAGTATTTACTTGATTTACGAAGAAAGTCTCGGGAACGGGAGATTTTTCGAGGTTTTCAACCGGTTTTCTGAACAGGAACAGGAGAGTCAGAGTCGTCACCAGCGTCAGCAGGAGTATCTTGTTTTCCCAGCGCATGGCTCCACATTATAGGCCTGGAATATTTTGAAGAAAACATGAAAAATGCGGAAAATCGGGATAAAAACGTTTAGAGAAGCTGATTGCCGGAATACTACAGGCGAAGCAGCCAGAAATAATTTTCCGCTCCGCCGTACGCGCCCATATCGGAGCGGGCACCGTTCGGGTAACCCTCCGGCCATCCGGGGAAATCATCGTATATGAAATCTTCGATGGCCGGAGTACCGGCGTCGATACATGGAGACCTGTTCGCGTTCATGGAAGGATTGAGGAAGTAGCGAAAGCCGTAAATACTCGTGAACCGCGGCGGCGCGTCCAGGCAACCCGTTCCGAACCAGCTCTGTCCGGATCCGTTCTGTATATCCGAGTAGGTGAAGTCCGGGCGAATCCATCCGCTTTCGATAACAATCTCATCCGGCGTGTCGCCCCAGAGTATGCTGTTACGAATCTCCGGCTCCGAGCTTGCGCTGGTGATATAAACGCCCCCGCCTTCGATGCCGGCGGAATTTCCGGTCAGAGTGCAGTTCAGGAGCTCCAGTCTGAAGGTGAAAAGGCAGTACAAACCTCCCCCGCGCTCTCCTGCGTGGTTGCCCGAGAAAATGCAGTTTTTCATTGAAGGGAAACTGTCCATGTAATACATCTGCCCGCCGCCGAGTTCCCCTGCCGTATTGTTGCTTACGATGCAGTTGAGCATCGTGGGATCACTGTCGCTGATATACATTCCTCCCCCGTCGGCAACGGCCGCATTGCCGATGAAGGAACACACGGTGAAACGCGGATATGTTACGTAGCCGCTTGCGGGACGGCAGTAGATGCCTCCGCCGTAAATCGCCCTGTTCAATTTCATACGGCAGTCGATCATGTGGGCGTCACTGTCGCAGTACATACCGCCGCCATACCCGTTTTCTCCGGCGCCGTCGGCGTTGCCTCCCGAAATGACGAACCCGTCAAGCACCGTGTTTGCGTTCGAGCTTTCACCCGTGACTACGTGGTAGCTGTTCTCTTCGTAATTGACAAAACCCGGCATGTCGTCTTCGCCCAGATCGCCGCTCAGGAGGGTTCTGTAAATCACCGTATCCCGGAGGTTCGGGTCGGGGTTTCCATAGCCGGCGTATCCCCCTTTTACCTTCAGGCCGTTTTTCAAGCTGAACGCGGCGGTCCGGTCTCCGCTGCCCGACGGCTCCGAGGAGTTCCTGTCCGGCTGGTATACTCCTTGAGCAACCCGTATTTCATCCCCGGCGGCAGCGAAATACAGAGCGTCCTGAAGATAGTTGAAGGCGTCGGTCCAGCTCGAACCGTCGTTGTTTCCGACGGCGTCGGCATCCACGTAAATGATGCTGCCCGCGAGAGCGGGGCTGCACGGGAGGAAGCCGGCGGATGCCAGGAGAATGCCCAGGCATATCATGGTGTTTTTCATGTCCAGAATCCCTCCTGTCGATCATGCGGATTGCGGGGGTTACGCTTTTCGTGATTCAGCAACCGAACAGGTACAGTATAACCCTTGTAACCGGAATAATGCACCTGTAATCAGTTTTGCTTCTTTCGAGCAATTTGCGATGCGCATAACTGATTACGTTTCAGGAGGATGTAGATGCATCGCAAATCTTTTTACCCCATTTTTCATCCGAACTACTTGAACATACGGCAGCGATTTTTGTTCGAGCCGGGAAATTGAGCCTGTGGATGCCGGCACATGCCGGTCGAAGAGGGAGCGTCTTCCCGCCCTGCGGAAGACGCTCCCTCTTCGACTCCAAGGTGACGGGAACTGGGAAGAGAAACTCTGTAAAATATTGAAATTGCCGTTGAATATGCTGCTGAATAAAACTCGCTGCAAATGTCTGCATCGCAAACAGCTTATCCCGGTTTGCACTTGATCCATGTACTTCCGGAGAGTATAATTTTTCACGGTCTCA
>CAYMWF010000032.1:0-59512 GCA_964394085.1 uncultured Gemmatimonadota bacterium | reverse complement strand
AGTCACTTTGATTAAACTCTTTCATCGCTTTTCATAAAATTTTTGACAGTTACAAAATTGCGCTCGCAAAGAAGTTTAAACTCGGAACTTATCCTGAGCAACCGCTATTCAGTTTTTTCTTTGAGGGGTACGGGATGGGGTCGAGAAATTGCACATAATCCACGCTGAAAGTATCGCGATGCAACTGTCTGTATCTGGTCTGCGCTGATTGAATCAATACCGCGCAGAAATCTGTCGAAATAATCGCCGCTTTCACCTATTGCAGCATAATAGCCGGCTCGTCTGGCTATTTGAGCATTGGTTTCAAAGTATAGCGGTAATTCCGCTTTGATTTCTTTTTTAACTCTCTCCAGTGTTGAGTTTGGAAGAGGTTCCTCCAGCAAGCGATGGATTTCATGGTCAATGATTGTTCGAACTTCATCAATGTTCTCTACAGATGTCTGAGTGTGGATTATGAAGGCCGACGGGAAAGCAGTCACATCCTGGTAGCCGAAAACGAAGTATACGAGATCGGTCTCACCCCGCAGCGAATTATATAGCCTGGAATCATTACCACTGTATAAACCTGTGATTATCTTCAAGGGGAAAAAATCCGGATGCGAGACCCCTACGGACGGGAAAGCCCAATACAGTTCAACTTGCGGAAATTTATAATGGTTAACCATCGTTTTATGTTCAGAAAGGGGATGGATTGAGGATACTGCGAAATCACGGATCGCAGTAATCGGTTCGTTGAGTTCTTTAACAGACATCACCTTAACGAAATTTCCGGCAATCTGCTTTGCACCTTCAATGTCGAGATCACCGACAATGGATATAACCATCCTGTCCGGAACTATCATGCGAGAAAACCAGCGTCTCAGATCTCTCCCCGTGATCCTTTCCAAACTTTCAGGAGTTCCGAGGATCCTGTATCCGTAGGGGTGTTCCCCGTAAAGGGATTGCTTGAAAAATTCTGCGCTGAGAACATAGGGATCGTCCTTTGCACTGTCGATCTCGAACTGTATCGTCTGTTTTTTCAGCTCGATCAGCTTGGAAGAAAACTCAGGCTCGGACAGCACGGCTGAGATCAATCGTTTGACTACCCCAAAGTCCCTTTTAAGAAATCGGTAGTTGATGGCACTGACATCTTCATACACAGCCACGTCGAAACTTATACCCCGGGATTCGACGATTTCGGATGTTTCGGATGCACTGAATTCCCCCGCCCCTTCCTTGAGCATTTCCATCATCAAATTTGTTATTCCCTGCTCAATCCGGGATTCTTCAATAACACCTCCACGAAAATAGATAGAAATCGCAAGAGTGGGAAGCTCAGCCTTTTCCTTGTGAAGAAGCAAAGCTCCATTATCAAGGAGACACTCATTCACATGATAAGGACTTGAAAGTCCGGTTATTTCAGAAGCCTGGCTCGCCGCTTTTGTGACTTCTCTTTTTTCATGGGAAAAAGCAGACTGTTCCTGTATTGCGGATTTGTCAGGCATACAGCTTTCTGAATGGAAATAAGTTCCCTCAGGATAACTGACCATTACGATTTTCTTCTCTGGATCCAGATATTTCCGGGCGATATTTCGTATCTGCTTCGGTTTAATCCTACCGTATTTCTCGTGGTACGTTGCACTGAAAAATGGGTCATTCGCGTATAAGAACGATGTCCCGAGCAGATCGGCCCGAGTTTCGATCGATTCCAGTCCGATAATGAATTCAGCGTAAACATTATTGGTGATTTTTTCGATTTCCTTTCTGGAAACCCCTTTTAATCTGATTCTTTCAACCTCTTCAAGGATCAGACGTTCAACGACTTCCGTCGAGTCCTTTTCGAAAATTTCAGCAGAAACAGTTAGAAACCCGTCTACATAACCGGGAGTCCAGTTATAACAGTCAATGTCGGCAACGAGTCGACGCTGATCAACAAGCAATCGATGAAGTCGTGAACTCTCCCCACCTCCGAGAACCATGGAGAGAGCATCAAGGTTATACGAATCCGGATCGGATAGCTTCACTGAAGGCCATGCCAGCCGAAGAATCGGATAAGTTATATCAAATTCATCGATAATGCGACGTTCGCCTGTCAGGGATTTTTCAACCGCGAGGACCGGCGGCTCGAAAGGACGACGTTCCCAGTCAGCAAAAGCCGTCGAAATCCTGCTCACCATTTCGAACCGGTCAAACTCTCCAGCTGCAACGAAAACGACATTGTTCGGAATATAATTCCGTTCATAGTAGCTGGAAATATCCGTCGGTTCGATTGCCGAAAAAAGCGGTTCATATCCGATAACCGGATGACGCAGAGGGTGGGCCAGATAGCACAGTTGCCGAAATCGTATTTCCTCCCGCGCCCTGGGTGTTTCGTTTGTAAGAATTTCCTTGAGAATCACCCCTTTCTCACGGGTTACTTCTGATGAATCGAAAGCGCAGGACATCAACCACTCAGACAGGACCGCAAGGGCATCATCTGTAAATTCAGAGCCCGTGGTTATGTGGTAGCAAGTATGATCGAATGTAGTGTATGCATTCGAAATCGCACCCGAGCTTTGCGACCATCGTTTATATTGTTTTTCGGTCCTTCTCGAAGTAGTTCCCCCGGCCACTACATGTTCGAGATAATGAGATATTCCGCATCCAAGATATTTCCGTTCAAAAATGCTGCCGGTTTTTACATATGCCCGCAAGGCCACGAGTGGTGACGAATGACTCTCATGTACAATAACCGTCATTCCGTTATCAAGTACGCGAAGCAGGGTTGTCTCTTTGAAATCGGATAATACTGGCGAGTTCTCCGCAGACGCTCCCGAAGCGAGCAGCACGGTACCAGCGATTAAAATTAAAAAACATGCACGTATAAAAATCATTCTATTCTCCGATTCCGGATACTTTGTGGAATCTAAACCGTCCGACCATCACGATGAACGGAATCCGCACTTTTACCGTATGGTTGGATTCGAAATATTGTAGTAGGTGATGAACAGGGTTACAATATATTTCCTTGACGCAAGTTAGTGTGGTTTTCTTTCAAAAGGAGAAGTCATGGTACAGACCATTTCAGCCTTAATCATCTTACTCAGTTTGTTTTTCGGTATATGTTCCGCTGATTCAATACCGGTGAAAATCGTGCAAATTGAAGAAAATGACTTCTCCTTGCTTCGGGAAAGTGAAGTCAGAGGTCTGGACATCCTCACCAGAATTCCTGGAAGAGGGATTGTCATTGCTATCCGCGAGAACAACCTTATTGAACTGGAATGCCGGGGAGTCTTTCCCGAGGTGCTCTGTCATGATTTCGAGGCTGCACAGAATGCGAACGCCTGGGCATACCATTCCTGGAATGAAGCGATTTCCTATATCGAAAACATTGCGGATAATTACCCCTCGATAACCATGCTGGAAATCATTGGACAGAGCGTCAACGGAAGGGAAATCCAGGCTCTGAAGATTTCAGACAATCCACTGGTCGAGGAGGAAGATGAAGTGGATGTATTATTCGTGGGTTTACACCACGCCCGGGAATGGCCTTCACTGGAAATGGGTTTATATGTCGCAAATATTCTTACTTCAAATTATGCGTCTGATCCCGCGATTCGTAATCTTGTGAATACGAGGGAGATTTATGTTGTGCCATGCCTTAATCCGGATGGATACGTCTACTGCCACGACCAGGGGCGCGACTGGAGGAAAAACAGGCGATATTTTCCTGAATTCGGTACTTACGGGGTTGATCTGAACAGGAACTGGGGAGGCTCGTGTGATGCTGCCAAAGAGGGACAGTGGGGTTCGATTTACGGAAGCGTCAGCCATGGTTCAGAAAGTGAAGTATACTGCGGACCGGGCCCGTTCTCTGAGAACGAGACCGCTGCACTCCGGGAATTCGTACTCGATCACAAGTTCCACATCAGTATCTCATATCATACATACGGTGAGTTGATTCTCTACCCCTGGGGCTATACTTACTCCAGTTGCCCCGACCAGGCGGTCCAGAGCTCTTACGCAAGTCAGATGGCTTCAAGGATGAGTAGGCAGTACGGCGGCACTTATACCCCGATTCAAAGCTCCGGCCTCTACCCAACCACGGGGGACATGACTGACTGGTCGTATGGGCACAGCCTTTTTTCGGCAGGTCATAACTCAATAGCATTCACTGTGGAAATGTGCGCATCTTTCCAGCCACCGTCCTCCCAGCTTCAGAGTATTCTCGATGAAAACTGGGATGGCGCAGTGTACATGCTTGAAGAAGCAACGAATATTTACAACTCACTCACATACAGGGTAATGCCGCCGGTTATCGATCCGATCGGTTCTGTCCCCGGAGGTGACTTCCAGTTAACCTGGGAGGTTCCAAACCCGGACTCTGATCCTTCAAAGTACAAACTGGAAGAACTTTCCGGTCTGGAATGGATTCCCGATGGCGGCGAAGCTGCTACCGGCGACTGGATCCTGAGCGGTGGGTTCACCCGGACGACTAGCAGGAAACATTCAGGTTCTTACAGCTACTATTCCAACCTCAACTCGAACAATAAAGTCACTACGATGAGGCTTGCATATCCATGGCCAGTATCCTCGGGCGACGCATTCGAATTCTGGATGTATACGGATATAGAATTGAATTGGGATTACGGTTTTCTGGAGGTATCCCTGGACGGGAATTCATGGGATCTCCTTGATAGTTATACGGGTTCTTCGAGCTGGACAAAAAAAACTTACAGCCTGGATGAATATGCCGGTTCGTCTGTCTACATTCAATTCCGCTACATCACTGATGATTATGTCCTCGAACCTGGTTTGTATGTCGATGACATCACGTTGATACCATCATTCGCATCCGTACAAACGCTTTCATCGAATATCCTTGACACACATTACGATGTTACGGGTAAAAATCCGGGAACCTACCATTATAGGGTGACGGGATACAACAACTCCCGCGGCTGGGGAGATCCGGGTATACTCGAAGACGTAATCGTCACCGGTGACTTGAATGTCGAGGTGGAGATCATCCCCGACAGTTTTATTGTCTACCAGGGAGGTGACTTCTCTTATTCGCTCCGGGTATCAAATCTTGATAGCGATCCGTTGTTCATCGATGCATGGACGGATCTCTATCTTCCGGGCGGCGATCCGCATCCTGGTAACCCATTCGTTGGTCCTCTAAGCGGATCAATCCCGGGCTACGGAGAGGTGGTGCGAGACTTTTCTCACCCGGTGCCATACGGTCCGCCTTTAGGAATCTATGAGTACATATTTAGCGTGGGGGATTATCCTGGCGTAACGTACGCTCAGCATTCAGTTGAAATAGAGCTTCAATAGGCCGCGTGAGGTCCGGTTAGTATGATCCAGCAACTAGACCGGCCGGGATTATTCTCCGTCCGGTCTAGTTCAGCTTGTGTCACCAAATCCCGAGATAACCTCAAATACGTTCCTCCGCGAAACAATTCATCTATCCCATCCTGGAAATCCATTAAAGGTACGAGAAACAGCTTTCCAAGTTGACACTCAACAAAACCAGCCCTAGTTTCCCAATAATGTCGGCATATCAGAAAGGGAGAAGATATTGCGTGGAACAAGTTCGAATCCGGATTATGAAAGGAACAGGTGCAGATAAATGTACAAGGTTTTTACAAAAAGCCACTTTTCCGCAGCTCATTACATTGAAGGGCATGGAGGAGTATGTGAAAAACTCCATGGACACAATTGGATTGTTGAAGTCACTGCCTGCAGGGAGATTCTTGACGAGCTTGGAATGGTGATCGATTTCAAACTTCTGAAAAAACACCTGGAGCGGACGCTTTCTGTTCTCGATCATGAAAATCTCAACGATCTCCCGGAGTTCGCCGGGGTCAACCCCACGGCGGAACAAATAGCGAAATATGTTTTCACACACCTGCAAGAATCCCTTCGAGCGGAATCAGGTGACACATACAGAATATTCACCGTAGAAGTAAACGAAACTCCTGGAAGTGGAGCTATATACAGCATTGAATAAAAAAGAGCGGCTTCTCAGGGAGCTATTCACCATAATATTGTTTGGAAGTGCTTGCGGCGCGATAGTCGGGTTTATCGTCAATTTTATTTCACGAATATGGCTTTTCCCGCTGCCAGGACCGGTAATGGCCGTCGAAGAATTGTTTCTCCTCGGTCTGAAAGCCCTGTCTGGACGCGAGCTGATGCTGTCGAGTGATGCTGCTTTACCTATGCTCATGCTGTTCTCAAATGTCGGGGCCGCCTGGGGGTTTGTTTGCGCGGTCCTTTTGGGAGTGCCTGCAGTAGTTTTCAGGCGCCGGGCGACATCCGGGATTCTCGGCTTGATCGCGGGATTCATAGTTCTTGGAAATGTAACCCTGTACTCGCTTATCTGGGCATCCAGCGTAATATTCGACACAGTTCGGCTTACCCCGTACAACTACAAATCTGTCGCACTTCTTGCAGCCGGAAACCTGCTTGCAGCCTCTATGGCGGGTGTTATGGTAAATTTAATCCACAGGGGTTTCTTCAAAACTCGAAAATCTACCCTCATTTTTGTCGGAATTACCATTGCATGTTTTTTATTCGGTAATTTAGCCGCTGGTGTCCAGAAGCATAAATTCTCGGAAAAAAGAGATAGCCTGGTGCCCGACCGATTCAGTACGAAGTATGACGGGTCGAAGATACTTGTTCTTGGAGTCGACGGATTCGAATGGGATTTAGTTAATCAATTCATTTCCGAAGGGAAGCTGCCGAATATTAAAAACCTAGTTTCCCGGGGAGTCTCCTGCCGGTTGCGCACCGACATTCCTTATCTTTCTCCGGTAGTCTGGACTTCTGTAGCAACCGGATTCACCAAGGCGCAACATGGAATAACCGGTTTTTTCACTCCGGACGGCAAGCTATTCGACGGAACGGATGTAAGAAAAAAGCCGGTCTGGGAGCTGCTGAGTGAAAAAGGAATCGAATGTGGCGTTTTCAACTGGTTTTTCACCTGGCCTGCGATCCCGCTTAAGGGATATTGCGTCTCTGAATTATTCAGCTATGAAAACCTTCAATGTAGAGCATATCCGGAAGAACCCTTCTCAGGTATCTTCGACTCACTGGATTTCGAGAAAGAATTGGGCACCACGATAAGCTTCGAATACAATCCGGAATATACCAGGCACAGCTTCGAAAGCAGGGAGTATCAGCTTAACGCCTTCTATCGAAGATGCACGGACGAACTGAAAAAAGACCTTGCGGCAATAGCAGCTGCTGACAGTATTTTATCAAAACCCGGGGGACCTCCGGCTTTTTCTGCAGTATACCTGAAGGGTACGGATACGTTCTCACATCTGATGTGGCGATATTATTCTGTCTGGAACGAATATGCAGGGGGTAAAAACAATGGTAACGCCCTTGATGAAAAAACCGAGATGTTTGGGCCTGCCCTGGAAGCTTACTATAAACTAGTGGACAGAACATTGGGCAGGTTTCTCTCATATTATTCAGGTGACCCGGAACCATCGGTTTTCGTCCTGTCGGATCACGGTTTCGGACCTCGATCGGTAGGATTAAGGGATTTTGATTTCAACAAATTCTTCGAAGCACAGGGATGGCTCAGTTTCGAGAAAAAAACCGGTTTAATCGACTGGGAAAAGACATCCGTATTCGATTATAAACTTACACCCGGATTCAGAAATTTCAGACGCAAAATCGCACTGAATGTTAAAGATCGGAGCGTGAATGGAATCGTGGAACCGGGAGCGGATACCGATTCACTCCTTGCAACCGTAATAGAAGTGTTGGAATCAATGGTCGCTGAAAACGGGAAGCATGTTTTCATTGATATTGAACGGGCTTCCCCGGGCCTGCCATACGACCTTCTTGTTACAGTTAGACTGCACCTTCTGAAC
Source organism: uncultured Gemmatimonadota bacterium (assembly GCA_964394085.1). Taxonomy (GTDB): domain Bacteria; order CAYMWF01; family CAYMWF01; genus CAYMWF01. Next base: position 51,662 of record CAYMWF010000032.1, on the reverse strand, counting down.
CAGGAAATCCTTGTCAATGGAACACCTTATCTGCTCCGAGATTTTTTCACCCTCAATGACATCAGCGGAATGCACAGATATGATGCATTCATGCTGCTTTCCGGACCGCATTTTTCCGAGAACAAACGCCTTTCCCGATGCAGCATCCGCGATATCGCCCCCACAGTAATCCATTTATTCGGCTTGCCCGTCCCGATTGAAATGGAAGGTAAAGTACTTCTGCGGGCAATGAAACCGGAATCTATATCATCCAATCCCGTAAGGTACTCTCAAGAATGGAATCTTGACGCAAACAGGATTGGTGCAGCCAGCTTAGGTGCTGAAATACTTCAAGAGGAATTAGAGAAACTAAAAAGCCTGGGATACGTAAGATGATACTCCGGCTGAACTGACCCGGGAAGGGACGAGGTATACCTGTGAATTCGAAAACATTACAAAAACCTGCTCATTACGGATGGCGACTCCTGGCTGCAGGAGGTTGGGGTTTCTTCGTCAGCCTGCTGTTCGCAGAATTGATGCTGAAACCTTTTTTCTTTATCGATGTTTTTTTCCTTCTCAGGGAATTCTTTATATTCATCCTCAGAATCCTTCTGGACGAGGAGCTTGCCTGGTCATTGGATCGTCCAATTTATCTACTGCTGATGTTTGCATCCGGAGGGTTCATAGTCGGAGTGGTTGCCGAAGCATTCGGAAGTTTTTTGTCCAGAATAAGCAAGAAGACTGGGGCACTCGGCTCACAAGGATTTACCGGGGCTGCTTGTGTTGCTTTTCTATGGATTCTGGTTTTAACCATTTTAAAGATTTGGACGTACGATCTGAAAAGACCTGTGATTCTGGCTGCGGTAATTCTTGTAGAGGTTCTTATAGGAATCGCGGCTTTTATTACAATAAGCCGCATAATCCCAGTGTTTTCCAGTAAAACCGTCAAGCGTCTGATAGGTCTGGGATGTATTATTTCCATTGTCCTTTTAGTGAAAACCTTTTTCCCCTACCAGTCATCGACGATTTGCTCATTTTCGGATGTTGTGCAGCAAGAAGATCGGCAAATCGCTATTATCGGAGTAGACGGTGCTTCGTGGAACCTCCTGGAGCCTCTTATGGCCAAAGGCGAGTTACCAAACATCAGCTCTTTAATTGAAAGGGGTTCCAGCGGATTTCTACGCTCGTTCAAACCCATGCGTTCTCCGGTAATATGGACTTCCATTGCGACCGGCAAGCATCCGGGCCGTCACGGGATCGATAACTTTATAGTGGTTCGTCCTGGAACTACCCGTTCAACACCCGTAACCAGCAATTTAATAAAAGAACCCTCTATATGGGATATATTCTCCTCGTTCACCAGGCGCGTTTCAGTTAATGGGTGGTACGTGTCCTGGCCCGCCTCACACGTGGAAGGTACACTTGTCAGCGACCTGGCGATTCATCCCGATATAGGAGCTAGACGAACATATCCCGAGCAGACCGCAGGATTGGTCGATTCTATTCTCATTGAATTTGACAAAAACAGTGACAATTTACTGACTGACTGGTTCGGCAATCTTCCTAAATCTGGAGAATACTCAAACAGAGCTCTTGGAAATGCCCTGACTGTTCTGGAACAATCTTTCCGGAAAGATTTCGTGACACTTGAAACAGCGATCGAACTCCTTCACAGGGAAGGACAACCTTCCCTGTTCGTGTTCTATTTTGTGGGAAGCGATCGAGTTCAGCATAAGTTTTTCAAATACCTGTGGTTGATGGAGCATCCAGCGGAATCGAAGCTCCTTTTTAATGCAGACGAGGAAGAAATCCTTCGATTCGGGAACACTATCAACAGTTATCTGAAGTTCGTTGATTGGGGATTAGGTAAGATCCTGAATTCTCTCGATGAAGACAATACCAATGTTTTTATCGTTTCAGACCACGGATTCGGACCGATAACTGATGAAGCCGCCGATGTCTATACATATAACGCCAACAATCTGTTTCATTCGTTGGGTTTTCTCAAATATCTCGAAGGTTCTGAAAAAATTGATCTTGACGAGACGGTCATATTCGAGGCCGGTAATCTGCCTTGGGAGGTAAAGCGCAAAGTCTTTTTCCCAAATAAAAATCAGGGCTGGAACCACGAAGCTTTGAGGCATTATGTTTGTTCGCTGGAGAATCTACAGACTGAAAGCGGAGAGCGTGTTTTCAAATCTGTTAAGCTCCTGCCTACTTCCGGTGAGATAGACGAACCAACAATGGAAATTGTATTTTCAAGCGAGGTCTTCGGGCAAAACATACTCTACGAAGAAAAAGTTTTAAACACTTCCTCTTTTATCAAGTTCAAAGGAATTTCCGGCGATCACAGGATAAACGGGGTTGTGAACATTTCGGGTCCGGATATCAAACGAGGGGAATTCCTGACGAATATTTCAGTATTCGATATCGCCCCAACCACATGTTACCTCGCCGGTCTCCCGGTACTTGATGATATGAATGGGCGCATAGCTCTGGAAGCTATACAAACCGAATTCAGGAAAAGCCACCCGATATACGAGATGCCGCACTCCGAACTGCCGTGGTTTGGCTTGAAATCGCAGACGGCCGACGAAGAAACGGTACGTCGTGAGATGGGCCTGGAAATCGAAGGGAACGTTGAAGAACAGTTACTGGAAGAAATGCGCACTTTAGGTTACATTCAATAGGATTTCGGCACTTCTGAATAAAACCACAAGGGGTCTCATTTCTTAATATGCACGCGCTGGAAGCTTAAAAGGCTGTGCCGTATACCGATACATAGATCAAAAGCCGAAAAACCACTTCTTTCTGAAACAAACCTGCTGGCTGGTCGGGGCAGGTTGTAAATCTTTTATCGTAAACTTCTTTATCTGGTTTTCCCCTAGCTCGATCGGAATCCTGTATAACACGTCCTGCCTGAAAACAGTGAGTTCAACCGTATTCCCGGCAACGTAGCGGTCAAGTATGGTTTCCAACCCCGATGGGGCTACCCTAAAGCCGTCGATTGCTACGATTTCATCACCGGGACAGAGGGAACTATTATCAGCTGCGCCACCTGCAAAAATGTTTTTTACCCGTACCGAGCCGGTGGTGTCGGAGGTTCTGATTCCCAGCCTGCCGCCGAATCCCTTCGACACCATTCCATCCCTGCAGTTAGAGCTCTTTCCGTCATCTAGCGAACTCGTTTCCGGCTGCAGGATATAACCTGCTATTCCAAGGTAACGATCCAGATCGATTTCTCCCGGAGATTCAACATTTTCCACGAAAAAATCCTGGAATGACGAGCCCGTCATTTCTTCGACTGTTTTCCTAATGCCTTCCTCCGGAACTCCCGTATTTTCATATTTCAGTAACAGCAGTCTCATGAGATCATCCAGACTGTGCGCACCCTTCGATATCCGAATAATCTCCAAATTGAGCGAGAGTCCAAGCAGAGCACCGATTACATAATAATTCGGAACAGTATTTTCGGTATTATGATCCGGCCGATAGTGTTTAATCCATGTAAGAAAACTTGCTTCCTCCGCACTTGCGAGTAATCTGCCCGGACGGTTCTTATAGAGTGCGATTCTGTCCCCCAGAACATCGATGTAACGCTCGGGAGAAATAAGCCCGGCACGGAGCATGACAATATCCTGGTAATAGCTGGTTACTCCCTCGGTAAACCAAAGGAGTCTGGTATAATTCTCGGTTCTGTATGCAGTATGAAAAGTGCTGGCGGGACAGATATTCTTACCATTCCAGAGATGAAAATATTCATGGGTGAGAAGCCGGAGGAATCTTTCGTAGCTTTCGCCGCCTGCAAACAGTTTAGGGCTGATTATATTCGCTGATGAGTTGAAATGTTCAAGCCCCCCACCGCCTCTACCCCGAAAAGAAACAAGGAATGTATAGTCTTCAAAAGGAAGTTTTGAGAAGATCTTTTTGCAGACTGCAGGAACCTCGCTCATATCTGAGGCGACCCGCTGCGGGGCGATCAATCTGGCACCTGAAAAAGCGAAAACATGCTTGTGACCTTCGAAACTGAATTCGGATTGGTCGATTATTCCTATTTCTATCGGTGAATCGATGAGCGTGTCATACGACGGTGCGGTATATTTTGATCCGGGCAGATCAATTTTCTTTAAACTCGTTGCGACATCCCACGTATCAGGTTTGATCAATGTCAACGAAACCGGAAACTGACGAAACCTCTCGATATACATGAAAACGGAAGGTCCATGAATGAAGACGTGAGTATGATCAGCGTGAGAAGTCCTTACAGATAATTCAGACGCATGGATAAACCAACTTGCGGTAAATGAAACAGGCAACTCTTTGGAAAGCGAATGTATTTCCCATGTATCCTTTGCAGTTCTTTCCCAGGGAATTGTATCACCGGAAATACTTGAGCGTGCCTGAAATTCCTGGACATTTCGGGCATATTCTCTGATCAGGTAGGATCCGGGAGACCATGAGGGCAAAATGAGTTTTAAAGAATCTGTATCCTTCGTAACGCCTTCAACACGGAATTGCACGCCGAGCTGCTGGCGAAAAGCCATCGATAAATCGACAAAATACTCCAGCTTGATTTCATGCATATGACAGATCTCTATTTAAACTAAATGTTGAATGATCCCGAATCAAGGGCCAACCCGATTGTCATATTGATCAAGAACTCACGTTCCTTGTCGGACAACTTACCGTCTGCTTTAGCTATGAGGATTAGATCATTCATGAGACGCGTTCGCTTTGATACCGAAACCTTCTCGCAGATCTCTTTTTTCAGGTCAGGTAAAATTTTTTGGAGACGACCCAGGTCAGGTTCGACCGGAAGAGAAACTTTCTCGAGCATCGCCTGAAGCATTCTGGACTCTTCGTCGGATCCTTTGCCTGTAAAGGAAGTCAGAATTATTCCAGCCGCAAAAAGCAATCGACGCATGATTTCATCTTCTTCCGACTTGCCCGACAGGTACCCAGGCGTCATCAGCTCCATCATTCGAGCAATTTCATCTTCAAGTGCCCTGTCGATGATAATATTCGACGACTCCAGCTGTAATCGTGTGTAAAGATCGGAATTATAGAATAATTCCAGCGCTCTCAATCTGATTGGGCTGAAAGGGTGGGTTGCATACCATTCGGTACGCGTTCCTGCATAATAATCGCCTTCTCTCTGAAAGATTTCTTCTTCCAGTAAATCGAGCTGCGAAAGGAAATCTTCAAGATTCACACTAAGACGATCACCTCCTACTCCCGAAGCAAGTTTAAAGAAAACCTTTCCTGTAATATCGAAAGAGCCTGCCAGATAAGCGCCTATTCTATCTGCGGTTATCTCGGCATATCTCTGCCAGGCGAACATCCTCAAGATGCGATCCGGGCCTAACTCGTGCTTCCGGGTAGCGACCATTTCACCCGTGGGGAAGGAATGGTGCCGCGCAGCAAGGTGGCCGAGCTCATGACCTAAAATGAAAACCAGTTCCTTATTCGAAAACGATTCGATCAAGCCTGATGAAACGATTATATATAGCTTCCCATTCTCGGGGGCGAAGCAGGCCGCATTAAACTGCGGTTCAGGGTATATAAAAAAATGCGGGTCACCTTCAGTCTCTGAAAAGGCCACAACCTGCCGCCCTACTGCGAATATATCTGGTGCAATGCTCTCAGTAATACGGAGAGAGGAACCGAGTAAAGCTCTGCCTGTCTGCTTTTGCGTTTCGGTTCGCCTGTTGATTTCAGCGGCGATTTTTCGAATAAGGGGATCAGCCTCAAGATTCTCTCTCATTCCCGTGTCCCCTTCACAGGTCAGGGATTGAATTAAAAGGCTCTTCTTGTCCATCATCTCCGGACCTCCTTGATAGCGTCGATGGCTGGGTAGCCCGCAAGTTATGTGCGCAGGATGAAAGTGTCAACTTCATTTGTTTGAGTATCCCGCGGTTTGCTCCTGCGGCAGTTTTGTCTTTACCTTTTATCTTGAATTACGTAGAAACTGACACATTATGAAAACAAAAGCTTCCGATAATCCTGTCCACAGGAAAACTGACAGAAAAAGACGTCTTCTACTCACGCTTCTACTCACAATCGGTACACTGCTGATTGCCGGTTTTCTACTGGTTTGGAATCCCAGTAAAACCGTAATGATCCTGTTTGTGATATCAGCTGCAGCCGCCTGGGTGGTACATTGGTTTACAGTTCTTCACTCTCCGGAGACGACCAGGATTCCGGTTCTTATGTACCACTCCGTTTCGCCTTCATTCAGCTTGATTCCCAACAGAGGGCTCAGTGTTTCACCAGCACTCTTCGAATCCCACCTGAATTATCTTAAGAAAAAGGGATACAGAATCGTATCGCTGGAAGAAGTTGTTGACCATATGGAGGGTCGAAAACTCTCTCCCGGGAAAAAGGTATCCATTACCTTCGACGACGGCTATCAGGATAACTATTCTTTTGCTTTCCCCCTCCTGAAACGGTTCGGGTTTCAGGCGACAGTCTTTATGAGCACTGATTTCATCCGTCCGGAGTCGCCCCCACAGGAGATCCTTGCGGGACAGAAGCATCCGACGGGTCCGGATGCTTACCTATCATGGGCGGAAATCAGAGAAATGGAAGCAACAGGTTTGATTCATGTTGAATCGCATGGTCAGAGCCACGGATATAGATTCACCGGGGATGCACCAGTCGGGTTCTTCAATCCGATTGATGCAAAATATTATTGGTATACATGGAAGATTCATCCGGATCACAAACCATACTGGCATCTCATGCCGCGGGAAAAAGGTAAGGGGCACCCTATATTTCCGGAAGCTCCCGCACTTGAAGGCAAGGCTTTTCTACCGAATCAGGATTTAGTGACTTTTCTCGAGAATGCCGCCAAAGATCTTGACCCCTCCGAAATAGTCTTTGACAGGACATTGAAAACCGCCTTCGGGGAATATAAGCAGAGAAATCCAGCGCTCGGAAGGTTTGAAACCTCCGATGAATACAAGAATAGAGTTATAGTAGAACTCAGGGAAAGCCGTCTCATTCTGGAGCGGGGACTCGACAGAGAGATCAGGTTTTTCGCCTGGCCGAATGATGCAGCCCCGTCTGAAGGATCCGTTTATGCTATAGAAAATTCGGGATATGCTGCCACCACCGCAGGCTCTCATTATAACAGGCCCGGTGAATTCGATGGCAGAATATCACGTATTTATACCGGTGAACGCTTGAGCGGGATAAAGAATCGGCATATAGACACCATGATTTTCGGCTGGCAGCTAAAACTTTTCGAGGGATATTATTACTGGTATTTTCCGCTCATCCTAACGAATCTCATACAGAAACTGATACCAAAACGTTGAAAGAAATACCTGCAGCGCGTCATTGTATATACCCAAGAGCTCTAAGGCGTTCAGCGGCATCTTCTGACAGGTCGTGTGCTCCACTGGGTATCAACCCATTGATATCAGTCCCGAAACAAGCTGCGACCGAATCCATCAAAGTGGCCGCGATCTCCGGCTTATCGTTAATATAGTTGTAGTTTTCAGTTCCGTTGAAATCTGAATTATAAAGATAGCGCAAGCCCTTCTCCGGTACATCGATCAGCTTCCATCCCTCATTAGTTACAGCGCAATACCCGAACGCCATCGATTCACGGTTTACGCTCGGGTCATGTTCGCCATATTTTAAAGTCTCTCCGTAATTCCAGACTTCGAATTCCGGATCCGAACCTTTCCTCAGGAAGTTCATGAGACTACGGCCGTCACCCTCGGCGAGACGGTCCGGAGCGAGACCGAACAGTTCACCGATTGTAGGAAACAGATCCAGAAGTCGAACGAGATTGTCAATCCTTGTTCCCTTTAGATAACCCGGGATCTCAGGTGAGCTTATTATCAACGGAACTTTCATTAATTCATCATAGAGATAGAATCCGTGAACATAATTGCCGTCTCGTCCGAACATCTGCCCATGATCGCTGTTGATAATGATAGTAGTTTTGTCCAGAACACCTTTTGATTTCAACTGATCCAGAAGAATCCCAATCTGGGTATCGAGCCAGGTGACCTCTCCCATGTACAAAGCTTTTAGTGCCTGCCTGTCCATTTCAGATATTTCGGCGTGTTCTTTTGACAGTGAAATTATCTGGTCTACACTTCCATCGATTTCACCGGAATATCCGGCAGGCAAGTACATCGAACAATAAGGTTCCGGGGAATAATACGGAGAATGAGGGGCGTCGTTATAATAATGCACCCATAAAAACCATCCTGTATCTCGTGCATTCTTCCTGAGCCACTTTTCAGTAGCCAAGGTCGTCGGCAGTGAAGAATATGAACCGCCTTTAAACCATCCGGAAAAAGTCTCCAGCATTGAAAACAGCCGTCTGAATGGTTGCATTTCGAACAGATTCCGCTGTGTTTCAAGGCTTTCTTGATAGTCCTTTTCCATACCCAGATCGGCAAGTCCAATATCGGATATTCCAACGGTACGGACACCATTTTCTGTGAGAATAGCCGGGAGGGTTTCAATACCCTCGGCCATGCTCCAGAAATTCATCCGGACTTCATGCCTGACGGTGTATTGCCCTGTAAAGAAACTTGCAATAGAAGGCCAGGTATAGGGGGCCTGCGCATAGGCTTTTTCGAATAGAATCCCCCTTGATGCTACAGCATCGATATTGGGTGTTTTAATATCATGTTTCCCGTAGCAATGAAGGTAATCTCCCCGAAGTGTATCGATTGTAATAAACAAAACGCGAGGAGGATTTCCGGGAACTGCATCAGAAATGCCGGGGTTGTGATAAGCGGAGGAAAAAAGAATATAACTGACCAGGACAAGCGGGATAAGGACCCGAACGATCATTGAAGGAAAAGAGTCGCCAAGAAGAAATCCAAATCTTGTCCTGAATGTTAAGTAGAAGAAAAGCCAAATGCACCCCACACCTAAAACCGTTCCCAATTTGACAAACGGTACACGCTTAATCGCCAGCAACCAATCCAACCTGATTTTTAAAATGAGAGCAGTGGCGAAAATCAGTAAAACAGCCGACAAAAAATACAGGGAGAAAGCCCCCCAACCGCTTGAGAACCTGGCGTCACGTCTTAAGAAGTAAAGAACCACTGAGTCCATTACCCAAAGACCGATTCCGACTGCTGCTCCTATCACTGAATAAACAAGCAGGGATGTTCCCAGAAATTCGGCGGGAGTTTCACCAAAATATAAACCAAGAGAAAGCAACCGGTTTGTTGAGAAGAACCCGTAGCAACCAAACGCAAACAGGCCGGCAGGAACAGAATATGCAAGGTTGCTGAAGCGGAAACTATGTGTCATTATTACTCCGAAAATCCTATTATCAATCAGGTTGGTCAACATATGATCGTTCAGCATCGCGCTGCCGATTCGGGTGAGAAGATACTTATCAGGTTTAAGACCTTCAAGCAAAATGAGATTCGAAGCTTGATTTTTTTTATAATGATTTTTATTATTAGTGTCGGGTGTGGTTTTCTTGATATTGAGATTATTGAGATTGTTGCGATATCCGCAAGGGCTTCTGATAATTGACAGGTTGAACGCGATATGAAACCGGCAACTAATCTCTAGTGGCCATAAAACACAATGCATCGTGATGTTCAAGAAAGATGGAGAATGAATTGTGAAGGAAGGAATTAATACGCGGCTGGCGATCGGGTTGCTTGGGGCAATCCTGTTATTCGTCAGAACACCAGCGTTGGGAGAGGAAATATTTCTTCAATCCGGCACGACAAGAACTAACGACAAACCCCACGATATAGTTTATACCAAGTCTGAACTTCTGCGACTGGACATCAGCTGGGTCGAAATAGAGACGGAAGATGATGTTTTTAACTGGGAAAACAGGCTCGATCAATTTATACAGGTTGCCGACCAATACGGTTTTAAAGTTGTACCAGTTCTCCGAACCGGGCAATGCTGGGCAACAGGCTTCCCTGATCCCCCGGAACGTCAATATCCCTCTTATCCACCGGAAGACCTGTCATCCGAATGGCATCCAGACTGGGGATATAGCCGAACCTATTATGATTTTGTATCGACCGTTGTTTGGCACTATATCGATCACTTTTCCTATATCATAGTTGAAAACGAGGCAAACGGTAAGGGTATGTGGAGCGGCACTCCGCAGCAGTATTTGAAAGTGCTGGCTACCGCATACAGCGCGGCACATGAGGTAAATCCCGATATACAAGTATTCACGGATGGTACATCCAGCTGCATATGGGGCCTTTTAATTGCTAGTGAAATGCTGGAATCCGGCTCGTATACACCGGAAGAAATTCTGGATTTCGTCGCCGGTTATTTCGCCAAGCATCCTGACTTCGAATACACGAATCCAGAAGAACTTATCGATTATCTCGAGAATAATCCCGGGTTTCTCAGACAAAAAGAATTCGTTGAATATGAACTGGCCCATCTGAATGGTATAATGGACGGATTCAATTTTCACTTCGCGGAACCTTACTGGTATATGAAGGATGTCGTTGAATACTTCTCGGAAATCTTCGAAGAAAACCAGATTCAAATCGATAACCTGATACTGGATGAGCTCGCAGAACGTAATCTAACCGAACCCCTCACTCAAGAAGAAGAAGAAGAATACGCCGGCTTGGTCTTGAAAAATATCGTGGAAGCCTTTCATCTCGGTTGTACTCAGATATACTGGTTTCCATTCAACGAGAAAAACCTGGAGCATTTAAAATTCGGGATACTCGACCACAATGGCGATCGACGAATAGCTACCGAATCTTTCAGATTTTTCAACGAAAACATCCTGAGAAGATATGAATATGCTTCCCGAGACACAATCCAAAACACTGACATAATACGCAGCTCATTTCGAGCAATTTCATCCGGTAAAGATGATTTCAGCTTGATGTGGTGGGATGATGGAAGTCATGAGGAAGGTGCAGATTCGGTGATAATCGATTTCCCGGATTTCGCAGATTCTGTTTCCTGCTTCGACTATACGGGGAACGAACTTACAGTCGAGCAGGCAGGCAGGAAACTCGGTCTGAAAGTCACTGAGCAACCTGTGTTTGTGCTTTGGTCTGCTTCGTCTAAGATAGGTGAGTCGGATGGAGGAGCACCATCTGTCAGCCGAATCACACTTGAGAACGGCAGACCGAATCCTTTCAACCCAACAACAACAATTCCATTTTCAGTTGAAGCATCGACAGATGATCTGGTTCTGTCGATTTACGACTTGAAGGGGACCTGCATCTCGTCACTCGCTGAAGGTGCTTTTGCTCCTGGCAGATACTCCGTTATTTGGAACGGCAGGAATCATAAAGGAAAGCCGGTTTCTTCAGGGGTTTATTTCTGCAGACTCACATCGGGTCAGGAATCAGTTTCGCGGAAACTAGTTCTAATCAAGTAGTTCACTTCGAAGCAGTCGCTTTCAGATTCGACTGGGAGCTTTCTTACTGAAGCTGAATTTATTCATTACAAATCCGGCAAGTCTTGTTCCCGTAGAGTCTATACGATCTTTAAATTTCGCCAATTCCTTCGCCGGGATTCTTCCTGAAGCTACCACCGCCAGCACTGCATCGGCTCTGGCTGCCAGAATTAAACCGAAAGGTTCGTCAGCCGCGGAAGGACCATCTACTACGATGCTAGTATAACCGAGTGATTTCAGATGTTTATATAATCCTGCAGGATTACCGCCAAGCTGAGAACCATTCTGCTCGCCACCCCAGGGCATTATGGAAAACCCATCGCCGGAGTCGATGATTGTCGACGAGATGACCTCGGGAGTTAAATCCTTTTCGCTGGTTGCCAGCAGCTGCGACAGTCCACCACTCGCACCAGGGGAATAGAGATTTGAGATAGAAGGATTGTAGGGGTTGCCGTCGATCAGCAGTGTCTTATCCCCGGCTCGAACGAGAGCCCTGCAGAGATGTGCTGCCACCACGCTTTTACCTTCATTTGCAGCCGTACTTAAAACAACAAGAACACCTGTACCGGCAGCGTCATCTACAAACTCTTTAAGCCTCATCTCAAGAACCTGAAATTCACCGGCATACATATCGTAAGTGGCTAAGATATCACGGAAATCCGCCTTTTTCCTAATCATTGTTCCAATCTCCAAATGTGCCGAAATAATCGACATCAGACAATACCTGCGATACATCCTTGGGTGTCCATAAATGTCGCTTAACCAATTCAATTCCTATGGTCACGAAGAAAGCCAGCACGAGTCCCGCCAGCAGAGCACTTATAAGGTTCGGGAGGATTTTGGGGTATGAAGGATAAAGAGGGGTTGTCGCTGTCTCAAGGAGGCTCACCTCATTGAGGTTGACTGCGATGGCGATGCGTACATCCTCGATCCGCTGCTCCAACCCGAGATACCTGTTCTCCATAAGAGAAACATCTCTCGACAAACGTGCATACCCCAGTTCCCTGGATGGAAGATTTTCAATGCCTGCCTGTTCTTCCGATGCAAGCTGCTCCAGTGCTCTCAGCTTGGCCCCCTCTGCAACTTGCCCTGCTTTAACGATGCTCAATCGATTGGCTAAATCCGAATATTGCGGATACTCGTCCATCATATTGGAGCCGAACAGAAGGATAATCCGCTCCCTCACCATTTCCTGCAGCGATCTCAGTTCGCGGCTGATAATCGAATACTCCTCCGAACCAGGTTCAGACAACGCAATCTCAGTTTCTTTCTGTTCTATTTCGGTAAGCAGTTGGATTACATCCGGATCGATTTCTACTCCTGGAAGAGAAATATAGCCGGAACCTAAAGACAAGATTTCGCTTTCCAGCCCTTGGGCCTCTCCGGCCAGTTCCTCAATGCGTGTTTTTGATTCATGAATTTGGGCATCAAAGTCCGCCAGCTTCTCGAGGCTCAACCGGGTTTCTTCGTTTAAAGAGACTATGCCCTCCTGTTCCTGGTATTCTCTAAGCTTAGACTCTGCGCTTCCTAAAGCATCGGCCCGCATACTTCTCTCTTCTTCGAAACCTCCAAGCATATCCGATAAAGCAGTCACGGTGCGGGAGGAATGATATCTGATAAAATTCTGGCAATGTCGCTGGAGCACCTGGCTCGCTATTTCAGGATCGTTCCATTTGAGTGATGCTTCGATGATGTATGTATTCAGCATACCCTCGACAGTTAGGTTATCCTGCAAATCCTGCACCAACTCCTCATAAGGAGAGGGAAATCCTCGGAATGCTCCGTAATTGATCACAAAATATAGAGAGACCAATTTATCGATCAATGGTTCACACCTGGATTCCCAGAAGATCTCGAATCTCGATTTGTCAGGATCTTCAAAATGGTATCCATCCTTCAGCATCAGATCGATTGTATTTTCACAAAGTCGCTGTCCGGATATGATTGCGCCGTATGTACTGGTCATCGTAGAGGGAGGATCCCCGCCGATCAGTGAACCGATTTCACGGGCGAAGACGATTTCTTCCCTGGATGGTTTAAGCAGTATCTTTGCTACCGACTCGTATGAGGGAAAAGCCATAAGGACCAAAATGCTCAACAGCAGGACGACGAGAACTGTCGTGATTACCGTTTTCCAGAAGATCCCTCTGTATCGACTCCAGGTTCCCTTGAGGTCGATTATGTCATTGAACAGTTTCATTATTTATGCTCCGTCCATTGCTTTCCTTATTCTTCCAGGAGTTCCAGTTCTCGATTTCTCGTTTCAACGGTATTAAGGAAGTAGTAACCTCTTAATATAGAATCGACAGGCGGTAAAAAATTGCCGAAAAGAAATTCAGCAAAACCATCCACTTTACTGATAAAACTCTCTGGAACGTAGATAATATCGGATGCTCTAATGAAAGGATTCGCTTCCATATCCTCTCCGGAAATCACATCGGATAGATCGACTCTGAACGATTCCGGCGGATGAGGCTCTCTGCTACGCACGAGAACGATGCTATTAGGCTCGGCAGAACTTCTAAATCCCCCCGCACTCGCGATTCCCGCCAATACCGTCAAGCCATCCTCCAGGATGTACGCACCTGGCTTCAATACTTCGCCGAGGACAAAGAATCTTCCACTGGATTCTTCAACGAGTGAAAGAGTGACATCGGGGTCAATATAGTAATTTTTGTAATTTTCTTTCACTTCTTCCGAAAGATCATCTAATTCGAGCCCTGCAGCGTCAAGATCTCCTATCCTTGGAAATGTACAGAAGCCGTCAGCTCGGATAACGACATCCCCAGACAGTTCGCTATTCCCATGAAAATACAACCTCAATTTATCACCGTAGTTAATACGATACGGCTCGTTTCTGTGTGCTATTGTTCCATTGACAGCTTGGTTTTGATGGCTTTCACTGGAGCCGGTAACCGGATCGAGTTTTGAAAAATTTCCGTCTTTGTCTATCGCACCGTCCCTGATCAATTCAGGGAGATCCACCTCACCACAACCGGCTACGAGGATAGTTCCAAAAAGTGTTATAACCAAACCGAACGAAACGGCATTGCACATTTTCACCAGGCAGCGGTTGATCTTCACCCGTGATTCACCCGGGGAAAAGCGATCTGGACGCTTCATTGTGTCCTCCTGTTATCTTGTTTGCACGGTCGCAGCTGGATGGTTGCATAAAATTTCTCCTGCGCGATTTTATATGTGACTACTCCCATGGCCATCCAGAACCAGAAATGTTTATCGAACAGCATGTCCATAAAAAGACCGAGAAACATATAGCTGTAAAAGAGTAATTCGAAACCAAGGGCAATCTGCCATGTTGGCGACCATTTTTCACCGATAGATTCGAGATATTTTTGAGCTCTGCGAAGATCTCGGACGATAGAGAGGTAAAACCAGAACATCAATGCTAAGCCAAGCGCACCCACACCCACAAGTACATGGAGATATGAGCTGTGTTCATTCCTCCCCCCTTTTGAGGTCTCTTCCAGCATTGCATAATCGGCGTATTCAGGCCTGGCATAAATCTGCGCGAATGTTTTGGGTCCCATTCCGGTGATCGGCCGTTCCTTGAAAACCTCCCAGGCAAGGAAATAATACCCGATGCGGCGTTTTGCGGAAGTATCTTCTTCTGCGAATTCTGTAGAAGTCATTCCGGCCATCCGCTCCCTGTAGTCGGAAGGCAACACGAACCAGGTCAGAGCACTGGCTATAATGACAACAGCGAGTGTTTTCCAGGGGATCATTGAACGCAATTTCCATCCGGCTATACCGAACATCAGGATCATACCCAGGAAAGCCATTCTTGAGTAAGTGGATATTACGGTCAAAGCATAGATGGGGATCATCAGGCCGAACATCAGCTTTTTCCAGAATTGTCTGGCCCCGAAAAAATAAACGATCATAAAACCGAGTGTGCAGACAACGAAACCTCCCCACTGATTAGGGCTTGAACCGAGAAGCCCCCATACGCGTTCCGAGCCGCTTGCCATTGTATATCGATGAATTCGAAAGGCCTGAGATACCAGGTTTTCACCAATAGCGAAAGAAAAAAGAGAATAAATGCAGGAAAACGATGTCGTGACCAGAAACAGGTTGATAAGGAACCTGAAAGATTTTTCAGTCCGGACTATATTAACGACAAGGAAAAACAGAAGAATCATTGTTGCATACTTTTTCAATGCCCAGATGGAACGACCCATATCGACTGTAAAAAATGTAGATATGACAGCGGCAAGAAAATAGTAACCCAATGGTATGTATTGGTGACAATCCTGAAACTTCGTCATTCCCTTGGAAAGGCCGCTCCTCAGAATCAATGCGGCCAGAGATATCATTGCCAGAATTTTAACAATAGAGAAACTCTCAGATTCGATCAATGAAACCATCGGAAGAAAGAAAACGATTATGGCAATCGGAAGATATGGATACTCCGCCCCGAGAAACGCGATTATCAAAGCCGGTCCGGGTAACAAACCGAGAACCTGGTATGGTGCAGGTAAAAAAACAATAAGAAGGATCGAAGATACCGTACAGAAGAATACCAGGGATATTACGAGCCGGTTACCTGGGCGCATCCAGTCTCTTTTGTATGGCTCTCCAATTTGTCCAGTCAATTCAGCCTTTTCCCTGTCAATGAATGCAACTTTCGGCCCGGTTCAATGCCGGTACGATATTGATGCCAGAAGAGGTCGCTCAAGAATATCCATGCACTCGCCGGATGTCATGACCGTACCATTTCGGAACTCCCGGAAAAGTAGAAAAACACCTGCTATAATCAGACCGAAGAAAAAACCCACGATACTGAACAGCGCCATCTTAGGCGACGACGGGTATTTCGGAATCCGAGGCGGATCGATTACTGAAATATTCGATTGATTGAACAGCCTTGACAACTCGGCGTCCGATTTAGCCCCTCTCAGCGTGCGCAGTGTTGCCAGAGATTGGGATATTTCTCTCGACAACTCTATGAAAGTTTTATCAACATCCGGGATACTCGCCAGTTCGGTCTCGATTGTCGATTTTATCCCCAGGAGCTCCTTCTGTTTCGCTTGGAGGGCGAACATCCCTGTTCTCGTATCAGCAAGACGGCGCGAAAGGTTGTTGTAAGACGGAAAAGCATCACCGAGTTGTCTCGAAAAGTGTTCGAAAAGACCTGTTCTGATTTGATCGCGCAGCGGCTCGATCTTCTGTCTTAGAGAAGATAAGCGTTCAAAACTACGTCCATCATCCGGTTCAAGTTCCGCCCGGGCCAGTTCACGCTCCAGTGAAGCGAGAAGTGAGAGCTGGGAGGCGATGACAGGAGAGATTTCCGCACCGCTGATTTTGGTATACAGATCTCCCAGTTCATTCAGTTCACTTGTCAGACCCGAATGTTCCCCTTCCAGCTCCTCGAGCCCATATTCTGTTTCCAGAAAAGATGCTTCAACATCCTCGTACCGGTTCATTATCAATCCGGTTTGATGTTCAGGATCAACCACTCCCTGCGACCTCCTGAAAGCAACAAAACGGTCTTCCAGTACTCTGAGAAGCTGATTTTCCCTTTCTATTTCGGCATCCAGTCTGCCCACGACCTGCGCCAGGTCCTCATCTGTTTGATTAGAAATGAACTCAGAAAATACTTCTCCTATCGCTTCAGCGGCTACAAAGATTTTTTTGGGATTATTTCCTTCGAGAGTGATAGTGAGAAAATAGGTATTGTCGGTCAGATCGACGGTCATTCCATTTCTGAGTTCTTTAGTGAGCGCTTCTTCTCTGGTGGGCCAACCTTTAAATTCTCCCGAATTCAGGATAAACCAGGCCTCGATCATCCGCTTGATTATGGGTGTGACGTGAGCTTCATACCATAGTTTGAAGCGTGATTTGGGCACCCCAGGAATACCTTCAGTAAGAAGTTTTTCCACCACTTTCCCGCACACATTCCACGATAGGATAATCTCAGTATAGGTACAAAGCATCGTTCGGATCGGATCAGAGAGTTTAAACGGTCCGGATTCCTCTGCGAGAACAGCCTCAGCCGCATCGGGAGTAATGAGCAATACTACTGTTGTTTCATAATTCGGAAAAAGAACCAGTAGGAGAAAACTGAATATTGCGGCAAGGGCAGTGACCGAAAGGGTGATCACGAGAAACGTGACCCATTTTCGCATAATCAGCTCAATAAAGGTAAAAAGCTGCAAGGCAACTCCCTGCCAATTGCTCCAATTGATCCATGGCCCTCGCTGCGTTTATGCGAGGGCCATGACTGAAATTCCTATCTAAGGGGTAGTATCGTCAATTCTTTACTACTTCAAAATGAAAAAATGGTTTGTATGCTTCAAGGCAGACCGGTTCTTCCGTGATAAGGAAGAATTCCTGCGGTCTTGGCTTGTACAAAATCGTCTCATTTCCGAGGTAATCGTACTGTTTGACCTGGTCCACATCCTCATCCATGGTGACGCGGATTCTTTCACTGCCGAAACCATGTAAACCATCATCCCACCAGAGGAAATAAAGTGCTGAAGAATCAATTTTAGAAGCGAAAAGATAGGTTTGAACGGCTCCCAGGCTCGGGCGCTCGAACTTCCGCTGGAACTTGTATTCATCACCCATTTTGCTCATTAACCACTGGAAGGTATACGCAGCCTCACGCCATTGATCATTATCATCCAAGAGACCGTACTTCTCATGAAGAAGATACTTTTCAGAAAAAGGATAGTACAGCAGTTCCTTGATGTTCAGGCTCAGACCAGTAATCATCCGCTTATACAAATCGAGAGCATAAGTGCGTTCCTCAACGGGCCAGCCGTTTGGTGGAATATCCCGCTGGGTGATTTCGTTGGAAATAAACTTCTTGTAATGAATCCCGTATTCTGGACCTCTTGTATCGATCCATTCGAAGATCCTGGGAAGGAACCAGTAATCCTCAGCGAAATGTATGTTTAATCCATCAACATGATCTTGCATGGTGTAAAGCAGGAACTGCATGAAGTCAATCTTTTCCTGACGCTGGTTTATCCAATCAACAAGGGTGTCGTAATCAGGAAAAGATTGACCGATACGATGGAAAAACCTGTTTGCAAATACGAGAATCTGATTGGGACGGTATTGCCCTTCAAGGATCATATCATTGATAAGGCAGACTCCCCACAGATAACTTGGCAAGCCGCTATCATAAACCCAAATGTCAGGGTTTGCATCATGAGCCGCTTTGTAGGCTGTTTTCAGAAGTCTCAGATAGTCACGTTCATCGGTGCCCCAGAATTGGGGTACGGAAACCTCATTCTCAATGGCGATCCGATCGATATTGTCGATATACCGTGTAACAAACTTATATATGAAGGTGTAATAAGCTTGACTATGACCATAGTCATCGTTCCATTCTCTCTCAAGATCCTCCGGCGGGTACGATGGGAATTGATCGGTTGATCCAGGATATCCATTCGCCCAGCATTGTCCGCAAAGGATATTGGGGAGCAGTTTTAGATTGCGGGATTCATACTCGAGGATCCTCCTATCCATCGTATCCCATCTCCATTCCCCTTGCTCCGACTGTATTTCCGCCCAGAAAAGATCGTAACGAACATAGTTCAATCCCATATCCTCGGCTTCATTCCACATGCCGAGTAAACGACCCGCACCGAACGGGTTGCCGGCAAAGGCCGTACCAAATAGAACTAAGATAACCAGGGAAGCGAGTATTGTGTTTTTTGCATGCATTCTTTGTTCCTCCGGACCGTAAGAATCACTTCAGACTAGTAAATGATAAGCATAACCATCCTGGCCGTCTTTTTCAATCAGGCTTTTCTCATGTTAGGAATTTTTTACAAAATTCCTGCACCTCGGGTCGTTATTTGGGTTATCGGCGATATATTGATAATGCATCCGGAATTTTTAAATTTCTGATTTCATGATTCAAAATTCGATCACCCGGTAAAAAAATCGGGAGAAAACCATTATGCTTCACCAGGATTCGCAGAATCGTATTACCAATTTGGATGAATTCACCGAGCCTTGTAAAACAAAAGAGTCGGCTTTTGAAATACGAATTCAGCTATCAGCGTTTTTTTGAGTGAACCCAGCAGGTATCAGTGAATATCCACCCGAAGAATCAGCTCGCTGCGCTCAATCGCTAAACTCGTGTTGATTCTGTTCCGTTCCATGTATACAATTTCGAGCGCGGTAGAGCCTTTCAGCTCTATCGAATATTAATATTTTCCAACCGCTTCCCCCGCCGATATCTTCTGATTTCACCAGACCGGGCACGCAAGGGGAACCGATCCTGTAAACACTGGGAGCATCCGAATGAACCTTGCCACAGGCAGTATCCTTACACTTATCGGATTTCTCTGCCGCTTCATATTCCAGATAGGCAGAAGTATTCTGATAGCACGATTCCTCGGACCTGCGGGAAGAGGTATCATAGGCCTGCTCACCACCCACTGCATGACGTCGGCAGCCCTGGGAAGCCTCGGTCTGGGAAACAGTTTCATCTATTTCATTGGAAAGAAGAAGCTCGGTGAGGATGAGATGCCGAATTATGCCCTCGTGATCGGTCTTTTTATGGGAACGATAGTAGCAATCATCGCCTGGCTGGTTTTTATCATTTTCAAAGACACGATATTCGTGGATGTACCTATCGTTTTCTCAATCGCTGCCATCCCGGCCATGATTATAGTCAACTACAGTATTAATATAATCAGAGGGCAAGACAGGGTGCTGGTGTTCAATTCGGCGTACATACTCCACATGGGAATCGGTTTCACAATATCAGCCGCCGTGCTCATACCACTTTATCTCGCACAACAATCAGCCCTGAATGCTCTTGAAGGGGATGTGTTGGAATTGATGACGGAAGTATGGCGGTTGAAGTTGCTGAAAGGTGCTGCAGTAGCCTGGTTTTCTGGGATTATCATTATCAGCATAATTACTCAGATATTAGCCCGTAAGGGCTTCAAATTACACAAATGCAGGCTAAAACTCTCACATATCAAGGAGATGTACGCATATAGCCTCAAAGGATACATGCAGCTGATCGCAGAAAACCTGAATCCTGTAATCGGCATATTCATAATCCGATATATGCTGACAGCGACTGATGTCGGACTTTTCATGGTGGCAAATTCCCTCCTTACCATCATGGGAACGCCGATTATGTCGATTTCGTTTGTACTTTTCCCGAAACTGTCCCGGGCAGATGAATCCGCGACACTGGAAACTGCATTAAAGGTTATGAAAATTGTTTTTCTGATGCTTACATTCGGTTCAGTCATCCTGCTTCTGATTGGCAAACCTCTGATAATCCTGCTTTTCGGCGAAGATTTCGAGGGTTCGGTGGTTCCTTTGTTCTATCTGTTGCCCGGTTTAATCTGCATGGGCGTTTTCAGAATTCTGACCGATCATCTGAAATCGATCAATCTCCCCGCAATCGGTTCATATGCATCTTTCATCGGTTTTGTGATAAATGTTGTCATTACAATAATCATGCTAGCCCCGGACCGCTTGTATGGGGCCTCTATCGGCTATTCATCATCATTCTTTTCCGCTGCATTATTCATTTTGTTCTATTACCGATATAAATTCAAAGTACCTTATTCCTCTCTGGTTCTTATTACCAGGACGGATCTTAAGAGCTACAAAGAGTTGCTGGTAAATCTCGGGAATGCTGCCCGGAGTAAGATGGGAAGGTAACATGTGTGCACTGGGAATCACGCGTAGTAGAAATGAGCGCACGGAGCAGTGTATATGAAACGTATCCGGGTTGTTGAACTAATCGGCCACCTTGATGTAGGTGGAGCTGAAATGCATGTAAAAACACTTGCAGAAGGCCTCGACGCCAGAGGTTTTGATGTTGAGGTCGCCTGCGTTAAGCGGGCCGGGGTTCTGGCGGAAGAATTACAGCAAAAAGGGATCCCGGTACATATAATGGGAAAAAAGCGGACTCTCGATTATTCGGTGATCCCCCGGTTGGTGAACCTGTTTAAAGAGCGGAAGTACGACATCCTGCATACCCATATGTTCACTGCTGGTACCTGGGGGAAGGTTTCCGGACTGATTTCCAATGCAGTCGGTGCGGTGGTAACTACTGAACATACTCTTGGAGGAACCGAAAAACCGTTGAAGCACTTCATCCCCGACTATCTCCTCTCAAAACTAACCGACATCTTCATCGCGCCGACTAATCAGGTTAAACAATCCTTGATCAGAAAAGCCAGGTATCGGGCTGACAAAATCGTCGTTATTCCGCATGGTGTTGATCTCAGTCATTTCAAGAGCGATCAAGGTATGCACAGCAATATGGAATGCCGTAAGCGTTTCGATCTTCCGACGCATAAACCTCTCCTGGGAATGATTGGCAGATTATCCAAAGAGAAAGCACATGTGCTGTTGATGGAAGCACTGAGCCGAATCGAGGATGTTGATATCGTTCTTTGTGGAGAAGGCCCTTATGAAACCGAACTCCGGAAACGGGTTCTAGCGTCGAACCTGCAAGGACGTGTCCATTTCCTGGGTAGGATTGCTTATGCTCGGTTGCCAGAGATTTACTCAGCGATTGATGCCGTGGTGCTGCCGGCGGCTGTGGAAGGATTCGGACTTGCAGCACTCGAAGGAATGGCTATGGGTAGACCTGCCATTGCTTCAAGAGGCGCCGGGCCGGAAGATTTTGTAATTAATGGCCAAACCGGATATCTATTCAACAGAAACGACCCATCCGATCTTGCCAGAGTAATAAAAACCCTTCTACTTGATGAGAAAAAACTACGGCAAATGGGGAATACAGCCAGACAGCATGTTCACACCGGATTCAGCAGAGAAAATATGTTGAAAAGTGTTGATGAACTCTTTCGGTCTATTGTACAGTAAATGGTTTTCGGAGTGTTGTCTCACTTCGGTAAGGCGGTGATTCTTCTCACTGCTGTTTTCTTATCTGACAGGGAAGACATCGCTCCAATCTTAGGCGGACCGCCGGTTCCTGTGCGCGCAGGGAGTGTTCGATGCTGTTCAAGTTCACATTCTGGCTCTCATTTATAATTGTTTTGTATGGCATTGTCGGTTTTCCACTCACGCTCTTCCTGATATCATCATTGCACAAGCGGCGCAGTACAACGAATCGTGAACTCGATTCCGAGTATCAGAATTCGGGCTATAAGCCGAAAGTCTCCTTTGTCATCGCAGCATACAACGAGGAAGAATCTATTCGAAACAAAATAGAAAACTGTCTTTCCCAAGACTATCCCGCCGACAGATTGGAAGTGATGGTCGGTTCAGACGCGTCGGAGGATGGGACCGATGCGATCCTGGAAGAATTGAAACACCTCGGTTTGAATTTGTTTCGAAACAGTGTTCGCACAGGTAAGATCGGCATTCTTAACTCCTGTATTCCAAAGGCATCCGGGGAAATAATTGTCCTTACTGATGCTAATGTTTTCCTCGAACCTGATTGTGTATCCAGGTTGGTTCGTCATTTCGAGACGCCTTCGATCGGAGCAGTCTGCGGAAATCAGCTGGTTGCGCAACGCAACAATGAAGCTTCCCATGGAGAAAGCGCTTACTGGGAATATGATAAACTCCTGAAAAAGTGGGAAATGTCTCTCGGGAGTATCGTCAGCACGGATGGCTCCATCTATGCTATTAGAAAATCATTGTTTGCAAAGATCCCGGAAGGCGTAATGGACGACCTGGCTATTTCCTTTGAAGTAATCAAGAGGGGCGGACGCATTATTTATGATCATACTGCAGTTGCCGTTGAAGAAGGTATTGAGAAATCGTCGCAGGAATATCAGCGCAGAGTCCGGATAGTCCAAATGAGCCTGAAAGGAATCTGGCTTTACAAATATCTGTTGAACCCGTTCAGATTCGGTTGGTACTCCTTCACCCTCTTCTGCCACAAGGTGCTCAGAAGATTACAGCCTGTTTTTTTAATCTTGTTTTTCCTCTCAAGTTTTTTGATGGCCGGCAGCGGGATATTATACTCGCTCGTTCTCGCCGGGGAAATCATCTTTCTGGCGACAGCAGCCTCAGGACCTATCCTTCATAAACATAAGATCGGACCGAGCTTCCTGCTTCTACCGTATTATTTCGTTCTCGGGAATTTCGGCACATTGACCGGTTTGACTCTGTTTTTACTTGGCCGTGAACGCACTGCCTGGAAACCGATTAGGGCATCCTAATCGTCGGGGAATCGCGCATGTCCGATAAAAGACTCATCGTTATAGGTCTCGACGGTGCAACCTGGGATTACATCAAACCCGCTTTGGCCGACGGTAGATTGCCAAACTTGGCAAAATTGATTTCGACTTCAGCCTGCGCGGATTTGCGCTCCACGATCCCACCGATCACACCGACGGCCTGGAGTACTTTTTCTACCGGTGTAAATCCGGGGAAACATGGTGTTTATAACTTCTCCGCCGGACTTGATGCGTTTAATGACTCCAACGTGCCGCAACTGGTAACCTCCCGATCTATCCGCTCTCCAGTGATATGGGACATACTCAGCGACAAGAAGAAGCGGGTTTGCGTTTTAAATGTCCCCCTCACTTATCCTCCTGCACCGGTCAACGGCATTATGATCACGGGTATGATGACACCAAGCGATAAAGTAACATATACATATCCGCCCGATCTTTTTAATGATGAATCACTCGTTGCAGGACTGGGTTCATACAGGCTCGATCATAATCCCGTTAAAACTGAACTGGCGGACCGGGATCTGGATGAATGGCTGGACGACTATTTTAAAATTGAAGAGCAGCGGATTAAATATGCGGCTCGTCTCCTGGGTCGAGAGAATTGGGATTTTTTCATGGTTGTGTTCGGTATCACTGACAGGATCGGGCATCTGTTCTGGCAGTATATGGACACAGAAGTCGAAGAAAATCTCCAAATTCCGGAATCATTCAGGCAAGCTGTTCATCGAGCATACAAAACCGCGGATAAGGCTGTCGGCGCCCTGCTTGAACAGGCTGGTGATAACGATTACATAATGTTGATGTCTGATCATGGATTCGGTCGGGTAGACAGGTTGTTCATAGCAAATTGCTGGCTTGAGAGAGAGGGCTTTCTCACACTTAGAAAACCGACTTTATCCAGTTTCAGGGAAATATACCATATTGCCAAAGTTGAAAAACCTCTTCTGATGTGGCTGGCCAGAATGGGATTAATGAAGGCTGCCCGGCTGCTGCCCAAGGATGCCCTCGCAAAATTGATTCCGATCTGGATCCCACGAAGAGTTAAATCGAGATTCGCCGTTGATTGGGAAAAAACCAGTGCTTATGCGCATGGTTATGGAATTACCGCCAACCTGAAAGGTCGAGAGCCGTTCGGTATCGTAAAACCGGGCGAAGAACACAGCAATCTCTTAACCGAAATTTCAGATCGCCTGATGCAGGCGCAAGATCAGGAACAAGGTGGCAGGCTTGTCGAAGAAATCTATTTAACCTCTGAAATCTATGCCGGCGATCAGAACACGGACGCACCCGATATTCTGTTCAGAATGAAAGGTGACACAATCTGTCCGGTAAGTGGTTTTGACTTTAAAAAAATACTGACCCGCAATCCACATGGTTCCGGTCATTTTCTCCATGGAATTTTTTCTCTTCGCGGACATGGAATCCAACAGGACCAGGAACCGCGAGAATTCAGGATCGAAGACCTTGCACCAACGATATTTCACCTTCTCGATCTTCCGGTACCCAGACATATGGATGGAAGGATCATTGAGGAGCTTTTCGACACGGAGATATTCAGCGAGGCTCCTCGATACGAATCCCTGGATCAGGTTCGTTTTGACAGGTCACGCGAAGACGGATCGGAAATGAGTGAAAGCGAACGAAAAAGCGTGGCCGACAGACTTAAAGGATTGGGGTACCTTTCATAAAGCTGGAAAGGGCTTTATAAGGATGAAAATTGCAATCATCTTGAATGAGCCGATATTTGGCGGAACCGGTAAACACGTGGTTCAGCTTGCAGATGGATTGGTAAAAAGGGGCAATTCGGTTGCGGTTCTCTTTCCTGAATCCAATTTACCCCTCATGAATGCTCTATCTCTGGACGGTGTTGAAGCATTTCCTCTGCCGATGAACAAATACTTTTCCCTGCGTTCCTATTCCCGCGGGAAACGGATTCTCAGAAATTTTCAACCCGATGCGGTTCACATACATGGAAACGAGGCTGGTTTCTGGGGACACGTGGTAGCTGGTTCTCTCAATCTTCATCCCGTGATTTATACCCCTCATATTATTTTCATCCGACACGCATTGAAGAGAAGACTCAACGGGTTACTGTGGCGTTATTACAGCAGGTATAATGACAAGGTGATCGCCGTATCGTCTTCCAGTTTCAAATCTTTGCAGATCGGCGAACGGGGAGTCAAAGTACGGAATGACCGAATAGTAGAAGTTCTGAATGAAATCGTACCTGAAGAATTGGAAAATAAAGCCCGGGCAAACCACGATATTTCCTTGCCCGACAATCATATCGTCGGGCAGGTGGGTCGTTTCGTACGTCAGAAAGGACCTTTCGATTTCATCGACATGGCTGCAAAGGTGGCCAGCGTCCGCAGGGATGTCTATTTTGTAATGGTTGGCGACGGTCCCCTCATTGGTGAAGCGAAACTGAAAACCCGGGAACTAGGCATCGCAGATCGTATGATTTTCGCAGGACATATGGATAATCCATATCCGATCGTGAAAAAGTTTACAATTGCGACGATTCTATCTTATTGGGAAGGTTTGCCCTATGTACTTTTGGAATACTTATATTTCGGTTTGCCCGTAGTAGGAAACAGAATACCCGGTATCGCCGAAGTGTTGGAAGACATCGACGACCTCTCCCTTGTCGACACTGGAGATATTGAAGGCGCGGCAGACAAAGTTCTTGCCCTTCTTGAAGAAGAAAACAGGGCTAAAGCGGCTGCCAAATCCAAAGAGATCTGCGAAGCATACTCTTCCGATCGTATGGTACCCGCCGTGCTTGAGGTGTACCGGGAAACTGCAAAACACAGAACCTGACAACAAGTGAGAATGACACCGGAAGTTAAGAACAGTAACTTTGTGATCGAGCTAATGTAAATCAGGAGTTGGCAATGAATGTCCTCTTTCTCAATCCACCTTTTTTACCAAAATATTCCCGAGAACAACGTTCACCGGCTGTAACACGAAGCGGTACGTTTTATTACCCCATGTGGCTGGCGTACGTAGCGGGTCTCCTCGAAAAAAACAAATACAACGTCCGACTTATGGACTGCCCGGCCCGTAATTATCAAATCAAAGACATCGAATCGCTTCTGGCCGAGTTTAAACCGCGCCTCGTGGTCGTAGATACATCAACACCCAGCATATATAAAGATATCGAGACTTCTGAACGCATCAAGCAGCTAATGCCTGATACATACATCGTATTGGTTGGTCCTCATGTTTCCGCTACACCTGATGAAACAATGGAGTCTTCAGAATCGATCGATGCAATCGCACGTCTTGAATACGATTACACAATTCTGGACATTGCCGGGTATATCAAGCGCGGGGAAACCCCCGGCGAGGACATACAGGGACTGACTTTCAGAAAAGAAGGCAAAATCATTCATACCGAGGACCGGCCGTATATCGAGGACCTGGATAGCCTGCCATTCGTCAGCGAAGTTTATTCAAAACATCTTAAGCTTGAGGACTATGGATACGCTCATGGGAAGAAGCCGCTGGTCACTATCAACAGCGGAAGGGGATGTCCTCATAAATGCATATTCTGTGTCTATCCGGCGACATTCCAGGGAAGACAGTACAGAGTGCGCTCCATTGAAAATGTTGTCGATGAACTCGAATATATTCAAAATGATCTTCCCCATGTGAAAGAGGTTATGTTCGAGGATGATACCCTTACAATAAACCGAAAGAGACTGCGCTCCTTTTGTGAAGAAATCATCCGGAGAAAGATTCATATCGACTGGTGCGCCAATTCCAGAGCGGATCTTGATCTCGACACTTTGAAACTCATGAAAAGAGCTCACGCGAGGCTTGTCTGTGTCGGATTCGAAAGCGCCGTACCGGAAGTGTTAGAGGGTATGCGGAAAAGGAATACACTGGAAAAAATGGAAAACTTCTGCTCGGACACGAAAGAAGCGGGCATTTTAGTGCACGGATGTTTCATCGCTGGTGCACCGGGAGACACAAAGGATAATTTCCGCAAAACCGTCACCTGGGCGAAGTCGATGAAACTGGATTCAGCACAGTTCTTTCCCATTATGGTATATCCAGGTTCGGATTTGTACCGGCTGTGGCAGGAGAAAGGATATATTAAGAGCACGAATTACGCAGACTGGGTAAATGAAAGCGGGCAGCACAACACAGTTGTCGATACGGACGAGTTTACTTCGGAAGAGCTTCTCGATATCTGCGACGATGCCAGGCTTTCTTTCTATTTATCCCCTGGTTATATCGCCAGAAAGTTTGGCCAATCGGTTTCGAACCCGGATGAATTCATGAGAAATCTCAGTGCAGGCAGAAAACTCTTCAAGCACATCTTTATCCGGACGAAAAAAAGGATGACGATAAAATAAAAAATAGTAGAATTTTTTTTGCAAAGTTGTGTTTGAGATATTAAAATATACCCACACTCTTAATGGGCTGATTAAACTGCAAGCGGGACAGGTGAGGTGTATCTAAACAAAATGCAGCCTGAAAGCACTCAGACCTTGAATCCGGGACAAACCCGGATGTACGTTCACTCCGTGTACGCAGGACTCAATATCAACAACCGAATCTTCTACAGATCCATCTCCCGGATTTATTCATTCATCCTCAGTCTGTTCGGCCTTATTTTTTTGAGTCCTGTATTTCTATTTCTGGCCATTTTGATAAAATTGGACTCCAGCGGTTCGATCTTTTTCAAGCAGCTGAGAACGGGAAAGCATGGACGTCGATTCTATATGTATAAGTTTAGAACGATGTATAATAATGCTGAGGAAATGAAAGCGAATCTCCTCAAGTTCAACAAACTTTCCTGGCCGGACTTCAAGATGGAAAATGATCCTAGGATTACTAAAGTCGGCGCGATACTGAGAAAATGGTCGATTGACGAACTGCCCAACCTGATTAATATCGTCAAGGGGGATATGAACCTGGTCGGACCCAGACCCACGTCATTCCCGCCAGGCCAGTACAAAGAGTGGCAAAAAGCCCGTTTGGCCGTAACCCCTGGTATTACCGGATTGTGGCAGGTGAATGGCCGAAGCGATGTAGATTTTGACGACAGGGTTAGAATGGATATTGCTTACATAAATGGCCAATCCTTCACTCTCGATGCGAAGATAATTCTGGCAACTTTCAAGGCTGTTTTCACCAAACAGGGTGCATACTGATTTTACACTAATTCAACCCCACCCCGGGGCGGACTCTTTTCGTTCTGAATCCGGGTTCTGCAGTTTGTTCATTGTAAACTCCTGATGAACGAAACTAACCCCTTCCTGCCTATCCAATGACGGGCAACCCGGAATAACTGTATAGTTTTCCCGACTGATGAAAGAAAAAACGATGGAAAGAAAACACCATTGCAACCGTTCTTCAACCTATCTGATCGTAATTGTCTCTCTTCTTCTTTTTAACGCCGGGGGAACTGCGGCAGAGATACTCACGGAATCACCAAGGAATCATGCTTCGATCATTACCCCGCGCTTACATGATGCAATTAAGTCGATCGATGACGATACGATTATCACCGTCATGGTTATCCTTGATGAACAAGCCGATCTGTCACAACTTCTTCGAAATCCTGCGAAAGGATTGAAAAAGGATCGACGTTTGTCTGTAAACAGGCTGTTACGCGACGTCTCCACCGCCACCCAGCCGCAGATTATTCAAAAACTCAGCGATATGGGGATAGAACCTGTATCGAGGTTCTGGATTATCAACTCCATTGCGGTGAAGACGGATAAGGAATCCATTTTTCGATTGCTGGAAGTACCCGGAATCTCTCGAATCGATCTTCCACCACCAGCCCCTGAATATCCTTCACCTGTAACCTGTCCGGATCACGATGGTAATCAAGGTGCCGATTCATCATACGAATGGAATATTTCAAAAGTGAATGCTGATGATGTATGGGATATTGGATATACCGGTCAGAATGTCGTAATCGGCAGCTTTGACACGGGAGCCGACGTAAACCATCCCGATCTCGCTTCCCGTTTCAAAGGCGGACCGGGAAGCTGGTTCGATCCATATTCAGAGCGACCGGATCCGTGTGATACAGGCGCTCACGGTACACACACAATCGGAACATTCTGCGGGGGAGATGCTTCCGGCAAGCATATAGGTATCGCCCCGGGCGCAACTTTCATAGCAGCAAGAGCCTGGAACGACAAGGGAGGCTCAACAGGGCTTGCGTTCCTGCAGATATTCCAATGGTTCCTTGATCCTGACGGCGACCCGGAAACGGATGATGCACCCCACGTGGTTTCGAATTCGTGGGCGATAGTGAATGAGGGCTGCTTCATTGATTATGCCGGCTGTATCGATGCCTGGCGGGCGGCTGGAATATTTCCTTCTTTCGCTTCCGGAAATGAAGGCCCGGGATATGCTTCAACCAGGAGCCCGGCGAATTATGCGCACGCTTTCGGGGTAGGCGCGACAAACTCCGGGGACGATATAGCCGGATTCAGCGGTCGGGGACCTTCTCCCTGCAATTATGATAATATAGAACCGGAAATTTCAGCACCGGGCGTATCGATCAAATCGAGTGTCCCGGGCGGAGGTTATTCCAGTTGGAACGGGACGTCCATGGCATGCCCGCATGTCACGGGCGCAGTCGCGCTCCTGCTCTCCTACGATATCAACCTGCCTGTGGAAGAAATTGAAGACGCATTGAAAGCCGGAGCACATGATCTTGGCGAACCCGGTCCGGATAATGATTATGGATGGGGCAGATTAGACGTCAGTGAGTCGCACTCATTTCTTGTCAGGAGAGGAACGATCACTGGAACGGTGGAAAATGACTCCGGCATCCCCCTCGAGGCTGCAGTTTCGGTTCCAGGTTCCTGGCGTATTACAGAAAGCGGTCCGGAGGGTATCTACACCTTCGCTGTTCCCGGGGATTCTTCAATAACGGTCCGAGCCGAATGTTTCGGTTATTTCCCAGTCGAAACCGTTATCGAAACTCCTTCCGCCGATACCGTAACAGTTGATTTTGTTTTGACGCAAATCCCGACGGGTTCCATTTCCGGCTCAGTAAAAGACACCTATGGAGATCCTCTCTCTGACGTGCGAATTTCAGTTGCAGAAATGGAATCGGATCCGATCCTGACAGATCCTTTCGGTAATTATTCAATCAGTGACGTACCTTCAGGAAAGGGCTATTCAATCTCCGCGGAAATATGCTCCCATGCAGCCGACTCCGCATCGATATTCTTACCTGAAGGAGGCTCTGAGACGGTGGATTTCACCCTGGCGACGATATCCGAAGACGACTGTGAAACAACCAACGGGTGGCGTCATTACACAGCGAACCCCAGATATCTTGATCAGTGGCATCTTTCCGATTCGGTCAATCATACACCGGGGGGCACATACAGCTGGTATTGCGGGGACTCACTCGAGCAAAGAGCCGAAGACTATGTGGATGCGGCACTCGAAACTCATTGTTTTGATGTGGAATACGGTTCCGTCCTTAAATTCTTTCATAAAATCATTACTGAAAAAAACACGATGATCCCCGGAAAAGTGTGGGATGGCGGAATAATCGAGGTTACGACAGACGACAGGAAAACCTGGAAGCAAGTCGAACCCGCAGGAGGGCATGAGTACTCAATTACGGCCAATGCAGCCAGCCCGTTCGAACCGGGAACAGAATGCTACGGATACAAAATTGAGGGAAGATGGGAATACGTCCCGCTTCCAGGAGTCGGAGGTGAAACATTCATCCGATTCAGGTTCGGTACCGACGGGTTTGTACGTTCCAAGGGTTGGTGGATCGATGACCTCTCCATCGGAAAATATCTTCCGGGTTGTACTTTAACGGCACGTGATTGGCCCGCGGCGGCTTTTCCCGGAGAGGAATTTCAAATATACTTAGATGGAAGAAATTTCGAAACATACGCCTATTCGGGAGATTTATGGATCAAGCTCCGCGACTCTCGCGGGCAGATTTTCACAAAATCGCTGATTTCAAATGTAACCATCCCTCCCGGGTATAACGGCACCATTCAACTCGATATTCAGATTCCTCCTGATTTAGAGCCGGAGAATTATTTTGTCAGGATAAGGTTCGGTGAATATCCGGATATTCCCTGGGCTGAGTATCAATGCCGCTTGAAAATCAAAATCCCCGAATAGTCTTCGGGGAAATCTCATGACCGAAGGAACAGGAAATGGCTGGAAAAGAATACCATATTAATCTCGCACCCGGCGATATCCCCGGATATGTCCTCCTGCCGGGGGATCCTGACAGGGTTCCGCTTATTGCAAAACACCTCGAGCAACCTGAGGAAGTAACGAGGAAAAGGGAGTTCGTCACGTGGCGCGGTTTTTTCGAGGGGATTCCGGTCGCGATCTGCTCAACAGGTATAGGGTGCCCCTCGGCTGCAATCGCCGTAGAAGAACTCATCAAGGTTGGCGCTCATACATTCATCAGGGTTGGTTCCGCCGGCTCGTTGCAGGAGCATATCGAAGTAGGTCATCTTGTGGTCTCGACAGGATCGATAAGGGAAGATGGAACGACAAGGCAGTATCTGCCTCTCTCTTATCCGGCGGTACCTGATCCCGACGTCGTGTTCGCCCTGCGACGGGCTGCAGCAGAGCTCGGACTCCGACACAGTTACGGCGTCACCCACTGCAAAGATTCATTCTACTCGGAAATCCGTGAGATGGCGCCAGCCGAAGAAACGAATGAAAGCCTGTGGCGATGCTGGGAGAGAGCCGGTGTGCTGGCTACATCAATGGAATCCTCGGCCATTTTTATCATCTCAACTATTCGCGGGGTGAGATCGGCGGAAGTACTCTTAGTCGTCGGGAGTACCCATCAACACGAACCGATAGGCGGTTCCTTCGATATGACTCCTGCAATACAAACAGCGCTGAACGCAGTGGTGATACTTGATAAAGAAGTAAAAACGGGTAATGACAACGGGGTCTATCGGTAACGAAGTGAATAATTAATCAGTTCCAGATACTTTTTCATCAATCTGATTTCCGGCGCGAACCACCAGAACCGCTTTTTCCATCTGATCATTTCCAGATTCCTGAAGAGAAACAGCAGGCCGTTATAGACAGGGTTCTTTTTTCGTAGCCGCCAGGAAAAGAAAACTACCAGCGAAGTGAACGAAATCACCTCGAGGCGCCTTCGATTCTTCAACCATGGCAGACGTGGATTATTCCAATAGAAATGACTCCAGTCCTTTAACCGCTTTGGTGGTTCGAAACCCAGACCAACGGCAGTCTGAAAGAACTTTGAACCCGGGTAAGGCGTTAATATTTTAATGTCGGCAATTCTGAGCCGGGGATTTATCCTCCGCATTTCATCCACCAAACTAAGGGTCGCCGCAACATCTTCCTCGGTTTCATCCGGATGTCCCACCACCGTGCTCACTTGTCCACTCAAATCATATTTCCGCATCAGCTTTGCGGCATTGATAGAGTCTTCCGAAGTCTGCTCTTTTTTGTAGAGCTTCAGAACTTTATTCGAGCCCGATTCCGCCCCCCAGTCTATCCTGTCGCAGTTGTGTTCTTTCAGAAAAGCCGCCAGTTCTTCGTCGAAATACTTCAATTTGAGTGCGAAGCCGAAGTAGAGATTACGCTCTTTCAATCCTATCGCGATATCTTCAAGCCTTTTTCTGTTAACGGCGAAATTATCATCGTGGAAATAAATAGAATCAAAAGAGCACCTGGATATGACTTGATCGACCTCTGAAAGCACCATTTCCGCGGATTGACCGATCCAGCGACGATGGTGAAACGATTCAGCATAACAGAAGGTACATTGGTGCGGGCATCCCCTACTGGAGAACATGCTGATGGTGCGGTTTCTTACAAGGTCGCGTACAATATAATCGCCCGGATCAACCTTATCCCACGCATAGGAAGCCAGGTGCTTGAGTTCATCGGCTGAACGGTTCCCGTTTGAAAGGATTGAATTATTCCCAGGTTGTTTATAATACAAACCTTTCACAGCCGATACAGGTCTCTTGCCTGAAAGAGCTTCCTCAAGCTCAGGAAGCGTAAAATCCCCATGTCCGGCAACGACAAAATCTATTTCAGGTTCGGATACCGTCTGCTCCGGAAGGTAGGATGGGTGTATCCCGCCCCAGACAACAGGTACTTCTGGAAGCTGATTTTTAATAAACCGGCTGACCCTGATACCGTGAATAATCTGGGGACCTGTCATCGATGTGATACCGGCCATTAAAATATCGCGTGGCTGGATCTTTTTCCTGATCTTATTCAATGAACCGGGCAAACGGGTGTCGATTATGTGCACATTTTCCCGTTTATCCGAAGGCATGGCCCCGGCAAGTGCCATCAATGCAAAAGGCGGTGTGAAAAGAACCGGCCCGGTCTTAGGCATGATAAGAAGAATTTCTTTCTTGGGCATTTCGCCTCCCGTATCGATTAAGGCGATGAAGTATCGGTCAAAGCACCAATTTGGTCAATGAAAACGACGGACTCAAGCTTGGAAAAATAATAACCTGGCGAGCAGTCGCTTCGGAGCAGCAAGAAATGCCGGGTATGTTTCACATGGAGTATAACACATGCAGCCGGCTGACGGTTCGAATTGTGTCCCTGTTTCGAAAGTACTGTGATCGGCAATCTTCTCATCCAGAAGGATGCAGGGATATATTCCACCATCAGGTTCCATGTGGAAACTCCCTCGCCCCGCCAGGCAAGGTACATTCAACCGTTCGAGGTAAGCCCGGGCGAACATCAAATTAAGCGCATTTCCAGGCCGGCGCGGCAAGCTTTCGAGCAGCCACCGAAAATCCCTTTGGAGTGAAGAATCGGGGGGAACGATCGCTTCTTTTCCTGTGTGGCGGTATCTATAGGATATCGCCGCCGGAGCTACCTGCATCTCTTCGGTTTTCAGTCCCGTAATCGATGAAAACCCAGATAAATTACCGGCGTTCAAGGCGGATATCGTGTAAGAAACCGTTACCCTGAACATCGGCAAATCGGACTTCATATCCTGAAGGAGTTTATATGTCCTGTCAGCAGCGGCGAAGGTCCCGGATTTACCTCTGATTTTATCATGTAGCTGTTCTTCCCCATCGATGCTCACAGAAAGCTGCAGCAGGATTCGTGGGTATGTTTTCGAAAACCATCGAGCGAATTCGACGGTTCTGTCTGGTGCGGAGCCATTTGTTGCAACCGATACCAGAAGAAGCTCGGGACAGTGGCTCGCCGCCGCTTCAACGATTTTCTCGAAATCGTTCCGTTGAAAAGGTTCTCCGCCCGTAAACCCGATCCACATCCAATCAGGATGCTTTCTGAAAAAATCTTCGAAGTTCTCTACTGTTAATTCGCCACCCGTGCCGACTTCCCCATCCTCAAGCCAGACACTGCAGGTCTTACAGCGCATATTGCACTTGTGCGTAACGCAAATATCCAGCTTCCGAAGTCTGCCGGTTCGCGCTGCACGAATCAATTTCAGACCGGTCAGCCAGACACCCATCAAGAAAACCTCCTCAAAACCATCCTGCCCGATACAGGTTTTAAGTCCGATGGGAGCCAGAATCGAATGATAACAGGTGCACCTGCAATTTCAGCGTTCCCCGACAAGTAGTTCTGAAGCGGCATCGACCCTTGCCATCTTTTCGTCCCATGTATCGGCTTGGGCAGGATAAAGAAATCCCTTTCCGATGGAGCCACCCTTGGCGGAATTACTATGTCGATCATGAACGGTTTTTCTTCCAGCAGGACTTCTTTACCAAGATTTATCTCCCATTCGAGAGTGATATCATGCTCGATTGGAAATCTGCCCGGGTCGGTTTGGAGTATACGATACAACAATTTCTTTTCCAGTTCTTCCGAACATGCCTGGTGCAGTATCAATTCATCTTCCAGACGCCACCGAAAATCGTTTTCGATCAGAGGATGAATTATTTCATTTTCGGGTAGAATTTCCGAAAGATGAATGGCTGAAAGAAGAGCACTTCCGGCTTCTCGATACTGACGTGAGACGCCATCCCACCACAGCACAGGACAATTCGCGAAGAACGAGAAGGGAATGTATTTTACAGTTCCGCGGTCATATCTCGGATAAGAGCCGAGAACCTCCAAATGCATCTCCTTGCCCCGGCCCGGTTCCCTGAATCGAAAAAACCGGGTATCATTTTTCGATTCAGAGGAATAACGCTCCATAAAAAATTCCGCCCTGTCCATATCAATCGCATCACCGCATAAAAAGATCCGCTGAGACGGCGGGTTTTCTAGAATTCCCCTGATTGCAGTCCTCAATTCGAGCGAGTAATCCGGCTGAGGCAGGATGGCGGATGAAAAAAGGAGATTCACCCGCGCAAGAATTAGCCAGAACCCAATCACCAGGGCCAGATCGAATTTGCTTATCTTACCGCTGTTCCGTGGATCAGGCGATAAGATCGAAGCAATCACCAGTGCCCACCCGAATGACGCCAGATAGAATATACGGCTGTTACCAAGCTCCGACTGGGTTACAAAATTGTAGACCGGCACCATGAACGCGATTGTGAACATTATACCGAATACAGCCAGTCGCAGCCGGTTTCCTCTGATTCTTGCCGCGCCGTATGATGCTGCCACAATTATAGCTAAAAGCAGTACCCTGAGCTCGCCTGAGAATTCGTTGGGCAAAAAGGGAAGCAGCAGATTGTGGGGTGTATAAATCAGAAAAGTCTTGAAACTGCCTACCATCCCCTCCAGGGTCATTCCCTCCTGTGGAAGCCCTGACAGATTGGATAGTTTTATGACACTCAGGAACACAAACGGCGCCAGTCGAAGTATTATCAGACCCGGTCTTCTTCTTCCTCCAAAGAAAAGTTCCAGGCACAGAATGACTCCGGGCAGTGCCAGAGCCATCTCCTTGCTCCAGAGAGCGAACGTGGCACAGATAAATGCAAGACAGTACCAGATTATTCCCGTTTTTAAGGTGTTCCTCATGCTGACCAGATAACAGATAAGCGATGCCAATCCGAAAAAGGTGCAGACCAGATCACCCCTTCCGTTGATTTCAGCGACGGACATGAATACAATAGGGTTAATCGCAGCGGTTATTCCCGCAACAAAAGCGAAGGCAGGTCGAGATGTAAGAAACAGGACCAAAATCCCGCATAAGATCGAATTTGATATGTGAATCAGGATATTGGTCAAATGATATCCCGCAAGATTGTCCTTCCAGACAAAGATATCTGCCATAAGTGTGAAAACACTGATTACCCGCGTGTAATTATGCGGATCAAGGAAATTAAACCACCTTGCTAAAAGCACCCGGTGATATTCATGTGTCCACTGCCTTACAAATCCGTTGGCAATTGACAACCACTCCCAATCATCAAGAAGCATCCATTCTTTTGAAAAAAATGGCCAATACAAGAATATCGAGACGATTGCCACGACCGGTGCCGTAGATAGATACTTTTGCGTGATCCGACTAGAGATTACTTGATTATGTTGAGGATTGTAACCCGGGTGCTTTGATGTTCGCAACGCAAGGAACAGTAGAAGGAGTACACTCAATGCGCCCGCCGGAACACTGCCTTGCCAGCTCCGGCCGGAAATCAATATCAGAAAGAGAATCAGGAGAGGAAGTTTTCTAGAAATCAACACGGTCATCGGGTCGCTCTGACGGTCTCTTACAGGTGGAAAGGCACCTGAAGGGCTCATCTTAATTTTGCATAATTTCGCAATCAGCGTCGCCGCCGTTTACGATGCATCCGGCACAAACATATGCCTTCACAATGAAACGTTCAAGCTGAACGTGAAACCTGAAGCGCAACTTCACCCACCTTGAGGGGAAGAGAAAGGAGATTCGTGGAATGCTGGATTTCGACCTTCTGATATTTTTGGCCCTGGGGGCCCTCGCTTTAATTGTGTCGATCCGGGTACTTTCCCGGAAACGCCGATACATGGAGGATGATGGAACCGATGAAGAATGGAGGTCAAGTCTCCCGGAGATGGAATGGGGAGACCCGGATAATCCCGAAAAGCCTGATGAAGAAGAAGCCTGGCGGGGGTAACCGGCGCTGAACCTTCGGGTTTTATCGACTATTTAAGAAGCACCAGGTGCAACGTTTCAACAGCAGAACCCGCTGCCAACCTGCAGATATATACCCCGCTCGCAGCCGAGCCGCCGGTGTTGGTTGTTCCATCCCAGGTTACTGTATATGTACCACCCGATAACTCGCCATCGACCAACTTCCGCACGCTTTTACCCGAAATATCGTAGATAATCATCGTCACGGGTCTTTCACCCGCCCCGGAAGGGACTGTATACTTGATACTGCTTACAGGATTGAAGGGATTAGGAGATGCTGTCATCGAAAGGGCTGAAGTTGCAGAGGGAACATTGTCTTCTGAGGAATCGGCGCCCGACGGTGATCCGAGAAAATCCATGATTCTCCTGAGAAGAGCACGTCGCTGGACGGAATCATTTATCGCTTCAAAGCTTGTTGCGAAATACACAAGGCGATAAGCGCCGTCATAGCGTATTGCCGCCGCCTCTTGAATATTTCCGAATTCGAAGGAGGTCACGGAACCGCCCACCGGGGAGACAGCGCTCGGAGATGAGCAGTTATTGGCCCCTCCACCTCCCGATGTTGCGAGGATGAAACCATCTCCAAGAAGCTCGCTTTCTACACCCACAATAGCATATTCATCAGTGTCATCCATAACGTGCATAGATTTTAAGTAATTACCGTAGAAATCGGTTTCACCTATCTCCTCACCTATATTCTGCCCGACAAGAAACAATCCTCCCCCGCTATCCAGATACGCGGCGACGGCTCCGGTATCCGCCGCGAATGCATTCTCCGCCTCCGCCGTAATCCAAAGCACGGTTTTATATAGAGATAATTCTTCACCATCGATGGATCCATCTGTTTCTTCGTTCCATAATTCAAAAGATCTGCCGATCCCTGCGTTCAGATCTGTTTCATAATATTTTTGCACGGTTTCCGTGGTGTGATCCAGATAGAGAAGGATCTCAGGTCTGCCGATAAGCAGTGTAAATTCCTCACCCCCCGCATATCCGGCATCCGACGTGAAACTGATACGGAATGCCACATTCCTGGCGGAGAAAGTATCCGCAACCGAAAAATGGAATTTCGCATCGAATGCCTCGAGTGAATCCAGGTGGTTGAGGTCGCCCAGTACTACTTGAGGTACTTCGATATTGATCCCGGCGGCATCCGTTTCCAGATGTGCTATGATGCCCGTGGCATCAAGCCCCACGTTGATGAAATCACCCCACAACTGAACCGTTTCTCCATTGTCCGGTCGTCCATTTCCATTTCCGTTCAAAGAATCGTCTATCACAAGATCCAGTGGAAACAGGTTACCCTGGAGCTCGGGTGAATATTGAAGCGCAT
This sequence comes from uncultured Gemmatimonadota bacterium, assembly GCA_964394085.1. Classification (GTDB taxonomy): domain Bacteria; order CAYMWF01; family CAYMWF01; genus CAYMWF01. The sequence goes on along the minus strand of CAYMWF010000032.1, from coordinate 12,783 downwards.
CGCCTTCAATCCCGATATAACAACTACCGAATTTTATGTAGAAGAATCCTTCAAGACCCCAGGATGATCCCCACGAGTTTTTTGCGATCCAGGCACCTTCACCGTCGCACATGGTATCATCCCACCCGACGAGAAGAACCCCATGATTGACGCCGCTCGACCCGGGATTCTCGTAACATCCTCCTCCGTAGCTGAAAAAATCTCCATAAACCGTCATTGCCACTGCGACAGGTGCGACGAGTATCTCCTCTTTCAGCCGGTTCACATCCCAAGGTAGGTCAACCCACCCGTCAAGCACCGCTACTTTTTCAAACTGATCCTGGATGCACGGAATACCGTCTCTCGCCTTGTACGGCATATCCGACTCCAGAAGCGAGCCGGGATCCATAAAAACCTCATATGCGGTTTCCATCCAGCCGCCGTTGCATCCTTCACCGCGAAGGTTGCATGAGAGGACCTGCTGTTCCGAGAGGTCATATTCAATTCCGTCATATATGTAGATTTGACTCTCCCATGCCCCCATGGCACAGAAAGCCCAGCAGCTGCCGCAGGAGCCTTGAGATTGCACCTTGGTTACCCCGCGGAACTTCCGCCAATCGAACTTCTCCGGGAGATCGTCCCTGCGATCCGCGTCAGGATTGTAAATTATCTTGCGAATATCTTTCCCCCGGGGAAGTCTTAGACCCAGCATTTTCGCTTTGTCTGCAGCATCAAGCTCACTCAAGTATGTTCGTTTGGGAAACCAGGTGCTTTCGGCCGGGGAGGTCCTGGCGACAACCTCATCGTATGTGATATCGAACTCCAGTTCCGCCGCGATCTCCCCTGTCCCGCTTACTGCATTATTCGCGAATATCGCAATAAATAAAAAAACTATCAGTCTTGCCATTATCATCTACTCTCTCCGGTTGTTACACACAGCACTATCCGCAGCAAAGAAAAAATTTAACACGGATTTCCCGGAACGGCAAACTCCATTCTCGAACCAGCCCGAATCGAATGGAAGAACAGGTCCGAATATGATACAAATCAAACAGTAAGCAGAAAGATTCTCCGTCGGGCACTCCTCGTGAGCCGGGCCATCCGTGCTTTATAATACTATCCCGGATTCCGGAACCGAGGATGCGCCGGCTCCGACGCCATTATCGAGTGAACCGAGGGTGAGGAGGATTCATGAGTAAACCTTGTCTACCCTCCAGGAGCCGTATGATTATGCGGGTTTATTCAGACTAGGACAGCAGCGAATGACCACAGGCAGCGATCGGTTAGATATTCCCTCAGCCGGGCACGGTGCTCCAAACCGGCAACCGGATCCGTGCGGGGTTTGCGGTGGTGCGAATTTCAAGGTGCTGTTTCATGCAGTTGACAGATTGTTCCGGAAAGATAGACGTTTCAGATATGTCGAATGTCGGGATTGCGGAGTTGTTATGATCAATCCGCTGCCTTCTACAGAACTCCTGGCCGAATATTACACGGCAGAGTTCAATTTCCCGTTTCATCAGGCGGAGTTCGGCGAAAAAACAATCAAGCGCCGGAAAAAGAATGTTCTCAGGCTCGAACGGTTTGTCAGAAAGCAGCAAGTGAAGGGCATCTCCCGTTTTGTCGAATTATCTTCGAAAAGCCGCGTATTGGATGCCGGATCTGGAATGGGAACCTTCCTTGAAGAGATCAGGAATATCCACGGATCAAGTGTATTCGGAATGGACGTGTCGTTTGACGCCTGCTTGTATTCGAAAGCCAATTCGAGATATCCCGTGATTCAGGGCAACCTGACAGAGGCTCCGTTCTCAACGGAATCCTTCGATCTCATCACCATGTGGCATGTTCTCGAACATACGCACAGGCCCGCTGCAATTATAAAAAATACAGCCTCATTGCTGAGACCGGACGGGGTACTTATCCTGGAAGTGCCAAACTATGACAATCCGGTAGTCCGAAAACTCGAGGATAGATGGATCGGCCTCTTTACACCGATGCACTTGTATAATTTTACCCGCAGCAGCCTCACGGGTATGCTGGAAAACGCCGGCTTTCTGATTGACAAGCTCGAATTCCGGGCAGCGCCGCCGTTGCTCCTGGTAAGCAAATATTTCGAAAAACTGGGCCTATCCGGCCGCGGTGACGCACTTAGAAACCTTCCTCTGCTGGGGGCTCTATTAATCCCTGAGCTACCCATTGCCGTGGCATATGCGCTTGCCGGAAACGGGGCGGGGATGACTTTATATGCCAGAAAAACAGAGTCTGCCAAAATCTTATAATCCAAAGGGTATTTTTCTGACGCGGGGAAAATAAAACCGTGATACCTGGGAGATACACTTCCATAAAGAAACTTGGAAGCGGAGGCATGGGTGAAGTTTATCTGTGCCGTGTCCACGACTCTTTACACGATCGGGATGGCGTTGTTCCTCTTCCCGATGTCGTAGCCGTGAAAAAACTCTTCCAACGGCTGCATTCCACAGCCATTCAACGTCTTCAACGGGAATTCTCCCTGCTTCGCGATCTGGACCATCCCGGCCTGGTGAAGGTGTTCGATTTTCTGATCCATGACCAGGATGCCTATCTGATCATGGAATATATCCCTGGAAAACCTCTATCCTCCATCAACGGCAATTATTCGAAACAACCAGCAGCAATCGCCGGAATCTTCGAACAGACACTCGGTGCTCTTTCTTACATTCATGCCAGCGGGGTAATCCATCGTGATATAAAACCCTCGAACATCCTGGTTTCAGAAGATCGGAATCGGCTCGTGAAACTGACCGATTTCGGACTCGCCTTTTCGATGGATCCCGGAGCTGAAATACTGACGGAAAGCGGAGAGCTGATAGGCTCCATACCCTACATGCCGCCCGAGTTGCTCCGCGGACTCGCTCCCGACCCAAGAAGCGATCTCTATTCGCTTGGCATCACCGTATTTGAATTGATAACCGGTCGGTTGCCTTTTATCGGTGAAACAACTCTGGGAACCATGCTTCAGCAAATAAACGATCTGCCTCCTTCGCCAAGAAGCTTCAATAAACGCATCCCCGGATGGCTCGAACGGATAGTGCTGAGACTCCTCGAGAAAGACCGGGAAGACAGGTTTCAGTCAGCGAACGACGTCAGGGAAGCGATCCGTTCAAAAGAATCTGCTCCGGCGACGTCACGAAGAGAAAAACCCATCACGGACCAGTCTCCTGATATGGGAGGTTTGTTATTTCCTTCAGGTCCGTTTGCGGGAAGGAGCCTTGAGCTCAAGCATCTGGAAAATATGTTCGAGGGTGTTCTGGGCGGAATGGGCCAGGGCATTTTGTTATCCGGTCGTCCCGGGGTTGGAAAGTCGCGGCTTGTCAAAGAATTCAGACGGAAGGCAACCCAGAGAAGGTGTCTGGTCTTCAGCTCTGCAGAGACCAGCTACAGGTTCTCTCCGTTCGGTGCTTTTGAACCGATAGTCAGCAGGATCGCAAATCAACCGGGAATTATCGACGAAAGGGACGATCGGCTGACCAACCTTTGCCGTGCATTTAAACAATCGATCCTTCCGGAAGAGGAAACATCAGCATTCGAAGCTGTGGGTGATTTTATTGAAGGAACCGGGGAGCGGATGCCTCTCGTGATCATCCTCGATAATGTCAGCCTGGAGGACACCGGAACTCTGGATCTGTTTCTCTTTCTTCTGCAGCGCCTGGCGGATTCCAGGATCCTGATCCTGCTTCTTACCAGGGATGAACCAAGCGATTTTGGAAAATCTCTCGACCGATTCAGAATCGAAAATAATTTCGGGCAGCTTGTGGTGGATGATCTGGATTCCGAAAGCATGTTCGAGATGGTCGGGAGAACTCTGGGTGTCCCGGACATGCCCCGCGGCTTCCTTCTGGATCTGTACAAATTGACTAAAGGCAACCCTTTACTTGTCCGCGAAACTCTCGATCTGCTCGTTCAGGAAAAGAAAATCGTAAGGGCGGGAAAGAAATGGGAATTGAGGGAACCGGAAACTCTGAAACTTCTGCCGATCAGAGAAATGATGCGAATAAAGCTTGCAGGGCTTACCACGCGTTTACTTGAAACGATACGAATATGCGCCGTCGCCGGTAGAAGATGCGACATTAACCTGATCGCGGAATATCTGGGTGACGGTTCAGAGGTAGAGCAACTGATTGAGCAACTTGTAGCGCACAGAATCCTGCATTACGAAGGAGCCGACGAGCTCGAGGCTGTCGCGTTTTTGAGTTCGTCTGTAAGGGAGCTTGTATATGAAACGATGCCGGACAATCTGCGTATCCGAATCCATGGTGAGATCGCACGGATAATCTCAACCGGTCGGGAACCGTCAAGAGCAGGCATAGCCGCTTATCACTACATAAAAGCCGGGGAAGATATCCTTGCCGTCGAACAGCTGGTTGAGTCCTCGGCTCTCGCGGAGTCGCTGAAATCCTACGAGCTCGCTATCTCTACTCTCACCACTGCACTGGAACTGACCGGAAAATTTCAAGAGCAGAAAAAACCGGAGATAGTCGAACAAACATTCTGGCTTCATGCACGCCGCGGCGGTTTTCTTTCCAAACGGGGTCGTTTGGATGAGGGCCTGATCGATTTTGAAAATGCGAAAACGCACGCCGAATCCGGAGCCCGGAAAGACCTTGTCGCAATTGCTCTGAACCTGATCGGGAACACACTCAGACTCCTGACGAAACATGATGAAGCGTTGAAAATGCTTCTGGAAGCACTACGTTTAAATAAGGAGTTAGGGAATACCAACGGGATTTATTACAACCTGCACAATCTTGGGTTGACACATCTCGGAATGGGACAAATCAGTGAAAGTCGAAGGGTATTCAGCGAAATGGCCGAAGTCTCACAACGCAATAAAAATGCGGAAATGCGCGCTGTCGCATATAACAGCCTCGGAATGCTCAGTAAGCGGGAAGGAAATCTTGAAGAAGCTGAAGGTTTCTACGGCAAAGCGCTCAAGCTCAGGATTGCATCCGGACAGACCCAAATGGCGGGGATCGTCTGTAACAACAGGGCTCTGATTCTCAGGGAACTTGCGAACATCAGGGAAGCCGAAGCTGAATACAGAAAAAGCATTGCTCTGCTACTGGAAGCGGGAAGCCGCGCAGAGGAAGCCTTCGTGTACAACAATCTCGCTGAAATCCTGATTGATCAAGGTAGATTCATCACTGCCGGCGAATATATCGAGCGCGCAGAGCTTACAGCTTCAAGGTACAGGGATGTAGGAACAGAATCCGAAGCTGCCAGGAATGCCGGGCTCCTGGCGATTTACCGCGGTCGGTTCGGAGAGGCTGTTGAAAAGATACGGAAAGCGGGAGAGCTTGCAGCTTTAAGCGGACTCGCAGAGAGAATTGGAATGGCGAAGACAGCGGCGATAAGGTTGACTGCGGCTCTCGAGGATTCGTATCCTAAACCTGAGGAAATCCTCGCTTCAGGCACAGGTGCTGCCGAATTCTACGATCTTAAGCGGGAAATTGTCGAACTGACTTCCCGCTCCATGGTATTTCATGGCCTCGATGGCTGGCAGGATATGCTGGAGAAGGTGCTGAAGAATGAAACTCCCTTCTGGCGTATAAAATTTGGATTCATTCTTGGAGAACTTCTTTACCGGACAGAGGAAAAGACAGCCGCTGCTTCAATTCTGCAGAAGGTTTACAACGAGGCATCTTCTGCGGAATTAAGGCCACTTGCCGACATCTGCTTTTTGCTCCTCTACAAAGAAGGTTCCGGGTTAAAAGATGATCTTGCCAAACTCCGTGAAATATTGGATAGAAACCTGGATGAAGGAGCCTTCGGAGTTGCAGCGTACGCTGCATTACCGGTTATCGAATCCGCTCAAAAATCCGAAGCGCTGTCGACGGCTCGCCGTATGATCGAAGTGATCCTCGATTCGATCCGTTCCACTCCATTCCCTTTGCGGCACCGGCTTCTCGGATCAGGATGGCGACGTGAAGTTACGATGAAACTTTCCGGAATTAACGATCCTTATATAATTCGAGGGTTCGAAGAAATCCGGAACCTGACATCACAGCCAGCCTGATCTCGAATCCAACCACTTCATTCAAACAGATCTAAAACTACATTGCAGCTCAATCCCATGTTATACTTTGAGGGGCAACGGAGATAGAAACCTGATCGCGGAGTTAATCTTAATATCATGAAGGAACCAGGGCGCAATTCGATTATTTCGCAGGTCGATGAATTTGATCGAATCTTCATCGATCAACTGAGCATTCTCAGGAAACTGATGGCCAGAGGGGATGATACAAGAGTATTCGACGAGTCCTTTGCTGAAACAGTAATAAATACTCTTGGTCTTTTTGAAGATCGTATCGACAGGGAAATCACATCCCTTCGGGAGAAGATAAGGAAACTGGAGAACGCATTCGACATCGCAGAAAAACAGCAGGGTGAATACCTTATGCTTCTTGATATGGGGCGCCTTCTTCTGGATCAAACGGATCTTGATTCTCTCCTCAGACTTGCAATGGATATGGTGCTTCAGGTCACAGGTGCTGAGCGGGGATTTCTAGTCGTAAAGCAGCCCGACGGAAAACTTACTGAGATCGTATCCAGACGATCGGCTGGTGAATTCCCGCTGGAAGAAGAAGAATCCGCCAGCAGAAATATTGTAACTTCGGTCATGGATTCCGGTGAATCTCTTGTCATTACGGATGCGCTCGATGATAACCATTTGAGTGGGAAAAGCAGCATCCAGCGATTTAAACTCCGTTCTATTCTTGCAGTTCCTCTGAAACTTGAACAGAGTGATGAGATTATAGGCGCATTCTCGGTAGACAGTTCAAAAGTCTCTGGTCTCTTCGATTCCCATTCGATCAATAAGTTCGAGAAATTCGCAAGCCAGATAGCTTCAGCAATCAGGAACGCCTCACTAATCAAGCGGCTGGAAGAACACAACAGAGCCCTGACTGCAGAATTGGGGGAGGATAGTTTCAGGGGCATCGTAGCGGTCTCTGAGCCGATGCGCCAGGTCATCGAGACCGCCAGACTCGTCTCAAAAAGTAACGCGCCCGTGCTCCTGGTTGGAGAGAGTGGAACCGGCAAGGAGCTCCTGGCGAAAGCGATCCACCAGGCGTCGCCCCGCGGAACATCACCTTTCTTATGTCTTAACTGCGCCGCTATTCCGGAGCAGCTTCTGGAATCCGAATTGTTCGGTTTTGAGAAGGGTGCTTTTACGGGTGCGGACACAGCGAAAAAAGGCAAGTTCGAAATCGCTCATTCCGGCACATTATTTCTGGATGAAATAGGCGATATGCCGCCGGTGCTGCAGGCCAAGATTCTCCGTGTACTGCAGGATGGCGTAGTGGAGCGTCTAGGAGGCACCAAGCCGGTTCACACGGATGTCAGGATAATAGCCGCAACCAACAGAAACCTTGAAGAAATGCGCCGGGCGGGAACATTCCGCGAAGATCTCTACTACAGATTGAACGTTGTTCAGATTGCAGTTCCCCCATTGAGAGAACGAAAAGAAGACATCCTTCCGCTGACCGGGCAGTTCATCACAAGGTTCGCGGTCAAGATGGAAATCGAGCAACCGAAAACGTCCGGCGGATTGCTGGATCATCTACTGCATCATTCATATCCAGGTAATGTACGTGAACTCAAGAATATCATTCAACGTGCCATTATTTTAGCGGGTGGCGGAGAATTGACGGTATCGCACCTTCCTGAAGGACTCGATGCCATGGCAGACCGGATCGAAACAGAAACCAGGATTCCGAGAACCGGCTCCGAGCTTGCAGAAATGAAGGCTGTCGCCAGAAGAAACGTTGCGCGACAACTCGAAACCATGTTCCTCCGAGATGCATTGAAGCGGGCGGAAGGTAACGTCACCCGGGCGGCGGCCGAAACCGAAATGAACCGTACCCAATTCCATAAACTGATGAAAAAGCTCAATATAGACAGGCACGAGAAATCGAGGATACCATGAGAACTTCAGTTTTACGCACAGGCGGACAAAGCATTCTGCTGATCATGCTTTTCGTTTCGATGTTTTTCCCGGCGAGAGCTGTTTTCTGTCAGGATGACCTGATCTGGATAAGAGACCATCAGGACGATTGGGGAGACGTTCCTTCGGTGAGCTGGCCGCCAATGGTTCCGGATCTCGATGAATTCTGGAACAGTCCGGATATCTGGACAGTACCGGAATATCCCCGGACAGGAACTCCCTGCACCGTTTTTGCAACAGTCAGAAACAAAACAGCCCATACTGTACGGAATACTGAGATAACTTTCTTTTTTGACAATCTGTCCACAGCAGCCTCCTTCCCTTCTCTCTATTCCGAAACAATCGGTGTGGTCACTTTACCCGTGATCCCCGCCCTGGGTGAAGAAGAAGTATCCATAGAGTGGACTCCACCCGCGGAAGGAAACTTTTGCGGCGAGCCGTTCTGGACACTCGGTGTCACCCTGAATACCGTAGGCGACCCGCAGCAGAGCGATTGGGCTCTATGGGACAATAATGTCGCGGTGAAGTCGGTGCGAACATCGATTCAGCCGCCGGGTGGGGATCCTGAACGGAGCAGTACCGTATTTCTCGCCGGCAATCCCAACTCATATCCGGATACCGTCATGATCTCCGTGGACAGGAGGCAGATTCCCGCAGGATGGCAAGCGAGTATTGATTTTCCAGAAAACGAAAGATTCTTCATGCAACCTGAAACCCTGTTCCCGGTGACTCTTACCGTGATTCCTGATGAAAACAGCTCAGTCAGCGACTCAGGAACCGTTCTGATTGAACAATTCCTTGCATCAAGCCCGTACAGAGGTTTGGAGATCGGAATGGGTATGACCGAGGTGGTTACCGTCACGGGAACTACGATTGATCTCGAGAAAACGGACGTTGATTCATTGATATATACTGTGGAAATTACTAATCATACCGACAAATCGAGAATAATAGATTACTGGATATGGGCCGAAACCCCCGGCGGTTCAATTTATCCCGCGAATCCTCTGATAATGGCGGAGGATGCCATACTCCCCGGAGGATGGTCCGGAACCCGCTCGGTTTCCCACGTTATTCCCCCGAGCGCTCCTCCCGGTTTATATTCTTATATCGCCGTTGCCGGGGCCTGGCCCGATACGGTGTTCGACTGGGATTTTTTCAACTTCGACGTGGAGTAGCAGAGAAAAACATACCCCTGAAGTATTACGCTTTTTAACAGATATTCATCGGCGTTCGGAACATCACTTTTTTACGGGAAAGAATATTACTTCGACGACAGGATTTCAGAAATGGCAGTTCTTTGACGATAAAATGGTCGGGGCGATAGGATTTGAACCTACGACCCCCTGCTCCCAAAGCAGGTGCGCTACCGGACTGCGCCACGCCCCGACTCGACGGCGAGCATTATAACGTCGGGATCGCGAAATTCAATAAGGAAATCCGTGTTACAATACTCAATGGCCGATAACTCTAAATTGTAAATAAATGAAAATCATCATGAAGTGGAACAATCGAATCGATCTCCCGGATTCGTCGAGAAAAGAAGCCAGCTGAGATGTATCTAACGAGGGGTAATCTGAAACGCCGATACAATTTTCCGGCACACGAGGAGAACGATCGATTTTTTTACCCATGGAAGGATCCGAGTCAACCTCCGGGAGTAATAGATTCGATCAGGATATTGAGGTTTATCGCCGGCCAGCTGCAAAAAACTCTCTTTCCCACTGATTTTTGCTGGGATGATGTTCAGGAACCGTACCGATCCTCCAGTACGAACGGTGGTATAGATATAACATTCCTCGGACACTCATGCCTGATGATCCAGTTCAACGGTTTTAAGCTTGTAACCGATCCATTCCTATCCAAACGGGCTTCATTTACACAAAAATTCGGACCGGCCCGGAGAATCCCGCCTGTCCTGCCCGTTGACAATTTCCCCGAGGTGGACCTTATCCTGCTATCCCATAACCACTTCGATCACATGGACATGCCGACTCTCGAAGCGATGGGTGATCGCGCAGTCAAGCTGGTGCCGCTCGGAGACGGTCGTCACCTTTCGAAGGCCGGTCTTTATAACTACATAGAGATGGATTGGGGTGAAAATTTCACCTTAAACGGCATGGACATAACATTCCTGCCCACTAAACACTTTTCAGCACGAACCGGATTGGATCGGAACAGATCGTTATGGGGTGCTTTCTTAATCGAAGTTGGTTCAAGAGCCCTCTTCTTCTCCGGAGACACCGCCATGGGTTCGGTTTTTGATGATCTGGCGGAAAAACTCCCTCCAATAGACGCCGCGTTCATCTCGATAGGCTCGTATGATCCTCAGTTCCTGATGAAGGACTCGCATCTTACTCCGGAGGAAGCGATTCTCCTGGCGAAGATTCTGGGAACAAAGAAGATGATTCCGATCCACTGGGGGACGATCGAGTTAGCCGCAGAAACCATAACGGAACCGGTGGAAAGGCTCAAGACGCTCGTAGACAATGGTTTCGCAGATGGTCTTGAAATCGATATTCTGCCTGCGGGAAGAACGATAGATCTTTAACATTAACAATTTTTGAAGAATCGTATTTCATAAATCAGGGAGTTATCCACTTTTCCGCGATTTTTTCCCCCTGCTCGAAAACAGCTTCGTATACAGCCGTTCCAGCACTGTTATATGTCCTATACAGTCCGTGCTTTACGCCATTCACGTAATTCACCTCGAACTTGCGTATTCCGCTGCTGCCGTAAAAGATGAATCTGCCATGTTTCCTGCCGCGCTTGTATTCCGATATCGATTTCCTGATTCCCTTCTCGTCCCAGGTTCTGGATCTTCCGCTCAAACTACCCTCAACAAAATGCATACTGGAAATCTTGACGCCCTTTGTGTTCCAGATTGTAAAATACCCGTTTCGAACCCCATTTCTATATTCTGCGGTTGATTGTTTGGAGCCTTCATCATAATAGATCGTTTTCTCACCTTCCCCCTCGACAATCACACTCGACAAACCGGCGTCAGGTTTAAAATATGAGCCTGAAATCAGCAGGCTGTCCTTCCAGGTTTCAGTAAATTTATTTTCTCCATTCGGGTAGAATTCGGTGCAGGTGCCGTGCAATTTCCCGTGCAGGTACTGATAACTGACCAGCAACGCACCCTCGGCATCAAAGAACCTTTGAAACCCTGATTTCTTCCCTCCTCTGAATTCGACTTCACTTTCGAGGCTTCCATCGGGATGATACGTAAACCACCGTTCATATTCCTCGCCCGGAACTTCAAACATCAAGGGTTGACCGTCTTTCGCCAGTTCCACTGATTCGAATAAGACCTCCTGATTATCCTTGGTGATATAAACCGCTACTTTTCTTTGAGATCCGTCCGGCCAGGTTGATTCCGTTACCTCGGTTGCCTGGAATCCGTCAACCGCAACCAGCTTGCCTTCTCTATACGATCTCTCCCCTTTCAAATCACCGTCATCCGTATAGAAATACTCTCGCTTCTCATTTAGATCGAGACGTTCATATTTCAGGAGCCTGCCGTCTTCAAGAAACCGGGTTCGCTCAAAAACCTCTTCGTCGCTTCCTTCTCCAATGTAGATGATTTCCACTTTCGGTGAACCATTGTCCCAGGTTTCAAGAACTACTCGTCTTGCGATTGTATTGTTGATTTCTACGAGAATGCTGTCTTTGTAAACACGACTTTCCAGTATTCTCCCAAGGGCCAGTTTCCTTACTTCTATCGTCCCTCCCTGGAGATATATCGTTTCGCGAACAAGATCTCCGGTCTCATCGTATTCCTTCAGTTTTTCTATTTCAGCCGTTTCCGCATCATGCCGGTAGACCGCAACCAGACGTTTTTGCCCCCCGGGCCATCGTTCCCTGACTTCCTCACTTCGAGGTAAGTCGCAACCAGCCAGGATTAATACCAAGATCAGATATAAAGAAGATATCCAGAACATCTTGTTTCTCATCAATGGTCACACTTTCTCGATAGAATAATCAACGTATCAATGAAAAAAAACCGTGTCAAGCGGACAGGTCCGGATGCTGGTAACAAGTATAATGCCTCTTTCAACTTGAATCGAATCAAATGAGGTTGAGCGACCGATTCCAAACCTGCATGGCGAATGAATCGGCATTAAAACAGAAAACCCGGATGCTTCTATTGGAGTGCTTTGGATCAGGGAGATATCTTGGTACGCCGCCAGGGAATCGAACCCCGAACCTACTGATTAAGAGTCAGTTGCTCTGCCAGTTGAGCTAGCGGCGCAAGAGAAGAGCTGGGGTGGCCGATGGGGCTCGAACCCACGACCACCAGGACCACAACCTGGCGCTCTGCCAACTGAGCTACGGCCACCAGCTTAAAAGGAGAGGGATGTTAATCGCAACCGACCTCGCTGTCAATATAAAATCTGACAGTGGAACTATCATTACCGCTGGTGCGGCGTCGATATTCTTATAGGTTCGGTTCTCGAATCCCGGGAATAGGCTTTCTGTTTTATTTCGATTCTGTATATTTTACCGTTCGTGTTCGGATCTGATTTATCTGAGGGTGAGAACAATATGGAAGAATTTCCTTCCCGGATGGTGCAATCACCATATTCATAGTCCGGGTTAAGCACTTCATCCGTCCGATCGGTAAGTACACGATCATTCTCTTTGATCAGCAGCGTTTCCCATCTTTCAATGAAAGGGAGCAGTACAGGATTGACGTCGAATCTGAACAGACTCCTGTCGACAGGTTCGAAAAACCGGTCGGGATCCAGGTAAGGATCCTGGATAACTTCGTAATAGGTATAGTCATTCATTTCACTGGCGGGATCGGAACCCACCGGTGGGTT
>CAYMWF010000031.1:0-63286 GCA_964394085.1 uncultured Gemmatimonadota bacterium | reverse complement strand
CGGAGCGAGAACCAGACGAGCCGCTTCCGGTCCATGACGAAATAGCGCTTACCATGTTTCCTGAGGACCTCTTTGTTGATCGAGAAACCGAGACCGGGAGCCGTCGGCGGCTCCAAGGTTCCGTTCCGATGGTGAAACGGTTCTTCGAGGATGGCGTCCCTGGCCTCGACGGTCCAGCCGGGCGGGCTGTAAGGATACTCGAGCTCTTTTTCGGAAACGAAGCCGCTCGCGAGGAGGAGCTGGAGGTTGACGGCGAACCCGATTCCGTTGGTCCAGGTGTGGGGTGAATACTGGAGCCCCGCTTCGCGGCAGAGTCTGGCGACCTCGAAACACTGGGCGATGCCGCCCGCGAAAATGGCGTCGGGCTGGAAGATGTCGTAGCAGCGGCGATCTATCATCATCCTGAGCTCGGGCAGGCCCTGGCTGTTGAGTTCTCCCCCTGAGACAGGCACCCGTGAATACGCGGTCAGTTCGGAGAGATCGTCGTAGGCATCCATCGGAAGGGGCTCTTCGAGCCAGGACAGGCCGGCGTCGGCGCAGACATCGGCGAACCTCTTGGCGCGATCCAGGTCCCAGAGGGGGGAATCTCCGATGATGGTGACGCGCCACCCCTGGTTGGCGTCCACCCCGATCTTCATCTTGTCGCCCACCGCCTTCGCCGTCTCGGTAACCTGCAGGATATCCGCAGATTCATCGAAATCGTGAACTCTCAGCTTGATTGCGCGGAAACCTTCCTCGTACCGGGCTTCGGCTTCTTCGATACGGGCGGCCGGCTCCTTGATCTCGCCGGTGGAGGCATACAACTTTATGGTGCAGGGCTTTCCGCCGAGCAGCTCGAACACGGGCTTCCCGGCGAGTTTCCCCTTGATATCCCAGAAGGCGGGTTCGATCCACGGGCAGCGCCATCCCAGGTACGATATCTCCCGGATCCGCTGCTGGATCAGCTTGATATCGGTGGCGTCCTCCCCGATGAGATACGGACCGAGAAGGTCGCCCAGCCCCGATCGCTCCCTCCCCATGGAGGTGCAGGCGCTGCAACCTTCGACCCCGTCTTCGGTGGTGATTCGAACCAGGGTGAAGCGGTTCTCGGTCTGCGGAAAACCCGGGATCCAGCTCGGCCTGAACCATGCCGGCAGAGGAATGACCACGTGAAACAACTCTATACGCGCGATTTTACTCATATCGACTCCGTCGTTAAAACCTGTTCGACAGGGATAGAACCATAATCATCCTCGTATCATCAAGAATATAAACGCGATTCCCCCGGAATTGGAACATTCTGTCCGGGGAGACCGGTCAGTGAGCCGGAACAGTCCCGGGAAAATCGGATTCGCAAAGACCGCGTTGACAGCACCCGGCTTAGTTGGTAATTTTTTGAGTCGAAAAATATACGCAGCAGGCGTGCGCGCCCGTAAAAGCAAGCCTGTCATCCTGTAAATGTGTTCCCTGTATTTATTGGCGGTTCAGGTCAAGGAGTCTTTTTGAACGCTGCTGAATTAACAACGAACGGCGCATCAGGAAAAAACCTGGCCATGCTCTTCTCCGGAGGGCTCGACACCACCATTGAAGCCGCGGAACGCGTACGCACCCACGAGAAGATACATCTGCTGACTTTTCAGAACGGGTGCTGCGTCAACATGGCCGGAGCCCGCCGCCGGTCGGAGGAGCTGAAGCGGATTTTCGGCGAAAAACGTTTCACATTCGAAGAAGTCGATACACGGCATGTCAGGAAGTCGCTTGCGGAGCACCTCAAGAATGCCCCGGACCTGGTCCGCTCGCCCCTCAATTTCGATCTGGCGTGTAAAATGGCTGCGATTATCGAGCTTATCCTCTTTTCGAAACGGCTCGGAGTAGTCGATGTCACCGACGGAGCTTCTGCCGAACAGGATGAAATTTTCATTCAACATGAAGATTTCCTGGCCCACATTAAACCGATCTTCAGTGAATACGGCCTTAATTACCTGAAGCCTCTGCGTTTCGATCAGTCCCGCAGCGAAAAAGTATCGGCCCTTGCAGCCCAGGGGCTCAAGGAAGGCACGAGAGCCCTTGAACACATGTTCATATCGAGCAATATTCTGCACCAGCCGTTCTGTCTCCGGGGGGCAGTAACCTTTTTCTTCACCTCTCCGCTCCGGAAGCTCCCCCCTATAAATCGCAGGTCACTCCCGATAAAGAACGCCATCGAAGCCTGGGATTACCTCCTGCCGTTCGCTCGAGCTTACCTGGATGAGAGGATTGCCTCGAAGGCACTTCAGGGCTGATACCCGCCCGCCGCTTCTTCCTCAGCCAATCCGACAGGGCCATTTGTGCTGACCCGCAAAAAGGGACAGCCCGGTTGCGTTTCATCGGTTTGTCTGGTAACTTACTATATTGCCTGACTATCCGGGGAAAAACGCCGGATCTCGACTGTAACCAACGGTGAAGCGTGCCGATACCGAAACGTAACATAATCGGGATGGCGACCGCGGCGGCCGCCGGAAAATTCCTGCGCATCCGGAAGCCGCTGAACGTCATGATCGCGGTTACCGATCGATGCACAGGCAAGTGCAGGTATTGCGCTATTCCGCAGAGAGGCAGTCCCGATCCGCCGCTCGGCAGCCTGCTCGGGATCATGGATGAGGCGGCGGCCGCCGGCTGCCGGCGTTTCGGCATCTGGGGCGGTGAACCTCTCGTCCGCGAAGATATTCCCGAGATTATCAGGCGCGGGAAACGGCGCGGCGCTTTCGTTACCGTGGATACGAACGGGCACCTTCTGGCAGAAAGGCTCGATGAGATAGCGGATGCCGATCATCTGAACATCTCCCTGGACGGCGATCAAAAGGCGCACGACGGGCTGCAGGGCGAAGGCGCTTTCACGAAAACGATGACCGGGTTGACGCATGCATGCAGAGCCGTATCCTGCTGGACGATCACTGTTTTGACGCGGGAGAACATCGACCAGGTCGACTGGCTTCTCGCCACGGCCCGTGAAGTCGGATTTTCCACATCGTTCCAGCTGCTGCATCACAACGACAGGCTCGGCAGGAACGAGGGCCTCTATCCCGACGACGACGACGTGCGGGAAGCGGTGCGGCTGATCCTGGCCCGAAAGAAAGAAGGCGCTCCCGTGGCTTCGTCCGCGCGCTACCTCGAGCTGCTTCTCGAGTGGCCCGATTATAAAAAACACAGGCTGCCCTCCCGCAAAGGATATCCATCCTGTGCAGCGGGCAGGCTTTACTGCAATGTGGATGTGAACGGCAGGTTGTATCCCTGTTCCCTTCTCATCGACGAAACAGAAGCGCCCGATTCGACGGCTCTCGGGTTCGCCGAAGCGTTTTCAACAATCGAGCCGCCGCCGTGCAATGCCTGCATCGCAGCTTGTTTTACCGAGTATAACCTTCTATTCTCCCTCAATCTTCGAACGGGATTGCACTGGGTAAAGGCGTTGAGACGATGAACGCGGCAAAAAACGAAGCCCGGGTCCTGATAGCCGGGGCGGGGATAACCGGCCTCACTCTGGGGTGGCTGCTGACCCGGAGGGGAATCCCCGTTGTCCTGGTCGAAAAAGAAACCAGAGTCGGAGGTCTCGCCAGGTCTTTCAAATCGGACGGTTTCACCTTCGATATCGGTCCGCATCGCTTCCATACCCATGTCTCTGAAGTCGAACGGCTCGTCCGGAAGGTCATCGGACCGGGAGCGCTGGAAATCTCCAGGAACAGCCAGGTCCATTTCATGGGTCATTACTACCCCTGGCCCCTCACGCCGGGGCACCTTCTCCTGCACTTTCCCCCGCGCATCGCCCTGTCGATTCTCCGGGACCTGCTGACCCTTTATCGAAAGCGGAAAACCGTTACGTTCCGCGACCATATCGAGAACATGTACGGCCGCACCCTGTATCGATACTTTTTCGAAGAATACTCCTCCAAGTTTCTGGGCATCGTGCCGGAGCTGACCGATCCGGACTGGGCGAAAACAGGCATCGACAGGGCCATCATCGATCAGCGCCTCCAGATGGACAGCCTAATGCAGCTCCTTCTGGGCACCTTCCTTCCGGGGAAGCCGCCCGAAACACGGTTTTTATACCCTCCGGGGGGGTGCGGTTCCTTTTCCGACGCCCTCGCTTCGATGATCGTCGAGGGAGGCGGCGAAATCCTTACCGGCTGCGAAGTTGACGAGATGGAAACGACTGAAAACGAGGTGACTTCGGTCAGGGTGGGTGAGCGTGTCTTCAAACCGGAACTCATCGTGTGGACCGCCGGCATACACGATCTTTCGAACAAGCTCGGTCTGGGTGCCACGTCTCTCAACTACCTGGCCCTCATCTGCTACAATCTGAAAATGACCGACGGCAAGCGTTTTCCTTTTCAGTGGTGCTACCACGGCGCTCCCGATATTCTTTTTTCGAGGGTCAGCATCCCCTCCAATTTCTGTATCGACAACGTGCCTGAAGGGAGCCGCTCTTTCTGTGTCGAGGTTCCCTGCCATACATCGGACGAAATCTACCGGGAACCGGAGCGCTTCTTCGACCGGGTCGTGCTGGACATGAAACGGGAGGGGCTGCTTAAAACGGGGCTGGAGATCACGGGTTACCATATTACCAGATTCGATCAGGCGTATCCCATTTACCGGCTCGGATACCGAAGGGAGCTGGACAGGTACATGGAGAGTCTTTCCCGCTACAGGAATCTCCGATCCGCAGGCAGGCTGGGCCGATTCTGGTACAACAACATGGATCACTGCATCTCGGAAAGCCTTCGCCTGGCGTCCGAAATCTGCATCGAGATCCGGGGCCGGGACGCCGGCCGGGGTGAAGCATGAAACCGAGCCGGGAAATCCGCGCAACCACGGGCACCTGCCCGATCTGCATCGAACCGGCACCCGCCGCCGTTATCGAGGAGGAGGGCGCTGTCTACATCGAGAAGCGCTGCCCCGATCACGGCGCCAGCAGGGCTTTTCTCTCCGGCAATCCCGATTACTACCGGTCTCTCTCGAAATATTACTTCGATCTCTTTCCCGGGAGTCTTCCCCAGCGCGACTACATTCTCCGCCTGACCGCGGCGTGCAACCTGGACTGCCCCATCTGCCTGGCAAGCGCCAACAGGTATGACGAGCGCGATCTTTCCGCGGTGGAAATCCGCGATCTCACCGTCGGACGCAAAAAGCTGAAGCTCGACCTGATGGGAGCGGAGCCGACTCTCCGGGACGACCTTGCCGACATCATCGAAGAAGCCCGCCGGAAAGGGCACATCACGGCCCTCCACACGAACGGCATCCGTTTCGACAAGCCGGGATATCTCGACTCCCTCGTTGCCGCAGGCCTGGACGAAGTCCATCTTCAATTCGACGGATTCGACGAAAACCACGACCTGCGCGCCAGGGGACGTCCCATGGGAGAGGTCAGGAACCATGCCATGGAAGCTCTCGAAAAAGCGGCAATCGCCACCGACCTCGTGGCGACGATCATCAAGGGCTCCAACGAAGCGGAGATTCCCCGGATCCTGGAATTCGCCGCACAGCGTCCCTTCGTCAAAGAAGTCTTTTTCCTCGGATGCCGTCCCCTCGGCAACGCGAATCCCGATTTTTTCGACAGCTGCCTGGTCCCCGACGAAACAGCCGATCTTTTCCTCGAGGCGGCCGAAGGCCGCATCACCCGGGACGACCTCAGGATCTTCCAGAAGCTTTATTTCGCCCTCCTGGCGCTCTTCCGGGTTCGGAAATGCTTCTATATCCACCATTACATCCTGCTGAGAAAAAACGGGGGCTGGGAGCCTGTATCCGCACGGATCGATTTCGACTACCTGGAACCGCATCTCGACCGGTTCGGGGCTCTCTTCAGGAAATCGCGGCTCATTGCGGCTCTGCACCTGGGATTTCACGGAGTCGTCTCGGTGCTGCGCCGGAAATCCCTGCGGCTGCTGGTAGAGGGGACGCGGCTGGCTTTGCTCCTCCTGCTCGGATTCAACCTCTCCCGGGTGAAACGCTCCACCATCCTTATCGGGTTCATCACGGCATGCGACCCATGGATACACGACGATTCCGTGGCTTCGAACTGCGGCAAGGGGGAGCTTTCCACGGACGTCGGCCTGCACGATGCGGGCGCCGACGCGAACGTGGCGAGGGAGCGGCTCCACCTCGGGCGGCGGAGACCGTCCGGCGGCAGGACCGCGAATGGAAACGGGGAGGCCGGAGCTTGAAGGTTTTCCTGATCAATCCCCCGCGCACCCACCAGGTATGGGCCGGTGTTCCCGATATCTTCAACGGGCCGGATGCATACCTGTTCCCCCCCCTCGGGATCATGTACCTGGCAAGCTTCATCAGGCATCGCACCCGGCACGAAGTGGAACTGCTCGATTGCATCGAGCGTGGTATTTCCGCGAAACAGGCTGCGGAAAGAATCGTTTCCGCGGATCCCGACCTGCTGGGAGTCACTGCTTCGACCCATAATCTCGTTAACGTAACCGAGGTTATCGAAGAAGTCCGGCGACGGCGTCCCGGCCTGTTCGTGGCGATTGGAGGTTCCCACGTCACCTCCTTCCCTGAAGAAGCGGCGCGGCTGCCCGGGATCGATGTCGCGGTGCGCGGAGACGGCGAAGAAACTCTGGCCGCGCTTCTCGACCGTCTCGGGGAAGGAAGCGACTGGCGCGATCTCGACAACCTCTGCTTCATGGCTGACGGGAATCCGATCCTCACGGAGCACAGAGAACCCTCCCCCGATCTCGACAGGTTTCCATTCCCCGACAGGTCCCTCCTGCCGCTCAACCGTTATTACACCCCGGGGATGAAAGCAGCGAACGCAACCACGATCATCACCAGCAGGGGCTGCCCGAACAACTGCGTTTTCTGCTCGGTGCCGCACAATTACCGCGCACGGTCGGCCGCGAATATCGCGGATGAGCTCGAATACTGTTCCCGCGAGCTGAATATCCGGGAATTTCACTTCATCGACGACATCTTCAACATAACCCCCGAAAGGGTCATCGAGGTGAGCGAAGCGATTCTCGAACGGAATCTCAGAATATACTGGGGTTTCAAAGCCGGATGCACGGATGTGACCGACAAAATGCTTGCCGCGGCGAAAAGGGCCGGCTGCATCCGGATGCATTTCGGGGTCGAGACATGGTCGGACGAAGGCCTCGAGCTGATGGGCAAAAAAGCCCGGCTGGCGGACATTCGAGAGGCTTTCGTCAAAACCAGGAAGGCCGGCGTCCGGGCCCTCGCTTACATGATGATCGGCTGCCCGCATGAAAAGACTGCGGCTGATGTCGAAAGGGTAACCCCCTTCGTCAAGTCCCTGCATCCGGACTATGTGGTTTTTTCCCTGTATACACCCTATCCCGACACGCCGGTTTTCGAAGAAGGCGTCAGGAAGGGGCTCTGGGAGCGGGACTGCTGGCAGCGTTTCATGCGAAATCCGGTCAGGGATTATGATCTACCGACGATCTGGGACGAATTCATAGACCGTGAAACCCAGGTCAGGCTGTTGAAGAAGGTGCACAACAGGTTCTATTTCCACCCGCTCTACATGGTGCGGACCCTGCTGTCCATGAGGACGAAAGCCGAATTGAAGAGACTGGTGCAGGGCGGATTGATACTGATGAGGCTCCAGTCGCTTCCCGCGTCGACACGGAGAATCTGAGATGAAGGAATTCGGATTATACATGCTCTTTCTTGCGCTGCTGGCGGCTTTGCTCGTCCTCGCCGTTTTTATCGTCGAACGATTCCTCTGACCGCACCGAAAGGCGCCGAATTGAAAAAAAATCGCTCCGAAACGGATAAACCTCCCGAGCCCGGCTTTTTCGAGTCTCTGCGGGCTGTCAGCCGGCCCGGCGTTTTCTGGAACATACCGGTCCACCTGTTCATCCTGATCCCGATGACCTGCTTCATCGCGTACCTCGCCACCCGCCTTGATCGTCATTTCGGGCTGTCCCCCTTTATCGAACCGCCCTGGAACCTTGCACTTTTCCTCTTACTCTTTCCGCTGGGCATAATCGTGGTCTGGTATACCTACGGCTATCTTTCGATAATGGGTGAGGGAAGCCCCGCGACCCACCTGGGGGGCACCACGCGGCTCGTGGCCACCGGTCCGTTCAGCCTCTGCCGTCATCCGTCGATCATCGGAAAGTTTCTCGGAGTCGTCGGCTTCGGGTTCCTGACCCGATCACCGGTCTTTTTATTCCTGTTCGTCCCGATTCTCACCGCCTATTCGCTGCTGACGGTCCGGTTTCTTCAGGAACGGCTGTGCGTCCGGTTATGGCAGGACGACTATCTCCGCTACAGGCGTGAAGTTCCTCTCATCCTGCCGCGTCCGCGGGCAGCCTTCGCCCTGCTCCGGGATATTATCCGGGGAAATGATTCAAATTCGTAAGAAGGGCTGTCGGGAATTCCCGAAAGGTATACAAGTCAATCCCGGCCGGATTCTTTCGGGCCGAAAACCGCATTCTCAGTCTGGTCAAGGACTACTTCGCAATCCCGTCCGAATCGCAGATAGAGGTCGGCTCCGTTGCAATCCTGGTCCACGCCGTCCTCCACCTCTTCAGCGGCTCCGGGGAAAATAGCCGGATTGCCGTCGTCGCAGTCAGGTCCTCCGTGTTTAACTCCCCTGAACCCGTCGCCATCCTCGTCTTCAATCTCAGAATAGGGCCTGCACGGCCTGTCGAGAAACGGAATATACACATCCATGGCAGAGGCATGGGTGCACAGCTGTTCATGATCGAGCTCGGGAAGCATCACGTTCATCGCCCCGAGGAGCGCGGGGGAATCAGGGTTGGAATTGAAGCGCAGGTCTCCCCCGTGAAGACCGTTCCGTATTGTCAGCGTGCGGATTTTGTGCGGGGAACCGGTCAGCGGGTTGTAGAAAGACGGTGTTTCCCCGGCCAGCCTGAGTTCTTCGAGCAGTGACGAGCCCGGTTTCAGGCACCAGGAATTCGGAAACCCGTGAAGAGATTCGACCGGGTCGGGCGGGGGATCTGTTCCGTGAAACGGTCCGCCGATATACACTTCCGACTCGATCCAGTGAGCGATCCGGTATTTCATTATCGTGAGGCGCGACAGAAGGCATCCGGTATCGAAGGCGAGAATCTGCACCCTGTCCGCTCCGCAGTATCCCATTACGGCGGCGATGAAGTGTTTCAGGTCATCCGTAGCCTCTTCCAGGCTCGTCATCCTTCTCCCCGGCTCCGCAAAATCGATCATCCAAAGCTCGATCGGATGGAATCCTGTTTTCAGAAATGCAGTGTACGCTCCGCCCGGAACACTGTTTTCACCCGTCGAAGCGCCGCCGGTCCAGAAGCGGTGATTTCCGGCGGTTCCCGCAACCATCACCACCGGGAATCTCGTCAGTCGGTTCCTGTCGCCTGCGTCCTCGCCTCCTCCAGCCCCGCCGAAAACATCCCCCGGCACCTTGAAATCGTGCGGAAACGCAGCCAAATCCGCGCGGCCGCAATCGCCTGCACAAACAATCAGAAAGACAACCTGAAGCATAAGGAGTCTTTTAAGTTGTCTCTTCAATCGTTGCCGCCTTCCGAACGAGGTTCAGCCAGTTTTGCCGTGAACCGGGCTACATTGTCGAGAACCGCCGTCAGGTATGCCGCATCCCTGACGGCATCGGTCACTTCATCGAACCGGAACTCCTTGCGCGGTCTCACATCCATCAGTCGGAAAAGGTGGATTCCATCCTCCGTGTCCAGCTTCACGGTCCGCCGCTGCTGCGAAAGGGCGAACAGGTGGAGCTCGATTTCGGACGGGAAAGTGCCGCGGGAGATATAACCGAGATCACCCCAGCGGCGCCCTTCAGGATCCTCCCTGCTGAGGGACTCGCACAGCTGCAGCACTTCATCCTTGGTGCCGGAGAGAAGCCGTTCATGTTTTTCCGCTTTCAGCTGGATTTCCTCCCTGCCGCCGGGATTCATTTCAGATCGATACGGAAAAAAAACGTGAACGAGGCGGATTTGCGTGGGACGAATGAAAAGCTGCCGGTGCCACGTGTAATACCGGCGGAGCGATTCTTCTGAAAGGACGGTATCGAAAACCCCCTCCTCCGTCAGCAGCCGCTCCACCAGAAACCGCGCTTCCAGCGCCGCCTTTACGTCAGAGGGCAATTTCTGTCCGGAGATTTTCGTTTTTATCGAGCGCTTCTTCGCTTCCGAAATGAGAATCTCCCTCTGTTCAGGAGTAAGGGCTCCGTAGATCCCCGGAGCAGCCTCCTTTATCCGGTAAGCTCCGGGAAGGGGTTCCGGCTCTTTCTCCGTCGCGTTCCCCTGGGCGGAATCCGGAGCAGTAGACCCGTTGCAGGGCGGACCTGCAAGCAGAAATACTATCAGTACCGCAATAAACCGGGCCGGAATCATCACTAATTGATCCTCCGTTTCTCCCGATGGTCGATCAACATAAATAATCCGATCCGTATCCTTCGTTCAATCGATTCCAATTCTCTGCACCGGTCGTTCCCGCACGTGGAACGAGCATCAACCTGAGCAATCAGTATCTTTTCGCAGATGATTCATGTCAAGAGCCTACACTCTCGGTTTCCACGCCGGCGCGCAATAAGCTAATACAGGTTGAGGTTTCGGGTTCTTCGGGCTATTCTGGATGAAACAGCCGCTCCGGTTCGGGGATTCGTTGAAATCCTCTGTTATAGCCTGCTGCAATCCTCGACCTCATCCAGGCAGACAGGCAATGTCGAAATCCATCGACCGGGAGCTTCTGCAACAGCGAGGGAAACCATTGCTAGACCGAAAACTCAAGGTGCTTTTCATTTGTCGCGATAATTCAATCCTGAGCCGGATCGCAGAGGGATACCTCCGGTCGATGGCAGGTGGGAAGGTCGAAGCCGCCAGCGCCGGTTTTACGGCCGGTGAAATATTTCCCGCGACAGCCGAGGTAATGAGAGAAGAAGGGATAGAGCTTCACAATCAACCTCCGAAAACCATCTTTGAACTGACCGGTCCCCCGTTCGACCTCATCATCACGATCAAAGAAACCGCCGCCGCCGCCCCCGGGGATGCACAGGTAGGAAAACTTCTGCGGCCGGAACGAGAAACTCCCGCAGGGGCGGACGTGCTGAATGTAGGGCTTCCGAACCTCCTGAACTGGAATGTCCCGGATCCCCTGCAGGGCCCGGATCCCGCCGCATCGATGCTGCCCGCGCTCCGCCGCACCAGGGGAAAGATCAAGGAGCTGGTTGAAACACTCGTCAACCAGGGATACATAGATGCATTCACCAAGGGGAAAGCGAGGCTGGAAGGAATCCTCGATCTACTGGATGAAGGCATCCTCGTCCATGACGATCTCCAGCATATTTACCTGTTCAACAAGGCCGCCGAGAAAATTACCGGATACGAGAGAAAAGAGGTCCTGGGCAGGCATTGTCACAGTATTTTCCCGCCTAACGGGTTGTGCGGCACACAGTGCGCTTTCGCCGGCGACGGCTACGCGGAAGATATAAAACTCGAGCGCGAAGTTTTGATGGTCACCCGGGATGGAGAAGAGCGGCGGCTGATGATGAAAACAGCACTGCTCAGGGATGATCGACCGGTGCCCGCCGGGCGTGTCCTCGCCGCTTTCCAGGATATCACCGAGTTGAAAAGCCTCCGGACAAGCTCAAGGACGAAACAGAACCTGCACGGGATAATCACCGCGTCGCAGGATATGAGTGAAATCCTGAATACGATCCGGCGGGTGAGCACTTCAGATTATCCTGTCCTGATCACGGGTGAAAGCGGCACGGGAAAAGAGCTGGTAGCCCAGGCCGTTCATAACGAAAGCCTGCGTAGAGGCGCCCCGTTCGTACCCATAAACTGCGGTGCGCTTCCTGAAGGGATTCTTGAAAGCGAACTTTTCGGACACGTTCGGGGAGCCTTCACCGGGGCGATCCGCGACAAGAAGGGGCGATTCGAGCTGGCCGACGGCGGAACCCTTTTCCTCGACGAAATCGGAGAGCTGTCCCCGACCTTCCAGGTAAAACTGCTGAGAGTGCTCCAGGAGAAAAAAATCGAGCGGATCGGGGGAGAAAAGACCATAAGTGTTGATGTAAGAATAGTCACGGCGACCAACCGCGATCTTCGAAAAATGGTACAGGACGGAGAATTCCGGGAGGACCTGTTCTACCGGATTTGCGTCGTTCCGATCTCACTCCCGCCGCTGAGGGAGAGAAAAAAGGATATTCCTCTACTGGTGCAGCACTTCCTTGCGCAGATCATGAACGAAACAGGACGTAAAACCTTGACGATTTCCTCCGGTGCCTCTCAGCAGCTGCTGTACCACCATTGGCCCGGCAACGTGCGTGAACTGCTCAACGTGCTCCAGTTCGCCTCGCTTCAATGCCCGGATGAAGAGATTAAGATCGAGCACCTGCCTCCGGATTTGTTTTCGGGCATGGGTTCCCCGGCCGGAGAGCGGCGCAGGGAAACTCCTCTGCCCGCTATGAGCCGGGAGGAATCGACCGCGGGGAGCCGCAACCTGACCAGGGAGGCGGTTCTGGAGGCTCTGAACAGGACCGGTGGAAATAAAGTCAAGGCTGCAAGACTGCTCGGTATAGGAAGAGCGACTCTTTACCGTTTCCTCAAGCGGAACCCGCTCTGACAACTGTCTCATAGTTGTATCGCGAGACACATGTGAGACGCTTCCTGTCGCTGAGACACCTCCTGTTATCAGAATCAGAATCTATTTTTTCATACATGTTGAGACTAACTTGCCATGCCAACATCGGTTACATTATATAATTTTCGGTAGATCTTTTCTGAGTATCCTGGCATACATGTTGCAGAACATCTGAGTGAGACGGGCACAATGGGACACTCCGTTCCGATTACCGGAGAGAAAACATGACCATCGAAGCGGATTCCGCAAAAAAACTCGGACCTGAGAACACGAACCTGCTGCAGACGCTCAGGTTGACAAGGGAAATGCTTGCACTGGCGGATGAAGGAGACAGGGACCGGAACGATGCCTCCTGCGGCATCCTGTACGGAATCATGCGGGATACGGCTTACAGGTTAAGGAAACTGGCGGAAGAAGAGTGTTTGAAGCACAAATCCGCCGGCAAATGGAAATGAAACGTGAGGAGGTTATCGGTTATGCAGTATGAATGCACTGTTTGCGGTTACATCTACGACCCTGCGGCGGGGGATCCCGACGGCGGAATCAAGCCCGGCACGTCCTTCGAGTCGATTCCTGATGACTGGGTCTGCCCGGTCTGCGGAGTCGGAAAAGATCAGTTCGAGCCGGTCGAATAGATTACTGACGAATAAATCCACCTGATGAGAAGAAAGGAACAGGAACAATGAAGAAGTTTGTATGCACAGTATGCGGTTACGTCCATGAAGGCGAAGCACCTCCGGAAAAATGCCCCCAGTGCGGAGCCCCGGCATCCAAGTTCGTCGAGCAGGGAGCGACAACCCTCGCATGGGCCGACGAGCACAGGATCGGCGTAGCGAAAGACGTGGATCCCGAAATCATCGAGGGCTTGAGGATGAACTTCACCGGTGAGTGCACCGAGGTCGGAATGTACCTCGCCATGAGCCGCCAGGCCGACAGGGAAGGTCTTCCGGAAGTCGCCGAGGCCTACAAGAGGATCGCATTCGAAGAAGCGGATCACGCCTCCAGGTTCGCCGAGCTCCTGGGAGAGGTTGTCGAAGCGGATACGAAGGCCAACCTCGAAGCCCGGGTCCAGGCCGAACACGGCGCTTGCAAGGGTAAAAAGGATATCGCGACCAGGGCGAAAGAACTGGGATACGACGCCATTCATGATACCGTTCACGAGATGTGCAAGGATGAGGCCCGCCATGGAGCGGCCTTCGCAGGATTGCTGAAGAGGTACTTCTAAAGATCTAATTTGAAACCGGGCCATCGATTGCGGCCTGTTGAAAAAGAGCAGTCGACCAGATACTCCGAACAGCCGGTGTGCTCCCCCAGCGGGACGCACCGGCACTGTATTCAAAGAACGGAGCGGGTTCGATGACGGATTTATTCAAAGCACTGAAGATCACTGAAAATGTCTACTGGGTGGGAGCCATCGACTGGGATATCCGTAATTTTCACGGTTACCTTACAAGCCGCGGAACGACGTATAACGCTTTCCTGGTTCTCGGTGACAGGATTGCCCTGATAGACACGGTGAAAGCACCCTTCGAGCAGGAAATGATGTCCCGGATCTCCTCTGTAATCGAGCCCGACAGGATCGACTACATAATCTCGAACCACTCGGAACTGGATCATACCGGGTGCCTCCCTTCCATCCTGCCCGTTATCCGGCCGGAAAGCGTTTTCGCCTCCAGGATGGGCGCCAAGGCCCTCGCAAGACACTTCGACCTGGGAACGGCCGTAACCGTCGTCCGGGACGGCGGAACGCTCGATCTCGGCAACCTCACCCTGGCCTTTTATGAAACGAGGATGTGTCACTGGCCCGACAGCATGGTGACGTACCTCCCTGAATACAAGGTGCTCTTTTCCCAGGATGCTTTCGGCATGCATCTCGCCGGCGGAGAAAGATTCACCGATGAAGTAGACCCTTCCATCCTTTATTACGAAGCGGCGAAATATTACGCGAATATACTGCTCCATCTTTCAGGCATGGTCCGGAAGGCGATGGATAAAATCGTCGGAGCCGGATTGGATATCGATATCCTGGCGCCCGACCATGGACCTGTCAGACGCACCCCGGACGATATCCGGGACATTTTCGACGCATATTCGAAGTGGAGCAGTCAGAGTTACGGGAAAAAAGCGGTGGTTCTCTATGATACCATGTGGGAGAGCACGCGCCGGATGGCGAGGGCGGTGGGAGAAGGGCTGGTCGGCACCGGGATAGAGGCGAAACTTATATCGATGGATTCGAGCCACAGGAGCGATGTCATTACCGAGCTCCTCGAAGCGGGCGGGATAATCGTGGGCTCTCCTACCATGAACAACCAGATAATCCCGTCAATTTCGGATGCCATGACTTATATCAAGGGCCTGAAACCGCAGAACCTGGTGGGAGCCGCCTTCGGTTCGTACGGCTGGAGCGGCGAAGCTCCGAAACATCTCCACGAGATCCTAGAAGAAATGGGTGTCGAAACCGTCTCCGACCCGCTGCGGGTGCAGTATCTCCCCGATCCCGACGACCTGGTTAAATGCCGCCTGCTGGGCGAAACAGTCGGGAATGCCATAAAAGAGAAACTCACCCGCTGAAGGAAGATAATCACCAGCCCCCGGCACGCTCTCCCGTTTACTTCAAACCTCTGCTGTGATTGTCATCCTTTCTTCCCGCTCTTCCGGGCTGTCGCTCGTTGTCCAAAACGAAAGCGAGTTGTTTACTGAAACAACGGCGCCTGCATGCCGGGCCCTCGACTCTTCGGGAATTTTGAACCCTTTGACAGAAAAGTTTTCTCACATTTTTGCTTGATTTTATTATTTATTCGTCATATTATCGTTTTTTATTGGTTGTTTTTTCTTTTTATTCCCCTGTTCTAACTGGAAGGAGCAAAAATTGAGAAAAGAAGTGTTTCTAAAAGGATTACCTGGCGGAGGCTCCCCGGAGCGGGCATTTCTCGAAGAAGGGCTTGAAGGAGCGGAGGTGGAGCGTCGTTTCCGCAGGGCGGTGAGTTCGATGCTGAGCGGCGAGGCGGAAGCGGCATTCTTCCTGGTTGAAATAGACGAGCGTGAACTCTGGCGGCAGCTCGGATTTTCATCGGTTGTCCAGTATGCCTGCGATGCGGCGAATATCGGTATGAACAAGGCTTATGCCCTGCTCAGAATCGGGCGTCGCCTCCGGGAACTGCACCTGATCCGCCGGGCTTTAATCGAAAACCGCATCGGCTGGACCAAAGTCAGGGAGATCCTGCGCCTGAAGAACCTGTTCTGCGAGAAGCAGGTGATCGAAAAGGCCGAATCATGTTCATACAGTGAGCTTGAAGAATATGTTACGAAAGAAAACGCCAAGACCGCCCGTTCAGTAAAAGCCCTCGCTTCGAATGCCGGGAACGC
This sequence comes from uncultured Gemmatimonadota bacterium, assembly GCA_964394085.1. Taxonomy (GTDB): domain Bacteria; order CAYMWF01; family CAYMWF01; genus CAYMWF01. The sequence continues at coordinate 47,344 of CAYMWF010000031.1, read as the reverse complement.
CCAACTCGGCATCTTCAATCAACCGGATGAGCCGCGAGCTGCAGGCTCTAAAAATCCAAGTTCTGTTTCGCTCGAAAAAAATACGGCAAAAAGAAATTCAGAACCGGGGAATCAATTCCGCCGTGAATCGGTCGCTTCACCGGTTTCCGATATGCCGAAGGCCGGGTCGAACGGATCCGCTGCGTCAGGATCGCTCAGGCGGTCGGGACATCCGGACGAGTCGGCGGCCTCAACCGAATTCTTGTCCGACGATCCGGAACCAATACATGAAGAAGAAACACCCGCGATCGCATTACCTCCTGAAAGAACCCGGCATTATGTGACTGTTACTTTGAAGTTCACGCCGGCGGAATATGCTTTCCTGCAGGAAGCTCACAGACTCTGGAAGCACGAGAACCGGGAAGATTGGAAAAGAGAACAGATGCTTTCGGCTTTGAGCAGAAGTTATCTCGAAGAAAAGGCCGTGCAGTGTAATGTGAGAGGTAATGGAAAAAGATGCCCGCGAAGGGTTGCTCCCGGGCTGCGCTGAATGCGATTCGGCGAGATCTTCAGGTTCGAATGGAGATGAGCCTAATCCCGCAGAATCAGAAGAAACACGAATTTCTTCCCAAAATGAATACCTGAACCTATACGGAAATGCCGCCGCCGGGATCAAATGCTCCCAACAGGATCGCGTATCCAATACCCCGAAGTCTCCGGGTGTTTTACCTCTGGCGCTGATCGATTCACCGTACTCCGTAATAATCCATCATTGCCCGGATTGCGAAAAGAATACCATTACCGGAAAACTCGGAAAGCAGATCCCGGTTGAAGAAAGCCTGGTTGAAAGAGCAATCTGCGACGGCTCGATCTACAAGGACGAAAACGGCTCGGTGGGAAGAAGGATGCGGTCGGTAAGTATCGCGCTGCGCAAGAAGATTTTCATGAGAGACAGGGGAGTATGCAGAACCCCGGGTTGCGGTCGGACCTCTTTCCTCGAGCTGCATCATGTTAGGCCCGTCTCCGAGGGAGGAGGCAACGAACCCGAAAATCTGCTGCTTCAGTGCAGCCGATGCCACGCAAACATTCACGAGGGGCGGCTGCGAATTGATGGCGAGTTTCCTAACTACATTTTTACCCGCACGGGTAAAATCGACATGATCAACCAGGCCATCCGACGGGCTCGGAAGGGGCCGAAAAAACGGCTGCTCTGTCACAGGTGAAGGCATATTCTTTCCGGGTGGTTCTTTCCTGCATCAGGATCCTGCGGGAGATTAACCCGCATTTCTCATGTCTCTTTCGTCGCGAAACACCGGAGTCTCGTGCAGTTTCAGTGCTTTGCGGCGATGCCGCGCGGAGTCGTGGCTGAGTCACGTCGCACAGGCGGCAGCGGTGTAACGTGCTGAAAACGTGCGGGAATACGGTGTTGCAGCAGGAATCCGGTGAGAAATGCGGGTTAAAGACCCGCCGAAATCCAAGGGCGCACCAGGTCTGCCATTTACCCGCAAGTCCTGCAACACAATCGTTCAGGAGAGTAATCAGGCGTGGCGGAGTTCGGCACGGACGCCGGTTTCATCGATGGTGATCAACGCGAACATGCCGTGCGGTGCGGGGCCCGGGTTCACTACCAGCGTATCTCCGAGAAAACCTTCGCCGGCCGATTCGTGTATATGCCCCGACATGCAGAGCAGCGGTTTCGTTCTTCGTATGAAATCCGCCAGGGACCTGCTGCCCGAGTGCACCCCGCTGCTGAGAATATCCGCCACCGATCCGAAAGGCGGTGTATGCATCACCAGAACGACAGGGTCTCCCGGTTCCGCGTCGGCGACGGCGAGTTCGAGTCCCGAGGCGATTTCTTCTTCATCGAATTCCAGCGGAGTACGGCCGGGGCAGGGCAGAGAACCGCCGAAACCGGCGAAAAAGTAACCCTCAATCCGCCTGCCCGTCCCATGGAGCGATATCCCGGCTTCAGAGAGATACTCGACCACTCCGGGGGGATCGCAGTTGCCGGGAACGGCGATAACATTGCCGTTTAAAGCCATGATCCGCTCGACAATCGCCCGCGCGCCCTTCGCGCTCCCGAACATGGTGACGTCGCCGGTCAGCGCTATCACGTCCGCCCCGCGAAGCTCCTCTTCGATCTTCCCGACGAACCCGGGATTTCCGTGAATATCGGACAGCTGAATTATCTTCATCTCCATTCCTTTCCGATGAACCGATTCCGTCGTCTTTTAATTGACGAAATCCACATCAGCATCACTTCCGGAACCGAGTATTACTGGTTCGCGACCCCTGAAGCAACAAGTTCCTGGCCATCCTGCAGTCAGTTCAGATCGGCGCCCTCCTGTAGATACCGTCAGAAAATAATTCCAATTTCAGGGGTTGGCGGGTTTTACAGACAGGAGCCGGTCCGGCAACTGTCCAACGCCGCCTGCTCCATTCGGAACAGGAAAAGGGGAAACAGTTCACGACCCCGACCAATAAAGTAATTATTGCGGGTCCGCCCGCCAACCCGGAGGAGGCATATCATGTTGTCCAGTATCGGTAAAATCGGATTCATCCTTCTGCTTGCAGTTTTTTCCGCGGTCGCGACCGGTGCGGATCCGCCGGATGTCATAGTCTGCGACGAGTTTCGCGGCTACGGGATCTGGACCATCGAATCGGATGGAAGCAACCTCGCCGAAATTTGCCCCACCGGCGCATACGCCGAATATTCCCGCGGCGGAGAAAAGATCGCTTTCAATGAATATTTCCGGAAAGGCATCTGGGTCATGCAGGCCGACGGTTCGAGCGGCAAGAAGCTGGTCGACGAAGGCAGCCATCCATCATGGACATCCGACGGCTCCCGGATAGTCTTCGCCAAATACAACGACCACTACTGGGGCAAGTTATGGATAATGAATGAAGACGGGTCCGGTCTTCAGCAATTGTCGAATACCATCGGCGATCAGCCGAACTGCTCGCACTACGGCGACAGGATCGTATTCGAAAGCTTCAATAACGGGATCTGGATGATGAACACCGACGGCTCGAATGTAGTCCAGATAACCGGTTTCGGATGCGACCCATCCTGGAGCCCGGACGACCAGCACATCGTTTTCGTCAACGGCGACCAGCACGGACCCATCTACATGATGGAACCGGACGGTTCGAATCTGACACAACTGTCGGTTTCTTCCGGTCATGATCCCAGCATGGGCCCCGACGGCCGGGTGGTGTTCGAATCCAGCGGATCCCTGATAATCGTAGAGGGGCTGACGGAAACCCTCCTCACCACGGGGAGGTACTCGCCGGACTGGTGCTTGGGAGAGGCGGGTCCCCCGTACGAACCCGGCATGGTCTTCTCCGGGGTGGGACTCATTCCCTTCTCCGAGATCGAGGACGGCTACGCCACCACCGAGCCGGGGTATTTCCTCGAGGTTGAAAACGCTCCATTCGGAGGAGCTCTGCAGATATTCGGCAACTTCGATCTCGCCCGCAGCTACGGAGTCGCGAAATACAAGATCCAGGCGGCAAAGTGGCCCGACCCCTCGACGGAGCCGGCCGATGGAGATTTCGAGGATCAGGAGGAGGCCTGGGGCAACTACCTCTGGGACCCGAATCAGGGTAAATTCGTCTACCATCTCATCTCCCCGGATCAGGAGAACAAATACGACATACCGCCCGAATCCGAGTTCTGGTATCTGGACAATCTCCTCCTGGATTGGGATTCGACGAGATTTACCGACGGAAAGTACTCCCTGCGTCTAAAGGCATACAAAGCGAACGGCTGGGAAATGAGCGTCCCGGAATCGATCAACAGGCTGGTGCTTGTTGTAGACAATACGCCCCCTGTCGCCTCCATCGAAAATATCTATTTCGGAGGCGAGCCCGTGGATACATGCGCCATCGTCACGCTCGACCAGAGCGACGTGCTCGAGTTCGAGATAACCGCTCTTGACGAGGCCGGGCATCTGTACAGATACACGTTGAACGGAAGCTGGGGCGACAACAGCGGATTCAGCATCACGAACGAGACATACGATTCGGGAATTCACGGTGATTTCTGGGAGGGCGTTTCCGGCTACTCCGTGTATTACGGCGGTTGGCCTGCCACATGCGCATACAGCTTCAACCTGGGCGTCCATGACAGGGCGACGAATGGTTACGGCAGGATACATCACTCTTCCTACCATAAAAATATCACGCTGATACTCGAATAAACCGGCAATCCGGACTATTCCGGAAACAATTGCCGACCTTCGACAGCCCTCTACAAACCAGCCCCCTCCCGGACGAAAGACCGGGAGGGGGAAATGCGTGAGATAATGTGCTGCCGTCGAATCGGAGCCCGCTGAAAACAGAGAAAATCTTTTCGCTTTTTGAGCGCAGCGCAAAAAGGTTGTCACCCCCGCCGCAAGTCGTGCTATTCTATTCAAATCTTTAATCGATACGACTCAGGGGGCGTGCAGCGGCATGAAGATATTCGTCACCTTACCAACCTACAACGAGCGGGAAAACATCGAGCGGTTGATAGGCGCTCTTCTCTCTCTCGAAGGCGACTACGAGGTCGTGGTCATCGACGACGACTCGCCCGACGGCACATGGGAAGCGGTGGCGCGACTGAGTGAAAACGATTCGCGGGTTCACCTGATCCATCGGAAAACGGATGCGGGCCGGGGGCGTTCCGGCGCCGAAGGTTTCCGGTTCGCCCTTGATCACGGAGCCGATATAATCGTGGAAATGGACGCGGATTTCTCCCATGATCCCGACCTGGTTCCCTCCCTGGTGGACGCGGCACTGGCATCCGATCTGGTTCTGGGCTCCCGCCTGGTGGCGGGGGGCAGGGACGCCGAGCGCGGCCTGTTGCGCACCCTTCTTACCTGGTTTTCATCATCATACGCGCGGCTCCTCCTGGGCGTGCCAGTTGCCGACTGTAATTCGGGGTTCAGGTGTTACAGAAGGAGGGTTCTCGAAGCCATCGATCCCGACACGATCGAATCACCGGGGCCGGCGATAGTCCAGGAAATGCTGTTCCGCACCCACAGGCTGGGGTTCCACATCACCGAAATTCCGATCACTTTCAAGGAAAGAGCCGCCGGCGAGAGCAATCTCGGTTTTTTCAAGCTTGTCGCGGGTTTTTTCACCGTACTGAAACTCGCAATGACACGGTTCCGGAGGAATAGACAGTGACACCCCGCACGAAAGTGCTGGTCATAGGCCTCGACGGTGTATCCTGGAGCCTGCTCGACCCGCTTATCCGAAAAGGCATCACTCCGTTCATAGGCTCCCTCCGGGAAAAAGGTTCCTGGGGGCGTCTCCGCTCCACGGATCCCCCGTCGACGGCGCCCGCCTGGGCCACCTTCATGACCGGAAAGAACCCGGGGAAGCACGGCATCTTCGATCTCACCCTCCTGAAGGGGCACACTCTCGAGGAGCTTCCCGTTACAACCGTCAGGCTCGTCGGACACCGTCTGTGGGATATCCTCTCCGCCGCGGAAAAAGATTCGATAATCATCAACATGCCCGTAACATGGCCTCCGGCGCCCCTCCGCGGCATCCTCCTTTCAGACTTTCTCACGCCAAAATCCGAAAAAATAATTTCCCAGCCGGTAGAAATTCTGGATGAAATCGAAAAGAAGTTCGGCCCCTTCCGCCTCTATTTCAACAATGTCTACACCCGCCGGAATATCAGCGGCGTTATTCGAGAAGCCCGGGAGAATCTCGAGTACCGTTTCCGGGTCGCAACGTATCTGCTCGAAAACAAACCCTGGGATTTCGCTTTCGTTCACTGTTTCGGGACCGATCGCATCCAGCACGAGCTTTTCCACCTGCTCGATCCGTCGCATCCTCTGCATCGAAAAAAAGAGACAGAGCGCCACCTTCCCGCCTTCGAGGAATATTTCGCGGCGGTGGACCGCTGCTGCAGGGATCTCCGTCGCACCGCCGGGAGCGACACCGCCCTGATGATAATGTCCGATCACGGCATGGGACCAGTGCACCGGTTCCTCGTATTCAACAACTGGCTGATGTCGGAAGGCTACCTGGCCCTTGGAAAAACACCGCCGGTTTTGCTGAAGCGGCTCCTTTTCAAAGCGGGTTTCACGCCGGGCGCCTGTTACCGCGCCGCTTCCCTCGCCGGCTTTTCCAATCTGAGGCAATCCACCGGAATCGGCACGAGATACAGACTGCTCAATATCATGGACAGACTTTTTCTGAGTCTGCATAACGCCGACTGGAGCCGCACCCGCGCGTACTCGAAAGGCAATTACGGTCAAATTTATATAAATCTCAAGGGGAGGCAGCCGCACGGCATCGTAAATCCGGGGGATGAGTACTTCGAGTTGAGGGAAGAAATCGCCGGAAAGCTTAAAAATCTTCGGAATCCCCGGACCGGTAACCCCATCGAACTCAGGATCCGGTTCCGCGAGGAGATCTACAAAGGCCCTTTTCTCGACCAGGCGCCGGATATTTATATTCTTCCCGAAAACGGCGAATACAAGGCTCTCGGTACCATGGACTTCATCACCCGGGGGTTCACTCCGCGGAATTTCGCACAGTCCGGCGATCACCGGATGGAGGGGATCCTGGCAGCGGAAGGTTATCCTTTTCGCGCAGGTCATTCCGTAAACGGAGCGGCAATCGAGGATCTTGCTCCCACTCTGCTTCATCTCCTCGGGGTGCCGGTACCATCCGATATGGACGGGTCTCCGCTCCGGGGGATGATGTCCCCCCCGTTCCTGGAAGAGAATCCCCCGCAAACCAGTCCGCCCACCGGGGAGATTCAGCCTGAAAAGCAGTGGATTTCGAGTGCGGATACCGAGGAGATCAGGAAACGCCTTACTGGTATGGGTTATATAGGCTGACGGCGGCCGGACGGCTCGCCGGCCCGATCGGCGCTCTAATTTACAGAAGGAATTCGAGGTGCAGAAACGAAGCGGCAGCAGCAGGGAACTCGCTCGCAGACTCGCGCCGTACCTGTTCCTGGCTTTCGCTGCGCTTTATATCCTCAGGGAGCCGATCTTCCTGGGAAAATCCTTCGCCATCACCAATCTTTACAGTTATCCGCCCTGGTCCGCCCTTACAGACCGGGAAATCATACTCGACAATAACGCCGGAACGGACGGAACCTTCACGTTCTTCCCGCGAAAGGTATTCACGAGGCGTGCATTCGGCAGGGGTGAAATCCCTTTCTGGAATCCCTTCAACCTCGCCGGGGCGCCTTTCATGGCCGATCCCCATACCGCTCTGTTCTACCCGCTCAACATACTGCATCTTCTGATGCTCCCGTCAGAGGCTTTCTCGCTGATAGCAGTATTGCAGCTCTTCCTGGGCGGCTTCTTCATGTTCAGGTTCCTGAGGGAAATAGGGCTGAGTCGTCCACCGGCCGCACTGGGGGGCTTCCTGTTCCAGTGCAATTCCTTCATTATCACGCATCTGGTCAACCCGACGAACGTCGATTCAGCCATCTGGCTGCCGGCGATGCTATGGGTTTTCGAGCGCGGCCGCAATCGCGGTGAAACATTCCGGACTATCGGACTGCTCTCGTTGACGATGGCGATGACCGTCCTGGGCGGATTCCCCCCGATCATCGTTTATGCATTCTACTGCTTCGGCGCCTATGCTGTCGCATCCGCGCTGACAAGCTTCATCCGGGGTCAAAAACAGGAAACGCTCCGAATCCTGGCTGTAACGGCAGGGGCCTTCACCCTCGCCTTCCTGCTCACGGCGATACAGACGTTCCAGACCCTCGAACTGATACGTTTTTCCGGAAGAAGCGTGAACGACCTGGAATGGTTCCGCTCGATCTTCCTGCCCCCGGAGACATTGATCACCTATCTTGTGCCGGACTTTTTCGGACCGGCAATCAAAGGGTGGATAGGCGCTGTGATCGACGGATTCCGTGGAAACGGCGGCGCCGGTTTCTGGAGAAACAGCTACCAGGAGAACGCTGGTTATCTAGGTGTCTTTCCGTTGTTCCTGGCGATGGCCGGCCTGGTAGTCTATCGCAAAAATCGTGTCGCCGTATTCTTCGGCGTACTGGCAATCGTATCGATACTTCTTACAACCGGCTCTCCCCTCTTCTATGCCGGCTACTACCTGCTCCCCGGCTTCAAATTCTCCCGGATATGCCGAATCGTCTTTCTGTACGGCGTGAGTATCGCGGTCCTGGCATCATTCGGGTTTTCCTGGCTTCTCGAGAGAAAGACACCCGGAACTGCCCGGCTCCTTGCGCGCCTCGTGTTCTGGGGCGGTTTCTGCACATTAATCATGCTGCTCCCGCTGTCACTGCCTCTTTTCGGGACCGAGGATCTTCTCCGGAGCCTGGGAGACCTGGAGAATGGAGTTGACGGTGAGGGCGGTTTCTGGACGGCGAGGTTCACGGCCTGGCTCGTGGCCTGGCGAAGGATCCTCTGGAACTACAACGACTGGTATTTTTCCCTGGTACGTTTCTGGGGCCTTCTGCTGATTCCGGCCGGGATCTCCCTGGTTTACGTGCGGCGCAAGCTCGGCAGGCGGCTTTATATCGGTGCCATGTTCTACGTGATTTTTTTAGATCTCCTGCTTTTTGCATCCGGTTTTCTGATGTTCCAGTATGAGATGTACCCCGTGCAGGTGCCCGAATCGATAGAACGCATCTCAGCTCAAAAAAAACTCTTCAGGATTTCCAGGTACGGCGAGTTCAGGGAGGTGCTGCCGCCGAATTCAGGGCTTTTTTACGGATTATACGATATTCAGGGGTCGAACGCTCTCCTCGTTGATAAATTCGGAAGGTTGACGGAACTGATCGATCCGAACATCTACATCGGAAATAAAAAAGTGATTTCAGTGTCATCGCTGGAAGCGCTTGGCTCACCGATACTCGATCTCTTGAATGTCCGGTATATCCTGAGTGCCCGATTCCTGCCGGACGAGAGGGGAACCGGCGCTGAAGAAAACGATAACGAGCTGGGTATGAGACGAGTTTACGCGGGCGAAATCAACTTGTACGAGAACATGGAAGTCCTGCCCCGGGCTTTCCTCGTTCACGGCGCCCTCAAGGTAGATGGCGAAAACGATTGCCTGGGTAAAATGGCCGAGGGAGAGGTCGACTACAGAAAGACCTTGCTTCTGCTCGAAGACCCGCCGTTCCCTCTGCCCCCGGAGGCGGACCAGGGTGAATCCAAAGTCGCGGTCCTGAACTACGGGTTGAACGATGTGACGATTTCAACCGAATCCGACCGGGACGGATTCCTTTTCCTCTCCGATCTGTTCTATCCCGGCTGGAAATGCCTGGTTGACGGGGAACCCGCTGGTATCTATCGTGCCAATTACATTTTCCGGGGTATCCCGCTGAAAGCGGGTAAGCACTCCGTAAAATTCTCTTACCGGCCGACATACTGGATTCATGGTGTCGTCGTTTCTCTGCTCGGCCTGGCTTGCCTGGCCGTCCTAATTACGCGTCCGGCCCGAAAGGCGCCTGCAACAGAAAATCCTTAACAAACCTTCAGGATCGGTCTAAATTGAATATTCTGGGATTCGCCTGTTTTCACCATAACGCAGCCGCAGCACTTATTAGAGACGGCGAAATCGTGGCAATGGCGGAAGAAGAACGTTTCACCCGCCGAAAACACGAGAAACGTTTTCCTGCCGGCGCCATCCGCTATTGCCTTTCCGAGGGAGACATCACTCCGGAGGAGCTGGATCATGTAGCATTCTACTATAAAAGGTTCCTGGGGATTCCCACCAGGCTCTGCCTGGTCCTCACGGGGATTCCCCGATCCCTACGTCTGGCTTCCGAACAGGGCGGCGAATTCTTCGAGATACTGAGCGCCAGGCGCCGAATTACGAAATTTCTGGAAGAACTCGGAGGTTCGGCGCACTTCCGATTTCATTTCATAAACCATCATATTGCGCACGTATGCAGCACTTTTTACCCTTCTCCGTTCGAAAAAGCGGCGGTTCTATCGGTTGACGGCAACGGCGAAATCGCCTCCACCCTCACCTGCCTGGTCGAAGGGAACAGCGTAAACCGGCTGGTGCAGGTGAATTTCCCGCATTCGATCGGTCACTTCTACTCCGCCATGACCGAATACCTCGGTTTCAGAAACAATAGCGGCGAAGGCAAGGTAATGGGCCTGGCTCCGTACGGTGAACCGGTATATGCCGACAAGCTGCGCAATGTCCTCGAGCCGCTGCCGGGAGGCGGGTTCCGCCTGGACATGTCTTACATGAATTTTCATCTGAGCCGGACCGAATGGTATACTGAGAAGCTGGTCCGATACCTGGGAGTTCAGCCAAGAAAAAGGGAAGGCGCCATCTCCGCCGATCACGAAAACCTGGCCGCCTCGGTCCAGCTTGTCACCGAAGAAGCCGCACTTCACGTGGCGGATCACCTTCAGAGGGAAACGGGCGAAAAGCGGTTGTGCCTCGCCGGGGGAGTTGCGCTGAATTCCGTGATGAACACCCGGATCGCAACGGAGCTCCCGTTCGAAAAGGTCTCTGTGCAGCCGGCGGCTCATGACGCGGGCACGGCCCTGGGCGCGGCTCTCGCCGTCCACCACCTGGAACTGGATCTTCCCCGTGCCCGGAGCGGTTCCTTCGATCCTTTCCTCGGTCCGTCCTTCGGTAACGATTCCATCGAGAAACTCCTTACCGAATCCGGTTCGCGCTTCAAGCTCCGTAACGATCCCGCCGCCGCAGCGGCGGAGCTGATCGCGGAGGGCCGGATCGTCGGCTGGTTCCAGGGCAGGATGGAAACCGGTCCGCGTGCTCTCGGCAACAGGTCGATCCTTGCACATCCCGGAATAGAAAACATGAAGGACATCCTCAACGGCAGAGTCAAGCACCGTGAATCGTTCAGGCCTTTCGCCCCGGCCGTGCTCGAAGACCAGGCGAGGGAATGTTTCGATGCGCCCTTCGACTCGCCTTACATGCTCTTCGTTTTTCCCGTGACGGAGTCGTGGCGGAGAAAGGTGCCGGCCATAACCCATGTAGACGGAACGGGAAGGGTCCAGACGGTGAGCAGGAAAGCGAATCCGCTTTTCCACAGACTCCTGACGGAATTCTATCAGCGGACCGGTCTGCCGATGGTGCTTAACACCAGTTTCAACATCCGGGGAGAGCCGATAGTCTGCACCCCGGGTGATGCTCTCTCATGTTTTCTGGGTACAGGGATTGACGACTTGTTCCTCGGTCCATACCATGTATCGAAGGATCCGGAACAGACCCGGACCCGAACCGGAGGTTGATTTCTTGAAACATATCGTCATCGGAACGGCTGGACACATAGATCACGGCAAAACAGAAATGATCCGGGGGCTTACCGGCATCGAAACCGATCGTCTCAAGGAAGAAAAGAAGAGGGGTATCTCCATCGAGCTGGGGTTCGCCCACTTCACTCTCCCATCCGGGATGAGGGCCGGTATCGTAGACGTGCCGGGTCATGAACGGTTCATCAGGCAGATGCTCGCCGGAGCCACCGGAATCGACATCGTGGTGCTGGTGGTGGCGGCGGACGAAGGGGTGATGCCCCAGACCCGCGAGCACATGGATATCCTCAGGCTCCTGGGTATCACCCGCGGAATCACGGTGATTTCAAAAATCGACATGGTGGAGGAGGATTGGCTCGAGCTTGTTCAGGAGGATATTTCCGACTATCTTGCCGGTTCATTTCTGGATGGAGCCCCCGTTATCCCGGTATCTTCCACAAAAAAGACCGGCCTCGACAGGCTCGCAGAGGCTTTGGACGAGATAGCTGCAGATGTCCCGCCAAGGAGCGATGAAGGCGTGTTCCGGCTTCCCATCGATCGATTCTTCACTATCAAGGGATTCGGCACGGTTGTCACGGGCACCGTATGGAACGGGAGCGCCGCGGTGGGCGACATTCTCGAGATACTGCCGGAGAAAGAACAATGCCGAATCAGGAACGCTCAGAACCATAACGAAAATGTCAAGACACTGCACGCCGGTCAGCGAGCCGCCATCGCTCTGCAAGGGATTGCCAGGGAGCAGCTGAAGCGCGGATATCTTCTCACCGAACCCGATAAATTTTCGGCATCATACATTGTAAGCGCCCGCCTGAACGTGCTCGAAAGCTCCCCTTACCCCGTAAAAAACCGCATGCGGATACGCTTTCACCACGGCACCTGCGAGGTGATCGGTCGTATCGCGCTGCTGGACGCAGAGGAAATTCCAGCCGGCGGTTCGGGCCTGGTGCAGTTCAGACTCGAAGAGCCGGTAACAACGGCGCGACTCGATAAATATGTCATCCGGTTATATTCGCCGCTCGTAACCCTGGGCGGCGGCGTCATCATAGAGGCCGAATCGCCGAAGTACAAACGTTTCCGGGAAGCTGTCATCGAAAGGCTCGAAATCGAAGAGGTCGGAGATCCTCTCGATATACTGGAGGCCCGTGTCCGGGAATCGGGCGGTGAAGGATTATCAGTCAGAGAAATAGAATCCGACCCTCTTTTCTCCGATCAGGTACCGATCGATTATGAAGCCATGGGCCTGATGACAGCGGGTAAACGTCTGTTCACCAGGTCTCTCGCCGGTTCGATCGAAGAACGTATAATCAACCTCGTCGGCGAATATCACGACTCCCATCGTCTCAGCTCGGGGATCTCCAGCGAAGAACTGAGAAGCAGGCTCACAGGGGAAATCCCCGGCCCCCTTGCAGGAATCGTTCTCGACTCACTGGCCCGAAGCGGTAAAGTCGCCGTAACCGGCGACAGAGCGGCGCTCCCGGAATTCTCCATGCGTTTCAACCAGCGGGAGAATGAGATCCGGGAAGAAATAGAAAGGGCTTTCCGAGATGGCGGGTTCACACCACCCCGACCGGAAGAAGTTATCGGCCGTTTCAAAGAAGAAAGAATAGCCGCGGGGGTCTATAACGCCCTGCGCGAACTGGGTGTGATCGTGCGCATCACCGAACACATCGTTCTCCATGCGGATTCGATGAAAACCGTAGTCGAAAAAACCCGCGCCTACCTTGGTGAGCACGGTTCCATGACTGTAGTCGAATTTAAGGATCTGTTCGGATTTTCAAGAAAATATGCAATTCCACTGCTCGAATACATGGGCAAGAACAACATAACCAGACGCTCGGGTGAAGGGCATGTCCTCGCCGACTGAACCGGTCAATTAAATCCCGCCGGATAACGCAAGCTTCACTGCAGATGAGCCAAAATCGTGGAAACACTCTGGTTCTGGAGAATCAGCATCAGGATCCCCGGCGGTGTCAGTCTTTCAGGCGTACGATGTCTGCGCCGAGGGCGGAAAGTTTCAGCTCGATCGATTCGTATCCCCTGTCTATATGGTAGACCCGCGCAACTTTCGTTTCGCCTTCGGCGGCGAGACCCGCGATTACGAGGGCTGCACTGGCGCGAAGATCTGAAGCCATGAGATCCGCCCCCTGGAGCCGGTCTATTCCGTTAATCAGGGCCGTATTCTCCTGCATTACTATATCCGCGCCAAGGCGACGCAGCTCGGCAACATGAATGAACCGGTCATGGTAGATCGTATCGGTAATCGTGCTGGTGCCGTCGGCAAGCGTCAGCGCGCTCAGGAACTGGGCCTGGAGATCGGTGGGGAACCCGGGATAAGGCGATGTCCGGATCGTAACGGGCGCAAGCTTTCCTTCGGGCGGAACCACCGTGACTGAAGAGCTATCCCCAGTCCAGTCCAGCTCTCCCCCCATCTCGATGAGTTTCTCCCCGAATGCCGAACACTCATCACGGCACACTCCGTCGAGCCGGATACCCTCCTCGCCGCCCATCAGGGCGCCGGCAGCCATAAACGTCCCGGTTTCAATTCGATCTGCGGGAACCGTGAAATCGGCAGGGGTCAGCTCATCAACTCCATCAATGGTTACCGTAGACGTACCATCTCCGGATATACCGGCCCCCATCGACCTCAAGTAACTGCTCAGGTAGACGATCTCCGGCTCCCGGGCGGCGTTGCTTATCACCGTTCTTCCCCTGGCCAGGCAGGCCGCCATCAGGAGATTGGCAGTGGCTCCGACGCTCGGCACATCGAAAAAAATTTCCGCTCCGTTCAACCGGTTCGCAGTCGCGGTAATATACCCGCGGTCGATATCGATGCGGGCACCCAACTTCCTCAAACCGTCGATATGAAAATTCACGGGTCGCGGCCCCCATGCACATCCACCGGGAAGCGAGACCCGTGCCGCCCCGCGTCTTGCGAGCAGAGGCGCAAGAACATAGATTGAAGCGCGCATCGTTTTAACCAGGTCGTACGGGGCTTCGTAGAAATCGTAATTCGACGTATCTATCGAGATTTCCGTACCTGAACGCGCCACCTGCGCTCCGATAATTTCGAGCAGACGCGACATCGAATTGATATCCCGCAGACGGGGCACATTTCTCATTACATGCACTCCCGGAGCAAGTAATGTCGCAGCCATAACCGGGAGCGCAGTATTCTTTGAACCTCCCACCCGAACATTACCCGACAAACGGCGACCTCCATTTATCCTGAAGCTGTCCATCCGATTCTCCTTTAGGGTTCGCACCTCTTTTTATGATTCACTGCAGGGAGCGCCTGATTTCAAATTACCGATGTGAAAGACAAGCCACGACCCGGTCCATCCCGGTCAAATCTTTGTGTGCTGTCACTATCTCGAAAACGTCCGTCATAATTTTGTGTACATCCGTTGCCTGGTGGTCCCCCACCTCTACCGCCAGCACTCCTCCGGCCGCGAGGACCGGAGGCGCTTCCCGGGCCAGCCGTCTGAAAAATTCAAGGCCGTCCGGTCCTCCGTCCAGGGCGTTGAGCGGGTCGAAATCTTTCACCTCCACCTGAAGCCCCGGGATATCGCCGGTTTTTATATAGGGCGGATTGGCTGTAATACAATCGAAACTGCTGTTTTTAAACGGCTCGAGCAGGTTCGACTGCACCACCTTTAATGATTCGACCGAGTTGATACAAGCATTTTCAGCGGCGAGTGAGAGGGCGATTCGACTGACATCCGCCGCGACCACCGAGAAATCGGGTCTGGCGGCCCCAAAAGCGACGGCCACGGCCCCTGTTCCCGTGCACAAATCGAGCATCCGACCTGTACGTTCTTTCATACTTTCAAGCGCCAGATCCACGAGAGTTTCGGTTTCCGGACGGGGAATGAAGACCCCCGGCCGCATGCGAAGGCGGCAGTTGTAAAAATCTACGAAACCGGTGAGAAGTTGAAGCGGAGTTCCCCCTGCCCGAAGCCGGACAAGGTCGAGATAAGCTTTGCTTTGGCTGGAGTCGGGAAAAGGGCCTTCGCCGTTATGCAGATACAGTTTGACCCGTTCGATCCGAAGGATAAAACAGAGAAGCTCCTCCGCAGTCCTGCGCGGATTTTCTATCCCACGGTCAGAAAGAATTTCCTCACCTCTGTCGAGAAGCTCCCTGATCAGTTCCATAATCTGACTACAAATGAGGAGTAGCTCAAAAGGTATGCTTGAAAGAAACCGTCACTTTTCGTTTTCAGACTGAATACGAGCGCTAGAGGGTTCACCGCCCGAAGCGAGCCGCTTCTCCTTCTCGTTCTGGATCAAAGGTTCTGTCACCAGCGCAAGATCACCTTCGAGAACTTCATTCAGTTTGAACAATGTCAGGTTGATCCGGTGATCGGTAATTCTACCCTGCGGAAAATTGTAGGTTCTTATTCGCTCGCTTCTGTCGCCGCTCCCCACCTGCTTTCTTCTTGCGGCCGCATCTTTCGCCGCCTGTTCCTCTTCCATCCTCTGCAGCAACCGGGACCGAAGCACCTTCATGGCCTTGACTTTATTTTTATGCTGGGATTTCTCATCCTGGCACGTCACCACGGTATTTGAGGGAAGATGAGTGATGCGTACACCTGAATCGGTCGTGTTTACACTTTGCCCTCCGGGCCCGGAAGATCTGAACACATCGACTCTCAGCTCATCGTTTCTGAGATCGACGTCGACTTCTTCAGCCTCGGGCATCACCGCGACCGTCACAGCCGAAGTATGGATCCGGCCGCTCGATTCGGTCACCGGTACCCTCTGAACCCGGTGGGTTCCGCTTTCATATTTCAATTTCGAAAAAACAGCCTCGCCGGAAACCGATATGATGATTTCCTTGAAGCCGCCAACAGGATTGGGATTGGATGAAAGGACTTCATTTTTCCATCCCATCTTTTCGGCGAACCGCCCATACATCCGGAAGAGATCGCCTGCAAAAAGACCCGCTTCATCACCACCCGTCCCCGCCCGGATTTCGAGAATCGTATTTTTTGCATCGTTCGGGTCTTTCGGGAGGAGCATCAGTAGAAGCTGCTGCTCCAGCTCTTCGCGCTCTCCTGACAGTTCTTTTACTTCTTCCTCCGCCAGCAAAAGGAGTTCTTCGTCCCCTTCTTCTTCAAGAAGGTCCTTTGCCTGGCCGATGTTCTCGGTAACCGTGAGAAGCCGTCCGTACACGTTGAGAAGTTGACGGATCTCACGATATTCGCGTGATACTTTTTCGAAACGCTTCCTGTCACGCACAACCGTCATATCAGAAATCTGAACTCCCAGGATTTCTTCTTCCTTCTCCAGGTCGGCGATTTTCTGTTTCAGCCCGGGTATGTCATGTTTTAGCAACATTTTCACCTCCAGGTTTCACTGAATACCTGGTAGTTCCCGCACCTCTCCTCAGTGCTTCCTTCAGCGCTTCGACAGCGATTTCGAGTTGATCCTCTCCAGGTTCTCCGGTGGTTATTTTCTGGAGCATGAGACCCGGCCAGACCGCGGCATGGAACAACAGATTCTCACCCTTCAAACCCGCCAGGCGGATTATCTCGTAACTTAAGCCGCCGACAAGTGGAAGGAGGGCAAGATGGTACAGGAATCTCACCGGAGCAGTGGGCGTGGCGATGAATGCGATAACAAGGGCATCCACCAAGCCATAGAAAAGTATGGCCAGAACGATTACCACCATTATGAAGCTCGTGCCGCACCGGGGATGAAGAGTGCCGAATCCGGATGCTGTAGATACATCTAACTGTTTGCCGGCTTCGTATGAAAATACAACTTTATGTTCGGCGCCGTGATACTCGAATATTCTGCGGATATCAGCGCTTGTCCTGATCAACAGCAGGTAAACGATAAAAAACACCAACCGGACTACCCCTGCAATAGCATTGAATGACAGACCATTCGTTTTCACCCCGGCAAACTCGGCAATTTTCAGGGGGATGAACATGAAAAAAAGCAACGCCAGAAACAGGGCAAGAACCATCGGTCCCCAGCTCTGAAGGAATTCCTTGAAGGCACCTCTGCTCTCCGGCGCTTTACCGGAAGCTTCCCTCTCCTCTTCAATAGCTGCATCCGCCGATCTGTTGAGGTATTTGAACCCGACGCCGAGCATTTCGAAAAACATCACGGCGCCTCTGAGCACCGGTGACTTCAGATATTTCTTCCGTTCGACAAGGCTCGAGAAATCCTCCGCCTCTACCAGGATCGATCCGTCCTGCTTTCTCAGAGCCATTGCGATCCGGCCGGGGGCCCGCATCATTACGCCCTCGATAACGGCCTGACCTCCAACCAGTGTTTCATTCTCCAAGAATTCCTCCAAACAGATATTCCGGCTTACATGGAATGATTACACATAAAAATAACAAAAAGAAAAAGAGCACGGGGCAAACCCCGTGCTCCGCTTCCAACTACGAAAATCTACGATTCTTCCGATGCGGAGATACCGTATTTACGCCTGTACCGCTCTACTCGACCGGCTGTATCCACTAGTTTCTGCTTTCCGGTAAAGTAAGGATGACACCTCGAGCAGATTTCTACGCGAAAATCACCGATTGTGGACATCGATTCGAATTCATTCCCGCAAACGCATTTGACCGTAACGGTTTTCATGTCGGGATGTATGCCTGATTTCATTTCTAGCCTCGCTATTCGAAACAATCAACAGTCTGCAAAATAAAGAGCAAGCATTATAACATTATCCGGAGAAAAAACAACCGGTTTTTATTTCCATGAAGGCAGAGAAAAAACCTCCGGTATCAATTGCCGCTCATCGATAAGAGGAATTTCTTATTCGTCTTCGTTTTGGCTATCTTATCGATAAGAAATTCCATGGCTTCAACGGAAGAAAGCTCGTTGAGGAATTTTCTCAGCACCCAGATGCGATTCAATGCCACATCATCCGTGAGCAGGTCTTCTTTCCTGGTGCCGGATTTGTTGATTTCGAGGGCCGGGAAGATTCGCCGGTCTGCCAGTCTCCTGTCAAGCACGAGCTCCATGTTGCCGGTTCCCTTGAATTCTTCGAAAATGACCTCGTCCATTCTGCTGCCGGTCTCGACCAGGGCCGTGGCGATGATAGTGAGGCTGCCCCCCTCTTCTATGTTTCTTGCAGCACCGAAAAAACGTTTGGGCCTCTGAAGAGCATTGGAATCGACACCACCTGAGAGGATCTTACCGCTGTGCGGCACCACCGTATTATGTGCTCGGGCCAGGCGAGTTATGCTGTCGAGAAGTATTACGACATCTTTTTTATGCTCCACCAGCCGCTTCGCCTTTTCGAGAACCATGTCGGCAACCTGGACGTGCCTGTCGGCAGGCTCGTCGAATGTGGAACTGATAACCTCACCTTCAACCGACCTCTGCATGTCCGTCACTTCCTCCGGGCGTTCGTCGATAAGAAGTACGATCAGGAAGATTTCAGGATGATTGGTTGAAATGCTGTTCGCTATCTGTTGCAGAAGTATCGTTTTTCCTGCTCGCGGGGGAGATACGATGAGTCCCCTCTGCCCTTTTCCGACAGGAGTCAAAAGATCTACAATCCTCATCGATATTCCTTCAGCTGCCGCCTCGAGAAATATTTTCTCCTCGGGATAGAGCGGAGTCAGGTTATCGAAAAAGATCTTGTCGCGGCCCGCATCAGGATTCTCGAAATTTACTGCTTCAACCTTGAGGAGGGCAAAATACTTTTCGTTTTCTTTCGGCGGCCTGATTTGTCCGGTCACGATATCACCGGTTCTGAGATCGAACCGCTTAATCTGCGACGGGGAGACATAGATATCATCAGGTCCGGGGAGGTAATTGTATGTGGCCGATCGCAGGAATCCGTATCCTTCCGACAATTTCTCCAGGGTACCTTCCGCGAAGATCAAACCGTTCTTACGGGTCTGAGATTCGAGAATTTTGAAAATAAGCTCCTGTTTTCTCAGCCCCGCGTAGCCCTGAACTCCAAGTTCCTGAGCTCTCTTGTAAAGGTCGACGATCTTTGTGGCTTTGAGTTCTGCAATGTCCATGGTCTGATCCTTTTTCAAGCGCATGTCTCTGCTTCTTGCGTTCCACGCTTTGAATAAGTGGTGATTGAAATCTCGGAATCCCGACGATTCATTCAGGTAGTGATCCTGGAATTCGTTTACGTCTCGGAATATATCCCGGGGGTTCTATACTCTCGCCCAGGGCACCGCTCTTCTGGGAACGGGTCAGGGCGGCGAAGGAGTGTTTGCCGGAAAGAATAGTTAAAACCGCGTAATCGGTTTCTACGCTGAACTGGAACGTAATCCGGGAAATCCCGGCTGTCAAGAAATTTCTTCAATCATTCACCCGAGTAGTGCTATACTTACCGGTTTCATCCCGGAACACGAAATTTCGTGCAAACCGGGTCACTTTAAAACCGGATGGCCGGTACAGAATTCGGCATCCGGGCCAATCATCATTCGCGTAACAACCGTTTGTCGACGAGATGATTATATCGTGATTGAAGAACGCACTAAGTTGGTGGTTCCATCACGAATTTTAACCAGTCGAAAATCGGTTTTACGAATAGTCGAGGGAGAACAACTGATGGATACAAGGATTCCGGATATCGAAGCAGAATATGATATAATCCTCCAGGATATGGAAGATTCAGGAGTAGCCGGCAGCATGCTTATGGAGGAAATCCGGGAACGCTATATCGAAGAACGCGTCATGTCAGGCGGTAAGGCGATCCCGACATTCCTCAAACCCATCTTTTTTCAGGAAGAGCAGATACAACAGATTAAAGAGATCACCAATATAACAATGGACTGCCTGGAGAAAGTATCGAATCTCTTTTTCGAATCGAAACAATATGAGCACTTTTTCGACCTGGAAAATGGAGAAGAAGAACTGGCAAGAATCGATCCGGGTTATCCCCGGCGCATTCAGCATGCTCGCCTTGATGCCTTCATCAATAAAGACTCGATACAATTCTGCGAGTTCAACTGCGATACACCCGGCGGACCCGGATACAGCGATATACAGACGGACCTGCTGCTCGATACCGAAGCGATGAGAAAACTCGGGAGGAACTTCACCCTCAAACCGGACAAATTCATGCCGGGCGTCCTGGACTCTCTTACTTCGTGTTACGAACATTTCAAGGGCGGACCGGTCTCCTCCCTGCCGCCTTTCGGAATAATAACAATATTCGACATTGATCCCACCACAGAGGAATTGTCGCTCATGGCTAAATGGTTCGCCGAACAGGGATGTGAACCGATCGTCGCCGAGCCGGAAGAGTGCTCCTATGAAAACGGTATATTCAGCGTCAAAGGCGTTCCCGTCGACCTGGTCTACCGGAGAGGAACAACCCAGTGGTGGATTTCGGATACAGAAAAATACCGTTCGATGTGGAACGCATACAAAGATGGTAAAATCTGTCTGGTCAATCCCCTGAACTCAAAGCTGGCTGGCAAGAAATCGCTGATGGCTGTGCTCCAGTCGGAGGAGATGGCCCCAAGGCTTACAGAAGAAGAGCGAGCCATTATCAAGAAGCATATTCCGTGGACCAGGATTGTGAAAAGCGGTGAAACAGACTACCGGGGAGAGAAAGTGGACATGGAAGGTTTCATCCTTGAGAACAGGGAGAACCTTGTTTTGAAACCCATCGGCTTATACGGGGGAAAAGGCGTGGTAGTCGGCCGTGAAGAAGAACCCGCTCAGTGGCGGGAAGCTCTCGAGACTGCTCAGAAAACAACCCACGTCGTGCAGGAGTACATCGATATACCGGAAGTATCTCTTCCGGTATACAATCCCCGACTGAGTTTCGTGAATAAAAAAGTCAACATCAATTTCTTCGCTTTCAACGGAAAATATTCCGGCGGCATGGCCCGTGTCTCAGATTCCGCCGTCATCAATGTGTCTGCAGGTGGAGGTTTGATTCCTATCATCCCGTATGCAGGTCGATAGATAATTTCCGAGTAACGAAAAACGGGGAGTATAAACAACTCCCCGTTTTTTTC
The DNA here is from genome assembly GCA_964394085.1 of uncultured Gemmatimonadota bacterium. Lineage (GTDB taxonomy): Bacteria > CAYMWF01 > CAYMWF01 > CAYMWF01. The sequence continues at coordinate 26,175 of CAYMWF010000031.1, read as the reverse complement.
TTCGATTCCGGCCGGTGTTGCCACAGGATAAGCAATCGAGGATAAGCTGTGGACTTTAAGTCCACCGATCTTATCCTCGATTTTAGCAGCTGCCGAAGGCCAGCCTTCAAGCTATTTCAGAAGCACCATCTTGCTCGAAAGTTTTCTCCCGGCGGTTTCGAGAGTATACACATAGATGCCCGAAGCCGCGGAACCTCCCGTGCCGGTGGAGCCGTCCCAGGTTACGCTGTGATTGCCCGCTTCGACTGAACCATCCACCAGAACCGTAATTTCCCGTCCGCGTAGATCAAACACTGAGAGACGGACATTTCCGCTCTCGGCAGTGCTGAAATCGATGCGCGTGTGCGGGTTGAACGGATTCGGACGATTCTGAGCGAGAGCCACGCCGGTCAGCGCAGGGGGGGATCCGCCGTCAACGCTGACTTCGCGATCACCGGTTATAACCACATCGTCAAGGTACCAATATACCCAGTGGTCGTATCCACCGGTACCAGACTGGGTCAGGAACCGGACCGTCACGCTGGGCTTACCGGCGGCCATCAGGTTAATCGGGAAATGCTCGGTCCAATCCATCTTACCGGCGAAAGACCTGTGATCCAGTTCCAGCCAGTTCTCACCTCCGTCATAAGAAACGTCGATGTAGCCGTACCCGCCGGCGCCGTCTCCCGAAGTACGTTCCCAGAATTTCATCTTCACGTTCGTATATTCGGTGCAGTCGAGAGTCGGCAGGGTCAAGGCGTTCTGGATCTTGGTGTTGCCGTGATCACCCGGTGTGTAGGTTCCGTCCCCGAGGGATGATTCCTTGTCGCCGCAGTAGAGTCCGTTCGGAGCAGAATAGAAAACGTCATATCCGTCGGGCTGCGGGTGGTTAGCAGTGTCGATCACCTGCCAATAGTCGCCCGCCGCGTTCGGTATCGCCGCCGTAGCGGTCCATTCGGCACCCTGCCCCGATTCACAATCATCAGAATAGATGTTAACCATTGACGGATACTCAAAAACGTCTATGTCGTCGACATACCAGGCTCCGTCCGAATCGAATCCGCCCAGGCCGTCTTCGTCACTGGCATAAGAGTCGGATGCGAACACCCACGCGATCTTGACCGGTGCGCCTGCATAGGCCGACAGATCGAATTGCGCCTGTGTCCATTCCACCAGCGGCCCGGAATAACCGGGAAGAGTATCGGTCACCGCTTTGAGATGAAATGCGTAAATCTTTTCGTAGGGATAATCAAGGCTGAAAGGTTCAACCACCGTCCAGGTGGCGCCGTCATCAACGGAGGCCTGGACATTCATCCCGTCCCAGGTATCCCATGGAGGTTCGGGCGAGCCGTATTCGGCGTTATAACGATGGTTGAATGTCATGGCGACGTGCCCGCTTTGCGCGGTGAGATCGAGATCGAGAATGAGGAACTGGTGCCAGTCATTGCCGTACCCCGGAGGATTCACCCAGCCGGGATCATCAGCTCCGCACCACCAGGCCCAGTCTCCGCTGGAAGCATTCAGGGTGTCGAGATGCCAGTAAGGCGGATCCATGGCAGCCGTCATATCCTCCGTAGTCCAGTCCACCGGCACTTCACCGATGGCGATTTCATCGAAGTCTTCGCCGATCAGAGTGTCTGTCACTGTCCCCATGGGTTCGAAGATCTCAGGGGGTGAGGACGATTCCGCGTCGCTCCTGTCGAGAGCGGCGGCCGGACAGATCATCCAGACCACAAGTAGAGTGACCGCGAGCAATTTCTTCATTTTCAGCCTCCTTGAGCTGGGCCCTTCGCCAACAGATTTCCACGCAATGTACACGGATTCAAGGGTCCGTGCAAGCAATTTACAGACTTAGCTGCTTTTTTTTTCATTTCGGCTTCTTGGGGTGCGGATAGCAGTTTCTCTGATTCTGGAATCCCAACAACATCTTATTTTTCAAGACCTTACAAAATTATGGCCAATCCAGCATACCTGGTGAATCAGCTCACCTGTTCCACCATATCTATCGCGCAGAACTCACCGCACATCGTGCAGGTACGTTCTTCGGATCCGCTCGATTTCCTCCTGTATTCCAGCGCCTTCACAGGGTCGAGCGCCAACTCCATGACCCCATCCCAGTCGAGAGCCCGACGACGGCGGGAAAGTTCGAGGTCCCAGTCCCTCGCACCTTTTACATCTTTCACGAGGTCAGCGGTATGAGCAGCTATTCGAGCGGCGATTACACCCTCGCGAACATCCTGGGGAGTGGGTAGTTTCAAGTGTTCAGCCGGGGTTACGTAACAAAGGAAATCAGCACCCGCCGCGGCCGCTACCGCTCCCCCGATGGCGGAAGTAATGTGATCATATCCCGGGGCCACATCGGTCGTGATCGGTCCGAGAACGTAGAACGGAGCATTATGACATAACCGCTTCTGCAGGTGGACGTTCATTTCCACCTGGTCGAGCGGAACATGACCTGGTCCCTCTATCATTACCTGAACACCCTGTACGAACGCCCGTGAAGCGAGCTCGCCGAGCAGGTTGAGTTCATTCACCTGTGCTCTATCGGTGGCATCAGCCTGGGCGCCGGGTCGGAGAGCATCCCCCAGGCTCAGGGTGACATCATGAGCCTTTACAATTTCCAGAAGCCTGTCGTAACCGGTAAGAAGAGGATTTTCTTCATCGTTCATAGCCATCCAGGCGGCCATCATGGCACCCCCCCGGGAGACTATTCCCGCGATGCGATCCGAAGCCAGTTTGACCGCGCGTCTCGTGATACCGCAGTGGACGGTTAAAAAATCCACTCCCTCCTCGCACTGACGTTCGATTACATCGAACAGGAGATCCGGCTCCATCTCGGGGATTTTCAGGCCTTCATTGTAAGTTTCCACCGCTGCCTGGTACACAGGAACGGTTCCCACCATGACTCTCGAGTTCTCGAGCACCATCGCCCTTATGCCTGGTATATCGCCGCCGGTGGATAGATCCATAACCGCATCAGCTCCGGCATTGACAGCCTCGTCCAGCTTTTTCTTCTCTTCTTCCAAATCCGCATTTGACGGAGAAGTTCCAATATTGGCATTTACCTTCGTCCGGAGAGTTTCACCGATACCGAGTATCTTGAATGACCGGCCTGCCAGGTTTCGGGGAATCACCACCCGGCCGGCCGCCACGAGGCCCCTTACATCTTCAGGGTCCAATTTTTCATTGTCGGCGACCTCGGCTATTTCGTCCGAAATTTTTCCGTTTCGCGCAATTTCAAGTTGTGTCATGTCGAATTCCTGTTTCTGACCAAATTCGAATATTCGTTATCTGCGAATACCGACCCCGCAGCAGAACACCGGATTTGAGCTTCTCCGGTTCCTGCCTTCGGATTTCTTATGTATCCTTGCCTTCCGCCGGAACCCGCGGAATTCTGCAAAGAAGGAAAAAAGATACTATGAATCAGCCGACAAGTACGTCAAGCTATTTCAACCCGGCTGATTTTCGCGGGTGTTCCTCGTGGCTCGTTTCTTGCGTATTTTCAACCGCTGTATCCATTAAATTCGATTGAAAGGAGTCGAACATGATGAAAATGAAGAAGTTAACGATGATAGCCATCCTGGTGGCTTTCATTGCGAGTTGTACACTTGGGTGTGCGCCTGTGTACGTGGAAAAAACGCCTCCCCCGGTCAAGGTGGAAATCAAGTCTCCGAAACCGGGTCTCAAATATATCTGGGCGCCGGGGCACTGGAAGCACACCCGCCATGGTTATGTCTGGGTGCCGGGACACTGGAAGAAACGAAACAAAAACAAACACTGGGTCAACGGCCGCTGGAAGCATACACCAAGAGGCTGGGTCTGGATTCCGGGACACTGGTCGAGATGACCCCCTTGTCCATCCCTCCTGCAAGATTTTTCCAGACAGCGCTCTATCGAAGAAATCCTCCGGTAGAGCGTTGTTTTTTTACGCCCCAGGCCGATTTTTCCTCGAGAACGACTGCATGGTGGTTTTTCCAGGACAGGATAGCCACTGCCGTTTCCAGCGAACGTTTACGCATAACCGAAAATGCTTTAATAATCTCATGAAATCAGTTGCATTCGATGCACCTCGCGATTACTTTTGACCTTCTTTTCCGAAAAATGCCGGCTGCCGGCCGGGCCTTGGAAATATTTCAGAAGGGGGACGCAGAATATGCAGGGACGACTCGCGTTGAAGTCGCGATTCCTTCCGGTCGCATTCCTTACCGCATTACTCGCTACCATATTTTTTCTTAAAGCAGGATATGAATTCGATGCTCTCGCGAGAGGCCGGGTTTCCGATCCTTTCACAGTTCATGCGTGGTTTATCGTAATCCCGGTTTTGATCTGGTGCCAGCTGCTGGGAGGCCGTTCGCTGATAAGGGGGAAGGGAAGAACTGAAACGATTATCTTTTCTCTATTGATGCTGGCAGTTGTCTCTCTTTACCTGGATAATCAGACCATTCCCTATTCAGCCGGCAAAACCCTGAATGGAATATTAAACGGTATTCCCTTCGGAACTCTTGCAATTTCTATTTCCGCTCCGCTCATCCTTCACCTGCTACTGGTATTTCCCGAACGACGGGCGTTTTTAAAATACGGTGCAGCTCCCTTTCTTGCTTTTTTGTATCTGCCCCTGCCGCTCATAGTAGTCTCCGGCCTGGTGGATAAGTGGTCTCTGCTGCCTGTAATGCCTTTTTCGGCAACCGCGATGGTGCTGGTGGCGGCCGAGTATATACTCATACCAATTATCGGGCTCGGATTACCGAACGCAACAAGGTCACTCCTCGGAAGATCCCGCGGATACATCTTGATATACGGCCTGCTATGGGGAGCCGGGACAAGCGCATTCCTCCTGTTTCTTCTTCCGCGGCTGGGGGACGATCTTTCCCCGCTTCTGGCATTGAGCCTCGTACTTCCCGCGGCGGCACCCTACATCGTGTTTCAGGCGATCTTTTCCTATCCGCACATCGATATGCGCCGTGCACTGGGCAAAGCGATCACAGGAATCATTATCTTCATAATCATCACCGGATTCCTCAAGTTTCTCCAGGTGGATTTAATGGGGGTGTTTCCCGGCATACCCTTATCACGCAGCTTTTTCATTATAGTTGCTTCAGCGTTGATTACAGGGCTGTTTCGTCCGGTGCGGACAAATGTCGCGTCACTGATCGACAGGATCCTTCTGGGCGGAGAACTCGGAAGGCGTGAGGAATTTCTGGCCCTGACTCGCCGGATTCCCACCATGACCGGCGACCTGGAGCAGATCCTCGAAACAGCCGCGGAGGGGCTGCAGAAAAATCTCTATTCACGCAGTGTATATATTTACACGGCGGGGATAGGCGGAGATGAATATCTCCTGAAAGGCAGCGCAGGCTGGATTCCCCACGACGCCCCTACGATCAAGTTTTCCGTCACCGGCACGGGCCTGGTCCGTCGGTTCCGTTCCGGCCCTCGATTCCTCGAGCTTTATAATGTCGAAACGAATCCGATGCTCCGTCACCTGTCACTCGAGGACAAGATAAAAATCAAACGTTTGAATGCGGTAATCGCTCTTCCGCTGGTTACCGATTCAGGTTTCCTCGGTATTGTTTTCCTCGGACAGTCATCGAGAGGCAGCCTTTACACCAGGCAACAGATTGAAGAGGCGATGGAGCTGACCGGAGCGATCGCGGTGGTGGTGGAGAATGCCAAATCCCGGGCGCGGCTGGAGGTGGAGGGCTGGCTATCCGAGGAAGTGCTTCAGGTCAGAGAAATCAAAGAACACCTTCTCCCGGGGTCGATAATGAAAATCCCGGGATTCAATTATTCTTCATTTCATCTTTCAGGTAAGGCCGTAGGTGGAGACTTCTTCGATATTTTTCAGAAGGACGAGTTCAAATGGATCTTGATTTTTTGCGAATTGCCGGAAAACGCCAGGCAGGCGGTCCTGCTGGCCTCCACGCTTAAAGCCGCAATGCGTTCTTTCTACACTTCTTCAAAGCCGGAACTCTCGACCATTATTACTCGATTGAACAGGGTTCTTCTGGGGAGCGGGTTGCTCGACAGGCCTCTTCCCCTTTTTGTTGTCGAATTGAACAAAAGAAGGCGAGCTTCCATGGTTTACGTGAATGCCGACTATCCCAATGCATACCTCGTTGAACCAGGCGCCGTGAAAGTGCTGCAACGGGGTGGATCGGCATTGGGCTCGAGAGAGGAACTCACCTTTCAGTCGGAGCGGCTTCCTCTCCAAACCTCCTCCACCCTTCTGCTCCTGTCGGGAGGTATTTTCGGAAAGTCGTTTACGGGCGCGGATATCGATGAAGAAAGCAGGATAGAGGGTGCAGGCCACCTTCAACTCTTCCTGCACACACTGAGAGAATCGGGGGAAAAAGACTTCGATACGTTCGCAGTCCGCCTGAAGGACCATCTTTACAGGTTACTTGAAATCAGAACGTCTTCGATACCGGTCGATGTAACCATGCTCCTTTTCCGGCCTGAAAAGGCAAAGCAGGCGGTTCCACCGGCGTAGGCGTTTTTCAATTTGCCACAACGTTCACGAGGCGACCCCGTACCACGATAATCTTACGGACTGTTTTCCCCGCAACCATCCGGCCTACACCGTCATTCTCGAGAGCAAGTTTCTCCAGCGTCTCATCAGTCGAACCCACGGGAACCAATGCCCGTCCCCGCACTTTCCCATTGACCTGGAATACGACTTCGATTTCCTCTTCCCGGGCTGCTTCTTCATCGTATTCAGGCCAGGGTTCAGCCTGAATGGACGGACTGTGCCCGAGTTTCTCCCAGAGTTCTTCCGAAAAATGAGGGGTCATGGGAGCAAGCATCAGAACCAGGGTTTCGATAGTCCGGCGGTCGAGTCCCGCCTCCAGGTCCGGTGTGGCCCGCAGAACGTTGAAACATTCCATGACAGCAGCCACCGCGGTATTGTATCCGAAAGTCTCGAAATCCTTCGTCACCTTCTTGATTGTTCGGTGAAGCTTGCTCCTGAGCTCGCGATTCTCCTTAGAAAGATCGCTTCCGTCTCCATCGTATGATGAAACCTCGGCCAGAACCTCTGCGCGCTCCAGGACATAACCATAAAACCGGTTCAAGAACCTGGAAACACCGATGAGCCCCTGGCTGTTGAATTCGGTGGATTTATTCGGGGGGCCCATAAACAGGATGTAGAGCCGTGCAACATCGGCTCCGTGCTTTTCGAATAGAAGATCAGGACTGACCGTGTTGAGCTTTGTTTTCGACATCTTGGTCAGGTCTGCTTCGACTCCGGCGCCGCACACTTTGCATGTTCTGCCGTCCTCTACATCGTCACGGTGCACCCAGTTGCAGTTCGGGCAGTGATAGGCGGTCAGCAGGACCATTCCGTGAGGAAACAACCTGTCCGCGTACTCTGTAAACGGTTGTATCCCGATATCGGCCAAAAATTTCGTGAAGAACCTGGAAAAAACCAGGTGTCCGCGGGCGTGCTCGATCCCGCCTATATACTGATCTATCGGAAGCCACTTGTTCACCCTGCCGACATCGAATATCCCGGTCTCAAGCCTCGGGCTCAGGTATCTGAAGAAATACCAGCTCGAATCTACGAAGGTATCCATCGTGTCGGTCTCGCGCCGGGCCGGCGCACCGCATTCAGGGCATTCCGTATTGACGAAATCTTCTACCGAAGAAAGGGGACTCTCCCCGGTCGGATTGAAGTCGACCTCCCCGGGAAGTTTCACCGGAAGCTGTTCCTCGGGCACGGGAACTATACCGCATGAATCGCAGTAGATAATGGGAATGGGCGTTCCCCAGTAACGTTGCCTTGAAACCAGCCAGTCCCTCAGCCGGTAATTTATGGTTGCGCCGCCCTTGTTCATTCCTGCGAGGTATTCCGTTATCTTACCGATTGCCTCGTTACTCGGCATTCCGTCGAAAGGACCTGAATTAATCATTATCCCTTCATCAATGAAAGCTTCCGTCATGCGGTCCGGAGTCAGAGTTTCGTTTTCCGGTGAGATGACCACGCGGATAGGGAGATCGTATTTACGGGCGAATTCGAAATCTCTCTGGTCATGGGCGGGTACGGCCATGACGGCGCCTGTGCCGTATTCCATCAGCGCGTAATTGGCGACCCAGAGCTGCACTCTTTCTCCGTTCACCGGATTCAATATGTATTGACCGGTGAATATGCCTTCTTTCTCGGCAGACTCTGCGCTCCTGAGGTACGCGGGTTCCCGGGTGACTCTGTTGACGAAGGCTCTGACTTCGGATTCACGGTCAGTTCCGGCTGTAAGCTTGTGTACCAGCGGATGTTCCGGCGCCAGAGACATATAGGTGACACCGTAAAGTGTGTCGGGCCTGGTTGTGAACACCGGCAGGATTTCGCCGGTCGACTCTATAGTGAAATCGATGCGGGACCCTTCGCTGCGGCCGATCCAGTCGGCCTGGAGCAGGGCAACCTCCCTGTCCCATCCCTCGGGGAGCTCATCCAGCAATCTCTGTGCGTAATCGGTGATTTTCAGAAACCACTGCTCGAGCTGTTTCTGGATGACATCAACACCGTGCCGCTCGCATTTTCCGTCTATTACCTGTTCGTTGGCGAGGACGGTCCTGCATACGGGGCACCAGTTGACGGCGGCTTCCTTTTTATAAGCAAGACCTTTTTCGAGCATTTTAAGAAAAATCCACTGGTTCCAGCGATAGAACCCGGGATGGGATGTAGCGATCTCCGAATCCCACGCGATGGACCATCCGGCCCGCTTCATCTGGGCTCTCATAAGGTCTATATTCGTTCGGGTAAACACAGCGGGGGGCACTTTCTTCTTGATCGCTGCATTTTCGGCGGGAAGCCCGAAAGAATCCCATCCCATCGGGAAGAAGACATTGTATCCCCTCATCCGCCTGTAACGGGCGATAAGATCGCTGATCGAGTATTCCATAACGTGGCCGGTGTGCAGGGCTCCGCTCGGATATGGATACATGCTGAGGATATAATAATTCGGCTTCCCGGTCTGATCGAGATCGACGGAGAATGTGTTGTTCTCTTCCCAGTACTTCTGCCATTTCTCTTCAATTATCGCTGGATTGTATTCCGGCCCTTCCATCACTCTCTCTCCTGCGGGAACTCTTGATCAAAAAGTTTCCCCTGCTGATATTATGAAAATCCGAAACCGGTCGCCGGGTTCCGAAAGACTGCTTGAGACCGGCAGCCGCACGGCACCCGGTTTCGATACCCGCTGCTTCCCGGTAGCGGAGAAGGTCTGCGAGTCCGATGCCCGGATGATGAAATTGAACAGATACGGAGAGACCGGCTGGAAGTCAAGCGATATCGTTTTTTCAATGCAAATCGAAATATTTCTAAGTCTGCCAAATTGAAGAGGATAGAAACTCGATCAGACGGGTTCGAGGTTTTTGCGGGCATAACCGCCGGGTCGAACCGGCTGTGATACCCGGATGATCCGAATGTCGTCAGTCACTGAAGGGATAAAAGTATTCATCAGATTCATCTTCACGTATCCTGAATTTTGCGGGTCCGCTTTTCCAGCCCGTATTGATTCCGCGATAATGAAGAAAGAAACCTTCATCTACGGGTATCTCCTGGTATGGCATCATGCAGCGCATTCTTTTAAACCTGCCTGATATCCTGGAGGCCAGATCAGACATTCTAAAAAAGAACTTATCGATATTGGTCACGAAATTAACCGGCTTGTGCTGGGCTGTGTGCACGTGGTTCACGAGTATTTTCTCAGTTTTGCAGACATATTTCTGGAAACGGTTCTTCGCGGGCACTGTTCTTCTGTTGAAATACCGGAATGAGTATTCATCAGGCAGCTCGTCGACTACCGGAACCATATGGTACCCGAACTTAATGATCTTGCCGTACTTCAAATGCATTTTAAGCTTTTGATGCGGAAAGACCAGCAGTTCATCTATATCGAAATTAAACAGGATAGAGTTGTTTCCTTGTTTCAGGCGACAATGGTTCAGCGCTCCCGCCTGGCAGTATTTATTGCCGTGACTTCGATAGATCCCGTAGGGGAAATCCCAGTCTTCAACTTCCACGCAGGGAAGTTCCGCTGCGGCGGACACCAGCTCATCCCGGTTGTCACTTCCGTTATCATAGATGATTATCCTGTCGATATCGTACTGCTGCCTGTAATAGCGGCACCAGTCCATGATCCAGTTGATCCTGTTATTCTTCTGGATTGCGACCAGGATACTGGTGCCTTCCGGCGCATTGTTAGCCGGAATCGAATCCCGCCATTCAAATAAACCTTTGAAGGATAGGGTCACATCATTGTCATCTCTGATTTCGACACCTTCCAGGTTTACCTCGGCGATCAGGATCCGCCGCCGGAAATACTCCCGCCAGGAAAGGCGCTTCTTCCGGCCGTTTATGGTCACGGTAACGGGTGTCACCAGTCGAGCCAGGTTCAACAGGGGCGGCCCGACCAGGCAGAGTCTGTCATTTCGGGGAGTCAGAAATACATCGTAAAACAGGGTGCGGAAATCATACTGGGACAGTTCGCTTTCTGCAATCAAACGATCGCCGCGACTGGTCCTGGTGGTCCGCAGGGCGCGTTTACAGTCGAAATCGCGCGGCAGTTTTACTGGATGAATCATAATTGCGGTTTCAATTTGCGTTTTTCGCGAGTCAACGCGGTTGATCGGATGACTTTGCCCGCTTCCGGCAATCCGGGGAGACGCCTGATCCTCAATCTATCTTTACCAAATGCGGGATGGTTGCACAATTGCAGTTTGAGCTTTTTACGCGACCGCGCAACCAGGTCCGATGTTGACGAACTCCTGCTCCGCTGGTTAATATGAACCTGTTTACCGCCTGGAGCAGAATGAATGCGGATGCCGCCGTCCTTACCGCGCGTCTGTCTGATCGCTACAGTATAATGAGCTTCGGCGGATGTCCGAATCCGGGAGAAGGAGGAGCAAGTTGGGAAAGAACATAGTAGAAAAAATTCTCGCCGATCACCTGGTGGCCGGCGAGATGGACAAAGGCGCCGAAATCGGAATCAGGATCGACCAGACACTGACCCAGGACGCAACAGGCACAATGGCTTACCTGCAATTCGAGTCGATGGGTATTCCGCGGGTCAAGACCGATCTGTCGGTAAGTTACGTGGATCACAACACCCTGCAGGACGGTTTTGAAAATGCGGACGATCACCTGTACCTCCAGACAGTGGCCGGAAAATACGGTATCAAGTATTCGCGCGCCGGTAACGGGATCTGTCACCAGGTTCACCTGGAGCGGTTCGGTAAACCGGGCGGAACGCTGCTCGGTTCCGATTCGCACACACCGACCGGCGGAGGCATCGGCATGATCGCCATCGGCGCCGGGGGGCTGGACGTGGCGGTGGCCATGGGAGGCGGTCCCTTCTTCATCACCTGCCCCGGGGTGACGAGGATCAACCTCCACGGAGAACTGAAACCCTGGGTGGCGGCAAAAGATGTAATCCTGAAGGTGCTGGAGATTCTCACGACCAAGGGAAACGTGGGAACGATGGTGGAATACAGCGGCGACGGCGTAGCTTCTCTCAGCGTGCCCGAACGGGCGACAATCACAAACATGGGAGCTGAGCTGGGTGTTACGACTTCTGTTTTTCCGAGTGACGGGATAACACGGGAATTCCTCCGCGCCCAGGATCGGGAATCCGACTGGACCGAGATCGTCCCGGATGAAGATGCCACTTACGACAAGATGATCGACATCGACCTGGGCGAGCTCGTGCCCATGGTGGCGCAACCCCATTCCCCGGACAATATCGCCACGGTGGAATCCCTCGCGGGGAAAAAGGTCGACCAGGTGATGATAGGCTCATGCACCAACTCGTCCTACAGGGACAACAAGCTCCTGGGCGCGGTTCTGAAGGGTCGCAAAATCGATCCGGGAACGAGCGTCGGACTGGCCCCGGGCTCGAAACAGGTCCTTGAAATGATTGCCGGGGACGGCGCCCTGGCCGATATCGTGTCCGGCGGGGTCCGGATACTCGAGTCCGCATGCGGATTCTGTATCGGCAACGGCCAGGCCCCGAAAACGGACGCTGTCTCGGTCCGCACGAACAACAGGAACTTTTTCGGACGGTCCGGGACGAAAAGCGCCGGGATCTATCTCGTTTCTGTTGAAACGGCGATAGCATGCGCCCTGACGGGAGAGATGACCGATCCGCGCACTCTCGGCATCGACTACCCCGGGATCGCGCAGCCGGAACGGTTTCTAATCGATGATTCGATGGTGCTCGATCCCGTTTCCGCCGAAAAGGCCGGCGACCTGGAGGTTTTCCGCGGCCCCAACATCGGCGATCCGCCGACCAACGATCCGCTGCCCGACTCCCTCTCCGGCAAAGCGGCCCTCAAGGTGGGCGACAAGATAACCACCGACCACATCATGCCGGCCGGGAGCAGGTTGAAATACAGGTCCAACGTGCCGAAATACGCATCCTTCGTTTTCGAGCCGGTGGATGAAGCCTTCGCAGCCAGGAGCGGCGAAAACAGGGATAAAGGCATTCACAATTTCATCGTTGCGAGCGAATCTTACGGGCAGGGATCCTCCCGCGAGCATGCCGCACTCTGCCCGATGTATCTCGGCGTCAAGGCGGTGATTGCGAAATCCCTGGAGCGGATCCATACGGCCAACCTGGTGAATTTCGGAATCGTGCCGTTCATATTCTCCGATCCTGCGGACTACGGCAGGATTGATCAGGATGATGAACTGGAAGTGCCCGGCATAAGGGAAAAGCTGGCCGCGGGAGAGAAAGCTGTTCTCGTCAACAGTACGAAGGGGCTGGAGATACCGCTCGACTACAACCTGAGCGAAAGGCAGAGGATGATCATCCTGGCCGGCGGCCGGTTGAACTATACGAAGAGTAAGACCTGAGATTGCTTCCAGGGCTGAACCCCCTGGTTTGAACAGGTTTTAAGGATCGGATCGATTTGATGCGGTGGGGAGGAATGGCGCCACCTCACCGCATCGCTTTTAATACCCGCAAAACAACACAAACTCCGCGCAGAAATTCAGGATTCATTTCTGCAAACCTGCTTAACACTCTATTTCTAATTCATTCTTTACAGGCCGACACCTTCGACACGACCGATGAGGACCTCGATCGTATTTCAGGTAAACCGGGGCTCTGAACGGGATTTCACGCCGGTGATCCATCTTCGCGGACCAAGTAAAATGGTCATGTGCTTGCATCCTGTTATTCTGTAGAGTATGATTTACAGAACAGGAGGAAATCATGAAAATCCATTACTCAATCAGGATGCTGATCGTTTTGCTGCTCATGGCGGTAACCGGGAACTCAAGCCTCTCGGAGAATAATTTCACCTGGGATCGGAGGGACTCGAACAGCGACACCTCGCAGCGGATACCTTTTCCCGAATTCTCATTCCAACAAAAGACGGAGCACGCTGCACGGCCTGTTCTGATTCAGGAGAACGGCGCTGCAGACGATGCCTGGATTGTGCTTGAAGACTACATCATGGACGACACAATTGTGGGGAACGGCAACGGGAAAGCGGATTATGGAGAAACAATAAGAGTCTTGACTGCGGTAAAAAACTACGGTCCGGATGCGACTTACAGTGTCAGCTGTCTGGCATCGGAAAATGATGAACAGGCGGAAGTAGAGGATGAATACGAATACTACGGGAGGGTTGATCCGCAGGAAATTGTCTGGGGTATAAACGATCTGGTATTTTCAGTCAGTGGTGACTGTGATGACGAACATTCATTCGATTTTCAACTTCTTTTCCGTGATTATCTCGATTCAACCTGGGTGTCGACCATTCCCGTAACTCTTCACGCTCCGGGCCTGGTTTGTGATCTGACAAGAATACATGATTCGAATGGCGACAATGACGGAATACTCGATTCTGGAGAATCGGCGGATATTTATCTAACAGCGGTAAATGAAGGCAGCGGTAGAGCCGATGATCTTTCGGGTTTCCTGTCAACGGCGGATCCTTACGTCAACATAAATATTGAAACTGCGGAATATCCGGATATACCACCTGGAAACGAAGCAGAAAATACCGGCCCTTTTCATTTGAGTGTCGCTCCAGATTGTCCGGAGGGACACATCGTTGACTTTGAAATATTGTTCTGGTGCGAGAGGGGATACTCGAAAATCGACAGCTTCAGTTTATGGATTGGTGCATTCTCCGACGACATTGAATCTGGAGAGGGCGATTGGGAACATTATGCAGTGACAGCGGGTTACCTGGATCAATGGCATATCTCCTCGCAAAACAACCACACTCCCGATGGTTCTTACAGTTGGAAATGCGGCAGCACCGGAAGCGGCGACTATGCAAATCACGACGACGCAGGTCTTCAAACTCCCCCGGTCAGAATCGGTGTCGGGGCGGAACTCAGTTTCTGGCACTGGATCGAAGCTGAAACGAAAAGCTCTGAATATGCGTATGATGGAGGTATAGTCGAAATCAGTACCGACGAGGGATCGTCCTGGGAACAGATTTTTCCCGACGGAGGTTATCCTTATAAATCCGCATCATGCTCTAATCCGTTCGATCCCGAGACGCCATGCTATTCTGGTTCATACGACTGGAACAAGCAGACCTTCGATCTTTCTTCCTATTTTGGAAATATCCTCATTCGCTTCAGGTTCGGCACTGATTCATCCGTAACCAGGGAGGGTTGGTATATCGACGACCTCGTGATAAATACCGGAAGCGGTTACAGCCTGTCTATCGAGATCCTCGATAATCCTTCCTCTGCTCTGCCGGGAGAGACGGTGCAATGGGAAATTTCCGTTACTAACAACGGGTCGGCCTGCCGGGTTGATTACTGGCTGACCGCAAGCCAGATGGGGGGGAGAATTTTCGACATCCCGATAGGATCGGATGTTTTTATTCCTGAGGCTTTCCAGGGATCCCGCTGGATTACTTTCACTATCCACAACCATGCGCCGCCGGGAATGTACTCTGTAATTAACAGATTAGGTGATTTCCCTGATGTCATCGCCGCTGAAGCGAGCTTTGAATTGGAGATCCTGGACAGGCGGTAGTTGTTCTGCGGTCGACCATGCTGCATGATCGACCGCAGTTCTTTTTTTACAGGATAATGAAGAACTCCAGGTAATCCTCATCCCAGACGCCGGGTAAAAGCCCCAGGCGTACATAAAGGCCATATGGTCCTCCGATTGGTGCGGTACCCGGAATACGCAGTGACATCGTCGTTTCCATGACACCTCCCGGTCCGATTGTAATCGGCGTCGGGAAAATCGGATTACCATCGTACGGATCACCGTTGATCAAGTATACATCAATCCAAAGTTCGAAACTTTGAATAACTTCGGTGATGTTTTCCAGCGCGATATCCACGTTCAGTAATTCCCCCCTCCTGACATTCGGATCGTCACAATGGATGCTCACGGTTACGGGGGTAATGATTTCCATTGTTATGGGAATAATTACTTCTGTCTTATTGGGATCGTTACTGATTACGGTCAGGGAATCACTGTAAGCCCCCGGGAGCAGGCCGGAAATATCGTAGACCACATTAATGAATGCGGAATCCCCCGTGAAGAGCGTCCCAGAGAGGTCCCCATCAATTGTAAGCCAGGATTCGATGCCCGGGAGCACTTCGTACTCGAGGGGATCGGTACCGAAGCTGATAATCGACAGGATGTCGTTGTCGAGGGTGGCTTCACAGTAGGTACTGGTTGTGAAAGACTCGGGAGTCACTTTCATTACGGGGCCTTCGAGGAAAACCTCATCGATTCCGATATCGTAACCGACTCCCTGAGGCCTCGTTTCTCCATCGATATCGACGTAGACGCCTGCATCGGTTCCTACATTTATGCATGGAGAATCGTAGCTGATATGGAAATCCCTCGATTCCGGGTCGGCAAACAGAGGATCGGCGTCGATATTCCCTTCACCGGTCCAACCACCTTCGATATCTGAATATGTGATTTCGAGTAAACCTGTTCCATCATCGTGGATCGCCTCTTCACCACCCGCCCGGGAGATACAGTTTTGCACGATCATGTCCGAGCCGCCCATGCAGGCAAAGGCAGTACCTTCGCCGGAAAAGTTATCATAGAATACGCAGTGCAGAAGGCTTGGCGACGAAAACGCCGATAAAACGCCGCCGCCATGTCCGGAGCTCCATGTGCTGTTGCCGCTGAAAACACAATTTGAGATTATTGTGGCTGATTCAGTTAAGATTGCGATTCCCCCGCCGGAGTTCGAGGTGCTGTTGTCCAGAATGTAGGAGTTTGCTATTATGGCATCGGAGAACCTCTGGAATACCATCCCCCCTCCATAATTCAAGGCCGAATTGAGGTGAATTGAGCAACCGGTTATAACCGGCGAAGATTCGAAGGAGTAAACCCCTCCTCCAAAGCTGCCGTCCTCCGTGGCTTCGTTGTCGTAAATCTGGCAATCGGAAATTATCGGGGACGAGTATCTATAGAGATCGATCCCGCCGCCAATGTTGCCTGCCGCATTTTCGTATATCGAGCTTCCCGTGATTTCGGGAGAGGAGTTGAAGCAGTGGATACCTCCCCCTCTGGTCGAAGCGGCGTTGCCGCTGATAATACAGGAATCTATAACGGGAGCAGATACGAAACAGGCGATGCCTGCTCCGTAATCTCCTGAATTATTTGATATAGTCGAGTTGGTGAGTGAAGGATCGGACTGGTCGCAATCGATACCGGCTCCCCTGGTCGCAGTATTACCCGTAATACTGCAATCACTTATAATCGGAGCGGACTTGTAACATCCGATACCGCCACCCAGGAAGTCGGAGAAATTTTCCGTGATAGTACAACCTGTAATCACGGCAGCCGACCAGAGACAGTGAATTCCACCTCCTCCGCCATACCATGTGGTGCTGTTATCCGAGATGAGACAGTTTTCAATGATCGGAGAAGCGTTATAGCAGGAAATACCACCCCCCTCGCCCAGTAAGAGGTGGAATTATCCGTGATAATGCAGTCGGAGATGGTCGGTGAGGCTGAATCACAGAGAATACTGCCGCCTTTTAATGACGAACCTTTCGTCAGGGTGAATCCTTCAACCCTCGTATCGTATGTCTCGGCATCCTTGAACCTGATCGCCCTCTGGTCTCTCTGGCAATCGATCACCGTGGAATCAGGCCCGCTTCCCGAGCGGAGGGTAACCGCCTTACCGGCGAAATCGAGTATGTAGTTGCCTGGGCCGGAATATGTTCCGGCCGCAACGAGTACGGTATCTCCGTCTTCCGCTGCTGTCAGCCCGTCCTGTATGGTCTCGTAATCATCGGGAATATTGATGGTCAGGCCGAACGCGATTCCGGAGGTTAAGAATATAATCACCAGAACCGAACCCATAAATTTCATAGCCGTCTCCTTTCAAAAGCATGATTGGTTTCCGAGTGCGATACAGTATAGCACGTCAATTTCAGATATGCAAAAAAGATTCCGTCCTCGATACCGGTGACAATTCAGATTTAATTACTTGTCGATTGTGGAAGAGCGGCATATAATATCAACATCAACTTACTGCAATTTTCTTGATCTTCCTGCAGGACTTTGAAGCTTTCTGGATGGAGAGGCTCATGGATTTCAACAGGTTCCTGACCGGAATCGCGCTGGTTTCGCTGCTGGTCGCAGTCACCGGCGGACAGGCTTTCTGCGGGTACGAGACCGAGAATGTATTCCTCGTAATCATCGATGGGTTACGCTCCGATGAAGCATTCTCGTATCCGAACGTATCGTTCGACTATCATCCGTATATTCCTGTTCTCTGGTCGGAACTCCGACTTCTGGGGGCTTTGTACCCTGAAGTTTTCACGTTCAATTTCACCGCCACCATGGCGGCTCATACGCAGATGATTACCGGTAATCCCTGCAACTATCCGAACTATGCTCCGCCCGGTAAGTACTTCTGCGTTCGACCTGATGATCCGACCCTTTTCGAATACTTCCTGGATCAGACAGGTACGCCGCCGGAAATGGTCTTTGGAATTACGGGAAAAGAGCATCTCGTGCGTCTGGGGTACAGCATGAGCCCGGTTTTTGAAAGGGAAGACGGCATTACGGTAGTTCATCCCGCTGATGACAGTTCGGATCCTGCTGTATGGGATATGCTCCTGTCAGCCATGGACGAGAATCACCCGGCCCTGGTTTTCGTCAACCTCAAAGATGTTGATGAATATGGTCATACCGGCGTCTGGGATGATTATATTCATGCCATCTGCTACGCTGATTCGCTGATGGGCGAGCTCTGGAACAGAATTGAGTCCGATCCGGTTTACACCGGAAAAACAACGCTGCTCATAACAACGGACCATGGACGTCATTCAAAACGTCCCGGCTGCCTCGGGTTCAGGCATCACGGCGGCTTATGTTCGGGATGCAGGAAAACCTTCCTTCTCGCCATCGGACCGGATACACCGGCGGGAACAACGATCCGGGAACCGGTCGATCAGCAGGATATCTGCCATACCGTCGGTGAACTGCTGGGCCTGGACACGCCTCTTTCGCGGGGCAGGATCCTCTGGGATATTCTCGGTATCACCGATCCACCTGATCCGGACGGAAGGAAGTATTACCCGCAATTGATCGCGGATGGCGGCTGGCTGTGCAGGGCGTATATCGAGGACACGGGCGGAGAATACCGTGTCTGCGTCGATCATTCATACGATGATGGAGTAACCTGGCTCGGAAAAACCGTTGCAGCAACCAGTCCATGGGAGCTCAAACCTCCCATCCTGGTTTACGACGGAGCTGAACTCAGAGTCGGGTGGCAGGAGGTAGTCGAACTTGAGCGCTGGGATCTTTTCAGCAGGACAAGCGAAGACATGGGAGCTACCTGGGGTCCGAAAGAAGAGGTCTACAGGTGCCACCATGAGTTTTCGCCGCTCGATCTGATCAAACCCAGCGTCCATGTCATAGAACACCCTATGTTTCTGACCGGTCAGTCTTGCGGGCCGGTAATTATGGAGGCTTATAACAACGGTCATATACTGATTCACCGTCCCGGAGGACAACCCGGGATTTGGAACACGGATTACGCCGCCGAAAAGACCAGTTATTTCGTTCGGGATCTTTCCGCCGATTTTTTCAATGACACGGAAATTACCGCGGTTTACTCCGACTTGACCGAGATATACGTGACACCGGACGGGCAACGGAAACACAACTATGAAATCCAGTTGATTATGGGCGGGGTAAACGGAAAGGATTGGATCGTTCCGGCCCGGGTGACGGATGATACCTGCAGTTCGATTCAACCCATTGTCTGCGCAAAGGATGAGAACGAAGCGCTGCTGGTCTGGGCCGACGACATGGAAGATGGGGTACTTCAATTATACAGTCACAAGCTCAACCCTGAAACAGGCGCTCTCTCGAAAATACAGAAGCTTACGGCAAGCCCGTTCGGTGCATGGCAACCCGCCGGCATATACGATCAGCTTTCCGGAAAATATTACATTGTATGGAGTGACGCCAGATTCGGAGAAAACAACATTCAGTTCGGTATTTTCAGCGGGATTTCAGACTGGAAGAAAGATACGCTTGAAAATACTGAAGGGTATTCTCAGAATCCGGCTATAACCTTCGATCAAGTTACGGGCAAGAAATGGGTTATCTGGGAAGAGGTTTCCAAACCAGGTGAATGGTCCTTGAAATGTGCACGGATTCCGGAAGATTCCTGACCCATGGCAGTCAGGAAGAAGTCCGCAGGAATCGAACAGGATAATGCACCATCCCGCTCAAGACCACGGTTCTTCCGTGAAAACAGGTCTCATCGCACCGGCCGGTGAAAACGCTACTCCAGGCGGGAAAGCCTGATAGCCGCGCCGTCGGGCACCACGGTCAGAACGGTGGAGTCACCTTCGACCTCACCCACGATATTGACGGGGCTGGCTGCGACCGGTTTATCGCCTCCGCTCATCGGCGTCGGGCCGAAAAAGATGCAGAAAGCCTCCCCTACCGGCCAGTATCCGAGTTCTCCCACGTTCACTTCCGCGCGCGCATCCTTTTCCTGCTCAGCCGAAACGGGGATCTTGAAGTAGATCTCCTCGCCCCACCTGTTGACCCGCCCCTCAACGGGAAGGGCTTCCCATATCGAAACAGCGGTGGGACTGTCGTTCAGTTTTGCGGTAATCGAGATGTCGCCGGTAGTGATATCGATCAGTTTTTCTGCCATGGCTGATAGCTCCTTTGCGGCATCGACGACGGATAAGGCTCGCGGGAGCCGCCCGTGCCGTTCCCCTTCTGGTACAAAGGCTCCGGTCGAGACAGCATCCTTGCCCCCCGGTCAGAAAAAGAAAGGGGACCCTTGCGGGTCCCCTGTTTCTTACTTTCTGATTCCGCGATGCGGTATCATCAGGCTTTTTCGAACAGCCCCGCGGCGCCCATGCCGCCGCCGATGCACATGGTGACGATGCCGTATCGGGCATCGGGTCTTCGCAGCATCTCGTGGGCCATTGTGACCGTGAGCTTGGCGCCTGTGCAGCCGAGCGGATGCCCGAGGGCGATGGCGCCGCCGTTCACGTTGGTTTTCGCCGGATCGAGCCCGAGTTCGTCCACGCAGTAGATTGACTGGGCCGCGAAGGCTTCGTTGACTTCGAAAAGATCGATTTGATCAAGGGTGAGACCGGTTTTTTCGAGGAGCTTCGGAACGGCGACCGCCGGACCGATACCCATTATCTCGGGAGGAACCCCGGCGACCGTGAAATCGCGGTACCAGAGAAGGGGTTTCATACCCAGTTCCTCAGCCTTTTCCTTCGTCATCAGGATCACGGCCGCGGCCCCGTCGTTGATCGGGGAAGCGTTGCCGGCCGTAACCGTACCCTTCATGTCGAAGACCGGGCGGAGTTTCGCCAGCCCCTCGACCGTGGTGTCGGCCCTTACGCATTCGTCGGTGTCGACGGTTACGTCTTTCCAGGCGCCGTTCAAACGGACCCTTGTTTCGACCGGGACGATTTCATCGTTGAATTTGCCCGCTTCAATGGCTTTCGCCGCTTTCGCATGACTGTTGTACGCGAATTCATCCTGGGCCGCGCGGGTGACATTGAACTTTTCAGCCACGATCTCAGCGGTTATTCCCATCGAAGTGTAGGCTTCGGGATAGTCGCTCATCAGATCGGGGTTCGGCGAAGGTTTCGACCCGCCCATCGGGATCATGGTCATGCTCTCCACGCCGCCGGCTACAGCGACGTCGCTGCTGCCGAGCATTATGTTCTGGGCGGCCAGCGAGATCGCCTGGAGCCCCGAGGAGCAGAACCTGTTGATGGTCATGGCCGGCGTCTTGTATCCGATGCCGGCCTTGAGGGCGGCGATGCGGGCCACGTTCATTCCCTGTTCATTCTCGGGGAAGGCGCAGCCGAGCACCACGTCGTCGATGACTTCGTGATCGATACCGGTCGTTTCCAGCAGTTTGTTTATGACGAGGGCCGCGAGATCGTCGGGCCTCGTATCCTTGAGATTACCCTTTTTCGCCCTGCCGGCGGGCGTTCTGAGGGCGGCTATTATCGCTACTTCTCTCATGCTCACTACCTCCGTATCCCACGTCCCGCCTAGTTGCGGAGCGGCTTGTTGTTCATAAGCATGTACGAAATTCTGTCGAGAGTCTTCTGCTCGCCGCAGAGAGACAGGAACGCTTCTTTCTCGAGCTGGAGCAGCCAGTCCTCGGAGACAGGCTCGTTATTGGCCACGTCGCCGCCCGTCAGGATCCGGGAGAGGTGGGTGCCCAGTTTTTCGTCGAACTCGGAGATGTAGTTGCCCTGCCGCATGGTCATGAGGCCGAGCTGAAGCGTGGCGAACCCGTTCTTACCGGGAACGGGGATGTCGGTGCGCGGTCTTGCGGGTTTGTATCCGCCTTCGGCCATTCCGAGCGCCGCCATCTTGGCGTCGTGAAGCAGGAAATCCCTGTTCATGACGATAACGTCGTCAGGCGCCATGTAGCCGTGTTCCCTGGCAAGCTCTCCGCTGAAGGAGACCTTGGCCATGCCGATGGTTTCGAACGCTTTCCTTACGAACGGGAAAGTGTCTATATCCATTCCGGGAGGAATGGTTCCGGCGGTCCGGCGGACGAGCTCCTTGCAGCCGCCGCCCGCGGGGATGAGACCCACGCCGAGTTCCACGAGACCCATGTATGTTTCAGCATGGGCGTAGATTCTGTCGGCTCCCATGGAGATTTCGCATCCGCCGCCCAGTGCGAGCCCGAACGGGGCAGTCACCGTGGGAACGGCCGAGTATCTCATACGCTGGTTCATCAGCTGGAACTTGTCGACCATGTCGCCGATAGCGTCCCAGGCTTTGTTCATCGCTCCCTGGTAAATGAGGAGGATGTTGGCGCCGACGCAGAAATTTTCGCCCTGGTTGCCGACAATGACGCCGCGGTAATCCTTCTCTGCGAGGTCGATGGCACCGAGTACCATATCGATGATGTCGTCATCCACGGCATTCATTTTCGACCTGAACTCGACGCAGAGGATGCCGTCGCCCATGTCGTAAAGAACGGAGCTGGGATTCTGCCTGACGATCTTCTCTCTTTCGGCCAGGCTCTTGAGGAAGATGATCTCGGGCCGCAGCGGGACTTCCTTGTAACCGCCCGTTGCCAGGTCGTAGTAGTATCTGGTCCCGTTCTCGAACTTGTAGAAAGAGGGGCAGCCGCTGCCGACCATCTCTTCAACCCATCCGGGGATGGTGAAACCCTCTTCCTTCATTCTCGAGATGCTTTCGGTCACGCCGATGGCATCCCAGGCTTCGAAGGGCCCCTGCTCCCAGTTGTAGCCCCACTTCATCGCGTTATCGATATTCACGATATCGTCTGCGATTTCGGGGATTCTCTTCGCGGTGTAGAGGAGGGTGTCCCTGGTTACCTTCCAGGCGAAAGTTCCGGCCTTGTCGGGGGATCCGACGAGGGCTTTCATACGTTCGCCCGCATCTTCGATTTTTCTGGCCTCGCCTATCGAGTCGAACTTGAACTTCTGTTTCGGCCTGTATTCGAGAGTTTCCAGGTCGAGAACGAGAATTTCCTTCTTGCCGTCGTCGCCCTTGACCCTCTTGTAGAAGCCGGCTTTCGCCTTTTGACCGAGGTACCCCTTGTCGATCATGGCGTCGATCTGCGGATGCAGCTTGAAAAGCTCCTTTTCGTCGTCGTCGTCGGTGAGAGCGTCGTAGAGGTTCACGACCACGTGGCGGATGGTGTCCATCCCGACCATGTCCATGGTCCTGAAGGCGGCGCTCTTCGGCTTACCCATGGGCTTTCCGGCGATGGTGTCGACCTCGTCGACCAGGAGGCCGTCCTCCTGCATATGCTTGACCGTCGCAAGGAGCCCGTAAACGCCTATTCGATTACCGATGAAATTGGGAGTGTCCTTCGCGTAGACGATTCCCTTGCCGAGCCTGTCCTCGCCGAACCTGACGATCGTATCGGTCACCTCCGGAAGCGTGGCCTCGCCCTCGACAATCTCGAGGAGCCTCATGTAGCGCACCGGATTGAAGAAATGGGTCACCAGGAAGTGGGAAGCGAACCCGTCGGGCATGCCTTCGACCATGTCCGCGATCTTGATGCCGGATGTGTTCGAGCTGATGATCGTGCCGGGTTTCATCTGCCCGGCAACCTTCCTGAAAAGAGATTGCTTGATCTCGAGATTCTCGATCACGGCTTCGCAAACCCAGTCGACTTCCGCGAGTTTGTCCATGTCGTCCTCGAAGTTGCCCGGAGTTATCAGACCCGCGGCTTTTTTCGTGAACAACAGGGCCGGCTTGGCCTTCTGGAGCGCCTGGAGACCTGCGTTCGAAAACCTGTTCCGGAATTCGGGGCTGTCCGTGGTCAGACCCTTCTTCTTCTCGTCGTCCGTCAGTTCTCCGGGAACGATGTCGAGCAGGTAGCACGGGATCCCGGCGTTTGCGAGATGGGCGGCGATTCCCTGGCCCATTACGCCTGCGCCGAGAACCGCTACTTTTTTGATTTCCTTACTCATGCAACGGTCCTCCATCTGTTTTCTGATTACCTGCGCCTGGTTGGTGAAAATTCGACATGCGCCTCTCTGAGGTAAAACAAAGAAGAATGGCGCAAGTGCTTCATGGAATCATTAAGGCTGTTTCTTAGCTGTAACATCAAGACAAATGATATTATTATTTAGCAGTTGTGTCAAGTCATTTAGCAGTTGTGTCAAGATTTTTGTTTATATGGGGTTACGGCCCCGTCCCGTGCGATGTTCCAGAACCGCCCCTCGAACCGGACGGCTTTCCCCGAGTATGCCAAGGCCCAGATGAACGGGGTCGAAAGAGCCAGGAAAGGTACGAGGAACAGGCGGCGGCCGAAGCGGCGAATCTTGAAAAATGAACGGTTCAGCATACCGAGTGAGACGACGTCCGCGAGGAGAGAGGTGAAAAGAAGCGCCAGTGCCGGAACTCCGTCGAAGAGGAGCAGGAGTAACAAGGCATGAAAGGAACCCGTCTGGAAGAAGAAGAGGGGATACAGGTAAGGTTCGAAACTCTTTATCAGAGTCAACCTGCCCCTGATCAGGCTCCACCATTCGGCGAGAGAGCAGCGTTCTCTCCGTATGGCGACCGGTTCGGGAACCAGGCGGTTCAAACGCCCGGCGGCGGCGGCGGCTCTCGCCAGGAAATGCGGCGCAGTAAGATGTTCGGGCAATACATCGAGCCCCCCGATCTCATCGAGAAGATCCCGCCGGAGAGCGAGGCCCGCTCCCGTGGCCGTTCTCAGCTTGTCCCAGAATGCCGCAGGGTAGTAATAAGCGGACACCAGGAACATCACCACCAGGGATGAGAGTGCGGCCCCGGTATCCATGGCTCCCCTGTACACCGGCACCGCCGCGGTAAGACCGGTTTCCTCACGACTCAGAGGTGCGATCATCCGCGTGATATATCCGGAATCGGGTTCCGCGTCGGCATCCGCGAAGAGGAGGATATCGTGCGACGCATGCTGAACGGCCGCGCGCCAGGCGGGCAGTCTGCCCGGAAAATCCGCCGGGGGCGGAGTTTTCACGAGGGTGATTCGGGACGGCCGGAATATCCCTGCCGAATCCTTGCAATCCCAGGTTTCCACCGGCTCGAAAGTCTCGCTGCCGGAATCGGGTGCGCCTTCATCCGTCCGGCCGTAGCTTACACCTATGATTTCGTAATCGCCGCCGTACCGCTGGCAGCCGAAGTAAGGGAGAGCCCGGCGGAACAGGGCCGGGTCGTTACCGCTGAAAATAATCACCGAAACGCCGCTTCCGGCGATTTCAGGAGACGGGGATTCTTCGGGACCGTTCGAATCGTTGAAGCACCGCCACACCAGGTAATGACGGAGAACCGTCCCGGTCAGGGATGTCGCGATGACGAAATAAAGATATACTTCGAAAGCGATTACGGCATATCCGGCGGCCCCGGTGGCGGGACCCGAGCGGAGGAGGAGCGTCATGGTCAGCCCTGAGAATACCGGGATCGAAATATTATCATTTATCTTCGAGGAAAGGAGCTCGAAAACCGTGGCCGAGAGAGCGGCCCAGAAGGCCACCGGAACAGGCATTATCCACTGTGCTGCGAAAAAGCAAGTGAAGAAGCAGGCCAGGCTGCCCTGGAGCGATTTGTCGAAAAACCGGATGGAGCCGTACTTGCTGCCGATGAAAGCGGCCACCGGATCTCCCAGGGAGAGGAAGAGCATCGCCGTAACCGCGACGCGCTTTTCGAAAAAAAGGATGCAGAGAAAACACGCGAAGATGAAGTAGGTTGCCGTGTTGAGGTTCTTCCGTTCGGATTCACGGATGAGCACGCGCAAATACTTGAAAAACCAGTTGTTGACGGCACCGGACTTGAGACGGACGGCATCGACGATCAGGGCGAGGACCAGGCCGGCGAAAATGAGCGGCAGCGCCCAGTCGCGCGGCACCAAGTGCCAGTACAGGAGCGGAACCCAGACCGCGGACATGTGCCACAACTTGCGATAGACCTGTATCTCAGCCATACCGGATATCTTATCAGACTGTTTCTTCGATGCAATTCCTTTTCATTCAACGAGGTGACTGGATAATGAAATTTATTATGTCGGGGGCGCTCGAAAGTTTCCTCCGGTCGATCCGCCGGCACTTGTCAGAAGTTGCGGGAAGGGGTCAAGATGTTACTTCGAGGTTGATGTTCGAGAATTCGATCGGGTCGTTCTGAAGGTCGTTCACCAGGTAAAGATGAATGAAGTAGTAACCCGGTTCCAGAGCCGGGGACACGACGCCGGAAGCTGTGACGCGCCTGGAGGCGT
>CAYMWF010000030.1:40521-65296 GCA_964394085.1 uncultured Gemmatimonadota bacterium | reverse complement strand
GAAGGGATGGGGCGACACTTTCCCGAGCAGGGCTGGGACTGGGAGCGTGTGCGACCAGCGGGTTGGGAGGGATCAGAAGCGCTGATGTCTGAGCGAGGGCCGGGAACCGCGAGTTTCAGCGCTTCCCGCAGCGAGGGATTAGAGGGTGCGTGTCGAGATAAATCGTCCACTTTCGCGCTCAGATTCTGGTCGGATTTGTTCGCGACGATTGAACATGCACCGCAGGCGTAGCGGCGCTACGTCGAGGATGCATGTGATTGAGGAGCGGACGAAGACGGCCTGAATATGAGATGTGAAATGGGTGATTAATTTCGACACGCACCCAGCCGGATGACGCAGCGTCTTCCGCAGGGCGGGAAGATGCTCCCTCTTCGACCGGCATGTGCCGGCATCCTCAGGCTCAATTTCCCGACTCGAACATCTGCAGATGACGGATGCGGATAGTCCTCAGGTTTACATAATAATTCTTCACACGGAGAAAAGGACCGGCTCCGGAAGAGGTATGAATATTTTGGCTTGATCGACGGGTGCTTCATTGTATAATCATCGGCTTTTCTCTTGACGCCGAAAGACGCGGCGTTGCCGAAAGGAGAAGAAATCCAGCGTGCACCCTGACGAAAAGGCAACTACACTCGACCGGATAAGAGAAATATTTCTGAACCGGGATAATATCGTAATATCGACTCACATGGATGCGGACGCCGACGGCCTGGGAACGGAGATAGCCCTTTCCCGCTACCTGGCCGGCAAAGGGAAGAATGTTCTCATCCTCAACAGCGATCCGACGCCGCCCTCCCTGCAGTTCCTCGACGAAGAAGGCTCGATAAAGCATCTCGGCGAAAACGGATGGGAGGAACCGCTCGGGAACGCCGAGCTCTTCATCGGCGTCGACCTTACCGATTTCCGGAGACTCGGTCCCCTTTTCGAGTTTATCCAGACCGGAGAATTTGAAACGGTCACGCTCGATCACCACCCTTTCGCCGGCAACTCGGGCTCGGTCTTCGCGGATTACCGGGTAATAAGACCCGACGCCTGCGCCACGGGAGAAATCATCTACGACCTGGTTCAACTCGATACGGACGTCATCCCCACTCGTATAGCCCTCCCCCTCTACGTATCCATTGTCGCCGACACCGGCTCATTCAGGTTCTCCAACTCCACGGCCCGGTCGCATGTCATCGCCGCCGACCTCATATCCACGGGGATCGAACCGCGAAAGGTCTACAAAAAACTTTTCGAAGCGTATACACTCAACCGGATGAAGCTCCTCGGCAGGGCTCTCAGCGAGCTGAAAGTGAGCGGCTGCGGGAGTATCGCCTGGCTGACCGTATCCAAGCGGATGATGGAGGAAGCCGGCTGTTTCAACGGTGAAACCGACGGGTTCGCCGACATCCCGAGAACTCTGGCCGACGTGAAGCTCAGCATACTCTTCAGGGAGAACCTGGACGGGACCGTGAAACTGTCGTTCCGTTCGGAGGATCCCGTGAACGTCTACAGGCTGGCCCGGAACTTCGGCGGCGGCGGGCACGGAGCCGCTGCCGGCGCTCTCGTCGAAGGGAGACTCGAGGACGTGGAGCGGGAAGTTCTGGCGGCGGTCGAAAAATACATCGTCAACCGCGAATGGGAGGGGCGACCTCATGGCTGAACCGGGAGCGTTTTCCGGTTTGAAAAAGGAGCTGCTGGCGGCTCTCGGCCCTCGTTTCGTATACGATTCCCTCGAACGCCGCGAAGCACACGATTTCGACGCGACGGATCTCCACTACGTGCCCGACCTGGTGGTGGAACCGGAAGAGACCGCGCACGTGGCAACCCTCTTTTCCCTGGCCTCGAAATGGCGCGTGCCCGTGACGCCCCGCGCGTCAGGCACCGGGATGACCGGGGGCAGCCTGGCGATAAAAGGCGGCGTCTGCCTGTCGATGACGCGGATGGACCGGATTCTGGAAGTCGATCACGACAACCTGGTGGCGGTGGTGCAGCCCGGCGTGGTCAACCTCCATCTCAATGAAAAGCTGGCGCCCCTCGGCCTCTACTACCCCCCGGATCCCTCGTCCCTCGAAAGCTCCACCATCGGAGGCAACGTGGCGGAGAACGCCGGTGGGCCCCACTGCCTCAAATACGGTGTCACCCGGGACTATGTCCTCGGAATGGAGCTCGTGCTTCCGGACGGTTCCGTAATCCGGACGGGCCGCCGCACCCGGAAAGGGGTAGTAGGATATAACCTGACCGACCTGGTGATCGGCTCCGAAGGCACCCTCGCGGTAATGACCGAGGTTACGCTGAAACTCATTCCCCTTCCGCGGCACATGGTCACGATGCTCGCGCTCTATCCCGACTTCAAGAGCGCCACCCGCACCATATCCACGATAATCAAAGAGCGGATCACGCCAGCAACCCTCGAGTTTCTCGATTCCGCCTGCGTAAACCTGATAAGGGAAAGCAGCCCGATCCCTTTCCCTTCCGAAACCGAAGCACTCCTGATTATCGAGGTGGACGGAGACAAGCGCCAGGTGGATTCCCAGGTGGAAATCATAGGCGAGAGGAGCCTGGATCTCGGGGCCATCGATATCCTGCTGGCCGATTCGTCCGCAAAAAGGAAGGGGATCTGGGGGGTCAGGCAGCAATTATCCGAGACGATAAAAGAAACCCACGCCTATAAGCAGGGCGAAGACGTGGCGGTTCCGGTAAGCCGGTTGACCGATTTTGTTGAAAAAACGGGGAAAATCGCCAAAAAATTCGGTTTCAGCGTATATAATTTCGGCCATCTCGGTGACGGAAACGTTCACATGAACCTTGTTGCCGATGAGGATAATCCGGCTGTCAGGGTCGCCGCGGACAAGGCGATCAGGGAGGTCTTCAAGCTCACTCTCGAATACGGGGGCACGATTTCGGGAGAGCACGGTATAGGTATCATCAAGCAGCCGTATATAGGGATGGAAATCTCTCCCCGCTCGATGGCGCTGCAGCGGGAAATCAAGAAACTGTTCGATCCGCTCGGTATCCTCAACCCGGGAAAGATTTTCCCCGAACCGGATTAGGAGCGCGAGCCGGAACAACCGCCCGGTTCTTTCGACCCGCGCCCGGACGCCTCTCAGATCCGGCCTGAATTCATCAACCGTTTCCGGTAATCCTGAATAGCGGCTCTCAATGCTTCCTCGGCCAGGACGCTGCAGTGCATCTTGTTCTTCGGCAATCCCCCCAGGGCCTCCGCCACCATCTTGTTCGAAACGGCAAGCGCTTCGTCGAGAGTTTTGCCCATGACCATCTCGGTCACCATCGAGCTGGTTGCGATGGCGGCCCCGCACCCGAAAGTTTTGAACTTGACATCAACGATGCGCTCGTCCTCAACACTGATCGTGAGCTTCATGACATCGCCGCAGGCGGGGTTCCCGACCGTGCCCTTCCCGTCCGGATTTTCGATTTCACCCACATTCCGCGGGTTGTGAAAATGGTCGATCACCTCGTCGGTGTATTGAATATCGGTGCTCATCAGAACGATTCCGTGGAATCGAAGCCGATTACCCGGCCTTCGAGCCCCTTCTCACCGAGTCTCATGACGAATGCGTACGGATCGGTTTCGATGACCGGGAAAGTATTGTAGTGGCAGGGGATGACGACCTTCGCGCTGATCATCCGCGCGGCTACCAGGGCGTCATCCGGACCCATGGTGAAATTGTCTCCGATCGGAATAACGGCGATATCAGGGGAATAGAGCTCGCCCAGGAGCCGCATGTCGCCGAACAGGCCCGTGTCGCCGGCGAAGTATACGGTCTTGCCTCCCATCCGGATGATGAATCCGCATGGGTTGCCGAGGTAGTCCCCCTCGGGAGAGGCTGAACCGTGGAGCGCCTGCACCGCCGTCACTCTTCCGAAATCGAAATCGAAACCCCCTCCGATATGCAGCGGGTGCCCCGAAGCACCCTTCGACTCGGCGTATCCTACCAGCTCGAATACACCGATTATCGGCGCATCGTTGTTCTTTGCGATTGCTACGGCGTCGCCGAGATGATCTCCGTGCCCGTGGGTGACCAGGACCGCATCGACCTTGATGGAAGCAGGATCGATCTTGGTATGCGGATTGCCGGAAATGAACGGATCGACGATTATCCGCTTGCCGTCGGCTTCGAAGACAAAACAAGAGTGTCCGTGATATGTGATCTGCATGATGAACCTCCGATTCGTGGGTCGGGACAGCGTCATGAATCTTGCGTTATTCACCGTCCTCGAACTGATCTCCGGCGATTATACATGACCGTTTTCGCGAGTCAATCCGATTTGCCGCCGCAGAGTTCCTCGAGTCGGCCGCTCAGCGCACAAAACCAGCAGGAACCGGCATTCTCCATCAGGCACGCGGCGGTTTCTTCCATTCCGGATTGCGGAGAGGAAGCGAACCCGTTAGACTGGAGCGAGCGGCCACAAGGGAGGTACGGATATTGAGCAGCTTCCCGGACATCCTTCTCGGTTGGGACCGTGAACTGCTGCTGCTGTTGAACGGTTCATTCAGCCATCCGGCGCTGGATTCGATATGCAGGTTTTTTAACGATCCCGGGATTCCCGGTGTTTTACTTATTGCCGTGCTTCTAACAGCCATAATTATCCGGGGCGGTGCGACCGGTTTCCGGACAGTGCTGTTCGTCGTCCTGGCGGTGGCTTTCTCGGATTCTTTCAACAGTCAGATCCTGAAGGAGATTTTCCACAGGCTGCGACCATGCCACGAAGATATTGAAGGGCTTAGAGTTCTCGTGCATTGCGGGAAAGGCGCATCTTTTCCTTCGAGCCATGCAGCCAATAATTTCGCGGCGGCCTTCTTCCTTTCGGTCCGGATCAGAAAAGGTGCTCCTTTCTTTCTTGCGCTGGCGCTCGCGGTTTCCGCATCACGTGTTTACGCCGGTGTTCATTACCCGCTGGACGTCGCATCAGGGTGCCTCGTCGGGGCGGCGACAGCCTTTATGGCGCTCTACCTGGAAAATCTGTACGTTAACAAATTTCAACGCAGCGACAGGCCCGGTGCGGATCCGCCAGGTTGATGTTTCCGCACAACCCTGGTATGATTGATTTTACACGGTCCGCTGCTTTGACTCGCATGTCAGGTTCGCCGTTCACCTGCATCGCCGGAAATCAGCCAATCGTCTGTTCGATTTGCACAGGGCATGCACAGCTAATGGAAAATTCATGAAAAACCGCTTCTCAATAAAAAACATCTCGCTTTTTCTGCCGGTCTTCCTGGTAATAGCGGGTTGCACGGGTAAAGAAGCTTCATCGATCAAAACCTCCATTCCGGGCTCTCCGCCTGTAAAATCACCGGAACAGGTCCGAAAAGCATGTGCCCTGCGTTACCCGGATGAACTTTACATCACCGCCTGGGGTTCATCCTCGGAAGGATACGAAGAAGCCGAAGCCGAAGCCGTCGCCGATGTGAGCAGCCGTATCAGCTCAACCATACACTCGGCGATCACCGCCAGTACCGGCTCTATCGAGTTCGGCTCGGATGAACTGCTTCGAAAAGAATATGCGAAAATTACCGAATTCGTATCGGAGTTCGAACACGGTGAGCTGATAGCGATAGACGAAGAAAGCTGTTACACCGAAGAGGGGATTTTCTTCACCATGGCATTCCTGGATAGAAATGCCCTCCTGAGTAATCTGGAAGAAGAATACAAAAAAGCAACGAGTTTATTCTCAAAAGCATACGGAAGCTGCATCCTCGCATTCCAACAGGAGAATATCGAGCATTATT
Organism: uncultured Gemmatimonadota bacterium; assembly: GCA_964394085.1. Classification (GTDB taxonomy): domain Bacteria; order CAYMWF01; family CAYMWF01; genus CAYMWF01. Next base: position 59,562 of record CAYMWF010000030.1, on the reverse strand, counting down.
CGATGATGATCGGCGATGCAACAGGTTATGGAGCTGAGTTGATGAGCTTGAACAATCAGATAAGAGCTGCGACCGGCTACGATCATCCGATGCATTCTCACCATCTCGGCCACTACCTCAATCTCCTGTCATCCATAGTTGAAATCAAATCCAAATTCCACCTGACCTTCGAAGTGACGGGGAGCTGCGACCCGTCCGTAGCGGAACGACTCAGCAGTCTCGTGCTGGACATCCTTCACGAACTGGATTACCGCGCGGATATCAGACAGGAAAGAGACTGTGACTCGGAATTCGAATACAACCTTATAGTCCGTATCTGGCAACTCGAATCGCAATCACATTTCGGACACATTTCACGGGCCGAAATACGATTCGACCTTTACCGGTGTGCCGATCAAACGCTGATCTGGAGTTTTGTGAGAAATCCCGCCCCGGGCGTTTCGACAAACAGCGTCGAAGCCGCCGGTGAGAACTTAATCCAGAAAATCGTCGACCCGGACTTTATCGGGAACTTGCGCGATATCCTGGATAAGAAGCTTGCGGCTGCGCACCATCCCGGAATCACCCGGAAATAACCCGCGTACCGGTCTGAATATAGCAGCTTCTTCCCCGTACCAGCTCGTCCCGTCGGATTTCACAGCAGGAAGAAAACAGTTCTATGTGAGGGGAAAACTTATTCAAAGTCTTTTCGGTCAGTCCACCACCGGAAGGCTTTCGAGAAATTCCCTGTTTGTTTCATGTTTCAGCATCACGTTGAGCAGGGATGTCATCGCCTCGGAAGGTTTCCGGTCGACGAGTGTTCGGCGGAAAGCCTTGATGCGTTTCTGTTCGAACGGCGTCAGCAGGAGGTGCTCTTTTCTTGTTCCGCTTGCGGCGATGTCGATCGCGGGATAAATCCTCTCGTCGGCGAGGTCACGGTCAAGCACGATCTCGCTGTTCCCGGTACCTTTGAATTCCTCGAAGATAAGCTTGTCCATGCGGGAACCGGTATCGATCAGGGCGGTCGCAATCATGGTTACCGAACCTCCACCCTCGATATTCCGGGCAAGACCGAAGAATTTTCTCGGAACCTCCAGCGCTCCCGCATCGAGGCCGCCGCTCATGATACGTCCTGTCCCCAGCCCTTCCATGTTGAATGCGCGCCCGATACGGGTAAGGCTGTCGACGAGCACCACCACATTCCTTCCGCATTCCAATTCCACCCTTGCGTGTGAAAGAGTCAGCCGGGTCAATTGAACGTGCTCCACAGAGGATCGGTCATTAGTGCTTGCGAATACATCGGCATCCACCGACCGCCGGAAATCGGTGACCTCCTCCGGGCGCTCGTCCACCAGCAGCACGATAATCCTCGTCTCGGGTTCGGCGAATCTTATCGCTTTTGCAATCTGCTGCAGCAGTAAGGTCTTGCCTGCCCGGGGGGGAGAGACGATCAGGCATCGGCTCCCCTTTCCGAGCGGAACCAGCATATTAACGAGCCGCATACTGATATTTCCGCAATCAGCCAGTTCGAACCTGTCCTCCGGATCTATCGGCACCAGTTCCTTGAACCTGACTCGCCGCTGGAAAGACTCGGGAGATAAGCCGGAAACCGACGTCACCGTGGCAAGAGACTGCGTTCGCTTGCTCCTCGTGATCTCTCCTTCAAGAACTGCTCCACTGATAAGTCCCATTTTCTTCACCAGTTTGACCGGGACATGCACGCAGCTTGAATGTGATCGGAAAGGTTTTTTCAGATCCACCAGAATTCCGCCACCATTTCGCGAAACCTTGAGTATGCCATTGACTGATTCGGCCATTAGTTCTCCCCCGTAAATGCAGCATTCGGAAAACCGGTTCTCCAACACGGAACATTGTCTCCGGATAATGCACCGAACCGGGCAGGGAATGCAAGGTCAACCGGAGTATCGATGAAAAAATTCTTCATTTCCGGGTTTTTTCCCAAATCATTCTTCTTAGAAATCAAGTCATTGTCAAGGAGCCCTGGCACATGACGATACTGTCAAGGGGAGGACTTTCCCTGTTTACGGCTGTGTACCGGTACTTGAAACCGGAATATTGAAGAAAAGGATAAAAAAATGGGGAAAATCGCACTGATTGTAATTAGCGACACCGATGAAAGGGCAAGACTCGAGCAGGAGCTCGACACCCCGGACGATCAATGGATAATCAAGTACTCGGCCAGCGAGCTGGAGTCGCTGGGAATTATCGGAAATAATAAAATCGATGTCGTCATAGCCGACCTGGAATTGACGACCTCGAGCGGATATGAGCTGCTTGACAAAATCCGCGCGTCTCACCCGTCCGTCGTGCGTATTCTCATGTCCGATTTTCCGGAAGATGAGAATCCGCTGCGCTTTCTGAAACTGGTCCACCAGTACCTCCCGCCCCCGGTCAATTCGGCCAGGCTGGACACTGCTCTGCAGCGGGCTTTCCTGGTAAGGAGCATGCTGGAGAAAAGCGCATTGCAGGATATTCTCTACGAGTTTTCATGTCTGCCCCCGATGCCGTCATTATATCTGTCCCTGGTTGACGCGACGGCAAACGATGCGCCACTACCCCAGATAGGCGGCATCGTTTCGGGAGATACGGCGATATCAACCCGTATCCTCGAAATTGTGAATTCATCGCTTTTCAGTCTGCCGATGACGATTAAGAGCCCCTCCCACGCCGTATCCCTTCTGGGCATCGACATGATCAAGGCGCTGGTCCTGTCTCTGGAAGTCGCCTCGGGTTTCGAAGCCACTGCTTTCCCTGGTGATTTCACCATCGATGGCTTGATGGAGCACGGAATGGCGACGGGAGCCGTGGCCCGCGAAATCGTCAAGGCGGAGGGAGCGCCCCGGAAAACCTCGGACATGGCGATGGCTGCCGGCCTTCTTCACGACCAGGGCAAAATGATCCTGGCTGAAAACTTCGACGACAGATACGGCGAAGCGCTCCGGGTGGCTGTAGAAAAAGACGAATCGATTCACGAGGCCGAAAACTGGTCGTTCAAAGTATCACATGCTGAAATCGGAGCCTATGTACTCGGGATGTGGGGTATGCCGAAAACGCTTGTCGAGGCGATACATTACCATCATGAACCGGCTGCCGCCCACGTTCACCGTTTTTCACTGCTTACAGCCCTCCATATTGCCGACGCTCTCGTTCACGAAATGAAGGAAGATCTTTCTTTACGAGGTAACTCTGAACCGGACATGGATTACCTTCGAAGTTTCAACGCTGAAGCACGATTGGTCGAATGGCGGGAAATTACCCGCGAAGTTCTGGCGAAAGAAAAAATCGTCAAATACGGCATACCGGCATGAAGAATGAAAAGAAGTTCTCTTTTGACGGTCGGAAAACCGCGACACACGATCCGCCTTACCCGATAATCCTCGACGATATTCTCGAGGCAGTGGTCGTTCCCGCCTTCGTGACCGACAGAAATTTCCATGTCGTCTCTGGAAACAGCCGTTTTACGGGCTCGTTCATACTTCCAGCCGAACCTTCGCCGGGTTCGACAGGAAGAGTGGAAACTTTTCTTCCTTCACCCGGCATACTGGAAAAACTCGATTCCGTATTCTCTTCCGGTATCGCCATGGAACCGGTGGAAACAGCCTGCGAAGCCGGAGACGGTGGAAAAAAAACGGTGCGGGTGGCAGCCGGCCTGCTGAATAAAATCGATCCCGGTGCGCGATATTTACTGGTGACGGTCGAAGACACCTCCGCGCGGCGTAAAATCGAGGAGCAGCTCTCCCAGGAGCAGAAACTGAGTGCCATCGGGAACCTGGCCGCGGGAATCGCCCACGAAATCAACACCCCGGTTCAATACATCGGCGATAACACGCGATTCCTGTCGGATGCCTTCGACGATCTCCAGGACCTCCTCTCCTCATGCGGAGAACTGACCCGGGAAGGAGATGGAGGTCGATCCGACACCGCTTCCCTGATCGAAAGCTTAAGACAGAGTGCGAAAGACGCGGACCTGTCTTACCTCTCAAAGGAAATCCCGGTCTCGATCAAACAGACCCTTGAAGGCATAGAACAAATCTCACTGATCATCCAGGCAATCAAAGAATTCGCCCACCCCGATGAAGCCGAGCAGGTTTTGACGGATCTGAACAGAAGACTGGACAATGTGATAACCGTGTCGCGAAACGAATGGAAGTACCTTGCCTCCCTGACAAAGGAGTTTGATCCCGATTTGCCCTTGATTCCCTGCCATCCGGGAGAATTGAACCAGGTATTCCTTAATATAATCGTAAACGCGGCTCACGCCGTCGGGGAAGCAGGTCAGAAAGAATCCGGGCGGAAAGGCGAGATACGGGTTTCCACCGTGAACAGGAAAGACTGGGTCGAAATTAAAATCAGTGATAACGGTCCGGGAATACCGGTCGAGATTATGCCGCGTATTTTCGACCCATTTTTTACCACCAAGGAAGTGGGGAAAGGAACCGGACAGGGGCTCGCCATTGCCCATACGGTTGTTGTGGATAAGCACGGCGGTTCGATCGAAGTCGATTCCGAACCCGGAGGCGGGGCCGTATTTTCCATCAAGCTCCCCATTGCGGGGAAGAGATGACATGACGTATCAAACGAATGCATAGCGGATACGATCCCGAACAGGTTGAAAGGAACTTTCATGAAGAGGGTGCTGTTCGTTGATGACGAACCGAATGTCTTGTCAGGTTTACGGCGCATGTTGAGACCGATGTCGAACGAATGGGATATGCGCTTCGCCGGCAATGGACTGGAAGCACTCGACATGATGATGCAGGAACCCGCGGATATCCTGATATCAGATATGCGTATGCCCCTTATGGATGGTTTCCAGCTGCTCAGAACCGTACAAAATGAATTTCCCGATACTGTGCGCATAATATTGTCAGGTTATTCCGACCAGGAAGCAGCCATGCAGACAGTAGGTGTAACGCACCAGTTCCTCTCCAAACCCTGCGAACCTGAAAAATTGAAAGCCACGATCACACGGGCGTTTATCACCAGGGATATGCTGAAAAACGAGCACCTCGCCAGGCTGCTGGCATCGGTAAAGAGCCTGCCGTCCCTTCCCTCCCTTTACACAGAGCTTCTCACGGAATTGAGTTCCGAGGACTCATCGATCAAAGGGGTTGCTGAAATCGTGTCGAGAGACGTTGCGATGACATCCAAACTGCTTCAGCTGGTAAATTCCGCTTTCTTCGGCCTGACACGACATGTATCAAACCCGGCAAATGCAGTTTCGCTGCTGGGTTTCGATATGATCAAGACCCTGGTTCTCTCCGTAAAGGTGTTTTCACAGTTTGAGGGCTGCATCCACCCGGAAAATTTTTCTTTCTCGAAACTGAGGCAGCACAGCCTGCTGACCGGGGCTCTGGCCCGTCAAATCGCGAGGATAGAGAATGCCGACCAGTTTACACAGGACAACGCATTAGCCGCCGGGTTGCTTCATGACCAGGGGAAGCTCATTCTGGCAACGAATCTTGCAGAGGATTATTCGAGGGTTCTGTTCGAGATGGAAAAAAACGAGCTGACGATTGAAGCGGCCGAACAGATGGTTCTCGGCGCCGACCATGCGCAGGTAGGGGCATACCTGCTGGGAATCTGGGGTCTGCCGGACACCTTGGTAGAAGCTGCCAGGTTCCATCATGATCCTTCTGTTTCGCCGCCGACGGGGTTTTCGGTGCTGGCGGCGGTTCATGTAGCCAATGCTTTGGCTCACGGAAGCTGGAATGAAGAACCTGAAGACGAGGTCGCAACAGGGCGATTCCGGCTGCCGCCAAATGTCCGTATCGATTATATGTACCTGGAAAAAGAGGGGCTTATCGACAGGCTGCCATTGTGGTATAAGGCCTTTAAAAAGTTGAACCATCCGGGAACTCCGGCTTGATGCTCCCATCGATTCTCCAATCAAAGTATGATTATTCAGCTCGCCCGGTTTAACCTGAACCGCAGTTAATCCTCCTGCCATCCAAGCAGACATCTGAACGATCGAGGTTTCAATACAGCTTTTTCAGTATAAAATGAACCCTCCTCAATCCCCCGCCGATAATCTTAAGGAATAGTCCAATTCAGATTCTGGAATACACCGGCGTCCATAAAACTAGGATCGAAGGATGGAATCAAAACAGCGAATCCTCTTCGTCGACGATGAAACAAAGATACTTCAGAGTCTGTCGCGTCTTCTCAGAAAAGAGAGAGAGCGCTGGGACATGACTTTCTGCAGCGATCCCGGATCGGCGCTGCAGATCCTTCGAAGGAACCCCCAGGATGTTGCGGTGCTCGATCTCAACATGCCTGAAATCGACGGGCTCTCGCTTCTTTCACGGATCAAGGAAAACGAACAGACCTGCGATACCGAGGTTATCCTGCTTACAGGCCTCGAAGACAAGAATCTCAAGCTGAAGGCCCTCGACCTCAACGCGGTCGATCTGTTGAACAAGCCGGTCACCAGGGAGGAGCTGGTAGCGCGGCTCAATAATGCTCTCAGGCTGAAAGAATACAAGGAAACCCTGCGAAAAAAGAACCGGGAGCTCGAAAAGAAGCTCCTTGAAGCCCATAAACTGGAGCTCGTAGGTGTTCTCGCCGCCGGCGCGACCCACGATTTCAGGAACATCCTGCATGCCATCCTGGGTTTCAATGACCTGGCGAGAGAATATATAGACAAGGACGATCCGGCTTACAGACACCTGGCGAGGGTAGAGAAGATGGCGGATCACGCACAGCGGGTCGTTATGCAGATCCTCGCCCTGACCAGGAAAAGCGGCGAAGGTTACAACTGGCTTCCACTCGACCAGGCTGTGGCTGACAACCTTGCACTGCTCGAAGCCACGCTCCGGGCCGGATTCAAGGTCGAGAGCCGAATCGAAAAGACCGAAACGGAATTCCTCGGGAATCCGGTAGAAGTGTTCCAGGTTTTGATGAATCTTTTTATTAACGCCAAGCATGCGATGCCGGAAGGCGGAGTTATCACGGTTTCCCTCGACCAGGACGAACACGCGGAACCGATCCGGACCGCCATCAAGGAACTCCCCCCCGCCGAGTATTTCGTTATCACCGTGTCGGATACCGGGACGGGTATGGATGAGGAAGTAATCGCCCATTTGCTGGATCCCCTGTTCACCACCAAGGAATCGGGATTCGGACTCGGGCTTCTCGTCGTGAATTCCATCGTGGCCAAGTACCGCGGCGGCATAAATATAGACAGTGTTCCAGGCGAGGGTACTTCATTCACAATCTACCTGCCCGTCGAACCTGATCCCGCCAGGATAGCCGCCGCCGAAATCATTATGTAGAAAAGCCTTTCCTGCACTCCTCAGAACCCTTCTTAGACGAATAGTTAATTCTGAGTAACCTTGAAATTATTTTTATCGAATCCCGGTTCGGGACGGCGCGACAGCCCCATCGGAATACGGCGGTTCAGGACCCCGTTCACGGCTGCGTTCCGGTCTGCTTTTTCGTGGACGGCGGTCAACGGCTCCTGTACGCTGCCGATCCCGAAGGGCGCAATCAAGCTCCTTGGGCTGTAACCTGTTTTTACGATGACAACCTTTCCATACGAACCGTCTACAGATCCGGAGGTGTTTCAGCCCCGGCACCATGCACACCCATGAAACGTAACTTGAATGAAATACCCGGATATTTCAGGTTAACGGGCCTGTCGCTCCTCTTTACGGCTTCCATCCTCGTTTACGGCTGCGGAGAAAATCCGGCGGACATCATCGACGACGACCACACTTTCAGCATGGGCGTCACCCTTTCACCCCGCGGTCATACCTCGGGCAGCACCGACCAGGACTGGATCGATCACTTCTCCGGACATGCACCCTGGGGACGAATTATCGCCTTCCACTGCAACTGGCGGGACGATGTGGAAAGCGCCGGGCAAGCCCCCGCACTGGCATCGGTCGCCGTAACCGCGGCGGATCAATACGGTTTCACCCCCGCCGTCGGCCTCGGCTGGGCGGGCGGCGGCGGAGAACCTGATCTGACCAGCGAATCGGATCCGCAGGACAATTCCTGGGGCAACCAGGAAACCCGCGACGAGTACCTGTTCATGGTCGCCGAATTCGCGCGGGAGCACCAGCCGCCCTTCCTGTTTCTGGGCAACGAGACGAATTCATACTATCGAACTCACTCAGCCGCGGAATGGGCATTGTGGGTATCGGAATACTGCGCGTGTTACGATTCGGTCAAAACGGTCAGCCCGAACACCGTGGTTTTCACCGTGTTCGCATACGAGCTTATGAAAGGCGTGGGCAGGTACAACGGCTGGAACTATCCCGCCGACTGGCAACCCCTGGACGACCTGGTGGGCACGGGCCGGGTCGACGCCCTCGGCTTTACGAGCTATCCTTATTTCGAATACGACACCCCGGCCGAGATCCCGGAGGGCTACTACGAGGAAATCGCCGACCACTGGGCCGGCCCCGTGGTCTTCACCGAGCTAGGCTGGCTCGGCGGATCGAGCCCCCCTTACCCCGGTGGAGAAGAGGACCAGGCATCGTTCATCTCCCGGTTCTTCGACCTGACCGGAAACCTCGAATTACGTTACGTTACCTGGTTGTTCCTGCACGACTGGGACGGGCAGGATACGCTGCCGGCGTTCCGGTTTATCGGGCTCCGCGAAAACGACGGAACACCCCGCCCCGCCGATGCCGCCTGGCGGAACGAGGTGGCGGCACGCGAATAGGAAGGGGCGATATCCGGCTGCGCGCCCATCACCGTTGATTAACCTTCTTGAGTGTGTCCTGTTCTTCATATACCATATTCCGGCCGCGGATAGTGAAGCCCGGGCGGAGACCATCCCATGGAGAATCGACAACCTGACCGAAAGGGGCGGGCGGTATTCGCCGCTTATAACGCGGCGCTTCCGGCCGCATGGCTCGCCTTCCGGGCCGGTTCTCTTTTTCATCCGAGACTCGCCGCCCTGAGGAGGGGCCGACGGCACCTTCCCGACCTCGTCCGGAAAACGGTCGCAGACCATCCCGGCCCCCGCATCTGGCTGCACGCAGCCAGCTACGGCGAGTTCGAGCATGCGCTCGCGGTGTTGACGAAACTCCGGGCGGATTGTCCCGACGCCCTTTACGTCACCACCTTTTTCTCAGATTCGGGGTACGACCACGGCGACAGGACAGACCTTCACGACGCCTACTTCTACGCTCCCTTCGACCTGCCGGGTCCGGTTTCAAGCTTCGTGGACGCCCTCGACCCCGATATTTACGTGCTGCTCCCGGGAGACATCTGGCCCAACACCGTGAAGTGCCTGGCCGACCGTGGAATTCCGGCTGTTCTTGCGGATGCGTACCTGACTGCCGGCAGCGCCCGTTCAGGGCGGTTCGCCCGCCTGATATACCCCCATTTCTACCGGCTTTTTACCAGGATTCTCGCGGTTACCGAGGAGGATGCGCGCTCCTTCGCCGAGACGATCGGAGAATCGCCGGGCGGCCCCCGGTCGAGAGTCTCCGTCGCCGGTGATTCCAGGTTCGACCGGGTCGCCGATGTGGCGGCCGCAGCCGCGAACAGAACCGATATCCCGTGGAACGCCTTCGCCTCCCGCCGTTTTTTCATCGCAGGCAGCACCCTTCCGGGCGACGAGGAAGTAATCCTTCCCGGTTGCGCGGATCTCCTTCACCGGCACGGGGATGCAGGCCTCCTGCTGGTTCCGCACGAACCCGGAGCCGCCGCCGTCGAAAAACTGGAAACCTGGTCGGCGGAAAGGAACTTCGAAACCGTCCGTTTCAGCAGGCTTCGACAAAACGGATCCGGAACGGACAGTCTTGACGCGAAGGTTCGGATCGTGATTGTGGATTCGGTCGGATACCTGGCATCCCTGTATGCGGTCGCCCACGCGGCGTACGTGGGAGGCGGGTTCGGGAAAGGGGTTCACTCTGTTCTTGAACCGGCGGTTTTCGGGGTTCCGGTGATTGTCGGAGGGAGTCTCGACTTCTCGCGCCCGGCCCAGGAGCTCGAGAGAGCGGGTGGGCTTGCACTGGTCAAAAACCGGGATGAATTCGCTCAGATCCTGTTCAACCTGTATGCAGATGACGGAAAAGCCGGTCGGATGTCGACCGCCGCGACCGCTTTTATGGAGTCGCGGAGAGGAGCATCGCAAAAAATCGCAGACACGGTTCTCGAGCTCCTCGACCGCCGAAGGTCGGCCGGTGTTTGATTGTAATGACAAAAAATCAAGTGTTTCGGCCGGCGGGTTTCTTCGTGTAAAATAGTATCCGCGGCCTGACGCTCTTCCCGCCCCGGAACCGCGGCAGAGAAAACGCCGCCCCGGTAAAGAAGAGAAGAACCCGGAATCAGGAAACAGCGGGGAACGACGATGCAACCGGTTTATATCATCCCGGCCAGGGGAGGTTCAAAAGGGATTCCCGGTAAGAACCTTATCCTGTTCAACGGTAAACCGCTGCTGCTCTGGACCGTGGAAGCAGCCATCGGCGCGGCGAGGGCAGGCCCGGTAGCCGTTACGACGGAAGATAAGAAGATCGCGGCGGCGGCGGCGGCGGCGGGCGCGGAAACGGTGGACCGACCGGCTGTCCTCGCCCGCGACACCAGCCCGACCGAACCGGCTGTTATCCATGCCCTTCGGGAGATAGAGGATCGATTGTCGAAAAAATTCGATCCCGTAGTGCTGCTGCAGCCCACGTCGCCTCTCCGCAACTCCGCCGACATCGACGGTGCTCTCGGCCTCTTTGAAGAAAGCGGGGCGGATTCGCTTCTGAGCGTCTGCAGCTCGCACCTTTTCCTGTGGACAAGGCTTCAGGATGAAGTAAGAAGCGGCCGAACGGAAAAAGCCGGCGCAGACGTTCGCAATCCTGCCGTTCCCATGAATTACGACTTCAACAACAGGCCCCGCCGGCAGGAAATGGGCCAGTTCGCGGAAAACGGCGCAATCTATATCACCCGCCGAGAGCTGTACACCAGGGCCACGTGCAGGCTGGGAGGAAAAATCGTTTTGTACGAAATGCCGCAGGAGCGCTCCGTGGAAATAGACTCGATGTTCGACCTTCAGCTGGCGGAAAAACAAAAAGATTCAAGTGGGAAGCAGTAATAACAGACAAACGTGGAGTGAAAAATGCCCGAAATAAAAATCGGCGACCGTTTGATAGGGGACGGTCATCCGACCATGGTGATAGCAGAGGTAGGCATCAACCACCAGGGAGACGTTGAGATTGCGAAAAAACTCATCGATCTCGCCTTTTTCTGCAAAGCCGATGCCGTAAAATTTCAGAAACGCGACATAAGACGCCTCCTCACCCGCGAAGGAATGGAGCGTCCTTACGACAATCCACACTCTTTCGGCAGCACTTACGGCGAGCACAAGAAGGCTCTTGAACTGAGTGAAGAAGATTACCGGGCGCTTAAGAGCTACGCGGACGAACGGGATCTGCTCTTTCTCGCTTCAGCCTGGGATGAAGACAGCTTCGACTTTCTGGAAAGCCTGGGTGTTCCCGCGATGAAGCTTCCTTCAGCCGATCTCACCAATACGCCCCTGGTGGAGTACGCCGCTTCGAAAAAGCTCCCCCTTTTCCTGTCGACAGGCATGGCAGCGATGGACGAGGTAAGAACAGCCGTAACCTCCGCCCGCCGGTACGACGTACCTCTCGTCCTGATGCAATGCACGTCGACTTATCCTGCAAAATTCGACGAAACGAACCTTTCGGTCATAAAGACGTTCAAGCATGAGTTCGGCTGCATCGTGGGATATTCGGGGCACGAGCTCGGAATAGCCGTGAGTCTCGGAGCGGTGGCCCTGGGTGCGGCGGTGGTGGAGCGCCACATTACTCTCGACCGGACTATGAAAGGCGGAGACCACGCAGCCTCTCTTGAAGGAGACGGCCTGCGGAAACTGGTCCGAAATATCCGGGCTTTCGAAAAGGCCCGGGGCAACGGCGTCAAAGTGATGTATGAATCGGAAATCCCGATCAGGCAAAAACTCGCCAAAAGCGTGGTCTCGACCGTCCTGATCCCCGCCGGCACCACTATAACCGATGAAATGATAACCACGAAAGGTCCGGGCACCGGCATCCCCGCGAACCGGATCCGCGAAATTCCCGGTTCCAGGGCCGCCCGTGATATCGCCGAAGACGAGGTGATCAGGAAAAAAGATATCCTTCCGCCAGCCTGAGCTTCCGCGGGTCCGCCGGGGTGCATCAGCCCGGCGGATCCCCTTCCGATCGAAGATGATTCTCAATTTCCGAAAAAGAACCGATTTAGGGAATCCCGGCTGGATTTTTTAAGGGATTCCGGTTATATTTTCCACTTTCACCCGCCAAAACGTCCGGCTCCGCCTCTCGGAGCGTTCGAAAGCCGGGAAACCTCCTTTTCGAAAACAAAGGTATGGTAGATATGGACAGCGGAATCAGAGTACGGTTTGCACCTTCCCCCACAGGATTTCTGCATGTGGGCGGCGTTAGAACCGCTCTGTACAATTACCTCTTTGCTCGCAGCGGCAACGGGCGCTTCCTCCTAAGGATAGAAGACACCGATATCTCCAGGTCGGAAAAACATCTTTCATCCCAGATCATCGAAGCTCTGGAGTGGCTGGGTCTCGACTGGGATGAGGAGATTGTGTACCAGTCGAATCGTATCGGAGATCATGCCCGCGAAGCGGACAGGCTTCTTGAATCCGGTGCTGCATACAGATGCTTCTGCGATCCGGCGGACTTTGACCGGAGACGGGCGGAAGCGAAAAAGCAGGGCAGGGTCTGGAAATATGAAGGTGATTGCGCCGGTTTGACCGTTGACGAAGTGGAAAAACACCTCTCGAACGGAGACCGGTTCGTGGTCCGGTTCAAGGTTCCGCGTGAGGGCGCGGTGGAGTTCGACGATCTTGTTTACGGTCCGGTTCGTTTCGAGCGATCCGAGATCGAGGATTTCGTGCTGCTGCGCCCGGGCGGAGCGCCCACCTATCACCTCGCGGTCGTGGTGGATGACGAATGGATGAATATTTCGCACATCATCCGGGGCGAAGACCATGTATCGAATACACCGAAGCAGATAATGCTCGGAGAAGCGCTGGGGTACCGCGAAAAGACATATGCGCACCTTCCGCTTATCGCCGGCTCCGACGGTAAGCGGCTCAGCAAAAGACACGGTGCCACCTCGGTAAGCGAATTCAGGGATGAAGGTTTCCTTCCCGAAACTCTCGTCAATTTTCTGGCGCTGCTCGGATGGTCGCCCGGAGACGACCGCGAGAAAATGAACATATCCGAAATGATCGAAGCTTTCGATATTTCGAGAGTCAACAAGAGGATGGCGGTATTCGACACGAAAAAGCTCGAATGGCTGAACGGCAGATACCTGGCTGAAAAACCCGCCGGCGAGCTGCTTGTCCTCCTGAAGGACAGGCTGGACGATCTCGGCATTTCCGGGGCTTCAGGCACCGGGCTGGACGAGAACAGGATGCTCGAGGTAGTAACACTGCTGCAGTCGAGGGCCCGCAGAATCGGGGACATCCTGGACAATGGGGTATACTTTTTCGAGGATCCTTCCGGGTATGCCGAAAAATATGAAAGAAAACACTTCAGAAAGAAGCCCGAATTCGCCGCCGGGCTCCTGCAAAGTTATCTGGAGCATATCGAAGCAGATACACATTTTACGGAGGAGAGCCTGGAGCAGGCTCTCCGGGAGCTGGCGGAGGAAAAAGAGATCGGCGCCGGCAAGATTATCCATCCGGTAAGACTCGCCTGCACCGGGACCGGGGCGGGCCCCGGCCTGTTCGAGATACTTGTGCTTCTCGGCCGCGAAACAGTAATCCGCCGCTTGAAAGCTGCAAAGGTTTACCTGGACGGACTCGCCTCCGCGGTTGAATCCTAAAATCTCATGGCATCCGCTCAGAAAAACTCAGGAATTTTCTGATCGGATCCTTGTTCCGGAGAATCAAAACTATGAAAAGCAACGACAGAAGACTTTATACATGGCTGAAGAGGATTGCCGTTCCCCGTCCCGGCGGCTCCCGCAACGAAACGGAAATCGTGAATCTCGTCAAGAAGGAACTTATCGAGGCCGGCGGAAAGCCGAAAGTCGAACGGTTCAAGATTCTCACATCCGATAACCACAGCGGAAGCCTGGAAGTAATCGAACCTTTCAAGGCGGAAGTACCCTGCACCGTTATGGGACTCTCCGGAAGCACGCCCGAAGGGGGTATCACGGCGCCGTTCAAATTCATGGAATATGCGGTCGAACACCTGGTTGATGAAGCTACGGATTGCATTCTGATGTATCACCGATCCAGCGGCAAACCGGAGCTGTTCAAAAAATATAAAAAGAACGGCGTCAAAGCACTCGTAAGGATAGCGCAGCCTGAAACCGGGCCGTCCAACGTATCACTGACCGAATTCATAGTTCATAAGTACGGCCGTGTTCCCACCATAATGATTCCTTACGACAGCGCAGTCGAGCTCATACAGAAGAACGCCAGCCTGGTGCACGTCACCGTAAATCAGAACGAACGCGAATGCTATTCCCGCAACCTGGTTTTGAAAATCACCGGGAAGCGCCATCCGGAAGAAGAAATCCTTATCGGAAGTCATATCGACTCGGTGCCGGGAACCCAGGGAGCCAGCGACAACGCCGCCGGTTCGGTAATGAACCTCGAATTGGCAAGACATTTCCTCGCGAACCCTCCCGACAGAACCTTACGATTCATCTGGTTCGGCAGCGAGGAGCTCGGGCTTAACGGCTCGATGGCCTATGTCAGGCGTCACTGGAAAGAGCTCGACCGGGCCAGGCTCATGCTCAACCTGGATGTGGGCGGAGGCACTGTTGCCACGAATGAAGCCTTCGTTATCGGCCCTGACACACTCTGGAAATACGTCGAGGTGATGGGCAAGGAGTTCGGGATGCACTTCTCCCAGGTTTCGAATGACGGAAAAAACCTGAGCTCCGATCACGTCAGTTTCGGTTACGCGGGGATACCTACACTCTGCCTGGAGCGCAACGGCGGACACACGGCTTTTGTCCATACACCCAAAGACAGCATAGAGTATCTCGACGGAGAGCGGCTGAAGCAGATTGTGGACTTCAGCGGTAAATTCCTCACGAGAGTGGACAGCTCCAAGTGTTTCCCGTTCGAAAGGGAAGTCAAGAAAGAGCATAAAGAAGACATTACGGCATTTCTGACCGATTTCATCGGCATAAACCCGAAAAAATACCTGGAGAACTGAACTCCAGGCGTCAACTCCAGCTTTCAAGACCGGTAAATCCCTCTTATCCCGGCTGAAGCGTTCGATACTTCTTGAAGACCCTGTTCAGCAGGTTGTTGCATCTGAAATTTCTTGACAATATTTTATCGAATTGATATAATTCATTCGCAAATTCGGGAGTTCCGTTGACAGCATTCAGCCGGTTTCGATTGGGCGATGTTCAACGGTGATTCTTCCCGGGGTTTATTCAGGTGGCCCCATCGTCTAGGGGTTAGGACGCAGGATTCTCATTCCTGTAACAGGGGTTCGATTCCCCTTGGGGCTACCATAAAGTATCTGTCAGGCAAGAATTCCCCCTTTTCGTCTCTTTTCTCCCGGCCGTCTCTGTCCGCTCCTCAATAGTTAACAAACTCAACCGGAGAAGATAATGATAAAAGATAACGTTCAGAAAGCCCTCAACGATCAATTGAATGCAGAGCTTTATTCGTCATATCTGTATTTTTCGATGTCGGCATACTTCGAATCGATCAACCTTCCCGGGTTCGCGAACTGGATGCGGATCCAGGCCCAGGAAGAGATGTCGCACGTAATGAAATTCTACGATTACTTGAACGAGAGGGGTGGAAGGGTCTTGATGGCCGCGGTAGCCGCTCCCCGGACCGAATGGAACTCGCCTGTTGAAGTTTTCGAAGACACCTACGCCCATGAGCAGAAAGTTACGGGACTTATCAACGACCTCGCGGACCTGGCCATGGAAGCCCGCGACCATGCGACAATCGCTTTCCTGCAATGGTTCGTTAGCGAGCAGGTGGAAGAAGAAGCTTCGGTCGACGGAGTGCTTCAAAGACTGAAGCTGGCGGGAGATCGCGGCGGCGGGATGTTCATGCTGGATCAGGAGCTCGGAAGCCGCGTCTTTACCCCCCCCGCAGGGGAACAGGGCTTATAGACAAGCCCTTCCGCGGGGTTCATCCATACTGTATCCCGGCCGACCTGCATTTCGTCCCGGTTTTCACCGCCTGATATCTGCATATCTCAGCAGAAACCCGGTGCGAGATGCGGGTTATAACCTGCCCGAATATTCCCTGTATTGATTGATATACTTCTTAACCCGCTCTACATGACTTTTTTCAGCCAGTTTCAATTCCTTCAAGACCGATTTGGACGATGGCTCTTCACACAGCGCTTCAGCGGTTTCATAAAATGCGAATGCCAGGTTTTCTCCCTTGAGGGCAATCTCGAGGGCGCTCAGAATTGTACCGGGCACAGCCCCTGATTCTTCCTGTTCGAATTCCACCAGCCCGTCGACATCGATCTCGGGAGGAAAATCGAGAAAGCCGTCAATCGCTTCAAAGGTGGTCATGTACCGTTCGGCGATAAGATTATAGTGAGCCAGTTCGACCTCCGCCATGTTACGAAAGAACTCCCCGATCTCTTCTTCACCTACCTTTTCTGCAAGTTTCAGATAGACTTTCCGGGTGTTGTCTTCCACCGCCAGGGCGAAATTGAAAAATTGAATCGGTTTGCCTGCTTTGACATTGTCTAACATTTCACGGTAGTTCATTCCGGTTCCTTTCGATCGGGTTCAGCGGCCCGGTTGAATCTTGATATTTTAAGTGTATACTTCCGGGCGACTGTAATCAAAAGCTTTTTGGGCTGAAGTCAGGTCTTCCCGACCCGGAGCGGGTTCTTACCTGAGCACCTACCCGTAAAGCGAACAAGAAGATTCAGAATGAAAAAAGATCATCTGACCAGGGAAAAAATCCGGAAATTTCTCGCCGGAAAAGGAAACCGGGGCGCAACTGATGCCGAACTGGGCGCACTGCTCGGGATAACCGGAGGACCTCCGGATATGGTGATTCTCGTCGTCTCCCGCTTTGCCAGGGAGCTTCCGGGGGTTTCCAAGCGAGGGGGGGTCTGGATACTCGACGAACTCGAGTTGCCCGAACCGGATAGAGCCCCCGCCGCCACTGATCCATTGATGAATGGTGCTACTTCGAGCGCTCCGGTGAACGGACTGCCGGAGGATCCTCCCATCGAGCCGGGCATCACGGAAAGCGTCGACCTTTTCGGCGAAGATCCCGCATCGCCGTGGGCAAGGGCGGTAAGCCTGCAGCTGGTTCCCAGGCTGGACGATCCGGGCGTCGGGGCGCTGGCAATCGCCGTTGCCGGACGATGGACCGACCCGCGCCTCATACACTTGTCGACTCCCGATCCGGCAGGCGTTCCGGAATCCCCGACTCCCGATATCACAGCACTGGCTCAGTTGCGGGATCTCCTGGATGGCGCCGTCGTGATCAACCTCGGAACTCCCCGCCACTACTCACGACTCCGTGAACTCTATCTCCACTTCGGGGAGCGCTTACCCGCGCCGTCAACGATTCTCCCACTGGGCAGGATCGCCGGCGCCTTGTTCGATCTCGACCCGTGCCCCGATACTCTGGAAGAACTGGTTTCAGCCCTCGCTCCAGGCACGCCGGTGCCCGAAGCACCCGAAGACTCGGTGGCGCTGCTGCTCGACCTGTTCGTAGACATGGAAGAAGAACTCAGGTTTAGAGGTATCGATTCCGATGAAAAACTCTCCGCTTTCGCAGAAGGTGCCGCGGGCGAAAAATTCGACACAGCCGGAACCGCTATAGATGTTTCGTTCATCGAATCGCTTCCGGATACTCCAGGTGTATACCGGATGCACGACAGGGAGAAGAATCTCATCTACGTGGGCAAAGCATCACGCCTGAAAGAACGGGTTTCCAGTTACCTGGCAGGACCCGCCGCTGAAGACTCGAGGGTAGGCAGGATACGTGAACTGCTGTACAGCATCGAAACCGACTGTACCGGCAACGAACTCGAAGCACTGCTCGAAGAGCACAGGGCGATCACATCCGAAAACCCGCTGCTGAACGTGCAAATGGAGATTCATCCTTCACGGGACCATCCCTTCACCAGCCGTCCCACCAGGGTGCATGACAGGCCGATTGTAATTTTTCTTCCCTCGTGCGATGAGGATACGGTTTCGATTTTCGGTATTAACAGGAAAAAGGGATTTTCGCGCATCAGCGCGAGGATAGGCGAAGAAATTACGGTTTCGGATGTGAACCGCATCTGGCGGACCGTGAGCCCGTCGAGGAGAAAAAAAGACCGCCCTTTCACGGGCGAGATGGAAATAGTGCTTCGCTGGATCGAATCGAATCTGGATTACTACCCGCACATACCGGTACCGGCCCTGCCTGGCAAGGCGAGACTCAGGGCCGTCATCAACGCCTATCTCGCCGGGGCTGATCCCGAACGGGACGGTGGAATGGTGCTGCTTTAAATTGTTCTGCTATAATAAGAAGAGGGAGGCGGAATCGCCTCCCTCTTGATTTCTGGATTCGTTCTTCTTCCCGAGATAGTTTCAGGATTACTAACTCTGCGGCGTGTACTGACAGCCGATGACGAAACCGTATGTGGTCTTGCTGTAAGTCTGGGCATCGATCTCGCCAGGCATGACCGGCACGTTCTGGGCGTCGGAATAGAAGATATTCACGAAGCCGAGGTTCAAATCGAGACCAGGTATCACCGAATATGCGACACCGAGACCGACTGAATTCGAGTCCATTCCGAAGTCCATTTCGCTCTGGAAGTTATCCAGTCTGCCATTCTTGGTGTGAAGAAATCCGACGCTGGCTTTGAGGGCTTCGTTTATTGCATATTCAACCGCGAGGCCGCCTTCGTATCCGTCTTCCAGGAAATCATCCGGCATTTCTTCTTCTTCATCGGTATCCGGATCGTCGAACCAGCCTACACCCGTGTTCATGTAGTAGTTGAAACTGGCTTCGAGCTTCATCTCAGGTGTTACAAAGTAGGACACCCCGGCTCCGAACATGCCCGGCATATCGGCGTCGGCTTTGTCACCGTCGGGGAACATTCC
>CAYMWF010000030.1:0-40421 GCA_964394085.1 uncultured Gemmatimonadota bacterium | reverse complement strand
GATCGACTGGTTGCTGATACTCACCGTGAAACCCTCACCCAGCATGGCGGTTCCGGCGGGATTGTAATATGCCGCATCAGCATCCACTGAAGCATTTCTATTGAGGGTTCTAACGTACTCCGCGCTCTGGTTGCCGTTGGTGACGATTCCGCCGGCAAACACGGTTCCCGCGAGCATAAGGCAAAGACTTACTAGCGCAATTCTTCTCATCTTGATACTCCTTCTGTTATCTCTTTACTTGGAGGAGCTCCGCGGCTGCCCGGTAAGAGAGCAGTTTTTTCGAGTCACCCCTGCAGGCGGCTCCTCTCTTTTTTTTTGACTTTCTATTTATGCGATCTCTGTGGAGCTGGTTTGCCCGAACAGACGTTGTTTTCGGTGCTTACCGATTATGAAGCCATTACGCATATCCGAAATAAGAGCTTTTGTCAAGCCGAACCTTCTGGACAGCCTGTTGGTTTACATAATATTTCTTCACACGGAGAAACGGAACGGACCTGCGAAAGGCATAAGTCTTTTCAACAGCTGTCAGCAAATGCAGGTTTACATAATATTTCTTCACACGGAGAAACGGAACGGACTTGCGAAAGGCAGGAGTCTTTATATCAAATGTAGTTCACGTGGTTGCTGATTAACTCCGGCTGGTCGAGAGATTTACCATACCCAAGTAGATCCAACTCCGGGATAACAGGATGCAGGAAGAATGCCGACAACGGAAATCAGACCGGTAAAAATGCCGACAAAGGAAAGCAAGTCCAGCAAAGTGCCGACAACGGAAATCAGGCCTGGACAAGGAGTCTCTGATATTCGATGCTTTCCTTACATGGCAGGCAGCTGCGAGTTTCAGTGCTTCCCTGAACAGAGTAAAACGATTTACGATGCTTCCTGATCCTTCCGGTAGATTATCTTTTCCGGGCATCGCCAGTGGAGCGGGCGGGTATTTCGAGGTGGCCTCCGGCATCTTCGAGGCGGGAAGCGAATTCCTGTATGTAGAGATTCGCGATTCGCGGATCCTTCAATATGATAAGGTTTTCATCATTGTAATATGCGCCGGATGTGGTCCAGTTGTGTGAGCCGGTTATCACCATCGGGTCCGAATCGGGATGGAATCCGTCGATGATCATATATTTATGGTGGAGAGAACCGCCGCCGGAGACGCCGTCCTCATAGACATCCATTCCCCAGCCGGTCATCTCATCGAACTGACAATCTCCTGGATTTCCGACACACGCCGAATCGAATACACCGATTACATCCACTCCCCACATATAACGCTGGTGCAGCGCGATGGCGATATCATCCCGCGTAAAGTTGTAAATGCAGAAATAAATCTCGTAATCCGCCGTGAAGATAGCATCTTCTATTTCGTCGTTGGTGCCGTCGGACGGAGAGAAGAAGATCATACCGTTGTTCACCCCGCCGTCAAAGCTGAAATAGTGCAGGGTGTTGTCGTATTTCCTGCTTCCGAAACGGGAAACCGATTCGTTGGGCAGGTCGCCGCTCCCCCCCCACATCTCGTCGAACTCCGCAGTATAGATGGAGCAAAGATCATGATTCCTGATGAGGAGGGCGTTTTCGGCATTCTTATACCCACCGTAGTAAGTGAAGTTGTAGGAACCTGTCCAGAGGATGTCATCATCCTCGAAGGCGCCTTTGCGGTAATCGACCACGACGACCTTGTTGTGCATGAGAGAAGTGCCGGGATTGGGGCCGGCCGAGTCGTCGATTACTGGAATTCCGATGTTTTCAATAGCCTGGATCTGGTCGCTGTCGCGGTTATCGTCTTCAACGATCATGCGGACGGCTACGTGATGATCCCAGACATCTATTATCGAGTTCGATATTTCCCACCGGGTCAGTGAATGGCTGCAGACATCCAGTGCATGATGCGCCCCGTCAATGCATTCAATCAATTTATTCTCGAGATTTATGTTACCTTGCGCCTCTTCTCCGCTCGCATAACCCGGATCGACCGATTTTGAAAAATAGACTTCAACCTGCGACGGCGTGTCGAGCCTGTGTAACTGAACCACCGGATTGAACCTCGGGCGTCCGAGCCGGTGGGTTGCTTTCTCTGCCGCGATTAGCTCCCCCGGTGCAAAACCCGCCAGCAAAACCGCCGCCACGTACACGAGAATGACGGTGGTAAAACCTCGGAACAATCTATTGCGGCTTAACCGTGCGGAATTGCTGCCGGTGCTGATGAAGTGAATCGCTCGATGCATAGTCTTCTCCCGTTCCTGTGCTACTCGAAGCCCTTGTCGTCGGCTCTGAATGCTTCTACGAAATCAAGTACACTCCCTTTTGCCAGGTCATACGATTCGTCGATTCGAGCGGATAGATGTGCCAGTTCGGGCAGAGGCTTCATGAAATGATGATCCAGTATAAACTTCAACTTCGTCTGTGAGGAATGAACAGGTTCGACGTGCAGGTCGTGTCGCTCACCCTTGCCGGGATCATGACCGGAAAATTTGAAACCGACCCCCGCCAGCATTTCCGGACAGAGAATACTGATGCGTTCCCTTGTCATACGGAACATCCGGTTCATTAAAAACTCGACGACCGGTTCCCCGATATCCCATGAAGCCGAGAGCCTGTTTATTTGCAGTACGAACATCTGAATTTCGAGTTTTTTTGCTATGATCTCGAGAATATTGGTGAATTTTCTGCTGATATCGCCGTAATAACTGCTGATCCGCTCTTCGACCTGAATCCTGTCCTTGAGAATATGAAGCCTTCCGCTCGACTCCGCCTCCATGGTCGCTCCGCCTGAGTGGAAAGCCAGGTTCATATATTCGTATTGGTTGTTCACATCGCCGAAGATTTCCGTAAGAGTCTGGCGGGTCATGTTCGCCTGAATCTGCGGTACCGGTGGAAACACCAGAGTAAGGTTCATTGAAAAGAGTTTCCAGAGTTCCCTGTTGAACATTATTATCCCCTCCCGGCCGCTTGAAGCATGTCCGAAATATGAAAACGGCTCCGGAAATCATTATAACATCCGGCCCCCGGTTTATCGAGCAAATTATAGTTGTATCCGCTCCACCGGCGATACGGATCGGGATTTGCTTTTTTCCTTGATTTTCTTTAATCAATGTATTATGTTCCAACTGTTCGTATGGATGCGTGAATTCACGTGTCCCGTATTTTATTGTTTTAGAGGTGTTGAAACCTCATGCTGAAAGGACCTTCTGGACAGGACAACCTGTTACGGGGTCACCGCCTCAAAGGAAAATCGAAATCTCCAGAATCTGAACAGCTTCATATAGCCTGACGGACACATGGAATTGCTGATATAACTATCAGCGAGAATTCCTGCTGGTATATTACGTATCCTTTCGCGAATGAACCCCACCAACCTGGAAAGTCAAGCAAATCAGACGCCTTTCAGCAACTCAGCAAGGAGCTGATCATGACCAAGACCCTGTACGTGGGAAACCTGCCTTATTCCGCCACCGAGAATGAACTGGAAGAGCTCTTCACACAGCACGGAACCGTTCACTCCGTGAAACTGATAACTGATCGCGAAACGGGACGCCCCCGCGGATTCGGTTTCGTAGAAATGGACGATGCGGACGCCGATGCCGCTACAACCGCCCTCGACGGCACTGATTTCAGCGGCCGTCAGCTCAGGGTGAATGAAGCGCGCGAACGCCGCCCCAGGCGTCAGCCCCGGGAACGGAGCTGGTAAGAGGCTTCCGCGGATAAAAGAAAAAACAATGTTTCGGCTCTTGTCGCGGCTTCAGCTGCGGCGGGAGCCGTTCTATTTCAATTCTGGGTCTCAACAGTTTGCACCCGGAGACGGCTTTTACTCATTCCTCACCGGGGAGCGGGCGCTTTCTCTGCTGTTTCAGGCCGGCGCGTTTCCGTTTGTCTTCCATACGCCGGCGTCGTGAAGCGGGGGGTATCCGGGTCTTTTTCCTAAGGGGCGGCGTTTCCAGCGCACCGGTAAGAAGCGCCATGAAACGCTCGATAGCTGTTTTCCTGTTGGCGATGTAACTCCTGCTTTCCTGAACGGTGACTCGCAGAATCCCTTCCTTGCTGATCCTGCCGCCCAGGCGCTCCCGGACAAGCTGTTTCTGCTCCTCGGTCAGGTTCCGGGAAGAAGAGACATCGAATTTCAGAATCACCCGTGTACTGCTTTTATTCGCATGCTGCCCCCCGGGCTTGCTGCTCGGTTCGGCGGAAATTATAAGTTCATCCTCGGGTATTTCGAACCTATTCGGCTTCTGAACCATTCCGATACTCGTTTCTCAATTTTTCCGGCTACTCAGGGCGACGGACTTTCAACGCTTCAGCTGCCTGATTCAAAATCCGGATCCGCGGAGCTGTTTCGGTGCAGGATAAGCCGCGCCCGCTTTCTCTACCTGTTAATATAACGATCCCCGACAATCAAGCGCAAGTCCGCTGCCGATATGCTCAATCCGTGATGCGTGCACCTGCGGGGCGCAGTGGATTCAGGCTGAAACGGCGAAAGCGCTTGTAAGACGGCTTGCTTGAACCGGGCGCTTTACAGCCGGAGCGGTTGCGTATAATCTGTAGAACGGGCGGCACAACCTGACTGCGCCCCGGCGGAACCGATTGAACAGGGCGAAAATTTGTTTTCAATACGCCAGCTTGTTTAAATCGACCGAAGACACCGCATCGGAAACATGAGCGAAAGGAAAGATGAATGAACGATTTTTTTCGCCCTGGAGGCAGGGCGGATGATGAACTGAGAAAAACCGGCGTAATAAGAAATTTTACTAATCAGACGCCTGGCTCCGTTTTGATATCCACCGGCAACACAAAGGTGCTATGTACATCCAGAATCCAGCACGAAGTGCCGGACTTTCTCAAGCATAAAAAACAGGGCTGGGTTCATGCCGAGTACAATATGCTTCCCGGCTCTACCAACACGAGGAAAACCAGGGACAGGGATGCCAGGGGCCTCGAGATCGAACGGCTTATCGCCAGAGCGCTCCGTGGATCTGTCGACATGAGCAAAATGGCCGGTTTTACGATCATGGTGGATTGCGACGTGCTCCAGGCCGACGGCGGTACGCGCACGGCATCCGTCACCGGCGGGTTCATCGCCATGTACGAAGCCGCCCGGCGCATGGTGGAAGAGGGGCTGGTCAAGGAGAATCCCGTTTCACACTTTCTCGCGGCCACGAGCATAGGCCTCGTCGATGGAAGGATACTCCTCGATCTCTGCTACGAAGAAGACTACCTGGCGGCGACGGATCTCAACCTGGTAATGACGGAGTTCGGCGGACTGGTCGAAATCCAGGGCACCGCCGAAGAGGGCGCCTTCTCACCCGCCCAGCTTGCAGGAATGGTCGAAGTCGGCAGCAAGGGAGTTAAGGAACTCATCGAAATACAGAAAAAGGCGCTCGGTCTGGATTGAAACACCATTTCCCGATCGGGCGGGAAAGGTCCGAACCATGAATGTTATCGCTGATTTTTGCATCGTGCCGGTGGGTGTCGGCACTTCGGTTTCGAAGTATGTCACCGCCTGCCACCGAATTCTCGAAGGAACCGGTCTTAAAACGCTGCTTCACGGATATGGAACCAATATCGAAGGGGAATGGGAAGACGTATTCGCAGCTATCAGGAAGTGCCACGAAGAGATTCATGCCATGGGCGCGCCTAGAATCTCCACGAATATCAGGGTGGGAACCCGGATAGACAGGGAACAGACGATAGCGCAAAAAATCAACAGCGTGGAAAAACAACTCACAGACTGAAACCACTGGGCGGAGAGCGTACTGCATACATTCTCTCCTCGCCCGCCCTTCGAAAGTGAATCACAATGAAGGCGAATGTTTTAGCGAGGATTCAGGAAGTATCGGGAAGCGAACCACCCCTGGAACGGGTGGAACTCCCGGTTCCCGAACCGGGCCACGGACAGCTTCTACTCGAAGTTTCAGCCTGCGGTGTCTGCCATACGGAACTGGACGAAATCGAAGGACGGACGCCCCCGCCGGAGCTGCCCGTGATACCGGGACACCAGGCAGTGGGCCGCATCGTCTCAACCGGCCCGGACGCCACACGTTTTAAAACGGGTGACAGGGTCGGTGTGGCATGGATTTACTCGGCCTGCGGCGAGTGCGGATACTGCCGATCCGGCTCTGAAAACCTCTGCCCTGATTTCAAAGCTACCGGCCGTGACGCGCACGGCGGATACGCCGAATACATGGTTGCCCACGAGGCATTCGTTTATCCCGTTCCGGAAATTTTCACCGATGCGCAGGCGGCGCCTCTTCTCTGCGCCGGAGCTATAGGCTGGAGATCGCTCAAGCTCACGGGGATAAAAGACGGAGAACACCTCGGACTGACCGGCTTCGGCGCTTCGGGACACCTTGTCAAAATGCTTGCAGCCCACCTTTATCCATCGAGTGATATTTTCGTTTTCGCCAGGAGTCCGGGAGAAAGGGAATTCGCTCGCCTGCTCGGTGCGGTATGGGCGGGCGATACCGGGGAACGACCACCCGCAAAACTCGATTGTATCATCGACACCACGCCTGCATGGAAACCTGTCGTCGAAGCTCTTAAGAATCTCCGGCCGGAGGGGCGTCTCGTGATCAACGCCATACGCAAGGAGGAGTCGGACAAATCCTGCCTCCTGACGCTCGATTATCCCAGCCACATCTGGATGGAAAAGGTGATCAAGAGCGTTGCCAATGTGACCCGCGCGGATGTGAGTGATTTCCTCCGGATCGCCGCTGAAATTCCCATTATCCCCGAAGTTCAGATTTATCCTCTCGATGAAGCCAACCAGGCTCTTGTCGATCTGAAAGAACGCAGAATCCGCGGGGCGAAAGTGCTATTGACCCATTAAGCAGCTTACTCCCGCGAAACATTTTCGATCTGGTTGGAGCTTCAATTGTTCAACCGCCGGGATTTCCCCGGATTCCGGGATCATCGAGAGGACGGTCCTGACTCGAGCGGTTCATTGAGGGATTCAACTCCCGCCCCTTGCGATTCACTAATATCAGGTTTACAATCTATATCGTCAGAGACATCGGTAAAGTGAGGGGGGGGAGTCGCCTTCGGTCCGGTAAACCGGGCTAATCAGGCGCCCGCATCGGAACACCCGGGATACCTCCCCCTTTTTTCATGCATTCACAATTCCTTATAACGATAAACGAACCCGATGGCAGCGGGTCATGTCAGGTACTTCTCGAGCCTCGAACAGAGCATTCCTTTCCTGGCGCAGCCCGGTGAATACGTCTGCAGCGGTTATGTCGGGAACTATCCGTCAGCGCCGGCGGATTCATCATCTTTCGATTTCAGCATCTCCGCCCGTGGAAGTTTACCCTTTTCCCGGAGAAGCGATATGTAGAGCTTTTCGTAATTCCGTGTCATCTTCTCCAGGGTGAACCGTTCCTCGACCCTTCTTCGACCCGCGGATCCGAACCGTTTCATGAGTTCCGGATCGGACAACAAATTCCCGACGGCGTCAGCTAGAGCGGCGGCGTCGCCGTGAGGCGTCACGTATCCGGTCTCACCATGAGCCACCAGTTCCGGGACTCCGCTTACCTCGGTTGCCACTACGGGCTTCCCCATACTCATCGCTTCGAGTAAACACATCGGGAATGATTCGACTTTCGGGTGCGAAGACAGCATAACGATATCGAGCACCGACATGATATCGTCTATATCATGCCTGAAACCGGTAAACACGACCCGGGAAGCCACTCCGAGCGATTCCGCCAAAGTTTCGAGTTCTTCACGCCGTTCCCCGTCGCCGACAATGATAAACTTGGTTCCGGGAAAACGCTTGAGTATCTTCGCAGCCATTTCCAGGAAAACATCATGCGCCTTTTCCGGGCGAAGAACCGCGATAATACCTATCGTTTTCTCGTTCTCCCGGAGATCGAACTCCTCGGCAATGCGAGACGACCTGCTTTGCAAGGCGAATTCCCCCGGATCGACACCGTTGTATATCACCACTCCCTTTTCTGGAGCAATGCCGTACATTTTGCTGTTGAGTTTCTTCTGATTGCCGGCTACGAAAATGACCGCATCCGTAACTCGAAGCAGAATTTTATTTACCCATGGACGGTATCCCCTGGGCTCCCAGAACCCTGTATAATGATCGGCCACCAGTCTTACGGGGATGCGGCTGAAAACCGCTGCCAGGCGACCAAGGGTATCCGCGTTGAATTCCATCGTCTGGATAACGTGAAACCGGTATTTTCTCACCAGCTGAAGAACCTTGAGGAGAGAAGAAAAAAACGCGATGTTGAGCTGCGGTCTTTCAGCGAGGCAATAAACGTCGAAACCTTCGCGTTCCAGTTCCTTGTAGAAATGGCCCTTCTCCCTGATTGTCAAAAGTACCGGATGAAACCGGGAAAGGTCGAGCGACTGGATCAACCCCTTGAGCTGACGCTCCGCACCGCCGATCCGCATCCATGTGCAGATATACAGAATTTTTATTCTGCCGGTATCCTGGCAGCGCTCAGGAGCCTGTTCTCCCTGCTTTTCCGATCGCCGGTTCTTTCGTCGAGTTTGTTTCACCGGTTTTTATCCACTATTGCTCTCGGTTTCGAGGTTTTCTATTTCTTCGGCAAGAACACCCCATTTTTCATATAGTTCCATAAGTTTTTTCACTGTTCGATCCCGTTCGCCGGCGAATTTCGCAGCCAGGCCCTCGGTTTTGAACAGATCAGGGTCACACAGGGCGATATCGATCCGTTCCTGATTTTCCTCCTGCCGCGTGATCTCTGTTTCAATTTCCGTCAATTCTTTCATCGCCGCCCGCACCTGTGCTTTTCGACGCCGCTTCGCAGCTTTGGAAACCTGCCGGTTTTCAGAGTGCGCTCGGCGACGGCCGGTTTTGGTATCATGATCCGCGGGGCTTGAATGGGCTGCCGCCTCTTCTTTGAGCGCCCTGTCGACTTCCTCTTCAAGGCGCTGTTTTTTCATTTCGACATATTCGCCGTAAGTACCCGGGTACACCACCAGGCGGCCGTCCACGATTTCAGCGACTTTGTTGCATACCCTGTCGAGAACGTATCGATCGTGCGACACCAGGATGAATGTTCCGCTGAAATTTTCCAGAGCATTTATCAGTACGTCCTTTGAAAATATATCGAGATGATTGGTCGGCTCATCCAGCACGTAGAAATTGTTTTGTCTGAGAAGCAGTCGCGCCAGCGAAAGACGGCATTTCTCACCCCCGCTCAATACCCGGACCTTTTTGTTCACATCGTCGCCGCTGAAGAGAAAAGCTCCCAGCAGTGAACGAAGTTCGAATTCGGTGAATGTCGAAGTCGCCGATTGAAGTTCCTGAAGAACGGTCCTCTCGGAGAACAGGAGCTCCGCCTGCTCCTGAACGAAAAAACCAGGCGAAACGTGATACCCGCGCGTCACATTGCCGCTGTCCGGCTCTTCGTCTCCGGCGATAATCCTGCTCAGGGTCGATTTCCCGGTACCGTTGGGCCCGGTAAGCGCAAGCCTGTCCCCGCGTTCAAGAATGAGATCTACTCCCCTGAGCACCATGTTTTCTTCATAAGCTTTTTCTACCCCGTCGAGCTGCATGACAACACGCCCGCTCCTCTCCGGCGGAGGAAAATTGAACTTTACAGTCCGGACCACAGCCGGAGGTTCCAGCCGTTCGAGCTTCTCGAGGAACTTCACACGGCTCTTTACCATCGGAGCCATGTCTTTCCTGGCCTTGAATCGGCTGATAAAGCGGGTTACCCGCTCTATTTCCTCCTGCTGAGCATCGAACAGCTTCCATTGAAGTTCCACGGACTTTTTCTTTTCCCGCTCATAATCTGAGTAATTGCCCTGGAAAAGCCGCAATTTACTCCGCTCGATCTCATAAACAGAATCACTGACATTGTCGAGAAAATCACGATCGTGAGAAACCAGCACCACACCGCCCTTGAAGGAGTTCAGGTATCGTTCGAGAAAGAGAAGGGCATCCAGGTCGAGATGATTGGTCGGTTCATCCAGCAGGAGTACATCAGGATCAGAAAAAAGGATACGCGCCAGCTCGGCACGCATCCGCCACCCTCCGGAAAGGTTGCGGACCGGCATGTCGAATTCGCGATTCTTGAAGCCGAGACCTGTTAAGAGGCGCTCGGCGCGACCTTCCATGGTGTACCCGTCCAGACGGATGAACTGCTCCCGGATTGTTTCATGCGTGTCGAGGTCTTCCGCACCGAATTCTTCGCCTCTCTCGATGGCCATCAAGACCTTCGACATTTCGAACAACTCGGCATTACCCGAAAGAACGCGATCAAAAAGAGGCTGGTCTGAAAATGTTTCAGGTTCGCCTTGCGGCAGGTATCCGAAACGGTGATTCCGCCCGACGGAAAGCCTCCCCCGGTCGAGCTGAACATCACCGCTTATAACGCGCAACAAGGTGGTCTTGCCCGAGCCATTTGCTCCGACCAGCCCTATCCTTCCGTCGGCCGGCAGGATAAAATCGATGCCGTCGAAAAGGGGGCGGTCACCAAAATCCAGTTCTCCTTTATCTATCCTTACGATGGTCATGGGTCCGTTTCATTTCATATCAGGTTTATCTGGATTTTGGCAACAACGAGCCGCACATCGGCTTGTATTCAAACGCTCTCGATTTCAAAGGAGAGGAGCGTTTGGCCGCTCCAGAAAAAGGCGGTGGCCGTACCTGGTGCTGCGATAAGATGTTCTATATTTTCGGCACCGGCTTGGAATGGTGAGGGGGGTGACTGCAATCGGTCGGGAATCGACCCTGACCTGCCGCCGTTGCCGCTAACCGGCTTCCAGATCCCCGGTTTCTTCCGCCCCGGAACCTGTGGCTTCGGGATTTATTCCATCCTGGGGCAGGTTTTCAGGAGAATTCGTCTCCAGAACTGCAGAACTCGAATCGGGCACTTCGGATTCAGCGGCACTATCGGAAACCTCTACGGCCGGTTCAGCTTCTTCGGATATTTCGGCAATTTCCCAGGATGGCTTTCCTTCTGAAATCTGGTCCAGAATGACACCATCCTTCAGGCAGGAGACAATACATCCCAGAGTTGTCAATTCCACGCGGAACTCGTAACCGGCCGGGTTAGCGGCTATTCCTTCAACATCCCTGAGATAAGTCCCCAGATCGGCGATGACCCTGAATTTGGGAGCCGTATCCTCAGGTTCGGGCTCTTCAGACTCGGACACCGACGAATCGGCCGGTGCAGCCTCTTCCGTTTCGGTCTGAGTTTCTTCAGCCGGCTCTTCCTGTTCTGCTTCTCTCAGGCGCTCAGCCTCCAGCTCGGCGACGACATCGAGATGCGCCTGCAGATCGTTCTCGTAATTCATTTCCGCACGCTCGAGAGCAAAAAGAACTGAGCGACGCCACTCAATATCACGTTTAGCCTTTTTCGGTCCGGCCAATTCATAGAAAAGTACCGCAGCGATCAATACAGCCGCCGCGACTATCAAGGCGTCGATGACCCCGAAGCCTTTCTGCTTCCTTGTGTTATCTTGCATTGTCAACTCCTTGGAATACACATGCGGCCTCGCCTGAGACACCCGGGCACCGTACGTTTTCACCTGCAAAAAGTAAAGAAAAAATTGCGAATCGGTTCTCTGTCGCTTCTGACCGGTGGCAATGGATCATTATCACCCGGGGAGTAAGATACCGGGTCGAGTCAATCCGCCCGGGAATTACCTTGTCAGGCTGGAGACCCGGTGGAGTGTATGATTATCTTTCCGGAATCCGGTAAAAAATGCCGAAATTTAGGCGGGTTTACCAAATTCGTGCTATCCTGCCGTGCAGGGCTCGAGAAAAATACTTGAACCCCACGCTTGGCATGGCCGAATATTTCTCGAAAATATTGCATTTTTAGCTACGAGATGCTTAATTTGTATATTTTCAGGGCGATAGGAAAAGTATCGACTGGAGGTAGAGACATGCTTGAATGCAATAAATCATTTTTGAAGTTTGCTCTTTTTCTCGGAATCGTCTTTATGGTTTCAGGCTGCACAGCCAAGAGTAATCGCCTGACGACACCGGACAGCCCGCTGGATAATGTAGGGGAAACGCCACCTTACAGGCTGGCTATTGGTGACATGATCGAGGTCAGGTTCCTGTTTACCTCCGATCTGAACCGCGAGGTGATGATCCGTCCCGATGGTAAGATCACCCTGGATATCGTTGGAGAAATCGATGCCATGAATCTTTCCCTCCAGGAATTGACAGACCGTCTCAGCGAAATGTATTCCGCCGAACTGCGCGACCCGTCGATTACCGTGACCTTGACTCAACCGGCCCCGAAACGAGTATATGTTGCAGGAGAAGTCAATTCACCCGGCATATACAATATTGAAGCGGGTTTGACAGCCCTGCAGGCGATCTTCAGCGCCGGAGGCGTAACTGAAAACGGAAAGCTTTCAAGCGTTATAATCCTTCGGAAAGATACCTCGACGGCTGTGGGTGGAAAAATATGCCGTGTCGACCTGGTTAAAGTAATAAAGGGCCGGAAAAATTATTTTGACTATCCGCTCAATGCTTTCGACGTAATTTATGTTCCCCGTTCTTGCATCGCATCAGTCGATCTCTTCGTGGATCAGTATATCAGAAGAGTTCTACCCATATCGCTGAATGCAGGCTTCTCATACGTCACCCGCTGGGAACCAGAATCATAAAATTCGCTCTCATGGAAGTTTGAAGGAGCATTACCAGTTATGGAACCAGACGCGACTCGCCGAATCGATGTAACAGATTTGAAAACAGGGCTGCTGCCGGCATGTGATCAAATTGTCTCGAGGTTATTAAACCGGAAATCAACAGATCCCGATTTCGTGCACCTTCTCTTTACTGCACCCAGGGTGGATACAGGCAACTCCACTGCGGCAGCGGCTGTCGCCGCAGCACTGGCGAAAAGGGGAGGAATCAACGTACTGCTCGTCGACACCAACCTGGAAAACCCTTCGCAGGCCGGTTTATGGGGGGTCCGAAACTCACCGGGATTACGCGATCTCGTGGATGAAAAGTGCAAACCGGCTGAGGCGATTCATTCAACCACTGTAAATGGCGTGTCTCTATTGCCCGCAGGCGAGGGGGATCCTTTCTTCAACTGGATCAGTTCCTCAGCAAGGATTTTCAAAGCAGTAGACTCTACAAAGAGCGATTTCAGTCTGATTCTGTGGGATCTTCCTCCCACGGGAATCTCCCAGGCGGCATGGTTCCTTGGTGGATATTCCGATGGTATCATTTTCGTTCTGCACTCAGGCAGAACATCCTGGGAAGTTGCAGCCCATATGAAAGAATCGCTTGCCAACCATGCAGAGAAGTTTCTGGGAGTAATATTGAACAGGAAGAAATTCGTAATCCCGGACAGCATATACCGCCACTTGTAAGCTTGCGGGAAGGGCGATGAACCAGGAATGAGATCGTTCCTAAAACTTAATTCGAAACTATTCCAGATCCTGCATTTGTGCATAGAGATCGGAATCGGGATTATCTCCTATCTTCTCACCGGTTTGTTTAAGACCGGGGGGCTCGTTCATATATCTCCTTTCCTGGGACTGTTTCTTTTTCTCTGGCTCCTGTTCGCCGTTAAAAACGAACTGTACACCTCCTTTCGCACCTCTTCCCTTCGGCATGAGGTTCTCTCAATCATCAAGACGGTCGCTTCCGCAGCTGCCTTTACAGCGCTGATCGCCTTCATCGTTCCGAATGTTCAACCGCTTATCGTAAAGAATGTTATTGCTTGCGCGGTAATTTTTGCAGGTACCCTCACACTCTTCAGGCTTCTGCTGAGATCCATACTTCGGTTCTTCAGAAAAAGGGGATACAACTATAGAGAAGTGCTACTTGTCGGAAGCAACGAACGAACCTTAAGAATCATAAATGAAATCGACCGCAACCCATCTTACGGTCTACGTATAATCGGGGTAATCGATGATCTCTCCAGGAGCTCATACTGGATATCACATTCAACAGTTCCATTTCTCGGGGATATCGTCGATCTGAAGCGAATTTTGACTACTTACATCGTCGATGGCATCTGTATCACCCTCCCCGCCGGATCATTTTACCGGGAAATCGCTGACATAGTGAATGTCTGCGAAGAGATTGGCCTCCCCGTTCATGTACGTGATCCATTCAGGGAAAAAGCTAACCGGGCACCTCCATTTTATGTAGGTGGATTGCATTTTTTCACTTACGCAGGGGGAAGTGACACCGGGTGGCGATACAGTGTCAAACGAGTAATCGATGTTGTTTTCTCCATCCTTTTCCTTGTGATTCTCGGTCCTGCGCTGCTCCTGATCATGTCTCTCATAAAGCTCACATCCCAAGGGCCCGCGCTTTTCAAACAAATACGCGTTGGGAAGAACTCCAGACTCTTCAAATTATACAAGCTCAGAACCATGGTCGCCGATGCGGAAAAATTGAAGGAACAGCTCCTGGCACAAAACGAGATGGATGGTCCCGCTTTCAAGATCAAAGACGACCCCAGGGTCACCTGGATAGGAAAATATCTCAGAAAATTCAGCATCGACGAGATTCCGCAACTCTTCAATGTTCTCAATGGAGATATGAGCCTGGTCGGACCCAGACCGGGATTGAAAGAGGAAGTCGATGCATACATCTGGAACCACCGGAAGCGGCTAAGCGTAATTCCCGGCATCACCGGTCTGTGGCAGATTATGGGCAGAAACGAAATCAGCTTCGATGAATGGATGAAGCTTGATATCTACTACGTGGAAAACTGGTCATTAAGGCTCGACTTTTATATTCTCCTGAAGACTATCCCTGTTGTCCTGTCGACAAAAGGGGCGTCGTAAAAAGATTCCGGGAGGAATGACTACATGGAACAATTAGAACTCAGAGACAGGATTTCAGTTCGAGACATCCTGGAGATCGTTTTCAAACGAAAGAAGTTCATCACAAGGTTATTCATCGTAACTGTAGTGCTGGTCGCCATTGTAGGTATCATCTTGCCTGACAAGTATGAGGCTGCCAGTCAGATCATGCTCGAGCGGAATGTTTCACTTACCCCTTTTGTCAGCACACGCTATAGAAGCATTCTGGATCGCACGGAGGAGATGGAATCCCAGATGGAATTCCTCAGATCCGACCTGATCCTCGAAAGGGTTGCCGATAATCTCGGGCTGCAGGAAAAGATGAGGGAGAAGGAAGAGGATGAGTCGTTCATCAAATCTATTTTCGGTGCTTTAGGGGGTTTCTTTTCCGCCAAAGTGATTAAAGAAACCGATTACTTTAAATCACTCGCGGTTCTCAGTCTAAAAGAGAACACGGAAACGGACGCGGAACTTGAATCCTCTGTAATCACATTGCGGTATCGCTCCAAAGATCCGACAGAGGCGGTCTCGGTAGTGAATGATATAACGAGAACCTACCTCGGCAGCCGGAAAATCCTCGCCGAGCGGCGCGGCACCACCGGTTTCTACGAAGAGCAGATTGCAATAAACGAACAGTCCCTCAAGGATTTAAGCGATGAAATCGCATCTCTCAAGGATAGAGCGCAAGTCTCCGACGCGGAAACGGAAATCAGAATCATGCTGGACAGGATAAACAGCCTGACCCTCGAGCTGAACAAAACCTGTTACGAAATGGAAGAACTCAGAAAAAAACGAGCCGTTCTCCTCGCGCATGTTGAGGCCCTGCCGCCCGAGCTCACTGTGCAGAAAACAATGGAACCCAATGTAGTCATTGAGAATTACAGGGAAGAAATCGCCCGTCTTCAGACTGAACGAGCGCGGATCCGCCAGTCCTACCGCCCCGATTCCAGGAAGGTCAAGGAGACAGATGCACGAATTGCGGAACTCAAAGAACTGGTGGAAAATGAACCGAGCATGCTGCCTGCAAATGTCGTTACGGGGAGAAACACCGAAAGGGACAATCTGCTGATGATGTTGCGGTCGATCGAAGCGGATTTGAGTGGGTTCGAAGCAAAAAAAGAAGAGCTTGATCAGCAGATCGAGGAGATTAAGGCCCGCCCCCATCATATCGATGAAATACAACGGCAAATAGAAAAACTCGAAAAAGCTAAAAAAGTCATAGAGGGTATCATCGAACTTCACATAAACAAGAAGGAAGAATCCCGAATTCTCGCCCTCAGCGATCACCGTCTCTCGAACGCCAGCGTGATCAACTACGCCTCATTTGCTGAGAATATTACACCTTCCGCCATCCTGTTGATAATCCTTGGTGCAATAGTCAGCCTTTTTCTCGGTGTAGGATTGAGTCTCGTGGCTGCATTTTTCGATCACTCCATCGATAACGAGAGGGACGTGGCAATTTACCTCGAGCTTCCCCTCCTCGCTATGATCCCCGAGAAGGACTGATCCTCATGGGGTTTCTAAGGGACAGTATTTCCACATTCGCGACGCAGATCTTTATGCAGGTCGTGCGGTTCGGAAGCGGTGTGATTATAGCTCGCCTTCTTCTGCCTGAAGGGAAAGGATACTATGTTCTTATTGCACTGATTCCTCAGTCGGTAATAGCACTGGGGAATTTCGGAATCGCAATCGCCACCGTTCATTACATTTCGAAACGCGAATTTCCCGGGGAGCGGATCGCATCCAACGTGCTTACCCTTGCATTGATGCTCGGAAGCCTCTACGGTTGTTCTATTTACCTGCTCGCGGATCACGGCTTCCTGTCTTTTCTGAAAGGTATCAGGCCGGAACATTTTATTCTCGCGGCCATTGCAACACCGTTTGCGATGCTGGCCAGGAGTCAGCAGGCGATCCTCCTCGGAAGAAACATGGTCTTCGAGCGTAATATCGCATTTCTCGTCGAAGTCACGGTTACTGCTATCGGTATCGTCATAACAGTCGTAATTCTGCGACTCGGCCTGTTTGCCGCTCTTCTATCGTGGTTGAGCGGCGTTGTTCTCGGAGCAGCTACAGGCTTTGTGTTCGTATTTCCGGGTTTCTCGTTCAGGGGTATTCCCGATTTCAAAATCATAAAAAAGATCCTCGGATTCGGAATAAAGGCTCACATGGGTGTTCTGGCTCTGTTTATACTGATCAATTCAGATAAATTCCTGATAAACTACTTCCTCCCTGACGGACAGATACAGGTTGGTTTATACGCTGTCGCCACGAGTCTTATTTCGATAATAATTTATGTTCCCGACTCCATCGCAACCATATTTCTGCCACGGGTAACGGCTCTCGGAATAAAGGATGCCGATGAACTTACATCCTCAGTAAGCAGAATCACCATTTTGATCGCCCTGTGCGCGATCACCATTGCAATGTTTATGGCCTGGCCGGTAATCCACTTCGTCTATGGAAAAAATTACCATGATTCGATGTTGCCGTTTCTTCTTCTTTTGCCTGGTGTTTTTTTCCTGAGTATCTGTTCAATTATGAACAATGCCCTCCAGGCCAGAAAAATGGTTTTAACCGGTGCTATCGCTTCACTGGTGGGATGCGTTGCAAATATCTGTCTGAATTTACTTGTCATTCCTCGATGGGGAATTCGCGGAGCTGCGGTTACCTCGACTATTTCCTATACAATTGCAGCAGTGTTCATTCTTTACCGGTATAATCTCGTTTCAAAATCCAGTCTTCGTGAGATCATCCTGCCGGGCAGGATGGAGGTCGATCTCATAATCGATTTTTTCAAACAGAAACTGGTTCCACGGGTACGCAGGATCTCAGGGTTATAGGAGAATATGTCTAACATACCTGTTGTCATTTATCATTCTTTGGGGTGCAGAAACCACCATCCGTGGGGCCATTTATCTCATCCGGTAAGCACCTTCCGGCGACAGCTCGCTTACCTTCGGAAGAACAAATTCGAGGTAATAAGCCTGGACGATTTGTACTGGCATCTCCGTAACGGCGCTTCTATCCCGGCTAAACCCGTAGTACTCACTTTCGACGACGGTTTCCTCGATAACTGGTGTCACCTGTTTCCGGTTCTGCAGGAATTCGGAGTGCCGGCTACAGTATTCGTTTCAACCGATTACATTCAGCCCGGTGATTCACCCCGGCCTCTTCTAAAACCCGGAGGAAACCGGTCGCCCCTCCCGGGCAACGAATGGCTTGGTTATTTGAACCGAACCGAGATCAGGGCCATGGCGGACAGCGGGCTCGTGAGCATCCAGTCGCACGGTGTTACACATACGTGGTACTTCTGCGGCGGGGAAATAATCGATTTTCATCATCCGGGAGATGATTTTCCATGGCTCGACTGGAACGAAGCTCCAGCTTCGAAGCCTTACTGGCTGAGGAAAAAAGCCGATGAGTCGGCAGTGCCCTGGGGAACACCGGTTTACAGGTTCGACAAATCCCTGCGATGCAGACGTTTCTTCCCTGATCCCCAACCGGGGGAACGATGCGTCAGGCTTGTGGAGGAAGAAGGCGCTGAATCTTTCTTCAGTAAACCAGGCTGGAGAGAGCGCCTCTCCGACGAAATAGCGGAATATACCTCCGACACCCCGCAATATCCCGACGAATTCGATGTAGTTGATTCACCGGTGACAAGCCCCGACCAGGCGACCACCGGTCCGGCTGGAACCGGGTTGTACGTAAACGGGCGTTTCGAAACGGATGAGGAGCGCGAAACCAGATATCTTTACGAGTTGAGAGAAAGCAAAAGGATCCTGGAAGAAATCATTGAGCAACCTGTGGACTATATCGCGTGGCCCGGCAACGGATTCAATGATCTTTCCCAGGAGCTCGCGGTGAAAAAAGCCGACTACCGGGCTACTGCGGCTACCGGGAACCTCCCCAACCGCCGTGGGCAACGATTCGATCTTATAACGAGATTCTATTACGGTAATCCGTTCAGGGGTTTGAATGATGATTACATCCTGTATCTGCAGTTTATAGGGCTTCTCAACCTCCAGTCGGGACGTAAAATATATAAACCCGTGGCCTCTGCCGCGTTAAAGGCGCGAACACTGCTGAACAGGACCGGGTTCGGCGGAATATCCTGGAAGGCGGAACGACGATGAAAGTGCTGCTCTCCTGGACAATCATTATTTTGGCGGCTGTTATCATTACAGCCGGAGTCGCCACAGGCCTGTGGCCCGTCCTTTTGATCATCCCGGTCGGAGCAGCTGTTGCTCTTCTTGTATTTTACTACCCGATAACCGGCATCATCATTTACATTCTGGGAGAACCGATTTTTCACAACTTTGTAGGTATCTCGCTAGGCGCCAATATACCGGATCTTAAATTCAACAGGCTCATGGCGGGTCTTATCCTGACATCCCTGTTCTTCCGCTATGTGCTCAGGCGCTGGAAAATCCGTCCCCCCGGGAGGATCGATTTCGCCATGCTGCTGCTTTCGGCAGTCGTGCTCGTAAACTGCTTCAGGTTCCCGAATGCAACCATCAACATCCAGTGGTTCTTCAACGGTTACGGCCTTGCGTTCATCTTATACCTGCTTATTCGGAATATGCAGATCAAAGCAAGCACATACCGTCTGATTTTCCATGCAATACTTGCATCAGGACTCTACATGTGCCTGCTCGGCATCTATCAGGAAATCACGGGAACGATGCTGCTCGTTCCGGACGATCTGACCAGCGTTCACATCCGTCAGGGCCGAATGACCGGGACTTACGGCAATGCGGTTGAATTCGGTATGTTGATGAATACTGCATTCATCACGACCATATACCTGTTGATGACAACCCGGGACAGGGTTTTGAAATGGTTTTACGGGGCCGTTGCGATGGTCATGGTTTTCTGTCTTTACATGAGTATGGTCAGGGCGGTCTGGTTCGGGTTCATCCTGGTCCTCATTATCATCGGTTATCACTACCCTCGAGCTGTCAGGTGGTTAGCCGTAGGGGTGCTCATGAGTATCGCACTGCTCGTAATGTTCTGGCCGGTATTCATTGAAAGCGACGTTGTCCAGAACCGGCTTCTCCATTCTGCGCCGCTCATGGATAGAGCTTCCAATTACCAGGCATTTTCCCTCATATTCCCTCAACGGCCAGTTTTCGGAATCGGCTATTCCAAAGAGGCATGGATAGAAGCGTTACTGGGTGTGATGGGTGCTCTCGATACCGCGGCGATGCATCACAGTTCAAATGTGAGCCTGCCGCACAACGAATTCGTACTGACCATTGTGATGATCGGCCTGTTTGGATTATTCTTCCTCCTGTATCTCTTCTTCGAGGTGTTCAGAGCCTCCTCGAGGCTCAAAGTGAAGCTCAGAGATCCGCACCTGTTGATGCTCTTCCAGGCCACCGGGGTCATGCTGCTTGTAAACGCCTTTTTCGCCGATATCATTAATTTCTTTTTCTCTACGCATCTTGTTATGATCATGCTCGCTCTCGCCGATAATCCGGCGGCCTGGAAATCAGAATCGATTCCCTCTGGAGGTCGGGAAACACCTGCGGATCGAATGAACGACGTGGAAGCATGACTGCAGACCCGGGATTACGAATAGCTCTCCTCATAACGAGGTTCCCGCCGCTCCATATAGGCGGTGCGGAACTTCAGGCCGCACGACTTGCACGCCGGCTGGCTGACCGTCACGAGGTCACTATCTTCACAAGGGGCGGACGCGGCACTCCATCCCTGGAATCGATCGACGGGTACACGGTGGTTCGCAGAAAAGTACTCGAAGTGGCCGGACCCGTTCGACTCGGGTCTGATATAGTCTCCGGTATGCGCTCGCTTTCCCGTCACGGTAAGAAGATCGATATAGCCGTCGCCTATCAGATTGTTACGGCGGGATACCTCGCGCACCTCTTTAAAAAACGGACCGGCACCCCTTATATCGTTTCGATCCGCGGTGAAAGCGAATACAAGGATTATACCGATCCGAGGAGAGGGATGATTCCGCCCGTACTCCGGACCGCCGACCGGATACTGCTGCAATCCCCGCTGCTTCTCGATGATTTCTCAAGGGAATGCGGTAATTTTCTCGATCCACGACTTGTTCTTCCAAGGTGCGGTTATTTACCGAACGGCGTCGACCGCGCTCCGGGCCCGGCGAGCAGCGGTGAAATAATAACTTTCATCGGACGGTTAATCCCGGACAAAAATCCGAGAGCGGTTATCGAAACGTCAAAAATTTTATCCGAACGGGGGCTGCGGCGGATATCCTGGGTCGTGGTTGGAGACGGTCCCGAACGGAGCTGGATGGAAAAGATGACCGGAGAGTTGAATCTTCCGGTGACCTTTACGGGGACGATACCGCCGGAACGTCTGACGCAGCATCTGCGGAGAAGCCGGTGCCTTCTTCTGCCGTCCCGGTTCGGAGAAGGACTTCCGAACGTTATTCTCGAGGCGATGGCGCACGGTGTTCCCTGTATAGCAACAGATGTCGGCGGCACCAGGGATCTCGTGCGCAACAACGAAACAGGATTACTCGTAGACCCGGACGATACCGATGGATTTGCAGAAGCTGTTCTGAAACTCTTCTCGGACGAGGAGCTGCACGCACGGATGACGCGCGCATGCCTTGAGCGGGTGGAGCCTTTTTACTGGGAGAATGTTATTGGAGAGTATGAAACGCTTCTAAACGATCTCGTCAGAAAAACCCGCTAGAATACATGTCGGATCGGACCGATCAATCCGATTCGGCCCGCACCATTGAAAATCGAAGAGGTTTACACGGAGATCCTGGAATCTCCAGCTTCGATATGTCCCACCCAACCCCGGTGAGGAGCGAAAGGTATACCGGGACCGTCGAATTCGGGAAGTGGCCCTTCCCAGGCAGCCTCGTTCGACAAAATCGATACCTCGTCAATGCCGAAAGGTGCAAGAGAATGCGGATTCGGGGAAAACGATTCTCTTACGAGGGGAATTTTTCCAGGCTCGAACCCCATGACACGGGCGGCTGCCGCATCGACGGCGGCGGGATGCATTCCGGTCAGGATAACTCCCGCCTCCCGCGGGTCGGGCGCGAGGGGGCCATTCCTCTCTCCGCCGGTGATTCCGTCGACAATAAAAAACACATTCCGGCGGGTCTGCCCCTCGAATACTCCATCCGGCCCTGATTCGAGCAGAATTCGCCCGGCGTCGAGAACCGTTCGCCAGATCGTATCGTTTCCGTGCCAGTTGCCTGACCTGATGCGAGGTTCATCAGTTCTGCCGAATAGAACGTTCCCGGCTGCACGGAGCATGCCGGCACTGATTTTTCGAACCGGACCGAGCCTCCTGAACACGTAATGGAAACGATCAGTCACCACGGTTTCGACCCGGTTACGCAAGAGACCGGAGTTGAATTGATCGCCACCCTCATCAGGATGCCCCATTCTGAAATGGGGGACAATGGTCTTATAACCGAGAAGACCTATGAAACTTTTAAGACATACGGTAATGCCCGATTTCCGATGCGTCTTCAGTTTCGGAATTTCTATTATCGCATCCGCATTGAGAAACGTATTGCAGAACTGATAGATATGTTTATCGGGGCCGTGCCACAGGGCTATCCTTTCATCATCCGTTTCGGCGCCGTATAAGAGGGACAGGATTTCGGAGTCGAGATCGCAAAATGCGCTGTTCTCACCCAGATCCACCTCAGTGTAGCCTTCCGGGTCACCGGGGAGGGTATGCCTTTTTACAATGAGCCCTTCGATCTTATCCACCCGCTCCGGCCTGAGATCCCTGATCTCGAAATGAATATCAGTTCGGGAACTCAAAAACGAAACGAACGAGTTCAGGTGCAGTAGATCTACAAGCCGCTTGTGGTTCGCATCGTTCTGACAGGAGTCCGCGATAATGATGCTGCCGGATCCTCCCAGGGCTATCACCGTATAATCGAGAACAGCCCGAATCACCGAGCCGTGAGTGGTAAGGAGCGGGTCCAGGGATGGATCTTCATCGTGCCAGTCGCGCACCATATTCGGTTTGATGACGACGCTGCCTCCCGGACGAATCAGGAATGACAGGGGATTCCATGCCGGTGTGTCGAAGGCTTCGCGGTCGAGCCCCAGCAATGCCAGCGAATGCCGCACCCCTGCGTACGCGTCATTTGAGCCGCGGGATACGGCATCGACTCCGAAGGGATATTCGGGGTATGCTGTTCCGGGATGAAAAGGCGGATCGACCGGATAGGCGGATCCGGGATTGTAGGATACGGCAACCCTTCTGGGATCCATTTAATGCTCCGTCCTTCGGATTCCGGCGGCGTGATCCGGTTCGATTCGTGATACTACGGCTTTAAACTTACCATGGCTGCCGCGCTCGATAAAGGGAACCTCCCGGATTTCGATCTTCATATCCCTGCCGAGCAGACGAATGCACTTTTCTTCCAGAGATCGCCGATGCCTGTTCGTAAATCTCCGGGAAGGAACCAGGCTGATCAACAGAGCGCCAGGCTCCTCCTGCACCACCTGGGCTTCTATTATCGGAAAATCCCCTTTGAAAATATGGTCTATTCTGCCGACGCGGGCGCCGGACGCGGTGATAATGTGATCATCATCCCTTCCGAGAACCCTCCTTACCACGGGAAACAATCTGCCGCATGGGCATGAATCAGACGGATCGTATTCGACCAGATCGCCCGTTCGGTACCTTATAAAAGGCATAGCCCTGTCAATAAAACCCGTGGCTGTGATTTCTGAAAGGCCGGGCGCCCCCTCCGCCGGATGATACTCCGCGATGCCGTAACCGGGGAACTGGTGGTATGTTCCTTTCTCGCAGGTTCCGATCATTACGCATCTCTCAGCCAGACCGTAGTAGTCGAACACCTGACATCCGAAGGCTGCCTTCACGGTCTCTATGAACCTGCCGGTCACGGTTTCGGATGAAGTGAGCACCGCATCAAGGCTGAACGGCTTTCCCCCGTTTTCGAGAAGCCAGTTCGCAAGCGGAAAAATCGACGAAGGATATCCCTGGAGGAATCTCGGCCGGAAGCGGCGGAGAGCATCGAGGTAGGCCGGAAAGTTATCCGTCGACAGGTGATACGAAGACATTATGAGCTGGTTCTCCCACCTGTTGTAAAACCAGAATGGCGGTTTTCTTCTGTCGGCCGGTATTATCATGTCCCCCCTGATCGTAGCCCGCGGTTTTCCTTTTTCGAAGCCGGCCCAGCGCCATATGCGGCGGATGAAAGCATGCTCGAGAGAAATGCTGGCCAGGGAGCGGGCGACCAGAAGGGGCGAGCCGGTTGATCCGCTCGTCCGGGTTCGGATACCGAACAACCGGGAGGGAATCCGGGCGATAAACTGCTTGTTCCTGGCTGCTATTTCGTGCCTGTCGAGGACGGGAATCACCGACAGCGCATTTTTCAAGCTGTCCCCGGGAATGTCTATATCGGTGTAGAGTTCACGATATCCAGACACTTTTTCCCTGGCGAAATCGACCAGGTCAAGGAGTCGCCGGAGTTGAAAAGATTCGATCTCTTCCCGGGACTGACGCTCCAGACGGATGATGCTTTCGGGCAAGCGGAAATCGAGGCGGCCTCTCCTCAGGAGATTCCTTCCGAAAAACTTTACCTCCTTTTCCAGCACTGTCCTCGCACTCTTTCAGATTAAAACAGAGTATAGATGAAAGGGGCCACTGCGGTTCCTTCGGTAAGCACCACGAGTGCGGCCAGAAAGAGGAGAGTGAGTACTATTGGGGTAATCCACCATTTTTTCCTTGTCCTTAAAAAATACCAGAATTCAGAAAGAACGGATAATCGAGGCATACCGTGCCTCCTTTCGGTTTAAACTTCAAAATTGCCGTTCATAATCAGATTGTCGCAATTCGCTTTTCGTCCGCCGGGACCAGTATGAACTCCGGGGTTCGCCAAAATCCAGGTCGAGATATTTTGATCCGAACAACCTGGAAACCAGGCTTATCGGCGTAATTACAAGAAAAAAAAGCAGGATAAGTATAACACGGGTCATTACCCATCCCATAATCTCTGCGATGGTCATCCAGACAAAATGGACCGGTCGCAGAAGCCCCGGCAGAATAGCGGCCGGAAGAATCAGGGCCGCGGCGATAATCAGGAAATACGGAGCCGGATCACGGTCGCGCAACAAAAGAACCACCCCGATGACGCCGAAGATCCCCCCGACGAGGAATCCGAATTGCCTCAGCATACCCTTACCGGCTTTTTCACGCCGGAAAATACCGCCACTCAAACCTGCATCTCCTTTTTATCTATCAGGAAAGGACCGAGAACAAGGTAATCCATACCGGTTTTCAAAAAACAGTCAAACGCGTTTTCGGGAGTACAGACTATCGGCTCGCCTCTCACGTTGAACGAAGTATTTACCACGAGAGGACAGCCGTGCCTGTCTTTGAATGCTCTGATCAGCTTGTGATACAGCGGATTATCTTCGAAACGGACCGTCTGTACACGGGCTGAATGATCCACGTGAGTTACCGCCGGTATTTCAGAACGAACCGTTTTCAGCGCTTCGAACCCGGAACTCCGATCTTCCGCGGCGGAGAGACGTCGACGTTTCGAGTCATGCACGGGAGCGACAAGAAGCATGTAAGGACTCGGTCGATCCAGGGCGAAGTATTCCGCAGCCTCCTCTTCGAGCACCGATGGAGCGAATGGCCTGAAGCTTTCCCTGAACTTGATTTTCAGATTCATCCTCTCCTGCATTTCCGGCGAACGGGGATCGCCGATTATCGACCGTGCTCCCAGGGCTCTCGGACCGAATTCCATACGCCCCTGGAACCATCCGATCACGTTTTCCCCGGCGATTAGATCCGCCACTACGGAAGGAAGCTCATCTTCGCTGATTTCCCTGTACGGGGCCTTCCGCTCCTCGAGAAATTTTCGCAGGACGTCAACCTTAAAGGATGGACCCAGGTAGGAAGCTCCCTGGGAATCGCGGCTTCCGTCGGACCGCCGTTCGTTGCCGAGATACTGATGATACGCGAATAATGCCGCCCCGAGAGCACCCCCGGCATCCCCGGCCGCCGGCTGAATCCAAAGATCATCGAACGGACCTTCGCGGAGAATCCTCCCGTTTCCGACGCAGTTGAGTGCGACGCCGCCTGCGAGAACGAGGTTTTTCATCCCCGTCTCGTGAAACACGTGCCGGGTCATCCTCAGGATGACCTCCTCGGTTACCGCCTGTATCGAAC
Source organism: uncultured Gemmatimonadota bacterium (assembly GCA_964394085.1). GTDB lineage: Bacteria > CAYMWF01 > CAYMWF01 > CAYMWF01. Next base: position 14,483 of record CAYMWF010000030.1, on the reverse strand, counting down.
GGGCAAGATCCATGTGGCGTTTGGTGATCTTGGATTCCGGCTTGCGCGGCGGGCCGCCGAACTGGTTGTGAAAGCGGCGGGAAGTCATTGTCAACCCGGTGCAATAGTTGAAATAAGACAAATCGAGCCTGAAGGAACCGTCATCTTTCAAATCGATAATTTTGTCCAGAATCAGGTCACTGTATACCGGTTCGCCGTACGGGGCGAGACCCATGAGCTTGTATTCACCCGAATTCACCCTGAAGCCGGTATAGTAGGTGAACGCAGAGTAGAGCAGGCCGATTGAGTGCGGGAAGTGGATATCCGAGTGGATCTCCAGATGGTTGTCCCGGCCCGTGCCGAAACTTGTCGTCACCCATTCACCGACACCGTCCATCGTGAGGATCGCGGCTTCCTTGAAAGGGGACGGGAAAAATGCCGAGGCTGCGTGCGATTCGTGGTGCTCGGGGAACAGAATCTGGACCTCGGAATCGAGTTCATCCCTGATCTGGTCTTTCATCCAGAGTTTCTTTTTCAGCCAGAGCGGCATCGACCTTATAAAAGGCGTAATACCTCTGGGAGCGAAAGCCATGAAAGTTTCGAGAATCCGCTCGAACTTCAGAAACGGTTTATCGTAAAAAACGACAAGATCGAGATCTTTGCCTGAAATTCCACCTTCTTCAAGGCAGTATCGCATCGCCTGCGCCGGGAAGGACGGATCGTGCTTCAACCTGGAGAAACGTTCCTCCTGGGCGGCAGCCAGAATCTTACCCTCACGGAGCAGGCAGGCTGCACTATCGTGGTAATATGCTGAAATCCCTAATATATTCGACAATTAATCTATCTCTTTCCCGGTGGTTGCTGTTTAATTTCTCTTTCTTGAACATTCGCCGGTAAGCACGCCGCCTTGCCGGCGAAAAAATCCGTTTCATATCTCACGGCACCCGGCCGCTGCAATTATAAAGGCGTTCCAGCTCGGGTAGAATCAAATCGAAGCAGTATCGCTCCACCGCCAGCTTCCTGTTGGCGTCACCCATCCGGCTCCGCCTTTCCGGGTCATCTATCAATTCCGACAAAGCCCTGGCGAGTTCATCCGGTTTCCCCGGCTCTACAACCAGGGCGTTCTCACCATGCGTTACTATTTCCGGGATTCCTCCTACTGGTGTCGTCACCACTGGTAAACGGGCTGCAAGCGCTTCGAGCAGTGCGATGGGCAAGGCATCATTCATTGTAGGTAGCACGAATATATCAGCTTCCCTGAAAGACTGCACCTTTTTCTCGCCGAACCGGGGAGCCAGCAGCTCGGTGACACCGTGCAGTGAAAGCTCCGCGCGAAGCTTGTTGAACTTTTTTATTTCCCCGGGCCGCTCCTCGCTGCCGATAAACTGGAACCTGGTATTTGTTTTACCGTCTTTTACAATCAGTGAAGCTGCATGAAGAAGGTCGAAGACCCCTTTTCGATGGCCGATGCTCCCGAAAAAGAGGATGGTGACCGGCTTTCCGCTTCTCCCGCTTTCATCGCCGCTTGCGGGCCGGGCCGGTGGAGCTTTCCGGTTGAAGGCTTCAATGAATGAGCCGGGGATTCCGTTCGCAAGCACTTCAACAGCAGTCTTGACTCCCATCTTTTCCATAAAGGAGCGCCAGTAACCCGAGAGCGCGATGATGATATCGGGAATTTCCAGGGTTCTATCGATGAATTTCCTTTTCCGGGCGCTTGCGGTACGAACAAAAAGATCAAAATCCCCGCCGTGGACGTGACCGAGTATTACCGGCACGAACGGCCGGGCGGCCCGAAGGAATATTCCGTCCCTGAAAAAGCCGGATGATGTGCTGGTAATCGGGATATGCAGGACCGCAGGCCGATGCGCGATAATAAGTAAAATCAGCTTCAGAAAGGGCCACAGCCCGTAGGCGGCGTTGAACAGGTCGAATCTGCCCTTCGATGAAGCCTGGCGTAGTTTTTTCCTTGTATTCAGATGTATTATTCTGAAATGGTCCTTCAATGAAGAATCGAGAAGAGTCTCTATATATGTTTCAAGCCCGCCGAACGGGGGTGATGTAGGACCGATGAGCAGCACTTTCCTTTTTTGTGTCATCGTTCCATATCCTCCCGAACCGCCATGAGACAGCCTGTTTCATCCTCCATGAAGCCCCATTCCGTCCCGCCGGACCGGACCGAATAGGATCTCCCGGGGGAATCGTCGCTTTCGGTCAGTATCCATTCCTTCCCATCCGCCGAAAAACGGAAAACTACTTCCTGCCGATCCGACGAACTCTCGTCGAGTCGGATGATTTCAGGAGTCTCTATGGATCCGGAGTTTCGAATCGGCACCAACAACATATGAGTGGAGAACACCTTTTCAGTATTAAAATCGAAACCCACCCGCAGTCTTGGAGCCCGGAGAGCCAGGCCGAAAGAGGGAGAAACCCGTCCCTCACCCTCCGCCGCTGTTGTAGCCGGGGATGAGAAAGACGCCAGAAGCAGCGATTCTCCCGAGTCTGTGCCTGCGATCCACGTATTCCTTTTGTAACTTTCCAGTTCAATCCCGTCCGCGAACTGCCAGTTGACGAAACCCTGCATGACACCGGAACCTGCAGGGGATTCGACACTCCTCAATGAATCCGAAACAACACAGAATGTCCCCGCGACAAGCAAGGTTGTTCGCCTGTGAACGACCGGGAAATAGCCGTTGTGCTCAGCGGTAAGCCACCGGATCTCGCCATGCTGCTGCAGGGAAACCACCCCTGGCTCAGCTTTCTTCGTCCAGATGAAAAGGCCGGCGGGGATCGACTGGCTGCGATCGTCCAGTGTCAGCGTGTTGTGAGCGGCCGTCGCTCTGAGAACCTCCCTGAGGTCCGCATCTCCATGGTATCGGAATGTTCCCGGATCATCCAGGATCCGGCGGCCGAACGCCGAAACGATAATCGAAAGGCAGTCCGCGTGTCCATGAGCCGCAAGAGGACCGTAACCCAGGGGGCCGGCATCCATGATAACGGATATTTTCCGATTCCGAAGAATGTAGTAACCGCCGTCGGGAAAAGTAGTGGCATCCACACACACCGAAGGGTCACGGGTCGACGTATCGGAGACGGCGCCCCCTCCGCCTGAAAAGTGTTTCGTTGCTCCCTCTGTCACCTCCACGGCTTTGTCACTGCGCCCGTCGCGCGGTTTTCGCATCTCGGGCGAGAGCGCCCTGGATGGTCCGAGCAGCCAGAACGCTCTTTCATCGGGTAAAACATCAAGCGGAATAAGGCCGGGGTCTCCGAGAAGGCAGGCGACCGCAACCCGCGAGGCAAGGAACCGGTCATCTTTACCGCCCGAAAAATCGATCACCCTGGCATCATCCGAATCACCTACATGGGGAGTACCTCCGGGGAATCCTGACATGATCGTAAGAAACCGGCTCATCATATAAAGCCTGTTCATGGCTTCCGGAGCCAGAGAGGCTCCGATCTGCTCAGCCGCGGCTGAAGCGACGACGAAAAGGTCGGAGATGAATGGAGCATAGCCGAAAGCCTGCTCTGCGGGAGTGCCGTCCGGCAGAATCTGGAGCAGCGCCTCCCTGTCGAGCACCGACAGACCTTTGTCGAACCAGTCGGCGGCGGCGCCTTCCCGGTTGAACGCGGCGCCCGCAACCACCAGACCGGCCGCCTCCGCAATCAAATGATTATTCGCCGAAGAGTCCGGCGACAGTCGTCCGGCGATAAAAGCCGCCTGCAGAACGATCGCTCTCAACAGTCTCATCCTTAGGAACGGGTCGGGAAACCCGTCAGGATCGAGAAGGTGAAGAACAGAAACCCAGGATATGATCCTGAGTGCCGGTTCCATGGGGCTGTACCAGTTCATACCGGTAAGAGGCGGATTCTGATCGAGCCATATCTCGATCTGAGCGGAGATTTCGTCAGCATACGATGTGTCGCCGCTGAGGCGGAACGCTCGAGCGAGTGCGGGCAGATGCTGGTGCCGGTTATATTCCCAGAGATCCTTGGGCGGACCATATGCGGTATCATATGGATCATATGAAGAGTAGAATCTCTGCGGCCAGACACCACCCGAAGCTGGATCCCGCAGCCAGGTCGGCGGACTGCCTTTTTCCCATGCAGGCCCGGATGTGAAAACGGGCGGGGCTTCAGACAGGAACCTGTTTCCCGTGTCGACGGCCTCTTGTCTCCTGCCTGGAAACATCCTGTCGTAAACATCGATCAGCTCCCCACCCGAAAGCGGTTCAACGAAAGGGGCGCGGCTGAACGATTCAGGCTCGGGGAGGTTCCTTGCGGGAAACTGTCGCAGACTCTCCTCTCCGTACGAATCCTTCCGCATGCGCAGGGCGGCGTACCGTTCAACGGGAGCAAGCAGGATTCGGCCGGCCCTTACGGAGATCTCCTCCGGACTCATAGCCTTAATCCTGTGTATGAGCCACCCCAGCCTGTCAGCTTTCAATTTCATAGCTGTTGCTTACGATCTCCGCAGCGCTAAATGGGAGGACGCCTGCGGCGCTCCTCATCGATCCCATGCTCTCCGGATTCCACCTGAAAACACGTGCGGCGGTAACCCGTATCTACCAGGTATCCGCCTCTGAACTACAAGGGCAATTTACTTTATTCATAATCAGGACACAACCTAATACACGAGTTGCGGTTCGGTCCAGGTGCTCAGCCTCGTGGCCGGCAGGGAACATCCTCCCGCATTAAACCCGATCCGCCCGAATCGCTGAAACAAGAATCCCCCTTCGGGAAAGGATCAAAGCGGAAATGACTGAATTGACCATAGTCATATCGCAGTGGCGACAAAACCGGCTCTAATCTCTTTTTGCGCAGTTGCACAAGAGGCTCGGGAACTTACCCTTGACAGTTTTTGGCAATATGATAGAATGCCGGCAAGTGAACTGTTTCTTATCGTGAATGAGTAATGGGTTAGAACAGGACAAATTATCCTGCCGCCTTGATACATTCCCGGTATTACAGCAATAGCAGAATCGAAAACTATTGTTACCTGTTCATCTGTTCCTATCATCTCTGTGTCAGCAGCGGAGATGGTTAGAACTATATAAGTAATTAATATCGCCGGAGCAAGGAGAGACGAATGTCGGAGAGGGCGAAAATATTGATAGGTTTGTCTGAAGGAAAATTCGAAATCACGGGCTCCCGGGCTTTCGTTGAAGATAAAATAAAAGATCTTGGATCTATATTAAAACAATTATCCGAACCCGGGCATGTACCTGAAAAAACCGGGTCTCTGGAGGTTCAACCGCAGTTTGTTCGAAAACGTGCGGAATCCGCAGCACCCGTCCGGCAGCCGGAAAATCACGATATAACAATATCAGAATCGGCTGTACGAAAGAATGAGCATACAGACCTGATCAAATCCCCTGGAAACAACCAGACCTGCAAAATGGAAACCTCCCAGGATTATGCCTGCAAATTCCGAATCTCCAGGTCGGTCAAACCCGTGAGAGGCCCGCGACAGGCTCACCACCCGGGCAATTCACGTCATCCATCCGGACAAACCGCAGAAACCACTGCATTGAAGGTCGGCTCGGACAATCAGAAGAAAAACCGGATCCCAGAGATGAAAAAGGCACAGGACGATCACGTTCCACGCATGTCAAGACCAGTAAAATACGCTAATATTCCAGGACGTTACGAAGACTGGTTCGAGATGTTCCCCCCCGATGGCGAGACTTGTGACCTGTTTCTTCTTACCGCGTTTTTTGTTCAGAGCGGCTCCAGGGTTGAAGTTTTCGATATCCAGGAAACGCAAAACATGCTCGCCTCAGCCGGTATCACTATCGATGATCCAGACCCGCTGATCGAAGATATGAAGAGCCGAAACTTCATAATCACCGTGAAGAAAACAGAAAAAGAAATCAAATCGCGCCTCACTCACGGTGGTATATCGCGGATCGAAGAATTACTGAAAAGATGACACGGCGTTTTATATAATCATTTAGCCGCTCGAGAGATCAATCCCGATAATTATTATTACTTGACTAGGATTCTTTAACCTTATACCTATATATGTATGTATATATTGAACTGTCTGATAGGATCGAACGAAACTCTGGAACCCCTTATTAGATGGGCGTGAATGAGAAATCACCTTTTATCGGATATTCTGATTATACTGTTTGAATAATGGTATGAACCACGGAGATCGGAAGTATGGCGGACGAAACGAAATTCAAAATCAACTTGAAAACCGGCGAGATCGAATTCGAAGGAAGCCGCGATTTCGTTGAGCGCCAGCTAACGGCGCTGCCCGGGTTGATCACCCTTCTGAAAAAGGAAGGACTGACAATGACCACGACAGGGCCGGGAACTCCCAAGACGCAGATCACACAGGTCAAAAGAATTACAAACAGCATGCGGCCGGGGGGACTGAAGGAGCTTCCCAAAAAGAAACCGGAGCCCCGGGGAGAGATTTCCATAGATGTACCTGAAGATTTTTCCGAATGGCTGGACAGTTTCGGTCACCTGTCCCAAACCGGCTCTATACTGACGGCTGGCTATTTCATCCAGAAAAACTCGTTCCGAAACGCCTTCATGACATCAGAGGCGAATGCTGCGTTAAAAAACCACGGCATCAGACTGGCAAACGCTGCAGCATCGTTGATTTACCTCAAAAAAAAGAAATATGTCAAAACTATCAAAAAGGCCGGCAAGTTATCCGCCTACAGGCTTACCCCCTCAGGCGAATTGGTTGTATACAATTTGATGAAATAATCTCCCGCTCCTCCTTTTCGTAACATAACCGGTTCAGGGTAAATCAAATCGGTACTCCATCAAGGTAAATTATTGCATTCAGACCTTCTGGCTTCACATTTCCAACAACCGTCGTGAGGTTTCCCGAATGGAAAGCTTGAAAGCAATCGTAAAAGACTCTCCCGTGCCGGTAGTCAGAAAGCGGATTGTCGATGAACTCTGGTCGAACAGAAAAAACGGCGAATCAGCATCTCTCCAGGTAATACTGAATTCGGCGATTTACCACGAACTGCACCGGCTGAAACAATCGAAACCTTCCAAGATAACCACGGCGGACATCCAGTTCTGGAATTCGGCGCGCAGACGCCTTCAAACAGGCGATGATCATGAAATCATGGGTATCCTGGAAAGGGTGACTGATAGATACCTTACGGAGATCGACGGAAATTTCGATCTTCTTGTTTACCGGTTTTCCACTACCCTGGTGCCGCGCCTGCTCCAGGTGCTGCTCTACCCCTTATCGCTGAAGGACGCAGTTAAAGGCCTGCTCGCCAGGCCGGACCTTACAAGTTTCTTAAAGGTTCGAGGTAATGTCGCATTGATGCAGAAGCTGGCGCAAAAGGGCACGGTTATCCTGGCGCCGACCCATATCAGCAACATGGACTCGATAGTACTGGGGTGGACCATCTTCGACCTGGGTTTGCCGCCATTCATATACGGCGCAGGAATCAACCTGTTCACGAGTCGCGCTCTCGGGTTTTTCATGAACAATCTCGGAGCATACAAAGTAGACAGGAAAAAAACAGACCTGCTGTATAAGAAAATTCTGAAAGAATACTCCACAAGAGCCATAGAACTGGGACGTCACTCGCTTTTCTTTCCGGGTGGAACAAGAAACAGGTCAGGGGGCATCGAGGAAAAGTTGAAGCTTGGACTCCTGGGCACCGGTCTCCAGGCTTACATCAACAACCTGATTGACGAGAAACAGAATCCGAATATCTATATTTTTCCATGCAATCTTTCATATCATATGGTACTGGAGGCTGAAACCCTTATATCGGAAAGCCTGAAAGCCATAGGTAAAGCACGGTACATTATCGAAGACGATGAATCTTCCCGTCCGGCACAGGTTCTCAAGTTCATAAAGAAGATTATGCGTTTCAACTCCACTATCCATGTATACATCGGGGAACCGCTCGATCCTTTCGGAAACAGGATAGGGGATAACGGAGTATCGGTGGATCCCAGGGGGCGCTCGATAGATATCCGGCGATATGTCCAGCTTGACGGCAGACCGGTCCACATTCCGAGCAGGGACGCGGAATACACCAGGGAGATGGGCAGAACCATCGCCGGGACATTCATGAAAAACAACGTAATCCTTTCCACGCACCTGTTCTGCTATACTCTGTTCAAGCTGATGAGGAAACGTTTCCCGGAACTCAGCCTGTTCCAGCTGCTTCGAACCGATCCGGGCGAGCGCACCTTTCTGACCAAAGACGTTATTCCAACCCTCGATGCGGTATTGACCGCCCTGCTCTCAATGGAAAAACAAAATATCCTCAAACTGGATCCAACTCTCAGAACGGTACGGCCGCAGGCGGCTTTCCGGCACGCGGCACGCCTTCTCAATTATTTCGACAGGGATCCGGCGCTGACCGTATCCGACGATTTAATAAGAATCAACAAACCGGAAATCATCTATTTCTACAGCAACCGGCTATCGGGGTATGATATCGAAACTGATTCCAAGGAGATCAGAAATGCTTCATAACAGGGTAGGTGTCATCGGAGGGGGCATGTGGGGCTCCACTCTGTCATGGCTGCTGGCCAGAAACGGCGTGGATGTATATCAATGGCACTACGAGACAGAACCCATAGACGAGATCAACAAGCTTCATACACATAAAAAGTGCACAGGTGAAATCAAGCTTCCGAAGAACCTGATTGCATCCGGAGATCTCGAGGAAACCATTTCCGAAGCAAAGATGGTGCTCCTGGTCATCCCTTCCTCTGTTTTCAGGGAAGTTGCGGTAAAAGCCGGGGAATACCTAAATGGCGAGCAGGTTATAATCCACGGCACCAAGGGGATCGAGGGGGAAGGGCTCTACAGGATGACTGAAATCCTGGCCCAGGAAACCTGCTGCAAAAAAACGGGTGTACTCTCCGGACCTAACCTGGCCAAGGAGATCCAGGAGCAACAGCCGACAGCTACGGTCGTCGCTTCCCGATTCGAAGAAGTTGTTAAAATGAGCCAGGAACTCCTCAGTTCACCTCTTTTCAAGGTTTACGGGAGTAACGATCCCGTCGGGGCAGAAATCGGCGGTGCACTCAAAAATATCGTGGCTCTGGCTGCAGGCATGGCGCGAGGGCTTGGATTCGGTGACAACTCGAAAGCCGCTCTGATGACCAGGGGGATTGCCGAGATCTCCCGCCTGGGGGTTGCTCTGGGTGCGAACCCGCTCACTTTCAGCGGTCTCAGCGGGATCGGCGACCTGATCGCCACCTGTGCGAGTCCGCTCTCCCGAAACCATCACGTGGGGTACAGACTGGGAAAAGGAGAAACCCTCGAAGGTATCCTTTCAAGCATGACCGAAGTCGCGGAAGGTGTAAAAACCACCTATTCCGTCCACATGCTAGCCGAACGGCACGGTGTGGAGATGCCGATTACAGATTCGATATATTCGGTGCTCTACCGTGGAATGAGCATCAGCGATACCCTGCGTCTCCTGATGAGTCGTCCATACCGCGACGAAATCGATTTCGGATCCTCCTCCTGAATCAATTTCCGCTTACATGATTCGACCAGCGCCGGTTCCGTAACATGAACTGCACTTTCAAACCATCTTCAGCCCTCTTCGATATATGATTTTCTCCTGATTTCAGCTCGAATCAATCCTTTTCGGTTGGCGAAGCCCGGCATCCATGATATACTATATTTTCCCCTTTTTATGCGAAAAGGGGAGCTTTCGTCGTAACGCCTGAAACATTTCTTTTAAAATCGATATTAAACACTGGTATAGAACCGACAGAGACCTAAATTCTTTTTCAGATTATAACCTTTGTGCAACATCAGATCCGAGGGGGGGGGGGAATTCTCCCCGCGGTAATAAGGAAAAAGGAGGTGCGTAACTTACAACATCTGAAGGTCCATTTTTCATGCAGACGGGACCGAATCTGACTCGAAATGAATGGAGGAGAAAAAATGAAGAACGGGTTGATCGCACTTGTATCAATTCTATTTATCGCAGGGCTCGCAACGGGCGCTGATCACATTCTGATTACCGAATTCTGCGTAACTCCTACAAACGGAGAATTTGTCGAGATTTACAATCCGACAGGCGGTACCATCGACCTCACCAACTATTACCTCGCCGACTATATCTATAACAATGACAACGATTACGTGAATATCGTCGACGGCTCCGATACCGGCTACTACCAGGATTTCATGGCTCAGTTCCCTGTCGGCGCCACCATCGACGCCGGAGAATACCAGGTAATCTCGGTTCAGGACGATCTTGATTTCAGCGGTATTTTCCCGGGAGTCATCCCCGACTATGAGCTGGTCGACGACAGCGGCGGCACCGACGAGATTCCCGACATGCTCGACGCGGGTGCGGGCGGTATCGGTTCGAGCCCCGGATTGACGAACAGCGGAGAGAGCGTCGTCCTGTTCTTCTGGGACGGAGCCACGGATCTGGTACAGGATGTCGACTATGTCGTCTGGGGTGACAAGAATGAGGCTATAGATAAAACAGGCGTCGCAAAAGACGGTCCCGATGGGGATACCGATCCCACAACTTACGCCGACGATACCGCGGTGCTCGATCAGACCGTAGTCAATACCGACAACGACGGTGATGACACACCGCACAGCTCCGATAATACAGCTCAGCGCGCCGCACCGGAAGAGGAATACGGCGAAACTCAGACAGGCGGCAACGGCATTACCGGCCACGATGAAACCAGCGAGGATCTCTCCTTCGCAGGCGGGAGCTGGATTATCGATGCTCCCGGAACCCCTGGCAGCGGCGCCATATCCGATATGCCCCCCGATATCTACGGGGTCGGTTATGCTCCCTGCTCGCCTGAAGCAGCCGAGGCCGTGGGTGTGCGCGCCTACATCACGGATGATGTCGGCATCTCCGTAGCCGAGACTTACTACTCGATCGACGGAGGCGCAAACTGGACACCCTTGACCATGACGTATACCGGCGGCGATATCTATCTCGCCGAGATCCCGGGACAGGTCGCCGATACATATGTAGACTTTTACGTTTATACAGAGGATACATACGGCCACCAGATCGAAACCGGCACCTATCACTACCTGGTCGGCACCTTCGAGACCATCTTTACCATCCAGAGTGATACTACAGCGGGCGGAGCTTCAAATTACGAAGATCTTCCCGTGAATGTAACCGGCTACGTCAGCGCCGGAAACGGGATATACAACGACCACACCTTCTACATCGCCGACGACGCCAGCGCCGCTCCCTGGGAAGGCATAAAGGTCTACTCCTATTATGCAAATCCGACGGTGGTTGAAGGAGACTATGTCTCGATCGCGGGACTCGTGGATGAATACTACGGTGAAACCGAGATCAATGCTTCCAATGCCGCTTCCGATACCACGAACTGTATCACGATCCTGGATAACGGCTACGATATGGTCGCATATGACATCCTGACCGGCGACATCCCCGGCGAAGAATCGCTGGAGGGCGTGCTCGTCCAGACCACCGAGACAACCGTGACGGATACCATGAACCAGTACGGTGAATGGAAAACGGACGACGGCTCAGGTGAATGTATCGTGGACGATTATGCCGGCTACGGATACGTTCCCGCTATCGGCGATGAAAAAGATGTGGCCGGTATCGTGATGTATTCCTACGGGAATTTCAAGCTCCAGCCGCGAAGCGACGCTGACATCACAGACTCCGGCACCCAGATCCTTACCGTCACGAACATCGACCCGCCATCCGTCGGCACAATCGGCGGCAGCGTGTCCTGGACCGTCGAGGTCAGCAACCTGACCGATGACCCGGTGGTCTTCGACCTCTGGCTCGAAATCGACGCTCCGGCTACTGATGCGCACTTGCGCAAGATCATCGTGAATGACTACACCATCCCCGCGAATTACACGGGACAGGGTACGATCACTGTCGCTATTCCGGGTACAGCTAACGAAATGACTGTCTTCGTGGATACGACCGTAGGACAGCTGCCCGACACCGCATACGATTCGGACAGCTTCTACCTGGACCTCGTAAACTGATCTTCATCGGAGAAATACCGATAGAACCGAAAGGGGGCGCCCAGGCGTCCCCTTTCTTTTAAAATACGGGAAACAACGAACAGGCGAAAAACCCGGCAAACCTGATCGACATGCGGAGGTTGATTGAAAAAATGGGCAACCTTAAAAAAGCGGGCGCCAGCTATTTCGGCAGCAGGTTCATTGACCACGTAGCGAGGGATATGACAGCGATGGCGGCGGCGGGTTTTACCTATGTGGTGCACACCATGTCTGAATTCGACCTGGAATTCTACTCCCCCCGCACCATGACGGAGGTTGTAAAATGCAGCCGCGATGCCGGTCTCGAAGTGCTGCTGGATCCCTGGGGCGTCGGAAACACCTTCGGCGGAGAGCCATACAGTCGATGGGTTTCCGAATATCCCGAAGCATGTCAGGTGGACAATCATGGGCGCAGACTACCCGCCCTCTGCTTCGCCCACCCGATCTTCGCAGAAAAAATCAGGCAATGGCTCGATACGGCTTTATCCACCGGCACCGATGGAATTTTCTGGGATGAACCTCACTTCCGTGCTGAAAACTGGCATAACGAGCAGCCGGAAACATGGAGCTGTAGATGCGAAACATGCCGAAAGAAATTTCTGGACTCCACCGGTGAAGGGATGCCGAAAGAAGTGACCGAATCGGTGGCGGGATTCAGGACCGGTCTGGTAGCTGAATTCCTGGAGCCCTTTCTTGCCGATGTGCGGTCGGCTTCATGCACCAATACGATCTGCCTTCTGCCGTTCGAAGATTTCAGGGGCGGGATCGGCGACTGGAAACGCATAGCATCGATGCCGGATGTCGATACTATTTCCACCGATCCGTACTGGATAGCTTTCGAGCAGCCGCGGAACGGCTTTTTCATCGACACGGTACGAAGACTTGTCACTCTTGCCCGCGATTACGAAATCGACGCCCAACTCTGGCTTCAGGCTTTCAAACTTCCTGCCGGAACGGAGAGGGATATCGTCGAAGGCCTTGAGCAAGCGGTAGAGCACGGTATTGAAGACGCAGCCTTCTGGGGATACGGCGCATGCGCGCATATGGACGGCCTTGCTTGCGAGAACCCGCGTGCCGCCTGGGAAACGATCTGCGAAAGTGTCGCCCGGCTCAGGAGCGTATCCGGTCGCTTCCCCGCACGGGAACCCGACGGGAGGGATGAGGATTGAAGGCTATTTTCATAGATGGAAACAGCATCGCTCTACGCGAACTCCCCGAACCGGAACGTGTTCCGGGGGAAGCCCTGATCAGGGTCGGCATGTGCGGCATCTGCAGAACCGATCTCGAGCTGGCTTCGGGGTATATGGGATTCTCCGGTGTTCCCGGTCATGAGTTCGTCGGAACCGTTCAGGAAGCCGACGACAAATCGCTCATCGGCAAAAGGGTAGTGGGCGAGATCAATTGCTCATGCAACGAATGCCGCTGGTGCCTGAATGGAATGCACCGGCACTGTCCGAACAGAACCGTTCTGGGCATACTCGCACGCCAGGGCGCCCTGGCGGAAAAGATACTTCTCCCCGAGCGAAACCTTTGGATCGTTCCTGACAGATTAAGTGATGATGCGGCGGTCCTGGTCGAGCCGCTCGCAGCGGCTCACAGATTGGAAGAGCAGGAGCTCCTTGCCGGAATTTCCAACGTGGCTGTGCTCGGCGACGGGAAACTCGGTCTTCTGGTCGCATTAGTACTCTCGGAGCGGATTCCGGATCTACTCGTCTTCGGAAAACATGCCCGAAAGCTGTGTATCCTGGAATCTCTGGGGATCACGGCGCAAAAACTCGATCTATCCACGACGCCGGTGGATGCCTTCGATCTGGTCGTCGATGTCACCGGGAGTCCGGGCGGCCTGGAGCTTGCCATTCAACTCTGCAAACCCTGCGGTCGGATAATATTGAAAACCACGGCGAGGACGCCGACGGAAGCCGATCTTGCAATCGCCGTCGTGAAAGAGATCGAGATTCGGGGTTCCCGCTGCGGTCCATTCGGTCGCGCTCTTGACACGTTATTATCCGGTCGCATTCCCGTTGATCAAATGGTGGAAAACGTGTATCCGCTTTCTGAAGGCGTCAAGGCGTTCGGGCTCGCCGGCATGCCCGGTGCGAAAAAAGTGCTCGTGAAATGCTCGTGACGTAAAATTGATGCATGAAAAGTAAATCCTGCGGCAAAGTCAGTGAGTTCAACGAGAATACCGGACGCGGAAAGATACGACGCGACGACGGCAGGATATTTTGCGTAAATTATCGCGCCATCAGCGGTTCGGGATTCAGGTTTCTATGGGAAGGCCAGATGGTTCTTTTCGAGGTGGAAGGCGGAAATGCGAAGAATGTATTTCCTGTCGATATCCATGAAGGCTGCCCGCGTCCGTTCAAACCGCATAACTGTCGCATAGAGGATAAAGACCCTTAGGCCCGCATTTCTCACCAGATTTCGTCGCGAAACACCGGAGTCTCGTGCGGTTTCAGTGTTTTACGCCGATACCGCGCGGAGGCGTGGCTGAGTCACG
>CAYMWF010000029.1:0-68686 GCA_964394085.1 uncultured Gemmatimonadota bacterium | reverse complement strand
CTGCAACCGAAGAGGAAACCGTGGCTGAGGAGGCTCCGGTGGAGGAGGAGGCTGTAGCCGAGGAAGCTCCGGTCGAGGAAGAAGCTGCAACCGAAGAGGAAACCGTGGCTGAGGAGGCTCCGGTGGAGGAGGAGGCTGTGGCCGATGAAGCCGCGACTGAAGTCGAACCCGAGGCTGTAGAAGAAGCCGCTTCCGAAACGACGGAGGAAGAAGAAAAGAAATAACAGGGGATGCCTGTTCCCCGGGAGAGTGATTCGACAACTCTCCCGTTTCCTGGCAAGCGGGTTCCATGGCGAGAAAAAGAATACAGATCCAGCCAAGGTATGCTGGCCACAGGAAGCACGCGGGGTACCGCCAGATGGTGATTCTGGCGGTACTTCTTTTTCTGGTTGCCGTCGTGATGTTCAAGCTCGACAAGTTCAGTGAATCACGAAAACAGAACATCATCAGAGAGGAACCGGCGGTTGAAGGAATACTTGAGTAAAAGGGGTATTCTGTCCTTACGCGGCCGGATTTGCAGGGCGTGAACGATAGCGAGCTGAGAAAAGATCCGTTCACGGAGAGATGGGTATTCATATCCCCTTCCCGGAGCGGAAGACCTACCGATTTCCCCACACACGAAATGAAAGGCGCGGGTGCGTTTCAGTGCCCCTTCTGCGAGGGATTCGAGCACCTTACCCCTCCGGAGATCAAAGCTCTGAGAGAACCTGACAGCCTGCCGGACGGTCCCGGATGGCGTATCAGGGTTGTGCCGAATATGTACGCGGTTACTGTGGCACCCGCGCAGTCCGGCCAGGCTGATCCAACAGTTGATCGCCGGAACAGGCTGTTCACGACCCTTGAGCCTGAGGGTTATCACGAAGTTGTCGTGGAAACACCTGAACATGAAACAACCCTTTCGGAGATGGATGAGCCCGATCTGCAAGCGGTGCTTGAGATTTACCGCGAGAGAACCAGGGCGTTGGGAGCTGTCCGGGGTGTAGCCCACGTGCTCCTCTTCAGAAACCGGGGAGAGAGATCCGGGGCATCCCTTTCGCACCCGCATGCGCAGGTGCTTGCCTCTCCCGTAATTCCGCGACCGGTGAAAGAAAAAGCAGATTCTTCGCTCGAATATTTGAGAGCAGAGGATAGTTGTCTTATCTGTGATATGATCCGAGAGGAAAGGGCAGGGGCAAGCCGAATTATCTACGATTCGGGTGATTTCGTGACATTTGCGCCTTTCGCCTCGCGGTTTCCTTTCGAGGTCTGGATAGTTCCCGCTTCCCACGAAGCCCGGTTCGAAAATTCCGACGATTTCGTGCTGAAAGCTCTCGGTGCTCATCTCAGGGTGGTGTTGTCGATGTTTGACCGGTGTCTTGGAAAGCCATCCACCAACATGCTGTTTTTCAGCGCCCCGGTCCGGGGAGAACCGGCGCTTGACAGGGCTTTCCACTGGCATATCGAGCTGTTTCCGCGACTGTCAAGGGCTTCAGGTTACGAGTGGGGCAACGGATATTTCGTGAATTCCGTTTCTCCCGAAGCCGCGGCCGCAAGGTTGAGGGCGGCCGGAAAAAAACCTTGACACCCGGGGTGCCCTTTGATAAAAACGCGGTCTGTTATCGGGCGGGAATAGCTCAGTTGGTAGAGCACCACCTTGCCAAGGTGGATGTCGCGGGTTCGAGTCCCGTTTCCCGCTCCAATATTTCCCGGCGGCATAGCCAAGTGGTAAGGCAGGGGACTGCAAATCCCTCATCCCCGGTTCGAATCCGGGTGCCGCCTCCATTCCTCAGATAGTACCGGGCGCCGGAGTGGCGGAATTGGCAGACGCAAGGGACTTAAAATCCCTCGGGACATAGTCCCGTACCGGTTCGATTCCGGTCTCCGGCACCATACCCCGCAGCGACTTACCATTTAAAAAACATACTGAGCCAGTTCCTTAACGGTTTATTCGTAGTTCGGGATATTGACAATTTCGTAACTCATTCATATTTTAAACTACCGTAATCTTCGTCCGAGCAGGATGAATTTTCTACGACTGGCCTGAAAACCGAGGGAGGGAGAAGTGGGTCGCAGCTCCGGTCGGAATGAAATGGATCACACTCTGCGGGGCGAGATTCTCGCCGGCATGTTCGATTCCTTCCCCAGTCCTCTCCTGGTATTCGACGCTGAGAACGGGGAAGTGTTACTCTCTAACGCCGCTGCTCAACTCGATGAGGATCTGCGGGAATGGTTAAACCGGAATCCGGTTTCTGATCCTCAAGACGAATCAATCGGTAATCCGGGACGGCAGAACCCTTTCGACGAGGTTAGACGCACCGGAAGGGCGGTAGTGCTGGAGCGCACCCGGATCGATTCAAAAGGCGATACCCGGACATACGAAGTGCACGGTTATCCCATCTTCGGTAACGGTGGCGAAGTGCTTCGGGTCGTTGAACAATATATCGATATAAGCGAACGCAAGATGGCGGAGCAGAGAATCCTCACGAGCGAAGCGATGTTCCGCTCGTTCGCCGAGAATGCTCCCGACTATTTCGTGCAGCTGGATCATAAGGGTACGATGCTGTTCACGAACAGACTTTACGAGGGAGTATCACTCGACGATGTGATCGGGACCTCGATATTCGACTGGATTCCCCGTTCTTACAACAGGCAAGTCAGATCTGCAATCAAACGCGTGTTCGATACGGCGAAGTCTAGCTGGGTCGAATATCAGGCTGCAAACCCACAGGGGGAGAAACTCTGGTACTCGGCCAGCATCGGCCCCATCCTGGTGGATGAACGCGTAAACAGCGTGATCATGATCATCCGCGATATTACCGATCGGAAGAGCCTGGAGGAGAAACAGCAGCGACAGGCCCACCAGCTGGGTGAAAGAGTCAAGGAGCTGAACTGTCTTTACGGTCTGTCACGCCTCGCTGTTGAGAGCACGAAAGATCTGCACGGGATCCTGACGGATGCAGTGGCTCTTATCCCTCCCGCCTGGCAGTATCCGGCCGACACCTGCGCCAGGATCATTTTCGACGGCAGGGAGTTCAGAACGAAGAATTACCAAGAGACGAAATGGAAATTGTCCTCGGATATTGTAGTCTCCGGACAGAATGTCGGATCCGTCGAGATACATTATCTGAAGAAAAAACCCGATGCGTTCGATGGGCCATTTCTCAGGGAAGAAAGAGCGCTGGTGGACGGTTTCGCCAGGGCATTGAGCGGGATAATAGTGCGAACCCGGACGGCTGAAGCGTTGCGCAAAAGCGAGCTGGGGCTCGCCCGGGCCCAGCATGTGGCCAGGATCGGATACTGGGAGTGGAACCTGGATAGCGGCGAAGTGGTCTGGGCCGACGAGATGTACCGGCTGTTCGGACTCGATAAGGCAACGTATGAGCCGACAGTTGAAGGTTTCGCAGAACTCATCCATCCAGATGACATCCATGTGATATCAGATGAAAATATCACGCGAACTGTGCAGGATCGGGATCACGAGCTCGAATACCGGATCATCGACCAGTCCTCCAGTGAGATCAAACAGATCCACCTGTGGGGGAGAACGGAGTTCGATTCATCCGGAAAACCCGTGCGTATCATAGGAATAATGCAGGATATCACGGAGCGGAAAAGGGCGGAGGAGGAGAGGGAGAAGATGATCGATGAGCTGCAGGATGCCCTGGCGAGCGTCAAAACTCTGCGGGGCCTGATTCCGATCTGCTCAGCCTGCAAGAGCATCCGCGACGACAGGGGATACTGGAAACAGGTGGAAGCGTATATCAGGGAACACTCGGACGCTACATTCACTCATGGCATCTGCCCGGACTGTATTCAGAAACTTTATCCCGAACATAACATGAAACGATCGGATTCAAGTCGACGACCCGAAGAATCGTAGATATGCCGCAATCCGCGCCAGCGGGGGTCTAGCGGCAGAGCACCAGCCTTCCATCGGTGCGTGAACCCGCAAACTCAAGCGCTGAAATATATACGCCTGACGGCAGGGGGCGGCCGTCCCGGCTGGTTCCGTTCCAGGTTACAGCGTGTAGCCCTGGCGGGAGAGAGGCACCTTCCAGCAGGACGTCCACGAGATTCCCGCGGAGATCGTACATCCTGAGATGAACGTCGACCCGGCCGGGTCCGGGCAGGTTGAATGATATCGTGGTTTTCGGATTGAACGGATTCGGCGCTGCATACAGATCCTTCGATGCCGGTGCATCAGGCGCACCGGAGGGTGTTGCGACCCCCACTGAATCCGGGAGCTGTATTTGCCCGCTGATCTCGAGGCGGTTGAAGTAGTCTTCCTCGAACTCAGGACCCGCAGGGCCCTCCGCCTCCGTCCTGCCCGGCAGCAGGTACATCCACGATTCGCTAATAAAACCCTCCCCCGGGGATAGCCAGCGGAATTCGTATCCGCTCTCACCCCACTCCCAGCCGTCCCCGGTGCCGCCGCCCGAATACCCTCCGTCGTTGTAGTAGCGCATCGTTCGATCCGTGTTCGGTTCCGAGAGATCGGTTATGAGAAGCCAGGATCCGGCGGTGGGACTGTCGGTCTCGTACCAGGTCATGACGGGTTCCCGTTCGTTGGGGTTTCCTCCGCCGAGGCCGTCGATGTAGTCCTTGTTGTAATCGCCGTTCGGATCAGTGCCGCCGTTGTCGTAATGGATGCCGTCGGTAACTGCGGGTGAGAAGTCGAAGTAGTGCTTAACGCCGTACATCGAGAACGGTATGATCGGTTTCAGCACATGCGTCAGCTGCACAGCGTAAGAGTGGTAGATATAGGCGGTTATTTTCGCCATGTCCACGAAGCCGAGCATCGAGATCCAGTACATGCAGATATACCGTACGTTGCGGTCGATGTGCGGCCATCGGCCCCTGTAATCGAGGCCCATATCTTCTTCGGTGTCCCAGCTCCCGAACGGGAGCAGTTTGTTCCTCATTTTCGCACGATCTATTATGTCGAAACCGCCGCCGCCCCAGGCTTCCTTGATGATTATCCCGTCGATCACGTGGCCGTACTCCTCCATCGAGTCCTGCTGGAAAGCATCCGTATCGAGCAGAAGGATGGAGCCGTCCCAGTCGACATAGTCGGTGGTGTCCCGCTCGATTCCGTCGGCCAGGTAGAGGTAAGCCCAGCCCTTGCCGAAGGGATCGACCGGATCGGCCACCTCTACCTCGTACCGGAAGTCGACGTCCGTGCCTGCAAGCCAGTTCGACGTTGGAACCCGGTTCCCGAGCTCGTTGCTCATGAAAACGATCTCGTCATTCTCGTCGAGGAGTCCTGGTGAGCTGTCCAGGTTCCAGTAGTCGCCTTCATCGTCCCGCTCATCCACCTGCAGCACGACCTGGCGCCACGCGCCCTCCCGGTACGCGTATAAATAAATCCTTTCGATCGGCTCATACTGGTCGCAGAGCGGTTCCAGTAACCGCCCCTCGAAGACAACGGGCTCGAAGTCCCTCTCGAGTGTATCGTGCTCGAGAACCGCGGCAAACGCCAGCGACATGCACATCTGGGTTATGAATATGACGATGCTTACGAAACGGAAGATTCGTGTCGACTTCATTGGCCGCCTCCCGCGCTGATTTTCACACCGGCTCATCGGTTTCACGGTGCATACAATCGACTATGCAGAGAATCTTTAGTCGATCAGGGGGATACAGTCAACAAAGCGTGTGCGGAGCACTGGATCTTCTTCCCGCGGACCAGGAATTCAGCGTTCAATATCGGGCTGAATCGTTATGGCTCAATAAGCACTTCGAAGGTGTCCTGATCGAGCGGATCGGTGAAGTACCCGGCTGTTGAGACATAGGCTGTTACTTCGTAAGTCTGGAGAGGTGCGGAGCCCGGGATCGTCTTCGAAAAGTGAACGGTGCGCTCGTACTGGCTGTCCAGCGTGATTACTCCCTGCCTCAGTACCACCGACACCCCATTCTCTCCTTCGGCTTCCACCCAGACATATCCTGTTTCGCGCTCGCTGGTCCAGTTTCCGATCCGGACGTTGTATGTTACTTCTTCGCCGCGGTACGCGACCGGGAAGGTGGTGCTCTGTATGATGTCGATTCCCCAGTTTTCGGCGGCGGGGGAGGGGTCTGAATGAGCGGTGGCCATCTGGGCCAGGTCGTTTCCGTTCCACCTGGTATCGAACCATACGGCGTCGAGATCGCCGGAATTCGCCGCCAATCCTCCGAAGTTGATTACGGAGTCGACGTAGTTGTTGAGCCTGCGGGAGTCGAGCCAGGCGTCGCCGTCATGCTCCGTATAGTAAATGTCACGGTCGAGTCTGTACGAGATTACCGGAGGGAATCCTTCCACGTACACCAGGTTCACATCCGTTCGCTGCCCGTCGGAAGAGCGTATCGTCTCGTGATCCGTCCAGTTATACCCGTCGGCGGATAACGCGGCGCGCAGGTCGGTGCTCGTCGACCATACCGCTATAAGATTGCCGTCGGGATCTTTCTCCAGGTCGCCGCCAAGTATGTCGTATGATTTGCCGTAGTCCGTGTTGTTCACCTGGTTCCGGTTTCCCCATGCGGCGCCGTCGTCGCTCGAATATTTCGAGGCGATTTCGGCTTTATACCGGTCGCTGCCCGGGTGGCTTCCGTATAGCAGACACAGCCGGCTGTAGGTGCCTGTGTATCGGAGTCCGAGAAGAGCGATTTCATGCCCCTCCACGGCGGTCAGGCTCGATTCCCAGGTCGATCCACGGTCGGTGCTCCGCTTGGTTCGGATCTCGTATGTTTCACCCGTGAATTCGCGCCAGGCCACGACCAGGGTTCCGTTGGTAACAATGCCTGCGGATTCTATTCTGAACTGGTCCTTGATGTTGCTGCCGTACCGGAGCCGGGTCGGAGTGCTCCAGGTGGTGCCGTTATCGGTGGACCTGCTGAAACAGAGTTTTCCGCTTTCCGCGCCCTCATAAGCGCTGTACACGACATACAAACCATAGGTGTCGGCATGCAGCTCCACCTCGGGAGAAGTGCTGAAATAAGCGCAATCGGTTTGGTCGATCACGTCTCCCCAATGCCATGAATCGCCGTAGTCGTCAGACCAGTAATGCTTGACATATGTATTATTGCGGGCCACGACGTGCAGCAACCTGTCTTCGTCCGCAACGATGCCCGCGCCTTTCCAGGTGCCGCCCACCATCGATACGATCTTTTTTGCCGGGCCGAAATTCTCGTAACATCCACCCGCAATGAGTACAACGCACACCGCGACGATGAACGGTATTGTTTTCTTTCGATTCTGTGCTCGGAACATTCGTGTTTCCTCCTTCTCCCAGCTTTTTAGTAGCTGAAGGAGATACCGTGTGTCGACTCGGCGTTGGATGTGCAGGGGTAATTCCGGCAGTCCGCGTCGCAATCAAGGATGTTCGATGTTTTGTTATGGGATATCTTCGCGTCTCTGAACTGGATCAGGGCAACCTCCACGTTCGCGAAAGCGTTGCCGGCGTTTCTGTATGAGAACAGGACATATCCATTGTGCTGCTTGAACATGAGCTCGACGCTCAGGTCGGCCACGCCCGTCGACCCGCTGTATCCGGTCCGGCGCACAACCATATCCCATTCGATGAACCAGTGCCCCTCGTCGTTGACTTTCATGCCTCCCAGGTTTTCGAGATCGAACAGTATCTTTTTGAAACCGACCGTTGCTTCGGGATACGTGATCTTGGTGTCACCCGTTATGGACCCTACAATAGGATCCATTTCGATGATCTCCGTCTTCTCCCATTCGTAGTACCGGGAAAACTCCTTACGGGTGAAATAGACGCTCTCGTCACCAGCGAACACCACGTATCCGACCATCACGTCGTATGTCACATCTTCGTGGTTCCTTTTGCATTCGATCCCTTCCGCGGTGTCGCAATCCACACTCAACCATAAATCCAGGAAGAAGTTGATGGTGCCGGTATCGGGGTCGTAGTGCTCGTCGCGGAGGTGGACATAGAAGGTGATCGGTTTTTTCGCTTCGTCGGTGGCGCAGAGATCGAACCCGTTCAGCAGGACGAGATACTTGTCTCTCCCCTGGAGGTTCCCCGTCGCCGTAACCTGAATCTCCCTTGTCACGTGGATTACGCCGTTCTCCTCTCCGTCGAGAACGAATTCCACCTCGCCGGCTTTCATCCCCACGTCGTTGGCCGCGACTTTCGAGTAATATATCGAATAGTTCGACTGATCGCTGTCGAGGCCCGACGATGCGGCGTGCACCAGGGTTCCGGTACAGGGGCTCGAGCTGCAGTCGATATCATCGATATAACTGCCGAGGCGGTTCATACGGTGATTGCGCTCGTCCCACTCGTGGTAAAAGCCCCGCCAGAGGAGGATGGCGTCCTCCAGGCCGTCGGTGCCTGAGCCGGGACCGGGTGCGGCGGTCGGTTCGGTGCGGGCGGGAGAGACCGTTTCACCGGCTGCGGTTTGCTCTTCTTCCGGGATGGCGAAGGTTCCGGAAGCAAGGAGCAACACTGCTAGAAGCGATAAGATAATCCGGGTATTCATCGAATCTCCTTCACGAAAAGGTTGCACAGTTTTTACCTGACAAATCAAGTATAGTTGAACCCTATAAGGGATGCAACAAATACTGCTTTATGATTATGGAGAGGCTTTAAAAACCCTGTTGGATGGCTCGTCTTCAATCGGAGTCTCACCGGAAAGTTCCTCTTTCGGGAAGAGTCTGACGGGTATTCCGCCGGCGGGGGAAACGATGAGATCTGCTTCGCCGAGTATTTTTTCGGCGGTGCCGAGGAAGAGATCGAGCCTGGTGGCGGCGGGACTGATTTCATAAACTTCGAGGAGGGTTTCGAATCTCTCGCGATCGCTTCGGGCGGCAGAGAGGATATCCTGGGCAGTGCCGCAGGCTGCTTCCTGGATTTCAGCGGCTCTGCCTTTTCCCATGGGCAGGATTCTGTTGCGATAGATATTCGCTTCGTGAATCAGGCGTTCACGGTCGGCACGGGCGTCGACCACTTCCTGGAACGCGAGCCTTACAGCGAGGGAGGGATCCGCCGTAACAAGACTCGCCGAGCTGATTTCGATACCGGTGCCGAGCCGATCGATCCGTTGTTGGAGACGTTTTTCCATCTGTTCGGATAACTCGGCTTTACCGGCGGTAAGAAGTTCGTCCACATCCATTGAGGACACCAGCTCGATAAGAATATCTTCTCCGCACCGTTTCAGGATGGCTTTCGGTTTTTCCGAATGGAACAGGAGATCCGCAGCCGACCGGACGGTGTACTGAATGATGAGCTGCACGTCGATGATATTGGTGTCTCCGGTAAGGTGCTGGGTCTGATCGGGGCTCGGGAGCCGGAGTTGTTCCGATTTGAATATATCGAACCCGATGCCGACTTTGAAAATCGCCGCTGTTTTCTGAACGAGAGCCTCTTCCAGCGGCCAGGGAGCATGGTAATGGAGACCCGGCCCGACTTTTTCATCTATTATTCTCTTGAACCTGGTTCTAACCGCTTCTTCGTCGGGTTCGACGAAATAGAACCCTGACAGCAGCCAGGCGCCTAATGCAACCGGACCGGCAATCCTGAACAGGATGCGGATGAAACCCGGATATCGACGGGAGCTAATCATCCAGCAGGCCCTTTCCGCCGGAGCTGAGGAGATCAAGGAGGGGGGAATCTCCGGGCAGAACGATGGTTGCGCGCTCATCCAGGAACCGTTCGTACGAGTCGAGTGTTCTTGTGAAGAGGTAGAAGTCCGGGTCTTTTTTATAGGCTTCGCCGCGGATCCTGGCGGCTTCGGCTCTCGCTTCTCCCTCGATTATCCTGGATTGTCTCGAAGCCTCGGCGAGGATTCTGCTCCTCTCCCTGTCAGCTTTCGCCCGGATTTTCATCGCTTCTTCTTCACCTTCGGAACGGTACCTGGCTGCTATTCTTCCTCTCTCGGCCCTCATCCTGTTGAAAACGCTGTCTTTGTTCTGGTCGGGAAAGTTGAACCGGGAGAAACCGAAATCCACGATATCCACGCCGAAAGTCGCCAGGCAGATCTTTTGACAGGCCTGGCGGATTTTATTGTTGAGACCGAACATCGGATCGACTGCAAGAGTGTCGTCGGTCACCGCAACGATATCAGAAAAAGGAGTGCGCCCGAGTTCGGCGCCGACCCGGGAGGAGATCACATCCGCCAGCCTCGATTCGGCTCCTTTCCGGTCATATACTGATTTGTAGAATTTCAACGGATCGGTTATCCGCCACAAGGCGAAAGTGGTTACGGTTATGTTTTTTTTGTCTGCGGTGAGAAATTCAGATTCCCACCCGTCCAGGAGGAGGATGCGGCCCGTCAACCTGTGGAGCGACTGGATAAACGGCAGCCTGACATGCAGCCCCGGCTGTTCGACTATCCTGACGGGTTTGCCGAACTGGAGCACAAGTGCATATTCAGACACATCGACGGTAAAGAGTGAGCCTGCCGCTATTGCGACCAGAAGCGCCGGAATGAGGAATTTCATTTTCGGCTCCTTTCCCGGACCGTGGAACTTCCCGGCAGGCACCAGAGCTCGGCAGCCGGTTCGTCTCCACCGCCGGGAACGATGAATTTTTCAGCTTTTTCAAGGCTGTTTTCAATGGTTTCGAGGTACATCTCCACCTCCATGGCCTTCTCGTACTTCCCGTGGGAAGCAGCAAGCAGCTCGAAAGCGTGAGCTTCACCATTCGCATCCGCCGTGGCTGAATCGCCAGCCGCAGCGGCGCCTTCCGTCATAGCCGTTGCTCTGCCGTTCGCCGAGTGGGTGGTTGTTTGCGCGTAGATATATGCGTTATTGATTTTGGTGAGTTTGTCTTCCGTGGCGCTGGCAAGATCCCTGAAGGCGAAGTGGACTTCTCCCGGCGCGTGGACGTCGATGATATCGAGGGAGACAACTTCGATTCCCGATCCGATTTTATCGAGCCTCCGCTGCAGCAGTTTCGCCGCTTTCAGTTCTGTTTCATGACGGTTTTCCGCGAGCAGTCTGTCGATCGGCTCCCGGATCAGTATGCTCAGCAGAGCGGTTTTCGCCGCCCTTTTGACAGTGTCATCAGGCAGAGATATTTCAAAGAGGTAAGGATGGATTTCTTTCACCCGGTAAAATACGACGGCCGTTGCGTCGAGGAGATTTTCATCTCCGGTTACATACACGGTTTCTCTCTGGATTTTCTTTCTTTGAATACGGGTAATGCCTGAGATCAGGGGATTGAATGAACTATCGGTTACCGAGACCGGCAGAAATCCCAGAGGTGTGGAACGTATGAGAGCGGCCCGGCATTTCTCGACGGTATCGAATGGAAACGGCGCTTTGAAATGTAGACCTGGTGTGATCAAATTTCTTGCCGGTTTTCCGAACCTTTTGACAACCGCTTCCTCACCCGGCTCGACGGCGACCAGAGTTGTTCCCGCATAAAGGAGTATCCCGATCAGGACGGCGGCCCTCAGGGCGCGGGTACGAGTAAAAAAGGAACCGGTCAGCAGGTTCAGCTTCCGCCCGATGTTCAGGAATTCATCGGGCGGGGGTGAACGCCGCAGGGCCCGCACGGTCAGGAGCCCGAAAAAGACGAGCCCGAAATACCGGATGGAAACCGGCATGAGCGACATCCCGCTCTCGACCTTCAGTGCCAGGTCGATATCGAGGAGCGAGATAACAAGGTTGAAAAGCGCTCCCATCAGCAGGCTGACCAGGGCGATGGATATAAGGTAGATGAGCATGGTACGGCGGCCGAAATACTTGGCAAGGACGGCCATTGAGCCAAGGTTGCTGGCGGGACCCGCCAGAAGGAAAACGAGAGCCGCGCCCGGGTTCAGGCCTTTCATCACCATTACCGCCGCGATCGGAGTGGAACTGCTGGCGCAGATATAGATAGGAATGCCGAGAACCAGCATGAAGAGCATGGAGAACGCTCCGCTGCCGAGAACGTTTTCGAAAACCGAGTCAGGCACCACCGCGGCGATAAAACCGGACAGCAGAAGCCCCAGAAGGAGCCAGTACGCGGTTTCATCGAAAAAGGAGCCGAAGACTTCCCTCATGCTGTCAACCAGGGAGGGCCGCGTGGTTTCAGCAGGCCCGTTGGTGGATAGCGAGCTGCGGGCTGAACAACCCTGATCACAGCAGTCCGGCTCCGGCTCCGGTTCCTCTTCCTCGTCTCCACCCCAGAACGTTGTTGCGAGTCCGGTGACCATTGCGGTGACGAATGCGGCGAACGGGCGGAAGACGGCTGTTACGCCACCCATGAGACCGTATGTAAGTGCTATTGATTCGACACCAGTTTCAGGCGTAGAGATGAGAAAAGCCATCGAAGCGCCTTTACCGGCGCCTTTTTTTCTGAGGTTGAGGGCGGCGGGAAGCACCGAGCAGGAGCAGAGGGGGAGGGGAACCCCTATCAGTGCTGCAAGAAGAACCGAACGTTTCCTTTTGCCGCCGAGGTAGCGGTAGAGGGTGACGGGCGGGATCAGGGCATTCATGAGACCGGCGGCTGCGAATCCGACAAGGATATAAATGGAAGCATCCGCAAAAACTTCCGCAATGGCGGAGACCAGCAGGTAGATTTTCTCGAGGACCGAAATCATGCTTCTTTCTTCAATTCAAAGCCGGGGATTGCCGACTCGATCGTGAAAGCCGGTATTGTTCAGGCAAAACTTCTCCTGCGCAACCCTTTTTTAGCTGGGATGACCCGTGCGTTTAATTTTCCTGAACAGATTCAAATATATAAACAGGTCAATTCAAACCGCAGCGGTTGCGCGAATTTCTTTTCTTGACTGGGGGGGGGACGTGGTGTAGAAATGACTTCCTTCGGGGCTGTAGCTCAGCTGGGAGAGCATCTGACTGGCAGTCAGAAGGCCAGGGGTTCGAGCCCCCTCAGCTCCACCAGAAATTTGAACCGGGCGGGTTATTATACCGCCCGGTTTTTTTTTCGAATGATTCTGTTGTCTTCAGGCTCCGGCAGGAGCGTGTTGGCGATCTGACGCAGAAGGTTCTTTCGGAGCGCAATCAGTCTGCAAGCAACCTTATATGGACAGGCACGCACCCCATATCCACCAGGCGGCGGGTGCCCGGCTCCACCACCTCGACGGTCCAGGTCGACCACCCGAGGGGCAGTTCCCCCCAGCCGACGGTGCGGTCGAAGACGATCTCCCAGTCTGTATCGTCGGCCTCGAAAAAACGTTCCTTTTCAAAGATTGTTCTCTCCTCGACGAGATCCGGGAGGTATAATCTGCTGTCACCATGTCTCAGGTAAATATACAGATCGTGCGAAACATCCTCCCCGCGATTGGATGTATCCATTGTTACGGTCATCCTGTCGTAGGGGCCGAAGGTCGTCCCGTTCACGGAGAGATCCGCCGTGGGCAGGTAGCTGCAGAAATCGTAGTGGTGGTATTCCTGGTCGCATGCGTCATACACATCTCCGTGGTCGATAACCGAGTTCGCCGACCAGAATTCACGATCCGTGTTGGCGTAGACGACGCACTGGAGAGATGAGCCTTCCATCGCTACTTCGCGGGATATCGTTTCCGCTTCTTCTTTACCGATGGGCACCCCGTTGTCCCTGTATGCGATGATCCTGTCCGCCTGGCCTTTGTACCGGTTTATGTACGAGCTCGCTTCCCGGGGATCTCCGTCCGGGCCGTTCGCGGCCGTCTGCACCGCTCTTATCTCGGGATCCATGGCGCAGTCGGCCCTGAAAACCGCTTCCTCGATCTTTATCGCGTAGCATTCACCCTCGTAGAGCGCTTCATCCTCGGCGGGATCGTTATCCCTGAATGGCGCCGCGAGGTGCCAGGTGGTTTCCACGGCCCGCCCCTGGAAATTCAGGCCGTCGCCGAACACGAAGTTGCTGCCGTAAGTTCTGAACGGCCAGGTGCACATGGTCTGGGCGGCCTCTTCGGCGGATTCGGCTTCCTCCAATATATGCCTGGTTTTCAGCCCCCAGGGCGTCCCGATGAAATGATCGAGAGTCGTGCCCCATATCTGGCCGATCCCGATTCCGTTGGCGCTGAGGCCCGAGGCGCATCCGATCAGACCGGTCCAGCCGATATTGGCGTAGGGAACCTTGCCGTCAGGCTTGTGGTATACTACCAGCGTGTAGTTTTCCAGGCCCGTGCCGGTATCGAGATCGACATTCCTCGTCTGGAAGGTTTTGCCGTCCTCGGTCAGGG
Organism: uncultured Gemmatimonadota bacterium; assembly: GCA_964394085.1. GTDB lineage: Bacteria > CAYMWF01 > CAYMWF01 > CAYMWF01. Next base: position 54,595 of record CAYMWF010000029.1, on the reverse strand, counting down.
AGCCCCATGCGGCGAAGCTGGAGCAGTTCATCATTTTCGTGTCGAAAATCTCGCCGAAAAGCCCGCCTATATCTATCGCTGCATTTATGACTATCAGATCGGCCATCGTGACGGAGAACGGCCTGCCGGCGCCGTAAAAGATTCCCCTGAGGAAATCCATGTCGTCCGATGGAAAGAACGGCCTGTATGCAGTGGCCAAAGTGTATTTGGCGATACTGACCAGAAACCCCGGAACCCCGAAACCTTCCAGATATGAGGTCAATCCCAAGGCTACTTCTTCAAGATCGTCGCCGACCAGCACGCCGTACTGGTAGCCCATCTGGAAATTGTTTCCCTTCAAGTGGAGAATTTTCCGCCCGTCAATCTCCTCAAGGAAAGCCTGGTCGTACGTGGCGATGACCTCTCCGTACGAGCGATTGACCGCCGTCACGGAAAGCACGATTGCCACGGCCAGCAACACAACGGGCACTGCGGATATTTTAAGACTACGCATTTTTCCTCCTTGCAGGGAGCGCCGTCCGGCGCCGCATACCATGAAAAAGGAACTCGATCGATACGGGGAGCGAATAATCCGTCGAGTGAATCATCGGTTCCATTCGCTGCCCGCGCATTGTTCCCTGGTTCACGGATAATTATAATCGAAAACATGAAAGAAAACATGCTTTAATTACTTCATCCGTGAGCCTGTTTTCAAGACCTCAGTTCAGCATATTCCAACGGCTGGTTGTGCTGTTCTCGACCTATCAGGCAAATAAGTACCTATTTGCCACTTTTAGGCTTGACAAAACCCACGGATTATTTTAAAAAGTTATCATGCTTGAAGAAGGTAGATTCCAGCGTGGTGAACTCGGTCGGGGAGAGTGGAGATCCCCGGTTCCCGAATGCCTTCCAGGGCGTTTCATTTTCTATTCCTTTAACTCAAAGGAGGACCGGCGTGGAACTTGAGAATGCAGGAAAGAACATGGGGCGTCGCGGCTTCCTGGGTTGGGTCGTACTGGGGTCGCTGTCGGCGGCGGGTATCCTCGCCGCCAAGGTCGCAGGAAGTTTCCTGTATCCGGTGCCCGGAAAAAAAAGACCATCCGTTTTCGTATGCTTCGAATCGGAACTGGCGAAGTCGAACCTGAAAAGTATAACTGATCTTTCGGGGCGGACGGTTCTTTTGACGAGGAAAAGCGACGGTTCGGTCACCGCAATGGGTACAGTGTGCCCTCATCTGGGGTGCACAGTGATTTACCATCCGGAAGGCGACCTGTTTGAGTGCCCCTGTCATGCCGGGTTCTTCGATGCGGCGGGTAATCCGGTATCGGGGCCTCCCGACAGCCCCCTCGACAGGTACGACGTGGAATTACGGGACGGAATGGTATTCGTCGATTTCGAAGGGAGCCGGACATGAAGGTCTTCAAAAAAGACGATCTGCTGAAAGCGATACCCATCGATATCGAGAACCTGTATGAAAAAGCCGACGAACCGCTGCCTCACTCGACAAAAAAATGGTGGTGGTGCTGGGGCGGAGTGATAGGGCTCCTCTTTTTGGTCCAGGCCGTGACCGGGCTGCTCCTCGCCGTCTACTACAGGGCGGAACCGGGCAGCGCTTACGAATCGGTGGATTACATCACCCGGCACGCAAGATACGGTCTCTTTATACGATCGGTTCACCAGTGGGGGGCGATGTTCATGCTCATCGCGCTTTTTCTCCACATGGTCCGTGTTTTCGTGACCGGAGCATTCAGGAACTTCCGGTGGGGAGCCTGGATGGCTGGTGTACTCCTTTTATTCGTGACGATGACTTTCTGTTTTACCGGGTACGCACTGCTCTTCGACCAGGTCGCCTACTGGGGTATAACGATTACATCCAATATTCTTTCACTTACGCCCCTGGTCGGCGATTTGATGAAGAATTTCTTCCTTGCAGGGGAGAGCATCAACGACGCCACACTGAGCAGATTATATTCACTGCATGTCCAGATCCTCCCCGCCGCTTTGATCGGCCTTGTCCTGGTACACATATTTTTCGTGAGACTTCTCGGGATGTATATTCCGGGGAACGAAGCTGATCGAATGAAAGAAAAGACCACTGTCGAGAAACAGGGACCCTACCATTTCTTTCCCGATCACGTGGTCAGCGAATCGGCGGTGTTCCTCTACCTGCTGCTTGTCATCTTTCTGCTTGCCCTGGCCTATCCGGCGGTCCTGGGTCCACCGGCCGATCCGCTGTCGACACCCGAGCATATCAAGCCGGAATGGTATTTCCTGCCGTTCTACCACCTTCTCAAGCTGGTATCCGGAACTACCGGCGTGCTGCTCATGGGATTCATGGGAGCGGCGATCTTCTTCTGGCCCCTGATCGACGAATATCTGCTTCAGCGGCTGGACAAACTCTTTAAAGGGAAGCTCGAATCGGGCCTGGTTCTCGGGGTCGCGGTTTTAGGCATATACCTGGCCTGGGCGTTGCTCGAGGTTTAACCACCGGGGGAGAATCATGAGTCTTGAAGCGAAAAGGATAATTGTCGCGATACTTTCGGTCGCCGTGGTCGTGGTGCTCGGTTATGTCGTCTTCACCGAGAGGGCGGCTAGGATAGACCACCACAAAGTAGTCATAAAAGCTGATTCCGCAGGTTGCGTGAAATGCCACGGGACGGAATATGAGGGAGGCCCGGGAGCCGATCCGGGCCTGGTGGCTCACTGGGAGGCGAGTGTTCATGCAACCCAGGGAGTCGGATGCATGGAATGTCACGGTGTTCCGGAACCGGGCGCCGTGGACGATCTCAGGAACCCGAGATATATGGTTGAAACGACCTGGGACCGGGCCAGCGGGCTCAAGTCGGTCTCCCTGGTGACCGAAGAAGGGAAGCCCCGGGAGCGTCCCGATATGTGGATGCACGAGGGCGCGATGATAGTTACGGATGTGTCCCCCCGGACGTGCGGGCTCTGTCACAGGGATGAGACGGAGCAGGTATTCAATTCGCACCATTCTTCCGCGGCTCAATTCATCGGCTCCGTGGATAATTTCCTGGGTATGTTCGCCGAAGGACCCGCGGCCGCGGTGCAGGGATGTCAGCAGTGTCACGGTTCGATCGTAAAGGTGGCATCCAACCCCGGGAACAACAAGGCGGTCGCCTATACCGCTGAATCCTGGCCGAATACCGGGATGGGGCGTGTCAATGCGGATGGTTCATGGGGTGCGTGCAGCGCCTGTCATTCCCGGCATGAATTTTCGGCGGGGGTCGCGCGAAGACCGGATAACTGCGGAAAATGCCACATGGGCCCGGATCATCCTCAACTCGAAGTCTATTACGAATCGAAACATGGTATCGCATACCGCAGCCGGTCCCATGAAATGAATCTGGATCTCCCGGGAGGAGAGTGGATCGCGGGGGATACCTATACCCAGGCGCCCACATGCGCAACCTGCCATATGTCCGCGGCGGCTCCCCACGGAAATTACCAGAAGCTCGAAGCCACGCATGACGTAGGTGCCAGGATCTCCTGGACCCTCCGTCCGAAGGTGTCGGTGAAACCGCCCGGAATCACCGCTGACGACGGCACGGTGATACTCCCCGGTCCGGAGGCACGGAGAGACGCCATGAAGCAGGCCTGCATTACCTGTCATTCAAGCAACTGGGTGGATAATTTCTACGTTCAGTTCGACAATGCGGTGGAGCTTTACAACAACAAATACGGCAAGCCGTCCGTGGCGATCTACAATTTCCTGAAACAGGAGGAGATCGTCGATTCGACGCCGATGAACGAGGAGATCGACTACCTCTTTTTCGAAATCTGGCATCACGAAGGCCGGCGAGCGCGTCACGGCGCGAGCATGGGCGGTCCCGATTATGTTCAGTGGCACGGCTTCTACGAGCTTTCGAAAAGGTTCTATACGGAGTTCCTGCCCCTCGCGGTAGAGCTCGCGGAGGAAGCGGGGAAGGGTCACGAGGTAGAGAGTTTCATTCATGATACGCTCCGGGGCGAGGACGGGTCTGACTGGGAAAAGTATCATAAGTGGACGGAGGGACTGACGAGAGAACAGAGGGCGGAAATGCTGCAGTGGGAAGAGGAAAGTCTCTAGAGACGCTTGCATAACCCTGTCTCTTGCCCGCAGAACTGCGTCAATCGTCGGCTCGAAATGCTCACATACAGAAGTATGCTCCGCTTTCTCGCCTCCTCGCTCTTGCCTGCGAACAAGATCCAGGGTTCTGCAAGCGCCTCTAAAATATATGGATTCGACAGGCTCCGGAGAGAAGCCGGGTTTTTCAGGAAACCCGGCTTTTGATTTCCAAAGACTCTGGTTACTCAGGGTGTTTCCGCTTCGGAGATCAGGTAAGTTCAGTTTTCTCGTTGTCTCAGCCACTGCAGAACGAGGGGATACAGGTCGTTCGCGGATTCAAGGCCGACAATCATGTCCCCGTGACCGGTGGCTGGAATTTCGGCAAGGGTTCTATCTTCACTCCCCAGGGCTTCGAATAGGTTCTCCCTGATTACGCCGTCATTGGCCACTTTGTCGTATTCACCGGTCACCACCAGGGTCGGGACTGCGACATGGTGGTAATGATCATTATAACGGTAGGCGTTTCTTCTCCGGTCTTTCGCATGGTATTCCATCAGAGAATGCTTCTTGATACTGTGCATGAACTGGCGGACGGTCTTGCCGGAAACAGCATCGACAGCCATTTCGAGCTCATCTATAACAAGCTGTTCGGTCATATTCTCCTTCCACCAGAACTGGGCGAACATTACCGAGGAGCCGACCTCGCCCGAGACCCATTCCAGGAAATCCGCCAGCGGAGGGCCGATTATCGGTATATCGCGGATGTCGAGCGTAAGGAACCGGATGATTTCTTCGGAAGGAATGTAGTCCACCAGTGAAAGGATAAGGTTGACTGTAAAACTGTTGGCCAGCGCTTCGGCTACAAGGTTATAAGACCAGTAACTGTCGAAATCGAAAAGGTGGAGGAACCAGTTCCACCAGGTTATTTCCACCTCCCACTTCATTCGTGCCGGTGTCGATATGGTAACGAGACCCTTCAGCCTGTCCGTCCGGGCCGCGGTCGAATCAGGATTGTCGGCAACCCGCCAGCCGTAGATATCTTCGAGCTCCCATCCCTGAAACAGCCCTTTCCAGACCCAGTGATCGTCGACCTTGACGTACTGGTATTCGACACCCTGGAGCCAGGCAAGCGCCGCCAGGCCGCCCATCGAATGGCCTATCCAGAAAGGTATTTTTCCGGTTGCGTCCCGCACCTCCCGGATCACGGCGCCTGCGTCGTATATGGAGAAGTCGTCGAAACAGTAATCGTAATCCGGAGGCATCTCGCTCTCGTAATCGCCGTATCCATGAGCCCTGAAATTCATCATCCAGACGTCGAAACCCTCACCAGCGAGGAACCTGCCGAGACTGTGCCCCTCTGCGGGGAGATCCCAGACCATGAAATTCTGAAAGAACCCGTGGGCGAGGATCACCGGGGTTCCCCCTTCGTTCATGTAACGCTTTATTGCAAGCGTGTAACCATCTTGAGTAAAAGCGGTTTCCAGCTTCGCCTCATATCCCGTAACGATACCTGGAGACAATAGAAAAGCGAATATGATATACGCTAATCCGACTTCTGGGAGGCGGAAGAGGGATGTAATTCGATTTTCAAGGAAATTCCCCGGCGGGGTGGAGCGATGGCGAAGCGAGAGGGAACAGCCGGGATGTTTCAGCCAACCGAGAAAGTTACGAAACATGATTGAGCTGCCTTGTTTGATCTGCAGAAAATTCTGCATACATCTTCTAATATAGTTCATTTTTTCGCGTGCGGCACCAGTCATTTTTTTACTTTCACCGGAAGGTGCGATCGGGTATAGTGCGACGGACTTGCATCCTGTTGTCTGGGATAATGGTTGCGGCGCCCTGGAGATGCCGTGATATCTGGAGAAACCGAAGAGCTCACGTGGACTGTATCGCTTTACCGCGAACATCCGCTCAAAACCGGAATCGTTTCGATCTTCATCCTGTTGTTCTGGATATCCGTCCACATCGTTTTTCAAGAAGCGGTATTCACTCTCCTCGCGGTTTTTTTTATTCTGATCTCGGTCGCCCCGTATTTTTCCCGAACAACGTACAGGTTCAATACTGAAGGTGTAACGGTCAAGACAAGGTTCAGGACCGTGCACCGCGGCTGGAATGAATTCCGCAGGTGCGTATTCACGACGAACGGGCTGTGCCTGTCACCCTTCAGCAAACCATCCAGGCTTGAAGCATTCCGAGGTCTTTTTCTCATCGTTCCCGAAGAGTTGAAGAACCGCGCCGCTGCAACGGCCGAGGATTTTATAGAGAGAGAAAGAACGAGTTGACGGAGGAACGCGGGTACATAGCAGATTCAGACGAGCTCCCGCCGGAAGAGCGGGACGAACTGCTGCAACGTATTGCCGGCGAGATCCATAAACGCCGGCTCACCCCTGCGGCGATCGTATTCCTCGAGTCATCGAAACCGCTCACCTTCCTGGGAAACCAGTTTATGGTTTTCGCCAATCCGATGGTGAAAATATTCTATTCAGGCCCGGTTTACGACAAGCTTGAAAAACTGCTTGAAGACCGGACCAATGTTGAACGGCTGATCGAAATGCTCGAAGGCATGGAAGAAGAAGATTACAGAATCCGAAAGCAGAAGCGAAAGGAGAAGAGGGATGCAGCTCGATCCCGAAAAGATAAAGGTAATTCTGGCGACTGACTGCGGCAGCACCACCACGAAGGCGATCCTCATCGAGAAGAAAGGGGATGAATATCGCCAGACGTACAGGGGTGAGGCTCCGACCACCGTTGAAGCTCCCGCCGAGGATGTAACCAAAGGCGTGATCAACTCGGTTACAGAACTGGAGGAACTTTCGGGGCGGAAGTTGATCGAGGAAGGCAGAATCATCTCTCCCGCCAACGGCGACACCGGCACCGATATCTATATCTCAACCTCCAGCGCAGGCGGGGGGCTCCAGATGATGGTCGCCGGAGTGGTTCGGTCGATGACGGGTGAGAGCGCCCAGCGGGCGGCCCTGGGGGCCGGCGCCATAGTCATGGATATCCTCGCATCGAACGATAAGCGCCTGCCTCATCAGCAGATCGAGCGGATTCGCGCTCTGCGTCCCGACATGATCCTCCTTTCGGGTGGCATCGACGGGGGCACCACGACCCACGTTGCCGAACTCGCCGAGATCATATCGGCGGCGGATCCCAGGCCGCGCCTCGGCAGCAGCTACCATCTGCCCCTCATCTACGCCGGAAACCAGAAGGCGACGGACATCGTAAAAGATACCCTCGGCGACAAGGTCGACCTGTCCCTGGTGGAAAATATCCGCCCGGTTCTCGAAAATGAGAATCTCGGCCCCGCCAGGGAAAAGATTCATGACCTGTTCATGGAACATGTGATGGCCCAGGCTCCGGGCTACAACAAGCTGATGGACTGGACGCACGTGCCGATCATGCCGACTCCGGGCGCTGTGGGGGAGATAATCAAGACGATAGCCGACCTGAACGAGATCGAAGTCGTCGGGGTGGACATCGGAGGGGCAACCACCGACGTGTTTTCGGTCTTCAAGGCGAAAGAGAGCGACGACAAGGGGACATTCAACCGCACGGTAAGCGCGAACCTCGGGATGAGCTACTCGATTTCCAACGTGTTCGCCGAATCGGGTCTCGAAAACGTGATGCGATGGGTGCCTTTCAACATGGACGAGAGGGTTCTCCGCAACCGCGTCAAGAACAAGATGATCCGCCCTACCACCATCCCGCAGCTGATGGCCGCTCTCGTGTTCGAACACGCCATCGCCCGGGAAGCCCTGAGGCTTGCTTTCGAACAGCACAAATCCTTCGCCGTGACCCTGAAGGGGGTGCAGCAGCAGCGAACGATATCGGAGGCCTTCTCGCAGAAATCCTCCGGCGAGACGATCGTGAACATGATGAATCTCGACCTGCTGGTGGGAAGCGGCGGAGTCCTGTCCCACGCGCCGCGGCGGCACCAGTCGGCGCTGATGATGCTCGATTCCTTCCTCCCGGAAGGTATCACCATGCTGGCGGTAGACAGCATCTTCATGATGCCTCACCTGGGAGTCCTTTCCACAGTACACAAGGACGCGGCCCGGGATGTGTTCAACAAGGATTGCATGATTCATCTCGGCAGTTGCATCGTACCTATCGGGAAGGCAAAAGAAGGTAAACATTGTCTCGACGTGCATCTCGAGCCTGAAAGCGGTCCGGCACAGGATATCAAGATGGAATTCGGAAGCTTGAAGCTTATTCCGATGCCGGTCGGGGAGAAGGCGAAGGTGCAGATCAAACCGGTGAAAGGTTTCGACATCGGAGCCGGGAGCGGGAAAATACTTGAAACCGAGGTGATGGGCGGAGTGGTCGGCGTCATAATCGACTGCAGGGGCAGACCGCTGGCTCTGCCATCGGATGAATCCCAGAGAAGGTATAAACTGTGTGAATGGCTCTCTGAAATGAGGGTTTATCCGGAAGATGCAATCGCGGAATTCAGCAAGCAATAGCAAAACAATACTACCGAAAAGGCGAATCCAGCGCATTTAAACTGCCGGAGACAGAAAGGAAACGACCGTGGCAACAGCTTACACCCCAGGACTTAAAGTCAGCGAAAAGATGCTTTTCCGGAAAGAGCGGCGGCTTCCGCTCAAGGGGAAAGTGCTGGTAGAAATGGGCGAACAGGTGCCTGCGGATAAAGACGTCGCCTATTCCGAACTGCCGGGTGACGTTATCTCGATCAATGTCGCCAACCGGATCGGCGTTCAACCAGCCGATCTTCCGGGGGTCATGCTCGCCGAGACGGGTGAAAAAGTCGAAAAAGGTCAGAAGATAGCGGAGAAGAAGAGTTTCTTCGGCCTGTTCAAATCGGTGACCCTCGCACCCGAGGACGGCAGCATCGAAAGGGTTTCGAATATCACGGGTCAGGTGCTGTTCAGAAAGCCGCCCCATCCTGTCAGGATGAATGCTTTCATCGACGGCACGGTAGTGAATGTGATGCCCGAGGAAGGTGTTGTCATAGAAGCCACGGCAACCTTTATCCAGGGTATTTTCGGGATCGGCGGCGAGGAGGTGGCGCCGTTGAGATTCGCCGTCGACAGCCCTGCAAAGATCCTCGAAGCTGATGACATCAAACCCGATTTCAAGGATTGTATCATCGTCGGCGGAGCGATGGCGACATATGCATCGATTCAAAAAGCCATAGAAGTCGGCGCCAGGGGGATAATAACCGGCGGGTTCAACGACAAGGATCTGAAGGAGTTTCTCGGGTATGACCTGGGGGTTGCGATCACCGGATCCGAGGAGAAGGGGCTTTCCCTGATCGTCACGGAAGGGTTCGGCGAGATTGAAATGGCTGATAAAACCTTCCGGATTCTGAAAGAACGCGAAGGGATGAAAACATCGATCAACGGCGCTACCCAGATCCGGGCCGGCGTCATCCGCCCCGAAATCGTGATACCTCTGGAACAAACCGACGACAGAAAGACTGTCGACACTCCGGATGAAGCGGGTATACTCAACATAGGGTCAAATGTACGTATTATCCGTGAGCCATATTTCGGAAGGATCGGGAAGGTCATAGACCTCCCGGCGCCGCTCCAGGTGATGGAGAGCGAAACGAGAGTCAGAACCCTTGATGTGGAGTTCGACGACGGGGTGAAATGGAGCCTGCCCAGAGCGAACGTGGAACTCATCGAAGAATAGGGGGAGCGGATGCGCCGCCGAATCGCTGATGCTTTAATTTTTCTACCAGCAATCGTCCCGATTCTGTTGCTGCCCGTAGCCGCTTCAGCCATGCTGACCGCGTGCGACCAGGCGAACGACGGCGGGGGCGCCATCGTCCTCGAGTGGTCGAAAGAAGACGTTTTGGATGCGGAAACCGTACGGATCTTCAGATCCGAATCGATGGACGGTGAATTCGAGGAAGCAGGTTCCGTCCCAGGGTTCGAAGTCTCGTTCAAGGACAACAGGGAGGTCCTGAACAACACACCGTACTACTACCGAATCGTGGCCGACCTGCTCGATGGATCAAGGGTCGAGATCTCAACAACCTCTCCCGCCATGGCATCGGTGCAGTATTTCCACCTTGGAAGATTGAATATCCTCATCGGTTCCCTGCTGACGTCGTTTCTGGTGATGCTGTTCATCTACAAGGCGAGAGCTGGTCAGGAACTGTATATAAGACCGATTGCGGGGATCGAAGCGGTGGACGAGGCCATCGGCCGCGCAACCGAGATGGGGAAACCGATCCTGTACGTCTCCGGCCTCGGGAGCATCGCCGATATCGCAACCCTGGCCGCTATCTCGATCCTCGGGAGAGTGGCGAGAAAAGCGGCGGAATACGATACTCCGCTTCTCGTGCCCTGCAGGGATCCGATAGTGATGACGGTCCAGCAGGAGATCGTTAAAGAGGCCTATATGTCCATGAGCAGGCCCGACGCCTACCGGGAGGAGAACATCTTTTACATCACCGACAGCCAGTTCGGGTATGTAGCCGCGGTGGACGGAATCATGATCAGAGAGAAACCCGCCACGAACTTCTACATGGGAATGTTTTTCGCAGAGTCGCTCCTGCTCGCCGAAACGGGCGCGAGCACCGGGGCGATACAGATTGCGGGTACCGACATGGTCACCCAGATACCGTTTTTTATCACATCCTGCGATTATACGCTGATAGGAGAGGAGCTGTACGCCGCCGGAGCCTACTTGTCCGGAGAGCCGCTACTTCTCGGAAGTCTCAAGGGACAGGACTGGACGAAATTCGCCATCGTGATTCTCGTGATGGCCGGGATACTTGCGACGTTCTTCGGGTTCGACGCGGTCCAGGACTGGTTCATAACGCAGTAACATTTTTTTCGGAGAGTGCGTGAATGCAACGACAGGTACCACTAAGCCTTTGTTTTTTAGCCGGTGTCTTCATGTTCGTGCAGTTTTTCATCCCCGTGAAATGGATGGAGACGATATACAGCGAGGCGTTGACCTGGGCAATCGTGATCAGCTTTTTCGCTTATTTCCTTGGGTTGTTCAGCCTTGTAAGACTTCATGCCAACAAGGTCAAAAGAAATCAGCCGGATAAAATTTACAGCGTTGTCACCCTGGCCGGCCTGGCCGTCATGCTGTTTTTCGGACTGGTCCTGCCGCTGGCGGGTCTTGTTTTCGGGTTCGACACGGGTCTGGACGGAATAGGAGAGGGCACGGTTGTAAACTGGGTTTTCTACCATATGCAGGTACCCATGCAGGCCACCATGTTCTCGATTCTGGCATTTTACATCGCCTCCGCGGCCTACAGGGCATTCCGCATAAAAAATCTTGAAGCAGCCCTGCTCCTGTTCGCGGCGATACTGGTCATGATCGGGCGGGTTCCCCTTGGTCACGCCATTTCGGAATTTTTCCCCGATGCGGCGAACTGGATTCTGACGGTCCCGAATCTCGCAACGAAAAGAGGTATCATGATCGGTGTCGGGCTCGGCATGATTTCGATGTCGCTCAAGATCATCCTTGGCATCGAGCGGCACTACCTGGGCGGTGATTGACGCCGCAAGGAGATAACTGAATGAATTTCTGGGAGTGGATTTCCAACCTCGACAGGCGATGGATCTTCCTGCTCATAGCGATTGTCGTGATCCTGCCCCTGCTTCTGCCGCTTGGACTTCCCGTGAACGTGACGACAGAAGTGCAAGACCTGTACGATTTTATCGAGAGTATCCCCGACAACGGGAAACCGATACTGATTTCCTGTGATTACGACCCCTCGGTTGAACCTGAATGCGGGCCGATGGCTTACGCAGTATTCGACCACTGCTTCAGAACCGGTAAAAAAGTGATTGGAATGAGCCTGCTCCCGGAGGGGGCCGGGCTGCTTGCACAGGCGATGAATGAAACCTCGAGACAATACGACATCACCGACGGAATCGATTACGTGAATATGGGACTGGTGCCGGGTTACGGGATTTCCATACTGAAGCTGGGCACCGAAATGCACGAAATCTTTGTCGAGGATTTCAACAATAAGCCTATCACCGAGATACCCCTGATGCAGAAAGTCCATTCATATGACGACCTGTCGCTGATCGTATGTATCGCGGGCAGCGCCGTTGTCGAGCAGTGGGTCGCGTACGCGAACGGGCGTTATCATGCGGATGTCGGGGCCGGTGTAACAGCGGTCATGGCCGCCGATTATTATCCGTTTCTCGATACGGGGCAGCTCGTCGGCCTGCTGGGCGGGTTGAAGGGCGCCGCCGAATATGAAAAACTCAACGCGAACATCTCCTGGTCGAGGGCGACGAGGGGCATGGATACCCAATCGATATCGCATATGTTGATAATAGCACTCGTAATCGTGGGGAATCTCGGTTTCTTCCTCTCGAAGCGCGGGAAACAAATATAAAAGGATTCTGGAATGGAGATTTCTCTTAATCCCGGAGTTTGGATTGCAGCCCTGCTTACGCTGATGATCTATTCGTTCCTGTACAAGGACAATCCGTTCTACAAATTTGCGGAGCATCTCCTCGTTGGTGTTTCGGCGGGTTATGTATTCACGATCCTTTTCTGGAACTACATCAAACCCAATGTATGGGGAAAGCTGGTTAATCCGGATATTCCCACTCTGGTCAGGGTTTTAACGGTGGTGTCGGTTCTTTTCGGAATCCTGATGCTCACCAGGTTCCTCAAGAAGTTTTCCTGGCTGAGCCGGTACCCCATGGCCCTTCTCATGGGGATAAGCTCCGGCGCCGCCATTCCCCCGACGATGCAGACCCGGATCATCGACCAGATGCACGCATCGATGAATATGCTCGAATTCAACCGCGTTCACACGTACACCCATGAGCTGCCTATCGTTATAGGCATGCTTGCCACCCTTATCTATTTCTTCTTTTCGAAACCGCATAAAGGGGTGCTGGGCGGCGGGGCCAAAGTAGGCATCATCTTCCTGATGGTCGGTTTCGGTGCCTCTTTCGGTTATACCGTAATGGCACGCATCTCGCTGCTTATAGGCAGATGTTATTTTCTTCTTCACGACTGGCTCGGAATCATAACATGACGATCAGCAGCAATCGTAGTTTTTGGAATTTCGAGGAGATTCACCGATGAAAGATTACCTGAGGATAGCGTTGGCGCAGGTAAACCTGACTGTCGGCGATTTCAGGAACAATTATAACAAGATCCTCGAGTATATCGAAGCTGCCCGCGCCCTCTCAGCCGACATCGTGGTTTTCCCCGAACTCGCGGTAACCGGGTATCCTCCCGAAGACCTGCTGCTGAAGTCCGGCTTCATCAGGGAGAATGAGAAGTACCTGCAGATGCTCGCAGCCGAAACGAAGGGAATCACTGCGATCGTCGGATTCGTCGAAACGGACGGCGACATCTTCAACGCAGCAGCGGTTTTGAACGGCGGGCGCGTCGCGGCGGTTTACCGGAAGATCTACCTGCCCAACTACTCGGTATTCGACGAAAACCGGTATTTCCTTCCAGGGGACGAACCTCTCGTTTTCGATCTTGCGGGGTGCCGCGTCGGCGTGACCATCTGTGAAGATCTGTGGTATCCCGACGGGCCCGCCCGCCGCCAGGTTCTCGAGGGGAAGGCGGAAGTAATCGTCAACCTGTCGGCGTCCCCGTACCACAAGCGGAAATGGCAGGACAGGGAACGGCTCTTCGCCGGGAGAGCTTCCGACTATCACGCGATTATCGCGTATGTCAACCTCATCGGCGGACAGGACGAACTCGTATTCGACGGGGGCTCTCTGATCGTCGATCAGAACGGCAATACTCTCGCACAGGGAGAACTGTTCCACGAGGATTTCCTCGTGCGGGATCTCGATATTGAGGCGGTTTTCCGTGAACGTCTCCGTGATCCTCGCCTGCGCAGCGATATAACCCGCCTCAGGGCCGGAGGCGGCAAGTCAAAAGTAAAATTCGTCGAGCTCGAGGATAAGGGGAATATCGGGGGGCGCAAACCCTTGCTGCCGGTAAAACCGCACTCTCCGGCTGCCGTAAGGGATGTGCAGGGAGGATTGAGTGAGGATGCGGAGATTTACGAAGCACTTGTACTGGGGACGAAAGACTACGTTCGGAAGAACGAATTCGGCAAAGTGATCATAGGATTGAGCGGAGGTGTCGATTCGGCTCTCACGGCGACTATCGCCGTCGATGCCCTGGGAAAGGATTCCGTGCATGCCGTTTTCATGCCGTCCAGGTATACATCCGTTGAAAGCCGGCGGGACGCAACCGCCCTCGCAGAAGCCCTGGGCATCCGCCTGGAAGAAATTCCGATCGAAGGCACGTTCGCTGAGTACAAGAGAATGATGGCAGGCAGCTTCAAGGGTCGGGAGGAAGACGTTACAGAAGAGAATATCCAGGCCAGGATTCGCGGTAACATACTCATGGCTCTCTCGAACAAGTTCGGCTGGCTTGTTCTTTCAACGGGCAATAAGAGCGAAAGCAGCGTAGGGTATGCAACGCTTTACGGCGATATGGCCGGTGGTTTCTCAGTTCTCAAGGATGTATATAAAACCACCGTCAACAGGCTGGCCAGGTACAGGAACACCGTCGAGCCGGTGATACCGAAAAACATCTTGAGGAAACCTCCGACGGCGGAGCTGAAACCCGACCAGACCGACATGGATGCTCTCCCCCCGTATGATCTTCTCGATGCGATTCTCGAAGAGATTATCGAACGGGATATCGGGCTCGATCACCTCGTCTCCAGGGGTTTCGACAGGGAGACTGCTGAAGACGTATTCAGAATGGTTAACAAGAATGAGTATAAAAGGCGCCAGGCGCCTCCAGGCATAAGGATATCGAAAAGAGCGTTCGGGAAAGACAGGAGAATACCCCTGACGAACCGGTTCAACCAGTAAAGCGGCCAGGTGTCACTCTTCGGCGGTTTCCGATTTTTTCCTGGTTGCTTACATCGGCCGAACGGTCTGACGACACCCGCCCGGCATTTTGCCGGGATTTCTAAAAGGAGAAGGTTTAGAATGGAAGACATAAGACTGATAATAGGCGACAAAGGCAAGGAGTTCGAGATCCCGGCCTACCTGGAATCTCCCACCTGGATTGTTGATCGCGCGTGGGAGAAAGTGGAAGATATCGTTCATAAATGTCTTGCTGCGTATCTCGAATTCTGCAGGACGCGCAAATATGATCACAGCTTCCTGCTCGGTCTGGATATCCTGATCACCGGCGTTGCCGACAGCGCCCAGGGTAAAATTGTCGATATCAGGCCTACAATCCTCGAAGGCCCCTGCTGCAACAGCTATCCGGCCTGCCCGAACCTGTGGTCTTACAGGCTCCATCGAAATCTGCAGGAGAAGGGGCTCGATCCCGACAGTTATGTCGAATATCCGACCCATCCCTCGAAAATCCTCGATTCCATTGTAGAAACTTTCCTGGATACCTGGAAATTCGAGGGCAACACCGGATTGCCGGTTGTCGCCGTGTTTACGAGACCGTACGAGGAGAGTGAAGAAGAAACGGCTCACATTCAGACTCTCGCCGCTTTCGAGCGCGCCGGCGTCAAAGTTTTCCGCGTCACTCCGGCGGAGAGCCCCGGTGTGAAAGATGGCAAACTGATAGTCGACGGTGTGCCGATCGACATGGTTTACAGGCGCATCGAACGCATCCATGTACCGATTTTCTACGGGGAAGAGATCGGAACGAAAATCATTGAAGAAGCAACAAAAACCATGTGGATCAATCCCTGGAAGGTCGACGATCTCCGCTCGAAGACAATAGAGGAAAAGTGCTTCAGGGAATGGGAGGAAAAAACGGGCGAAACGATATCCAGACCCAGAACCCTGCTCGAAAACGAGATTTCAAGCAAATCCGTGGGAGAGCTGGCTGAAAACAGCGGATATGCCCTCAAGCGATGGAACAGCACCGGCGGCAAGGGTGTGTTTCTGCATATTTCGAAAGAGGCCGTCGGACCGGTCGTGGATGCCCTTTACCAGAGGTATGACGGGCGCCACATGTTCGTCATGGATGCCGAAACCCTTGAAACCGAGCTTGCCGCGTTCGACGACTTCAAGGAAGATACCGCCATCCAGCAGCTCAGGTTGATCGACAGCCGCGAGATCAAGGAAGGCCGCCTTGTTTACGATACCCGTATCAATGTTCTGTATAACCCGTTGAAAGACAGGTGGCAGGTTCTCTCCGGAATTTCCAGGTCGGTGCCGTGCGGTCCTTCGCTCGAGAAGGGGAATTCTCTCCTTACCAATATCAGCGCCGGGGCTGAAATCGCACCCCTTATCCTCGGGAAGAGCAAGAAGGACGCTGATCTCGACGACCTGGTTTTCGGGCCGCTGGCAGAAGCTCTGATGGCGGGTGAGACGGAAACAAAGGTAGTCTGACGGCTTTAAACTCCGGATCGGATCCGGATAAAAGCAAATCCGCCGGGAGGACGGCGGAGAAAGTTTTTTCACGTTGTGGAAACCTCCCAGTCGATCGATTTCGGGGGGATGCGGCTTACTACCTCGAAGGGCATCTCGATGTCCGCAGAACGTGTCGATGAGCCGTATAAGCTTTTGTACAGGCACCTTGCGGGTTCGGATTACGGCGGCAGACTGCTTGTTGTAGACGCCGGTTACGGACCTTTGCTTCCCCTTGCGAATCAGGGGTTTCACCTGACCTGCCTGGAAAGACACCTGAGAGCTTTCCGGCTTCTTCACAAAAACGCGCACGACAACGGAATCGCTCAGCCGGACATCCGGTTGAGCGATGCTTTTTCCGGTGTGAAATCCGGTGAGCTTTTCGACGCGATCACCCTCGTTTACCGACCTCACGATGGAAGCGCTTATATCCGGGAAATCATGGCGCTGAGCGCGCTTCATCTTTCGAAAAACGGCTCCCTTCTTCTTTGCGGCAGAAAGAGAAAGGGCGTTGCGGGTTATGAGCGTGATATCTCAGGGTACTTCAAAACGACCGAGCGCGTCTTCTCGAAAAAAGGGATCCGGATCGTTGCAGGAAGACTACCGAAGCAATCCGGCGCGGGGGAACGGAAAGAAGTTGGCTTCAAGGAGTGGCGAACCCGGGTAGGAGACGTGGTGATAGATATTCGAGGTTCGAGCGGTCTTTTTTCATACAATTCCCTTGATCGAGGTACCGGTCTTCTTCTCGAGCAGCTTCCCGGCCGGCTGCCTGACGGGAAGAGCAGAATTCTCGATCTCGGCTGCGGAACCGGTGTCATCGGCATCGCCGCGTCCAAGCTGAACGAGAATGCGGAGGTTCATTTTTCCGATGTCGATCTTCGCGCCGCCAGGTGTACATTGATGAACTGCAGAACGAACAGGATCGAACGGTCGAAGATCTACCTGAGCGACGGTGTTCTGAATCTTCCGAAAGGCATGGAATACGACTTGATCCTGAGTCATCCGCAGCTGCATACGGGAAGGGACGTAATCCGGACCTTCGTCCGGAACCCCGCCCGGCGGCTCAGCCGGAACGGCAGGCTGATGCTGGTTGCCGCCCGCGGCTCGAAGATTTTGGAGGCGATGAATAAATATGTAGGACCTGCAACCGAAGTGGTTTCCGCATCGCCGTACTCCGTGCTGCTTGCCGGTCGTAAATGAAGGGGGCGGGGATTGCCGTTTGGGTCGGGCAATTTTTTTTTGACTGCTTGAATTTCGGGGTTACACTTGAACATGGAGCATCCAACAATTTCTGCTCCATCCGTATGATTGTACGGAGGCCAGAGTGTTGTAATCTGGTATGTGAGTTTTACAATCGGTCTTGTATAGGAGGTTGAAATGAACAGAAGACTTCTGCTCGGCGCGGTATTACTTGCCCTTACTCTGTCACCCGGGCTCGTGAGCGCGCAGTACGTGTGGGCGCCCACCGATCTCGTGGAATGGGGGGAGCTGGATTCGGTCTACGTTGCTCAGGTAGTAACCGATCCGGTAAACCCGAGCCGCGTCTGGGCTCTCACGGCGAATGAATTCGATCCGCTGGGAGAAGAAGATCCGTTGCCGTCCAAGGGAATCTGGCTTTCGACGAACGGAGGGTCCGACTGGATCAACAAGAATGACGGCAACCTCCTTTACGAAACGGCGGTTATCGACTTGACCATCTGCAGGTCGAATACTGATATCATGTATGCTGGAACGATGTCTCACGGGGTTTACAGAACGACCAACGGGGGTAACAGCTGGACTGCCGCTAACACGGGGATATCCCACGGAGGCGAGACATTCCCGAATAATAAGTGGACCGCGCTGGCGGTAACCGTCGAACCGGACAATCCCAACAATGTCTACTGCAGCGTAGCTCAGCTGGCAGGCATCGATGTCTTTAACCTGGGTCCTGACCATCCCGGATTCTACAAGAGCACGAATGGCGGTACCACCTGGTCAAGGTTCAATTCAGGTTTACCGTCCCGCAGCGGTATGAAGTCGGCTGTGGTTGCAAGTATCGTCATCCCGTATCAGGCACAGCAGTACGTGCTCCTCGGCATGCTCGAGCTTGAGCTGAAAATTTCGCTGTTCCAGGGCGCCAAGTCGAAGGGCAGAGTTTTCTTCAGCCCCAACAGGGCATCCACATCCTTCACCGAGATCAGCACGGGACTGCCAACGGTCAGTGCCGGCTCCGTTCTCCTCGGTGTGTCCGCAAGCGGTTCGCTGGTCTATATAGTAACCTCCCCGGGCAATCCGTTGACCATCATGTCGTCGCATCTGGGGGTCAAAGGGTCGATTTCTCTTCTCGGTGATATGGAAGGAATGCTGGCAAGCGGCGGTGTGTACAAGTGCAACACATCGAACGGTCAGTGGACAGAGAAAAATACCGGGCTTCCCGAAATCACGGATGAATACAACGATCATTCCACGAACGCAGGTTCAATCGCCATCAGTCCGGTTAAACCGTCGATTCTGCTTACCGGTATCTTCATGTCCGATGGTCTGGATCCCGACCAGGAACTGGATAAGATTTATCTTTCTCAGAACGGCGGAAGCAGCTGGATCAAGGATTGGGATGACGGTATGTATACATCTGAACAGGGATACCGTTCACCTGTACCGATCATCAATGTCTTCAACTCGAATATGACCGCAGCCTACAGCAGCGTACACTGGTCCGACTCTACCAGCTCAGGACAGGATTCAGGCGTCTGGCGTCTGCCGCCGGCATCCGATGCGGCTTCCGGTCAGCATGTCGAGCCCGCCCAATACGGACCGATCACCCAGGAAGAATACCACGCACAGGTGCGTAGAACCTTTGCACGGTTGCCGTGGCCCATCAACATGTTCAATCGCAACTTGAAGTAACCGGCCAGGCAAACCGGCATTTCACGGTCGCGAAGGCAAATGCCTTCGCGGCCGCTTTTTTTGTATCGGACCGGGAACCATTACGACTTTCCGAAGAGGCGGGCGTCAGGCTTCTCCGATTCCGTCAGGTCAGCGTGATTTCACGCAGATCCCTGAAAAGAGGGAGCATTTTGCGATATATTTTCGAGTAGACTTTTTCGAAGATTTCAGAATAGAGCCTGTTCGATTCAGGATCGGGTTCAAAAGTGTCACCCAGGTTAGTCATTTCCTTTACCGCCGTGGCGCAATCGGAGAAGTAACCGAGTCCGACTGCCGCATCTATGGCGGCACCGATTGACGAAGTTTCCGCTATTCGAGTCCGGACCGCCGGAATGCCGAAGATATCGGCTGCGATGCGCATTGCTACATCGCTCCTGGAACCGCCGCCGGAAACCCTGAGTTCCTTCATTGTGACCCGGTTCTTTCTTTCAAGCAGAAGCGCACCTTCTCTCAGGGAGAAAATCACCCCTTCGAGAATTGCACGGTAAAGGTGGGCACGGGTATGGGAGCTGGTGAAGCCTATGACGGAACCTCGCATGCTCATGTCGTCTCTCGGACCGGGAGTCCAGAATGGGTGGAGAACCAGACCTTCCGATCCCGGTGGAATATCTTTGATCAGGTCATCGAAGAAAGCTTCCGGGGCGATACCCTCTTTTTCAGCCCGGAGCTTCTCGAGCAATCCGAATTCCTCCCGGAACCAGCTTACCATCCAGAAACCGCGCATCGTGTTGACTTCGGTATAATATTCTCCGGGGACCGCAGCGGGGAAGGGTGGGTAAAGGGGAGCGATCTCGATGTACTTCCTGTTCGGCAGGTCTATTGTCGCAGTGGTTCCGAAACTCAGACAGCCCGTTTCGGGAACCAGGCAGCCGGAACCCAGGATTTCGCAGGCTTTGTCATTCGCCGCGGCGATCACCGGAAGCCCGGATGGAATTCCTGTTTCTTCTGACGCTGTCTTCGTAATCCGGCCGATTTCGGTTGTGATTCCGACTATCTCGGGGAGCTTCTCCCTCTCCATGGGAAAGAGCTTCCACTTGATGTCTAAATTTCCCGCCCATCCTCCGGTCTTGTTATCGATGGGCATGTAACCGAAATTGCTTCCGGCGGACTCCCTGAACTCACCGGTCAGTTTAAAAAGGAAGAATCCGGAAAGAAAGAGGTACTTATATGTATTGTCCCAGATCTCCGGTTGATTCTGCCTGATCCAGTTCGACTCGCAGTTGCCGATTGCGAACTCGAAGAAATCGTGCATCTTCACGGTTTTCAGGAGGGGCCGGAGGAAGGCGGGAATCATCCTGGAGGTATCGGCCATCCGCTGATCCAGCCAGACGATTGCAGGTCTGAGCGGATTTCCGTTTTGATCAACATTGATCACGGTATTCCGCTGTGTCGTTACAGCGACACCCTTAACTCGTTCCTTTTGTTTACCGGCGATATCGAACAGGTTTCGGCAGGTCAGGCACAGTTGCTCCCAGTAGTATGACGGATCCTGCTCCGCCCAACCAGGATGCGTCGAGAAATAGGGTTCGATGGGTGTCTTGACCAGGTGAAGGATTTCCCCTTCCAGGTCAATAATCGACGCCCTGATCGACTGGGTGCCTCCGTCAATAGCCAGTATCAGATCGGCCATATTTTTCTCACCTTTCGAGCGTGGATTTTCGGCGGGACGAGTTGCCGGCGCTCTCTATCGTCGTTGACCAGTTGAAACCCGCATTCCGCAAGTCGAAAAGAATGAAATTTCAGCCTTTTGCGAGCGGGCCGATAATCCCATACCGGAGCGGGGTTTTGAAGCAATAAAATACCAGACTGTGACTGTTTTATACATCGCGGGTGAAGAAGACGCTACGGACTCGTAATTTCTTCACGAGATTCGGATGTCCGACCAGTCCAGGATTGCCGTTGAAGCAATGCTTCTGTTCATACCGAACCATATCCGTTCTTGACGGGGCGAATGATTGATGTTAGCACTTCGAACAACCTCTTCGGTATTCGCGGCTGATATCAGGCGAATACGCTAACGGGGATAAACAGTCTGAATATCTCGCTGGATCGTATAATTCATAATAACTCGGGTCAGGCTTTAGCAGGCTTGGTGCGGGAAAGCTGACAGGATCGAAGGCATGAATCTTGAATTGATAATCAGCAGTACCGGGATTTCGCTCGGCGCCGTCGTGATGTTGGTCAGTATAGTCAAATTCAGGTCAATTTTTTCAGCGGTCTCATTCGTACCTGAGCAACGTCGCGGCCAGTTCCTGAGGGCTTTTAAAATCCATCGGGCCTTGATGGTGCTCTTCTTTCTGGGTTACCTGGTCGTTTTGATATCATTCATATTCGATGTTGTTCTCGTCGGACGGGTTTTCGTAAGTATCATATTCTTTTTCGGTGCTGTTTTCGTTTTAGCGGGAATCAGCATTCAGAGCTGGCTCTTTCACGAAATCCAGTCGACTCTCCGCGGACTCCTGCCCATCTGCGCAAAATGTAAAAAAATCCGCGCCGACGGCGCAGACGCAAAAATACAGAGCTCCTGGAAGAGGCTTGAAGAATACATTTCCGCCAAGGTGGATGTGGATTTTACCCACGGTCTTTGTCCCGCCTGCATGCAAGAAGAATTAAAAGAGCTGCAAAAACTGCGTAACAGTTGAAACCACGAATTTCCGGCGCTGTGCTCGAAGAAATCCGGAACGGACCCGATTCGGGCTTCACCGACTTTGAAGCGAAAATGGAAAGGTTACCGGAGATAATTTCGTTGCTTCTGATGGTGATATCTGGCATCCTCGCCTGTTTACGCATGGGGCTCGGAGTGATGTGTGCCGGTGCCCCTGAAGCTTCCCCGAACAGTGAATATCTCTGAAAGGAAGAATACTCGGATGGTGCTTACCGCCGCGCGCAAGTGGATGTCACGACTGGAAGAGTATCCCATGGGCTTGGCCCGGTGGTTTTTGATATTCATGTCGGTCGTTTTCGTGCGGGATATCCTTGAAGGATTCTCCGGTCGGATTCCTTTTGTTCATCCGATTGATTTCTTCATCCATTATCCCCTGGCTTTTCTGAATCCGATCCTGGCCCTGTCGATAGTCCTCGCAATCTTCTCTCAGGTAAACGTGCTCCGGGTTACGAAGCTGATGCTTTTCGTGTCGGCCGCGGTTTTCCTGATGCCGCCGCTGCTTGACCTGGCAGGTGCAGGTCTTGCGGGTGCGGAAGGCGGATCTCATATCGGCTACCTGTACCTCGAACGTACCGATTACCTCGATCATGTTATCAATTTCTTCAATCCCTTCAGAGGTTTCCAGGGAACCACGGCGGGAATCAGGATTGAGGCTTTCGTCTCATGCCTGCTGGCTTTCGCTTACGTTCTGATAAAATCGGGAAGGGTGCTGCGCGGCGCAGGGGCTTTCGTCGTAGTTTACTTCGTTTCCCTGACCTTTTTTACCTATCCGTATAACTGGTATCATCTTTTCGGGGATCCGGAGACGGGGATGTCGGGAGTGCGTAGTTTCTTCGAGGGAAACGGAGTGGTGCTGCGGCATTTCTTTGATCCGCAGTCGTTCTCTTTCGCCAGTCTGCATATTCTGCTCTTAGCGCTGCTGTCGACCTTATGGACGGCGGCATGGTCGCCGGGGGTTTTCTATCACATCCTCAGACGGACACTCTCCACGCGTTTCCTCTTTTCGCTTTTTCTGGCGGGGATGGGTGTTACAGCCGCCTGGAGGGGATTTTATCCAGTTGAATTCGACTCTGAGAAACTCGGCCTCTTCGATGCAGTATCTTTGCTTCAGGCGGCGTTTGCGCTTTTATATCTGAATCTTTTCCGTTCTTCTCTGGGTGAGTTCACTGAATCCGGAGACAGGCAGAAGCGCATTCCTCGGAGAGCCGCTGTCGCCGTCTCAGCCGCTTCAGTCACACTCGCCCTGCTGATGGCAGCCGGGCTGCATTATGCCGCCTTCACTATAATTATGTCGATGCTGGGCATCATTATGCTGCTGCACGTAAAACCCCTGCAGTTAAGGCGCTGGCCAGCGGCAGGCGCAATTATCGAGGGCCTTTTCTGGGTTCTGGCATGGCTTTTCGGCTTCGCCCTCCTCGCAAGGGCTGAAGCGCCCGCCCTGATGGACAGGCGTTTCGCCTGGATTTCAATGGCTACACTCACCGCTTTTTCGCTCTGGAGGATGGGGAAGGCCGGAATGAGGACGATATCCGGCGAATTTTCGGAAGATTTCCGTTTCCTCCGAACCTTCGAAAAAGCGGAACGTCTTCTGCCTTTCATCGCTCTCCCGGCAGCAAGCCTGGGAGGAGCTTTTATCTTCAGATCTCCCTGGCTGGCTGCAGCCGGCATTCTCACCGGTTGTGCGTCGGCGGCGCAGCGGGTGGGCGGCGATAAATCCTCTTATGCAGGGAGACTGCTGTTCCTTCCACTCCTGGCAGGATTCCTTGTGATGCTTTTTTTTGCCGGGTTGAACAATCCCGGAGTCATGTCGAAGATTGAGCCTTCTACCGGAACAGAACGTTTTCATCAGACATTTGCGCACAAGCTGCTCTGGGACGGGTACTCCGATCATGCACTCCTTGAATACGAAGCCGCTGTGGCATCCGGTTCGAGAGTGCTCGAGATGTACACTACACTGGCATATCTGTACGAGCAGAAAAACCTCCCCGAAAGGGCGGTCCAGGTTGCCGAATTAGCTGTGGAGCGACTCCCTGACAAATCTGAAGCCTGGACATTCCTGGGTGATAAAAGAATGCTGCTCGAGCGGTATGAAAGCGCTGCAAGGTCTTATTCGACTGCAATCGAATTGCAGGAATCTTCCCCGGATCCGGAAATTCTACGAAAGTCGGGACTCGCCTTCGAACTTGCCGGAAACAGCGATATCGCCTTCGGTTTTTTCGAAAGGGCACATAAGCTTTGCCCGGAGGATTATACAATCGCTTCGGCATACTGGAGCCTTGCGTTTTCAATCGCATCCCAATCTCCCGGTAAACCCGGCGAAGCTGATTTCTGGTTGCGGATATCCAAGGAATCGGATTCTCTCGATTCCTTGTACCTGGCAGCGAGATACCTTGATAACGTGGATGATCCGGGTGCGGCCTCCGCTTGCTACGGCAGGATTGAAAAGATGCACCCGGACGAAGTTCCGGCTCAATACCTTCATTCACACGTATACTCCCGTATGGATGAACAGGATCTCGCCATCGAGTACATGAAGCGGGTCGTGGAGCGGACAGGGTCTTTTATCCGACCCGTGCAGGAGCTCGGTCTGTTGCTTCAAATGAACGACCGTCCCGATGAAGCGATCGAGGTTCTGTCCGCCTTCCTGGCAGGACCGGGTGCGGATATCGGGATGAAGGGCGCTGTTCTCCTTAGCCTGGGGTTCTTAAAGGCTGAAGCAGGTGAACTTGGCGCAGCCGCGGAACTGTTTCAGGATGCATTCTCAGACAGTACGGTTGAAGCGCCGGTAAGAAGCGGGGCTGGAGACCGTCTTGCCGGTGTAATAGTTAACGCCCTGGATGGGGATACTGTCGTACCTCTCAAAACCGGCAGGCTTTCGGAGATTTGCAGCCATCCCGTATTCGAACTTGCAGCCGCGGATTCGATATTCGGCGAGGCTTTCGCGCGGAGTCTTGCTGAAGAGAAACGGCCGGCCGAAGCAGTCTGCGCCTATTACAGGCTTACCACCGCCTTTCCCGGTTATATCAGAGCACTATTCAACTATGGACTTATCCTTGAGGAGCTGGGGCGATTCGGAGAGGCGTTGATTCTCTATGAAAAGATCAATGATCTCAAGGTGGATCATACAAGAGCATGGTTCAGGCGCGCTATTTGTCTTGTCAGACAGGGCAAGAATCAGGAGGGGATAGAATCCGCACGTTTCTGCCTGAAGATATCACCGGATTTCAAACCGGCTCAAAAGATGATTGAGACATTGGAATCGGGAGGATTCAATCTGCGCGATGGAAATGAACCGTCAAACGAAACCATGAAGAAATAGTCGGGAGAATCGGGTATGAAAGAGAAGACATCCGGGAAGTCCGCCAAGCTCAGGCTGATTCCGTCTGTGACGGAGCTTCTCGCTCGAAATGATACTCGGCGCCTGGTGAATGAATACTCTCACGACAGGACAGTCGAATCCCTCCGTTATGTGACCGACCGAATCCGCCGGGAAATCAAGAACGGTGCTGTCGAATCCGCACCTGTTCCGGAATCTATCGTTCTGGAGGCTGGAGCGTTCCTCCACTCCCGGTTTTACCCCAGTCTGAAACGCGTCATAAACGCGACAGGCACTATCCTTCACACGAACCTCGGCCGGTCGGTCCTCGCTGATGCGGCCATTAAGGCCGTGGCTGAGACCTCTGAACATTATTCGAATCTTGAATTCAACCTAGAGACCGGTCTCAGAGGCAGCAGGCACGATCACCTGGAAACGCTTGTCACCAGGCTCACTGGTGCCGAAGCCGGGATCGTGGTAAATAACAACGCTGCGGCTGTCATGCTGATTCTCAGCGCTTTCGCCCGCGGAAAAGAAACAGTTGTCTCCAGGGGGGAACTTGTTGAAATAGGCGGCTCTTTCAGGATGCCGGCGATCATGGAGGAAAGCGGAACGAGAATGGTCGAGGTCGGCACTACCAATCGCACTCATCCCGAAGATTATACCGGTGCGATAAACGAAAGCACCAGGATCCTGTTCAAAGCGAACAGGAGTAATTTCAGCATGGAAGGATTTACAGCCGAGGTGTCACTCGAAACACTTGTTAAAATCGCCTCGGAACGGGATCTCCTTGTGGTCTATGATGAGGGAAGCGGGTTGATATCCGACGCGGAAGACATTCTTCCTCAAGGGCATATCAGCGTAGAAAGCGCGTTGTCGAAAGGTGTCGATCTCGTGTGTTTCAGCGGAGATAAGCTGCTCGGAGGTCCTCAGGCCGGAATTATCGCAGGGCGGGCCGACCTGGTGACCCGGTTGAGAAAACACCAGCTCACCAGGGTTATCCGCAATGATAAAATGAGCATAGCTGCTCTCGAAGCTACTCTCCGTATTCACCTTGGGCAGCATGGCGGCCGTAAAAAGCTGCCGGTCTGGCGCAAACTCAGCTACGGGCGGGAACAAATGGAATCTCGCGCTCGCCTGATCGAAGAGAAGCTGGCTGATGCGCTTACTTCTTTCAATCCTGTCATTAAGCGGATCGATGAAAAATCCGCTGTTGGCGGCGGAAGCTTCCCCGGCGCGGGTCTGCCGACGGTCGCCGTTTCCCTCGCTTTCCCGGACTTGAGCCCTGCGGCCGTTGCATCCTCGCTTCTCGAGGGCAACCCGCCCGTGGTGGTGAGAATACGGGATGACCGGGTTCTAATCGATCCTCGCACCATAGAAGAAGATGAAATAGATTTACTCATCCAGGTGGTGACTGAAATCGTCTCGGGAATGACGGAGGAGGGCGGGGAATAACCTTGTATCTCTCACGCATCAGATTGCTCGGTTTCAAATCCTTCGGCAAGAACACGACCATAGACGTGAGGGAGGGGGCGACTTCAATCGTTGGTCCCAACGGATGCGGCAAGACGAATGTAGCTGACGGGATCAGGTGGGTTCTCGGAGAACAGAGGTTGAGGAGCCTTCGCAGTGAAAAGCTCGAGGATGTAATCTTCCATGGCACGGGGCGTCGTAAACCCCTGGGCATGGCTGAAGTGGAACTCGTGCTTTCCGATGCTGAAGGAATAACCGGGTTCGAGGGGTCGGAGCTTTCGATCCAGAGGCGCGCTTATCGTGACGGTTCGAGCCGGTTTTTTCTCAACCGGCAGCCGGTGCGGCTCAAGGATATCACGGAGCTCCTGATGGGCACCGGGCTGGGTGTGGATGGCTACGCCGTTATCGAAGGGAAGATGATCGAAGCAATCCTCCTCGCTTCCCCCGATGAACGACGCTCCTTTTTCGAGGAAGCGGCGGGTATCAGCCGATACAAGACGAAGCGTCGCTCCGCGGAATTGAAGCTCGATGCGGTGCATAAAGACATCGTGAGGATCGGCGATATCATCGTCGAAGTAGAGAAGAATGTCAGGTCGCTCAAGTACCAGGTGGGCCGCGCGAAACGTTACAAGAATATCCGGGAGCGTTGGGAAAAGACCGTCATTGATATCTCGGCCCTGCGCTTTAAAACCCTCAACACGGAAAAAGAGGAGCTTTCAGCGAATATCCGCGAGCTCGAGGACGGTCGTACCGCCCTGGAAAGCGAATCACGCGGTATCGAAGCCGAAATCGAAGCGGCGAAGCTGGAAGAAATTCACAGGGGAGAGGAGCTCTCGAGGTTTTCCGCGCTGCTGAGGGAGGAAGCACGCAATCTCCAGCGAATTGAAAGTGATATCGACCTGTGCCGGGAACGTCGAAAGCAGAAAGCGGAGACGGTGAAACGCCTGGAAGGCGAAGCGGCCACGCTTGAAGAGATGGTCACCAGGCAGAAGTATGAACTGGGCAGCCTCAAGGAGGAGGGCGACAGGCACAGACAGCGGTCAACACAGATCCGGGATGAGCTTTCAGGGGTCGAGGAGGAGATAGACGGTCTGGATGCTGCATGGAACGATGCTCAGGAGCGATTGGCGACGGCCCGCAGCGAGTTTGCGGCGGAAGAACGCGAGCGGATGAATCTCGAATCGGAGAAGGCGACGCTTTCGGCTCTGGTCGCCTCCGGCGGTTCCCGTCTTGCGGCTCTCCGGAAAGATATCGATGAAACTGTCCGGACCGTGAAGGAGCAGGAATCAAAAGCCGATTCAATTGAGGAACTCGTCCGTTCCGCCGAAGAGGAGACTGAATCGCTCAATCTTCGCCTGGCCGCCCTGTCGGAAGAAAAAGAAAACCTGACCGGACAACTTGCCGATACCAGGGCTCTCCTCGTATCCGAATCCGTTGAAAAGAAGCGCCTGGAATCATCGCTGGTTTTACTTGAAGAATTGGAACGGGCCAGGGAAGGCGTCTGGAAAGGGTCGGGCAAGGCTCTCGACCTCCTTCCGGCGAACAAAGGAACGGTAGCCTCCCATGTAGATGATGCCGGTGAAATAGCCGGCGCCCTCGATCACGCTCTCGCCGCCAGGCTTCAGGCAGTCATATTCGAAGAACCCACGGATCTGCTCGAAGGTATCAGGCGTGCAGTCGAAGAGGACTGGGGGGCGGCTGTTTTTTATTCATCCTCGATCGCGAGTGAACCTCCTGAACCTGTCGTAAACGACGATCGCGTGCTCGGACTGGCTTCCGACCTGGTGAAATCCTCTTCTGAACCGGTGAGAAGCCTTCTTTCCCGGATCCTGGTGGTCGAAGATGAAAAAACCGCCGCTGATGTTATCAAAGGATCCGCTTTCCAAGGGATTGTAATAACGAAGACCGGCCTGGCATTCAGCCCCGACGGACTGGTGCGGATTTCGATCCGGCAGAGGGAGAAGGGCGCAGGACTCCTCGAGCGGAGGGATCGTATCGCCGCAGAGCGAAAGGAACTCACGTACCTGGAAGAAAGAGCCGAAGAGTACAGGGTTGTTGAAACCGAGCTCAACGAACATCTCGCTTCCGTGGAATCCGAGCGAACTGAAACCGCTTCCCTTCTCTCAAGCAAACAAACAGCGATTCTGGAACTCCAATCTGAATTCCTTCAAGCTGTAAAAGACCTGGGCAACTCGCGAAGCCGGGTCGATACTCTCCGAATCGTGGAGGCCGAAACAGAATCGGAGCTTGTTTCCGCCCGGGAGAAACTCGACCAACTGTCCGGAAAGTTCGATCAGGCCGGCAGCGAGGACAACAGGACGTTACGCATCCAGCGGGAGATTGAGGAGGAACTCGCGGGAATCAGCCCGGGTCTGGATGACGCTAAAAAAAGAAGATCGGTGCTTTCTCTCGAACAGGCCCGCCTCGAAGAGAGACTGGTAACGGTCGGGAGGGATTCAGAACGGTTACAGAAGCGTTCCGATCGGGACCAGGCCGGAATCGCGGAGCGCAGGCGACAGATCGTAGAAATGAAAGAATCGAGAAAGACTCTCGAAGATGAGATCTCCTCCCTTGAAAAAGAATTCGAATCCGCCTCCCAGTCAGAAGAGCAGAGGGCGGAAATCCACAGGAAAGCCGAAGAAGAATGGCGCGGCGTCCGGGACCGGATCCAGGAAAATCAGAACCGGGTTTCGAAAATCCGAAAAGAAACATCTGAAAAAAGTGAACGGATCCACGATTTTGAGATCAGGGTCGCGGAAATCGGAATGGAGCTGAAGCAGCTCCTCCACGGCCTCCGGGACGATCTGGGTAAAGAACCGGAGGAACTGCACGAGATCGAGCCGGAGAGAGATGACCTGGAAGCGCTGGAAGCCGAACGTCGCCGCCTGCAATCGTCCATGGAAAAGATAGGGGCGGTCGGTTCATACGTTCTCGAGCAGTATGACGAAGAATCCAAGAGGCTGGAGTTCATGTCTTCTCAGCGGGATGACCTGGTGGAAGCCCGGGAGAAGCTTCTCGCAACGATAAGAAGAATCAATTCCGATGCACGAAAACGTTTCGTCGAAACATTCGAAACGATGAGACTCCATTTTGCCGAAGTGTTCAGCGTCATGTTCGAGGGGGGGGAAGCCGATATCGTCCTTGAGAGTGATGTCGATCCTCTTGAAGCGGGAATTGAAATTTTCGCCCGGCCGGCAGGAAAGCGGGCCCTGCGTCTGAGTCTCCTTTCCAGCGGAGAAAAAGCGCTGACGGCGATATCCCTTCTTTTCGCGGCATTCCTTTGCAGGCCCAGCCCATTCTGCCTGCTCGACGAAGTGGATGCTCCGCTGGATGATGCCAATGTCCACCGGTTTTTAAGGCTCCTGGACCGGTTCAAGGAATCAACGCAATTCCTTCTGATATCACACAACAAGGTAACCATCAAATCGACCGATACGATTATCGGAGTTACGATGCAGGAGCCGGGAATATCGTCGGTGATCGGAGTAAATCTCGACAGCGTCGATGAAATTCTGGAGAAACCGAAATCGGTCGACAAGGGCGGTGAAATGGTGCCGGAAGGCAGATTGGAATCGTGAATGTCACTTTTTTCCAAGGTGAGGAAAAATCTCAGGAAAACCAGGGAGCGTTTTTCCGGGAAACTGAAAAAGTCTATTCTCAAGAGGAATAGAATCGACGACGAGCTGATCGAAGAACTGGAGGAGATCCTTATTGAAGGCGATGTCGGACTGGATATGACCGGCAGGCTGATTGACGCGTTATGCCGGCGCGTCAAAACCGAAAAACAGAAAACGCCCGAGGGTATTCTCAATTGTCTCAAGGATGAAATGACTTCGATTGTTCAGGCTGAGGTCTCCGTTCCACCCGTCGACGGCCAGAAACCCCGGGTTGTAATGGTGGTCGGAGTAAATGGCGTCGGAAAGACCACGACCATCGGCAAGATGGCGCACCAGGCGTCGGAATGCGGCCATAAAGTCCTCATCGCCGCCGCGGACACCTTCCGGGCCGCTGCCGTGCAGCAGGTTGGAATCTGGGCGGAAAGGGCAGGAGTATCCATAGTCAAAAGTCAAGAGGGTTCAGACCCTGCGGCAGTGGCATATGACGCGGTTTCATCCGCGCTGGCGAAGGGCATGGATCTTGTTCTCGTAGACACCGCCGGGCGCCTGCATACGCGGGTGAACCTGATGGAAGAGCTCCGGAAGATCAAACGGGTCATAGGCAAGAAGATGGAGGGGGCTCCTCACGAGGTGCTGCTGGTGCTCGACGCCACAACGGGGCAGAACGGTATTCAGCAGGCGAAGGTGTTTCACGAAATGCTGGGTGTGACCGGAGTCGCGTTGACCAAGCTCGACGGCACGGCCCGGGGCGGAGTCATACTGCGCGTAAAAGAGGAGCTGGGCGTACCGGTTACGCTGGTCGGGGTTGGAGAACAGCTGGGAGATCTGCATCCGTTCGATGCGCGTGAATATATCAATGCCCTGTTCGATTAAGAGAATCAAGGGGAGCGCCGATAATTTTGACGGTCCGGGGATCACTGACGCGAGCCCCGCCTTCTGCACGGAATCACCTTCGATTCCGCAAAACATGCCCGAAGACGAGAGGAACAGAAATGCTCGAGAAAAAATCAATAGGATTTAAGATAACCGAGAACGAAATCTACAACTCTTATGAATATTTCAGTGAAGCCATGATCGCGCCTACCGGGTTCCGCGAATACGATGTCCGCTGGCGTATCTCGGGAACCGAAGGTGCGGATATCAACTATAACGGGTTCGTGCTCCTTGGCAAGGCCTTCGGAGAGTATGCTCGCCGCCGCATCTATAACAACGAAACCGACCGACCGGTGGTGGTTGTCGGCTTCGATTTCCGTTCCTACTCTCAGAATGTGAAAAATGCATTCGTTCTCGGTCTTTTATCCGCGGGGGCGGAAGTCCTCGACGTTGGAATGGTGATGAGCCCCGTTCTCTACTTCGCTCAGCATCTTCTCGACGTCAAGGCCGGAGCGATGATAACCGCAAGCCACAACGATAACGGATGGACCGGTATCAAGCTCTGCAACGGCTTGTCCCGGACATTCGAACCCGACGATATTCTTGAATTCAAAAAATTTGTCTATTCGAGCAATCTGCCGGATTCAGCCGGCGGCGTGTACAGGTTCGTCGACGGGGTGCGGGAGGCCTATATGGAGGAAATTGTCAGGGCTGCGTCGATCTCCTCCCCGCTGAAGATAGTGGTCGGCACCGGGAACGGCACGGCGGGCCACTACACCCCCGAGGTTTTCAGAGCGGCAGGATGCGAAGTCATCGAAGAGTTTACCGAACCGGACTGGGATTTCCCGAATTTCAACCCTAATCCCGAAAATATCGCTTTCCTTCGTTCCATCGGAGAGCGGGTTCGGGAAACCGGCGCCGATCTGGGCGTCGGGATCGACGGGGACGGTGACAGGCTGGGAATAGTAGACAACGAGGGAAGGGAAGTTTTCAGCGATAAGGTTGGTCTGCTGATCGGCAGGCACCTGGCCCCGAAGGTGATAGCCGCAGGCGGCAAACCGAGTTTTGTCGTTGATGTGAAATCCACGTTCCTTTGCGAGAAGATTATGGGAGAGGCGGGTGCCGACGTAATCTGGGAGAAGACCGGGCACTCATATATCAAGGCCGCGGTTCGCAAGAATTCGGCTACCGCCGGGTTCGAACGGAGCGGACACATGTTTTTCAGCCGGCCATTCGGAAGGGGATACGACGACGCGACCCTTGCCGGGTTGATTTTCGCCTCTCTTCTTTCCGGGGCGGGTAAACCGCTTGACGCGCTTCTCGCCGAACTTCCTGTAAGTTACCAGTCGCCTAACATGCAGCCGAAGGTGGATGACAAAGTCAAATACGACGTCGTGGACAGGATCATCGAAACGTATACGACGATGGCAAACCGAAATGAAAGTATAGCCGGACGCGGAATATCACAGGTCATCACCATCAACGGAATCAGAGTGCAGTTCGATGACGATTCCTGGTTCCTCGTCAGGGCGTCTTCCAATACCCCGTCTCTAGTAGTGCTCGGTGAATCGTTCAGCACGAAGAGGCGGCTTTACGATATGATGGAAGAGGTCATTGGGCGACTTGAGAATATTCCCGAAGTTGGTGGATTCGACCAGGTTCTGCCGCCGTACGATGGAGAACCTGTCTAACTCCGTCGTTTCCGTCCCGCCGGATTATCCCACCGTCATACCTTCAGGGCAGGAGAGCCGGCCCCGAAGGGTCATGTCTTTTCCGGTTCGCTCTCACCGTCTCCCGGCGGCCGACGGCGTAGCAATACCTGCAACCGAACAAGCATGTATTATAGGCTCCGATGTCGACGCTTCGTACACACCGGCAAAACTTCCTCTGACCCGGATCCTTTTCTGAAGGCACGTTCAATCCGAAAATATTCTTAATAAACACGTCGTCTATGCATTTTCCCGGTTTGATTGACGATCTGGCTGAAACCGCCGGCTCCGAGCAGGTTTGCAACGCAAAACCCGCTGTATCCGCCGCACTTGAGATCGCCTTCAAGAATCCGGTGAACCCCCGCAGCGTTTCGGGGGGCGCAGCAGGCAGCTCCTGTTCCGTCAGCGCCTGTTTCCCGTACCTGTCAGCGAAACTGAAAATCACCTTGTGCGTGGCTCCCCTCAGTTTTTCCGACAGGGTGCTGAAAGTCTCGATATGATAACTGAAAGGATAAGCGGAGGAAACGATGATAGGATCATATCGCCAGATCAACCTTTCCGCACCCGTCGCCGAAGAAAGAGCCAGGAAATCGTCGACACGCGCTTCGAGACCGGGCATTCGGGGTTCCAGTTTTCTGTGGTAGTCGAGGAGCGTGAAGAGGAAGTAATACCTGAATCCCCTGTCGTCCAACTCGTCCAGCCGTAATCTCAAGGGACGGGAAAACCTGGTCCAGAAAACGAAGCAGGCGATCCTGTCCGGCTCCAGAGAAACGACTTTCCGGAAATTCCTGTTGAACGGGTTTACGGAGTTGCACCATCCTTCGGCGATCCGGTTCATGAACCATTCAGAATAGAAGGCCGGTATGTCGGTTCTCCTGCTTACGGAAACTATATCCATCGGTTTGCTGTCAGGTTCCGCCGAATGTCTGCCAGAACAGAACAGGCCCTTCTTCCCCTGTTATCAGTCTTTCGAGGGCAGCCGCGGCTTTCCCCGTATAAGTGGGTTCGAGGGTGATTCCAGTTTCGCGGAACGTTTCGATGGCTTCGAAACAATCCGGGGTCGGTTTGCCGTAGCCGCCGCCAAGATAGTCGCGGGTGAAACGGAGGAGGCTGCCCAGCTCGGATTTCGTTGCCTTCATACCGGCGAGTGAGAGGGTTTTCCTGGCAAGCGTGACGATTCGCCGCCTGTTGCTGGCCAATACAGGAGTGACGGCAACCGCATAAACGGAATACTTGAGGCCGGTGGCATGTGACCCCGCGAGCAGGCCGGCAACGGTGCCGCAGGAGCCAGCGGCCGCCACTACCACCGCCGGAGCAGGGAGCTGGCCGGCCGCTACCTGCCCGGCCAGCTCGTAGGACGCTTCCAGAAATCCGAGCGCCCCGTGCGGATCGGTTCCGCCGGGCGGTATCCAGCAAAGAGTTCCCATTCCGGCTATCGAACAAAGGGCCGCTCCGGCGGCGCTGAATGTCCTTCGGGAGGGATGGAAAAGATCGACGGGGAGAGATCCTGCCCGTTCAAGCTTTTCCATTGCAGCGGTCTTCCCTTCCGGGGGAACGGGGGGGACCAGAAGGATTGTGCAATCCATGCCGAGGTGTGCCGCGTATCTCGCCGTGGCATAGCCGTGATGAGTTCCGTATGCGCCTATGGTCAAAACACCCGCGTTCCCCTTTTTCAACGCTTTTCCGAGCAGGAACTCGAGTTTGCGAACCTTGTTTCCCCCGTAGTCGAACCCGGCCTTGTCATCGCGTTTCACCCAGACAGGAGCTCCCGAGCGGGGTAAACGAATATTTTCCACCGGAGTCGGTCCGGCTTCAAGATTTATCCATGGAATGGTGTTCGCCAGCCCTGGAGAATATTCGAAGAGAAGCGGTCTTTCGTGCATTTCAGCCCTTTCCGAAGGTCGGCTGCCGAAAGGGTAGTATATAAGGATTCCGATGTCGAGATATCCTTGTGGAAACCATCGCGGCCGACAAATAAAAACCTTGACCTGCAGGGAGACCGGTCCTAAAATGCGGCACTTGTTCGAGGGGGCGATTAGCTCAGTTGGTTAGAGTACTTGCTTGACATGCAAGGGGTCACTGGTTCGATTCCAGTATCGCCCACCAGCGCTGTTGATTTTTTAAAGTACAGACTGTAGAATCTACAGCACAAAAAATATCAAGAAGCGGCACCTGCCGCTCACCTGGACCCGGGCGACAGAACCAAGGGTTATGGTTATGAAGCTTGACCGGCTCAAAATCGGCGGATGTCCAGGGTGCATCCGTTTTTTATTTGGGTTCCAGCCGGTTTCTTGATTTGCCGGCGGATTGCCGAAATCAATCAGAAATAAAATTCTGAAGACCCGGGAACCCTATGTCGAATGTTTCATGCAGGAGGTAAGAGACCATTAAGAAAAGTGTGAACAGTAAGCGATATCGTATCAACAATCGGATTCGTATACCGGAAGTGCGTTTAATTGATGAGGAGGGGAATCAGGTTGGTATCGTACCGACAGACGAAGCCCGCGAAATAGCCAGGGAAAAAGATTTGGACCTTGTCGAAGTATCCCCAATGGCCAGGCCGCCGGTATGCCGCATCATGGACTACGGAAAATTCATGTATGAGCAGCGTCGGAAAGAAAAGGAGATGAAAAAACAGCAGCACAGGGTCCAATTGAAAGAAGTCCAGCTCCGACCCAACATAGAAGCGCACGATTTCGATTTTAAAATGAGACATGCGAGGAAATTCCTGTTGGCGGGGAACAAGGTCAAGGTGGCTCTTAGTTTCAGAGGCCGTGAAATGGCACACAAGGACAGGGGCCGGGAAGTGCTCCGCAGGGTCCAGGAGACCCTTGAGGATGTTTCGGCACCGGAGTCGGAGCCGAAACTGGTCGGCAGGAATTTCCTGATGATACTGGTGCCCACGACCAAGCAACCAAAGAAGAACTGAAGAGGTAGTGAGTGAAAGGAGGGTGGTATGCCGAAAATGAAGACTAACCGGGGAGCGAAGAAGCGATTCAGGTTTACCTCATCCGGTAAAGTAAAAAGAAATAAAGCGTTTGGTAACCACATTCTGACCAAAAAAACAACGAAACGAAAAAGAAATATCAGAAAATCCGCAGTAATGTCCAAAGCAGATACATCCCGAGTCAAAAGGATGGTGCCCGGGGGGTAAGAGGAGGATGACGCAATGAGAACGACAAATGCAGTCGCATCCAGAAAACGAAGAAAAAAGATACTGAAAGCCGCTCGAGGTTACAGGGGCGGAAGAAGCCGTCTTTTATGCACCGCGAGGGAAGCCGTCCTTAGGGGTATGCGGTATTCTTACAGAGACCGAAAGGTTCGCAAGCGTAATTTCAGGAGACTGTGGATTACGCGTATCAATGCCGCTGTGAGAGAGCACGGAATGACTTATTCCCGATTTATCAACGGTTTGAAGCTCGCAGGCGTCGATGTTAACAGAAAGATGCTTGCTGAAATGGCTGTTAATGACGGTGGAGGTTTCACCGAACTGGTGAAAATTGCCGGAAACCAGCTTGAAAAGGTCGATTCCGGAACAGACGAATAGTGAAAAAAATGCCTGACGACGATTGGAAAACACTAACCGAAGCGATTGATAAGCTGATTGAATCGCATGAGAATCTCTCCAGGGAGAACCAGGCTCTCAAGAAACGCTGGACGGCGATCGAGAGCGAAGTCGAACAGATGAAGAAAAAAACCGGAGCAACCCCGGCAAAACTCAGCAGACTGGCAAAGGAAAACGAAGCTCTAAAAAAGGATCGGGATGCTGTCAGGAAGAGGTTGCGCACTATTCTCATGAAAGTCGAATCGGTAATCTAGCAGTTGCGCGGTTCCGTGGGAGTTCTTTATGGCTGGAGATGAAACTTCGGGACGGGATAACCGGGAAATCAGTACGGTTCGTGTGGTTATCAATGGCGAAGAATACCCGATAAAAGGTCCCGATCCGCCCGAGCATATAAAAAACGTCGCCAGGTATGTCGATGCGAAGATGAAGGAGATCTCGAAAGGTACGTTTATACCTTCAACGGCTCATTCAGCCGTATTAGCAGCACTGAATATCGCAGATGAGAAATTCAAGGCAGACCAGGAGATTGTTTTACTGGAGGACAAAACCTCCGAGAATATTCACGAACTTGTAGGCAAAATAAACAAAATCCTTGGACGTTAAAAACCTGTTTGCATTATTCTCGATATCGGACTATATTGTTGTTGCAAGCATGGGACTAAAGATCCCTGCCGTGTTCGTTGAAATGGCCACTTTCTTTGAGCCAACAAAGATGTTTCGGGATTCCGGCTCTGGTTTGAGGCTGAATGCTTCTCTTGCGAGGGGATACTGCCGATCACCAGGAGGAAACCCACCTGTAACAGCAGGTTCAAAAAAACCTGATCAACGGCATTATGGCGGGGACTTTTTTTTACCTTAGAATTTCTGCCTCCTTCATCCCATTTTAAACTGGTACTAGCACCGCCCGTTTCACGGCTGATTCAGCTTCAAAGGGGCGGGTTGAAGATATTTATATATAGATGGGAGGTTTTATGGCTTGGTTCGCAGTATACATATATATAGCAGTTGCAGCATTGTTGGGTTTTCTGGCCGGGCGATTCCTCAGCATGAGGCTGGGGAGCAAGAGGATTCGAGAGATCGAGATCAGGGCGGGAAGTATTATTCAGACTGCCGAGAAGGAGGCTGAAGAAATACGGACAGAGGCCGCTTTGAACGCGAAAGAAATTATTTACAAGGCGAAACAGCAGATCGAGGAGGATCGCCGCAGAAAAAAGAAGGAATTCGAGAAACTGAAAAAGCGCCTCGAGTCGAGAGAATCGGGTCTCGAACGTAAAGCGGACCTGTTGAATAGAAAACAGCAGGGGATTCGACGGGACACGGACCTGCTTTCATCAAGAGAAAAAAGCATCAGGGTCAAAGAAGAATTCATCCAGAAAGCGATGGACAGGCAGAATACCCTGCTTGAAGAAATAGCCGGTCTGTCGACTGAAGAGGCGAAAGCTCAGCTCTTCACCAACCTCGAGAAGGAGGTCAGGGAAGATGCAAGCGAAATGATCAGAGAAGTCCGTCGGCGGGCGGAGCGCAAGGCGGATGAAGAAGCGAGAAAAATTATCGCGCTCGCCATGCAGAACTGCGCCAGCGAGCAAACGGCGGCGACCTCCGTTACTGTGGTGGATCTCCCCGATGACGACATGAAGGGTAGAATAATCGGACGGGCGGGTCGAAATATCCGGTCATTCGAGCAGTCCACAGGAGTCGATCTCCTTATCGACGACAACCCGGGCACGGTTGTTTTATCCGGTTTTGATCCTGAACGCCGCGAAGTTGCCAGGATTGCACTTGAAAAACTGATACAAGACGGAAGAATTCATCCCGCGAGAATCGAAGAGATAGTAGAGAAAGCCCGGGATGAATTGGAAGAGGTACTCCGGGAAAACGGAGAACAGGCAATTTTTGAAGTCGGCGCGCACGGGGTTGCCCCGCCGCTGGTGAAAAAACTGGGGAAGCTGAAGCTGCTTACCGCAGCCGGTCAGAATGTATTGCAGCATTCAGTGGAAATGGCGATCATTTCCGGCTACATGGCATCCCTGCTCGGACTCGACAGCAGGAGGGTTCGGCGAGCGGGTCTCTTCCATGATATCGGGATGGCCGTAGAACAGCAAATGGATGAAGATCCGATTTCTCCCTGCCTTAACCTGCTTAGAAAACATAACGAATCAAGCAAAGTAATCGAGTCGATACGGGCCTTCGCGGAAGAAGAGTACGACAAGGATATTTATGCGATTCTTTTAAGCGCAGCCCACAGGGTGTCTTCCGACAGGCCGGGCGCCAGACGTGAAATTCTCGAATCGTGTATAAAACGTCTGGTTCATCTTGAAGAAATCGCCATGTCCTTCTCGGGAGTAAGCCACGCCTTCGCTCTTCAAGCAGGAAGAGAGCTGAGGGTTATTGTGGATCATACTTCCCTCGAAGAATCTCGCACAATCTCCCTGGCGGATGAAATAGCCCGGAAAATAGAAGCCATTGCCGGTTATCCGGGACAAGTGAAAGTTACCGTCATCAGGGAGCACAGGTTCGTCGAATATGCAAAATAAAACAGTATCCGAAAGACACGGGCCGGATGGGTCTGTATCGCGTGTGATGGTTATCGGAGATGTAGTGGGAAAACCCGGGCGTCGCATCCTGGGTCGCTGCCTTCCTGATCTTATCGCCGAAGAATCGCTCGATTTTGTGATAGCCAATGGTGAGAATACCGCCGCGGGGTTCGGACTGTCGAAAAAGCTTCGAAATGAGATTGTAAACGCAGGTGTCGATGTGATCACCGGCGGCAACCATATCTGGGACAGGAAAGAAATCTACGAATTTATCGACGATGACCCGGCGATTGTGAGACCTTTCAACTATCCCGCGGATGTCCCCGGCCAGGGGTATGCCGTATACCGCATGCGGAACGGTTATAAAATAGGCGTCATCAATCTCGTAGGGCGTGTGTACAACCTGACGGTTGACTGCCCGTTCAAAGGCGCTTCTCGAGCTGTCGAATTCATCAAGACAACAGGCGTCAAAACGATTATTGTAGATTTTCATGCTGAGGCAACATCCGAGAAAAAGGCATTGGGATGGTTTCTCGATGGTAGAGCCAGCGCTGTTATCGGAACACATACACATATTCAGACTGCCGATGAGCAGGTTCTGCCGGAGGGTACTGCATATATCACGGATGCGGGAATGACGGGAGGGCACGATTCTGTAATCGGCATGAAAAAAGAAGCATCGTTAAAACACTTCATTACGATGCTCCCGGTAAGGTTCGAGCCTGCGAAGGCGAATCCGAGACTGAACGCGGTTATTATCGAGATCGACAACGAACTGGGTTCGGCCAGGAGTATCACAAGGATCAACAGATCGGTTCCTTGAGTCATCCCGGCATATCCGTTTATTCGAGAATCAGCTAAGGGTAAACTCGCCTGTCCGGGGTCTGATGCCGAATCACCAGGGGGAGAAAACATGACCACCTGGAAAGAAAAACGGATGAGCGGCCGGAAAGCCGCCAGATTTATCAAATCAGAAGTTTCCGAAAGAGCGGCTATCCTGTCGGAAAAGGGAATCGTTCCCGGTCTGGCGGTGATTCTTGTCGGCGATGATCCGGCATCAGCCGTTTATGTCGGGATGAAAGAAAAAGCCTGCGCGAAGACGGGTATTGCTTCCAGTATCGTGCGATTGACTGAAGATGCCGACGAGTCGACGATTATAGACACCGTCGGTGAACTGAATCTGGATAATTCGATCCATGGAATACTCGTTCAACTGCCCTTACCCGCCGGTATCTCCGAATCGAGGGTCATAGAAGCGATAAAGCCTGAAAAAGACGTGGATGGCCTGCATCCCGTCAACATGGGGCGCCTTCTCCGGGGTGAGGAAACAACTCCTCCCTGTACTCCGGCAGGTATTTTGCATATTCTTCGTTTTTATTCTGTCGAAACTGCGGGTGCCGAGGTAGTGATCGCCGGTCGAAGCAACATTGTCGGCAAACCACTGGCTGCGATGATGGTTCAGAAAAAACGCGGTGCAAACGCTACCGTTACGTTCTGCCATACGGCCACGCGCGATCTGGCTTCGCATACCAGAAACGCCGATATCGTTATCGTCGCGGTCGGATACCCTGAAGTGATAACCGGGGATATGATACGCGAAGGCGCAGTGGTCGTCGACGTCGGCGTTAACAGGATCTCCCGCGACGGCTCTGATAAACTCGTTGGAGACTGCCATTTCGAATCGTGCGCGGAACGCGCATCACTGATTACACCGGTTCCGGGAGGTATAGGTCCCATGACCATAGCCATGCTTCTCAAAAATACGGTAAATGCCGCAACCGCCGCCGCGAAACAAGGGTCGGCGTCATGATTTCCGCAGGGGACACCCCCCGCGGCGAACCGAAGATCTATTCCGTCGATGAATTGACCTCTCTGATTCAGAACACCCTGGAATCTAATTTCGGGATCGTGCAGGTTGAAGGGGAGGTTTCGAATTTCACCAGGGCGGCTTCAGGCCATCTGTATTTCACCCTGAAAGATGAGCATGCGCAAATCCGAGCGGTGATGTTTCGCGGAAATGCGCGGATGATCGATTTTGAAGTGAATGACGGTGGCCTCGTTCGTGCTTTCGGAAAGATAACGGTATACAAACCGAGGGGAACCTACCAGATCAGTATCCACCGGCTCGAAGAAGCCGGCGTCGGCAACCTCCAGATAGCATTCGAGAAACTGAAGAAGAAATTAGCGTCCGAAGGCCTGTTCGATCCTGCACTCAAGAGAAGACCGCC
This sequence comes from uncultured Gemmatimonadota bacterium, assembly GCA_964394085.1. GTDB lineage: Bacteria > CAYMWF01 > CAYMWF01 > CAYMWF01. The sequence continues at coordinate 13,316 of CAYMWF010000029.1, read as the reverse complement.
GGAATTCCCCCGGCGTCTGGGCGTGGTTACATCTCCGACAGGTGCGGCAATACGGGATATAGTCAATGTATTGCGAAGGCGTTTCCCCCTGGTCGAAGTTTTACTGTACCCCGTTCTCGTACAGGGGGAGCAGGCAGCCGCGCAGATTGCGGGAGCCATCGACTTCCTGAACGAATACGATCTGGTCGATGTGATGATTGTGGGGCGCGGGGGAGGATCTCTGGAAGACCTCTGGGCTTTCAATGAAGAAGTCACCGCCCGCGCGATTCATCGCAGCCGGATACCCGTCATTTCCGCAGTGGGTCACGAGATCGATTTCACAATCTCAGATTTTACGGCGGATGTGAGAGCGCCGACACCGTCCGTCGCGGCGGAGATCGTTGTGCCGGATTCGACTGAAATCGTCAGGCGGATCAATAATTCGAAATCCAGGATGAGTATGTTCATACGGCGAAGACTGGATTTTATCTCCTCGCGGGTCCAGGCTCTGGCAAACGATTACCGGATGCGTATTCCGGCCGAAGCGATTCATACCTGGATGCAGCGTATCGACGAGTCTACCCGCCGGATTGAGAATGCCTGGTCGCTCGAAAGAAAAGATCGATCCGCTCGTTTACATGCCCTTAAAGAAAAACTCGAAGCTCTTGATCCTGAGTCAATCCTCGAACGGGGTTACGCGATTTGCAGGAGCAAGCCTTCGATGGAAATAGTTACTGCCAGCGAACAGGTGGATGTCGGAGATACGGTCAATCTTGTTCTCACATCCGGAGAGCTGGATGCCACGATAGCCGCTGTTATTCCCGGTGAAAATTCGAAAAATCCGAAAGCAGATGCGAAGAACGAAAAATCTGCCCCTGACAGTGCCGACCCGGATGGATTTGAAGAATCCGGGCAAACAACCCTATGGTAAGCCCGGGTAGTGGAGTCCGCACCGATGAAAAAAGAAACCTTCGAAGAAAAATTCGAGAGACTGGAAGAAATAGTGGCCGCTCTCGAAAAAGGCAACCTCGCCCTTGAAGAATCCCTGCAACTGTACAAAGAAGGCATAGCGCTTACAAAGGATTGTCAGTCGATCCTGGAAGATGCGGAACTCCGGGTGAAAAAAATCATCGAATCATCCACCGGTGAACCTCCTTCTACCGAACCGCTGTTCATCCAGGGCGACAACGAAGAAGATGAATCATCATGAACGAATCTTTTGAAGAATGGTTCGAGCGTAACAGGGAGCTCGTAAATACCAGGATGAAAAGAATCCTGATCTCGCGCCGGCGGGACGGCCCGGTATGGCGCGCCATGGAATATTCCCTTTTTTCAGGAGGGAAGAGGATCAGGCCGATTTTATTCATCGCGGCTTACGAAGCATCGGGAGGAAGACGTCTTGATGATTTTCTGCCGGCCGGCATCGCCGTCGAACTGATTCATACTTACTCCCTGATCCATGACGATCTCCCGGCCCTGGACGATGACGCGCTTCGACGCGGTGTTCCCACATGCCATATAAAGTTCGGGGATGCGTTTGCAATTCTGGCGGGTGATGCTCTGCTGACCCTCGCATTCGAGAGTCTTGCGTCGATCGGATCGATCGCTCCGGCAATCGTTGGACGGCTGGTCACAGATACATGCAGGACTGCGGGAATCGAGGGGATGATAGGAGGGCAGGAAACGGATCTCCTCCTTGAAGGGAGCGCAACCGGGCAGGTAGACGAAAGCACCCTGTCCAGGATGCACCGGGAGAAAACCGGTGCTCTGATCCGTCTGCCTTTAAGGATGGGGGCAATTACAGCGGGTGCGGATGAATCGATTATTGATAATATCGGAAGGTTCGGCGAGCTGGTAGGGCTGGCATTCCAGATCAAGGATGATATACTTGACGTCGTTGGAGATACGGAGAAGCTCGGCAAGAATACCGGAGAGGATGAAGCTCACGGCAAAGCGACTTATCCAGCCGTGCTCGGCCTTGAAGGAGCCGAGAAACAAGCTTTGGCGCTTTTCAAGCAGGCTCTCGACGTTTTACCGTCAGAATTGAAGGCTTCCGGACGACTGGAGCAGCTGGCCCGTTTGATAGTGGAGCGGGATCGATAATCCTCTCCGAGCCCCGTGTGGAGGTGTTATTCATGGCAGGCAAATTGCGGCGGATAGCGATATACGGCAACTGGAATAAAGAAGAGATGCCGAAGACATTGAGCCGTACCATCGGCATTCTTCGTGCCGAGAATATAAAGACCTTGATCGAACCTGTCGGTGCTGACCTCTTGAGTTCTCAGCTCCGGAACCAGGTGGTCGAAATGGAAGCACCGGCCTCCGAATCCGATCTGATCCTGTCGATCGGGGGTGACGGAACTCTGCTCCGCGTAGTTCGGGAGACAATGCGTTTCCCTCGTCCCGTTCTTGGGATCAACACAGGAACCCTCGGGTTTCTGACCGAGATCGATACCAGGGTTCCCGAGGAACTGGAAGCCGGCCTGCGTCTCGCGGCATCCGGAGAATTCCAGGTCGATCACAGGATGCGGATAACGGCGAAACTGGACGATAGTGAGGGGCGGCACAAAGAATTCACCGCGTTGAACGAAGTAGCGATACTCCGAAATTCATTTTCGAGGATGGCTGAGATCGAAGTCAAAATCAACGGCGAACACCTTACAACCTACTTTTCCGACGGACTGATCCTCTCTACACCTACCGGTTCAACTGCTCATTCACTTTCCGCCGGGGGCCCGGTGGTTATGCCCGCGCTGGACACTTTCCTGATTATTCCCATCTGCCCGCATTCTCTGTCGGTGCGCGCAATCATGATCTCGGGACATGATGAAGTCGAGATCAGGCTCCAGTCAAAAAGACAATGCGGGATAGGCGCCGTGGACGGACAACAGACTTTTGAAATTTCCCATGGTGACCGTTTGACGCTCTGCCGGGCTGAAAATGACGCCCTCCTCGTTCGTATCTGGGGACGCTCCTTTTTCGATATAATGCGAAAAAAATTTCACTGGGGCGGTGCTGTGCGAGGAGAGTAGGAAGAAATGCTGAAAGAGCTTTATCTTAAGGATTTTATCATAATCGAAGAAGCTCTCCTCGAACTCGCGGCGGGTCTCACGGTAATAACCGGCGAGACCGGCGCCGGCAAATCGATTCTCGTCGGCGCTCTCCAGCTGATCATGGGAGGAAGACCAGGTCAGGAAATCGTAAGAAAGGATGCCGAAACCGCGATAATCAGGGGTGTATTCGATCCTCCCCCGCGACCTGCCTCAATCGGCCTGAATCTCGAAAACGCCTGGGACGAAGAGGAATGGATCCTCGAGCGTCATATCTCCTCCGGCGGCGGTGGAAAAGCCGTTTTCAACGGCAGACGCGTCAATGTCTCGATGTTACGCTCTGCGGGTGAGCTGCTTCTGGATCTTCACGGGCAGCATGAACATCAGTCGATTCTACAGGTAAAGACGCACCTTGATCTCCTCGATGCATTCGGGGAACTGGGAGAGGAGGGGGAGCAGGTTGCTGATCTTTACAACGTTTACAAGGCCGAACTTCGCAAACTTGAAAAATTGAACGATTCCATCGCCGCCCGCCGGGATCAGGTAGAGCTGCTTGAATACCAGCGCAACGAGATTATGAATGTCGCTCCGGAGTCTGGCGAGGATGCACGGCTGGAAAAAGAAAAAAACCTTCTCGCTCGTCAGGCGGAAATTTCCGAGCGGTTGAGTGCGGTTTCCGAGGCGCTTTACGAGGGTGAATCTTCAGCCATGGACAACCTGGGTTTCAGTGTTCGTGAACTTTCCCGCATATCCGATCTGAACGATTCATTCGAGGTGTGGAGCGTCAACCTTGAAACCCTGGTTTCCGGTCTTTCCGATTTGACTGCCGAGATAGGCACATTCACCGCTTCTATGGATACGAGTCCGGAAAGACTCGATGAAGTAGAGGAGCGTCTTATCCGCCTGAAAACCCTGACGAGGAAATACGGCGGTTCTATCGATGCTGTTTTAGAGCGTCTTGCAGAGATCGAGGATGAACTGGCTGTCGGCTGGAATGTTGAAGAGACGCGCAAACACCTGGAAGAGCGTGTAAATCTGCTGGCGGGTGAACTGTCCGAGAGTTCGGCGCAGCTCTCACGGCGAAGACGGAAAGTCGCTGTCGACCTGGCGGAAAATGTGACGGCGGAACTGGCTGAATTAGCCATGGAAGAGGCGGAATTCCATGTAGATGCAGGGGTTGTCGAAGATGAGACGAGCCGTTTCCTGATGAATGATAAACCGGTTGCTTTTCTCCGGCGCGGTTTCGACAATGTTGAATTTTTTATAACGCCAAACCGTGGAGAAAGGGCCGGTTCCATCGCCCAGATCGCTTCGGGCGGTGAGATATCGAGAGTAATGCTGGCACTGAAGAAGGTGTTTTCCGTCCATGATAAGATTCCGACGATGATCTTCGACGAAATAGACACCGGAATCGGAGGTGTCACAGCCCGCCGGGTGGGAGAATGTCTCGAAGAGCTGGCAGTCACCCGGCAGGTCGTTTGTATTACACATCTTCCCGTGATCGCTTCCCGGACGGATGTCCATTACAGCGTAGAAAAAAAGGTAGCCGATGGTCGTACCTTTTCCGTTTTCCATAAGTTGGATGACGCAGGGCGACGGGATGAGCTTGCCCGGATGGTCGGAGTGGAAGAATCAGGAGGCGCGGCCGTATCCAGGGCGGCAGATTTGTTTTTGAATGCGGATCTCGAAGGAACCCGGAGCGATGATTCCTCGGAGGGCGGTGTAACCGTACAAGATAGACCGGAGAATGTAGAATGAAAAGCCGCTTTCCGGACCGGAAAGGATTACCCTTCGGTACAGGGAATAACCATTCATCCAGAGATCCTTCCGTCAGGGTCGACACTTTGCGGGACCTCATCCGTTACCACGATAGAAAATATTACGTCGAGAATAATCCGGAAATCAGTGATTACGAATACGATCTGCTGATGTCGGAGCTGGTCGCCCTGGAAAAGGCCCATCCCGAGCTGATTGAACCGGATTCCCCGACCCGGAAGGTCGGAGCAGGAAGGCTTGAAGGGTTCCGGCAGGTTGTTCATGAAGAACCGATGTTGAGTATAACGAACACCTATTCCTACACTGAGCTGGAAGAATTCGACAGGCGTCTCAAAAACGAGCTGGAGATAAGGGAAGGGGACATCGGATACAGTGCGGAGCTGAAGCTCGACGGTGTGGCCGTTCATCTGAATTATTCCGAAGGCAGCCTTTCTTCCGCGGTGACGCGCGGCGATGGGAAAACCGGAGACGAGATAACCGCGAATATCAGAACCATCAGGAACCTTCCTTTGAAACTGACGGAACCGGTGGATCGACTGGCTGTTCGAGGCGAGGTTTTTATGAGGCAATCCTCGTTCTGCGAATTGAATCGTCGCCGGGAGGCGGCTGGAGAATCCGTTTTCGCGAATTCCAGAAACGCGACCGCCGGTTCATTGAAACTCCTCGATTCGACATCGGTTTCGTCCCGGCCTCTTCTGATTTCCCTATACTCCCTGCAAAATACTGAAGAGCTGGGTGTATCGACCCATCTTGAAGGTGTCGCTGTGTTGAAGAGGCTTGGACTCCCGGTGCTGTCCAGCCCTGCGTTCTGCAGCCGCATGGATGATGTCATCGATTATTGCCGTCAATGGGAAGAGAAACGGAAAGACCCGTCATTCGACATCCCTATTGACGGTATAGTTGTAAAAGCCGATTCCCTGAGCCACCAGGCCGCCGCCGGAGCCACCTCGAAATCTCCCCGATGGTGCGTCGCCTATAAATACAAACCGGAGGTTGCAGTTACCCGCCTCGACGAAATCGTCCTGCAGGTGGGGCGAACCGGTAGAATCACACCGGTCGCCGATCTCATTCCGATTCAGCTTTCCGGTACTACGGTTAAGCGGGCGACACTTCATAACGAGGAAGAAATCGCCCGAAAAGATATCAGGCCGGGTGACATGGTCGAAATCGAAAAAGGAGGGGAGATTATTCCGAAAGTAGTGCGGGTTCTCGCGGAGCATCGCCGCTCGGGAACCGAACCTTTCGAAATGCCGCTTTACTGTCCGTCCTGCACTGCGACCCTGGTAACATATGAAAATGAAGTCGGATACTGGTGCGAGAATACTTCTTGCCCGGCCCAGCTGAAGCGGAAGATACTTCATTTCGTTTCACGCAAAGCAATGGATATCGAAGGCTTCGGGTCGGCCCTGGTGGAGCAGCTTGTCGACAGGAAGCTGGTCCGGGACATCGCGGATCTCTACGGGTTGAGCGGTGAGACGCTTGCCTCACTGGAAAGATTGGGAAAGAAGTCTGCAGACAACTTGCTGGCAAGTATAAATCAAAGCCGGGACGCAGGTTTGACAAGGTTGGTTTTCGGTCTTGGGATACGGCATGTCGGAGAGTACGCAGCCGGTCTGTTAGCGAGTGCCGCCGGAGATATCGAAACCCTGGCGTCGATGACCAGGGAGGATATCGAAAATCTGCACGGGCTGGGGGACACTATTGCGCAGTCGGTCCATCATTTTTTCAGAAGCGAAGAGAACCGTGAACTGATAACACGCCTCGAGGAAGCCGGAGTGGCGATGTCTGATTCGACACCCTCACTCGTCCCGGGGGAAAGCGAAGCCTTTTCGATGTTCAACGGCAGGACGGTTGTGCTGACAGGAACCATGCCGGGCCTGACTCGCACTGAATTGAAGTCGCTTCTGGTGAATCTGGGTGCGCGCATCACGAGCAGTGTGAGCGGCAATACCGATTACCTCATCGCCGGAGAAAATCCCGGCGGGAAGCTGCAGAAAGCCCGTGTCCTCGGCGTAAAAGTACTGGAGCCGGATACCATTCTTTCTCTCTTGAAACCGTAAGGGTGCTGGTCGTACTAAATTGACTATTCAAAATTTTAAAACTCCTGATTTCTTCCTGCTCGGTATTTTCCTGCCGGTCATATTCATGATTGTCGGCTGCACGAGCCCGGATCCTCCGGCGGGAACCGCCAAGCCGAACATACTGCTGGTTACTCTCGATACAACCAGAGCCGATCGCCTCGGTTGTTACGGTTACGAGCTGCCTACCAGCCCCAGGATAGATGCATTCGCCGAGGATGCCGTTCTGTTCGAGTCCGCGGTATCGACTTCGGCGGTGACACCGGTATCCCATGCATCCATATTATCCGGATACTATCAGTATCGCCACGGAGTCAGGGTCATCTATGCCGGAGGGGGCTACAGGCTTCCTGATACTGTCCCGACCCTGGCGGATATGCTTGGCGATCAGGGGTGGAATACAGGGGCGTTCCTCAGTTCATTCACGGTATCGGAATTCTACGGATTCGATCGTGGATTCGACCATTTCGACTGCGGGTTGCCGGTTGACGCGGAAAACACTTTCACAAAGCTGCCCAGCGGAAAATACATCTGGCCTCTTCAACAGAATCAGCGCCGCTCGGATGAAACCGTCTCTCTCGCTCTGAACTGGCTCGAGCAGGTCGAACGACCATTTTTTCTCTGGGTGCATTTCTGGGACCCGCACGATGCCGCTATTCTTCCTCCGGTGGAAACGATGTCGCAGTTCATATCGCCCGATGCCCCGATGGTAGAAAAAAAAGGCCAGCTTTACGATGCCGAGATCAGGTTTATGGATGCCCAGTTCGGCAAGCTGCTCGATTATCTCGAAGCGAGTGGTGAATACGATAGAACAATTATCACGCTTGTCTCCGATCATGGAGAAGGATTAGGCGACCACGGATGGTGGTTTCACCGTCTCCTCTACCAGGAGCAGATTCGGATTCCTCTGATCATGAGGCTTCCATCCTGGCCGAAAGGCAGAAGGATAGGCCAACTTGCCCGAACCATCGATATAGTGCCCACCGTTCTGAATGAAGCAGGTCTTGAAACCGGTGAAGAGTTCGACGGGAAGAGCCTGGTGGATTTGATCGACGATTCAGTGGTGCAAACCGATCGTATCGCGTACGCCGATGCCATCAACAAGTATGATATGAACACCACCCTTTTTCTTCAACGCCCTTTAGATGATCTCATCTACTGTGTTACCGATGGAAGCTGGAAGCTGCTTTTCCGTCCGAATCATCCGGACAAGAGCGAGCTTTTTGACCTGGTGTCCGACCCGGGGGAGACCTTGAACCTGTATGCCGAGAAGCCCCGCATCGCCGCCGACCTCAAAAGGAAGCTTGATCGGTTCGGGGGATATGTGGAAGAACCGCTGAGCAAGGAAGGGGAGGGCGAACTGGACCCGGGAATAATTGAGCGTTTGCGCACCCTTGGATATGTTGACGATTGAATCCGGTCGGGCAGGCAGTCGGAAAGGGTTTGCCTTACCCGAGTTCTTTAAGGAGCTTCTCAGCCTCAGCTTTGAATTCGGGATCGTTTTGATCCGTGGCCGGGATCCTCAAAGCCTCTTCCAGCGCCTCCCTGGCTTCTTCAGGTTTTTTCATTTTCAAACGGGTTTTACCCAGGTAGAGAAAATGTTCGATATAGGACGGTTTCGTTTCGGCGGCCATTTTGAAGTATTTTTCTGCATCCTCGTACGAAGCGTCGGGCAGTCCCAGCATTTTCCCGAACACGCGGGCCATTGCTGAGAGCTCCATGACCTCATAGTACCACCTTCCGATGGCATGCATCGCTCCATCTTCGCTGGCATCGAGCTCAAGCGCTCTTTCGGCTTCGTGCAGGACTTCGGCGCTCATCCTGATCTTTTCCTTCAAGCCTTTCGTCATTGCGACCTCGCCGGTATTCGCAGCATACCACATGTGTGCCTTGGCGCATTTTTCATCGGCGTCGATCGCCTGCCGTCCTACATCGTACCCGGATTCGAAATGCTTCAGGCTCGATTCTTCCAGGCCGGCCAGCTTGTCTTTCTTGCCGAGTTGAAATTTCAAACGGGAAATCCGCCATAAAATTTCCGCATTCCGCGGTTCGTCTTTCCGCATATTTTCCAATAGTTCCAGGGAGCGATTGAATTCCAGGGCGTGATAAAGCGAATCACCCAGGGCGAGACTGGTTGAATCGACTGTGGTTTGCTGACCCGCCGCGGTCGATAAAAAAAGCATAAGGGAGAGAATTACCGTTGTCGCTCTCATTTTCGCGCCGTCCTTCCCAAGGCCTGTTTCAGACCGGATTTTACGTGGACAATTTCTTTCCGATCATGCATTACTGCAAGTAGACATTCGGATTTGAACATCGGGGATTCCGCGGGCATCGGTTTGAATCGTTCCACCACCTTTCCCGCAATTCTGAAACCGCTCGACTCGTGACGATAGCTGCATGGAGATTTCCGGTCAATCAAAAATACGATTTCTTCCTTTCGATCCGCCCGATCCTCTTATGTTAAAGCAGGTTGCTTTTATGCCGATTTTCCGAGATGTCGACAAATGTCATCCGTGGGGGTGCTATTATGGTAGCAGATGATAAGCTGAGTAGAAGTATGGTTGTCGAACTGGTCAAAAACATCGAGGATCTACCGTCTCTACCGACAGTAGTCGAAAAAGTGATTCGTCTGTGTAATGATCCTCTGACATCCGCTGGAGATCTTGAAAAGGTTTTCCAGACAGACACGGCCCTGACCGGTAAAGTCCTGAGGCTTGTGAATTCCAGCTATTTCGCGCTCCCGCATAAGGTCTTGAGCGTTACCCGGGCTATTGCGTTTCTCGGCTTCAATGCAGTGAAAAGTATAGCTATGAGCATTTCACTGCCTGCTCTATTTCCTGATGACGATTCCGATTCGAATCTTAAATACAGTGATTTATGGATGCACTCACTGGCAACAGCCGAAACCGCCAGGCTGCTGGCGAAAGAGCACAGCCTCGTCCAGCTTGCGGAGGACGCCTATATAACCGGCCTGCTCCACGATATTGGCAAGCTCATTTTTCAGCAGTTCTTTCACGATGAATACAATTCCTGCCTGGATGAAGTCAAAGCCGGAAAGGATCTGATCGCGTCCGAGCGTGAAGTTTTCGGGGTTGATCATGCGATGCTCGGCGGTTACCTGGTTGAAAGCTGGAAGTTCATGCAGGAAATCGTTAGAGATATACGCCACCATCATTCACAAGACGAACAGGATGCGGATGGTAAGAGGATAGCATACCTTGTCGGCATGGCCGACTATTACGCGCATTCCTTCGGTATAGGACGCAGCGGATATCTGGACATGCCCGAAAGCAATCCGGTCGCGATGTCCTTTTTCTCGATCCCGGATGAGCGTCTCGACAACCTTCAGCGGGAGGTTCACGAACGGGTCAGCATGGCAAAAGCATTCATCGAAAATTCAACCGGCGGAATTTAACGATCTGAATCGTGTTGAAATAAAGATCTAAATGACGACAGCAATCGGGCGTACATGGTCAAAGCCTGGTCGCCGGAATCCTGGTTGACATGAACGATAAATCAAATACCGGAAATTCTCCCTCCTTCACAACGGAGCTCCACGATATCGAATCTCTTCGGGAGAGCAATCGTAACCTCGTTCGGGCTTATCGTGAATTGTTCTCACTGCACAGCCTGTCCCAGCAACTGGGTTCCCTGCAGGACACATCACATCTTCCGGCCCTCACCTTCGAACAGGCCGGACGGATCCTTCCGTTTAAAGCCGGTTGCCTTTTTCTCAATGAGGATGAACCCGGAACATTCAGTATCAAGCATACAATCGGCGAGGAGATGGATATCCCCGAAATGATCGGTGAGAGAGGGACTTCTTTCATAGAATGGCTTGAAAAGCATGGCAGACCGGTTATGGTGCGCCCGGAAATACGTACGAATTCCACGGAGACGATTACCAATATCTTCATCCCTCTTCAGGCGTTGCGCCAGATCGTCGGAGTTCTGGTGCTTCAGACAAGCCTGTCTGAGGAACAGATAACGCAACATCAGTTGACTCTTCTCGCAATTCTGGCGGCACAAATTGCCGTATCTTTCGACAACAGCAGGTTGTATGTGGATCTGTCCGAAAAGAACAGGGAGCTTCTGTCTTTATCCAGGGATCTCGAAACGTCCAGGGAAAGGCTCCGCATGTTCAATGAGGAGCTGGAGAAGAAAGTCAAGAAAAGAACCGAGGCGTTGAGAGCCGCGAATGAGCGGCTGAAAGAAGCGGATCGCGTCAAGGCTGATTTTCTAGCCAACATGTCGCATGAATTGAAAACGCCCCTGAATGCGATTATAGGATTTTCTGATGTGCTGCTGGACGGCTTGAAAGGGGGTCTGGAGCCGGTGCAGGCCGGGTACGTGGAAAAAATAAATGAAAACGGTCGGAATCTCTTCGGCATGATCAACCAGATCCTCGATCTATCCCGCATAGAATCGGGCAGGCTCGTACTCGTAATTTCAAAATTCAAGATCGCAGATTTGATACCTTCGTGCATGTCTTCAGTCGAGCCGCTGGCCGCGAGTAAAAACATCAGTATCGAATTCTCTACATCGGAGCCGGAGATTCTGCTCGAGGCAGACAGGGAAAAGGTTGCCGGCATATTGAACAACCTGCTCGGCAACGCAGTTAAATTTACCGGAGAGAATGGTAAAATAAACGTTTCAGTATCTCGAACAGGCCCCGCAGAGGACAGCGAGGAAAGACAGGAATTCGTCGAGATTTCCGTTTCGGATACCGGGATTGGAATCGAAAAGAAATATCTGGATGTCGTTTTCGAAAGGTTCAGGCAGATCGACAGCTCCCCTTCTCGCACGTACAGCGGGACCGGTCTCGGGCTTGCGATTGCAAAAGAATTCGTAGAACTTCACGGTGGCAAAATTTCCGTAAAAAGCCCGTCACCGGCTTTCAAGGGTGAACGGGGCGCCACTTTCACCTTTACGCTCCCCGCCGGCTGATTCTTACTCGTTTTTCACCAGGCTCAAACTTATATACCCGGCCGATTGCACAATATAGGTCGTAGATTGATCCCGTCGACGTTTTTCGGGTGCACTGCAGGCCGGTTCAACCGCGATGGATTACAGCGCATTGTAGTCCGGGTCAGCCGTTCCGGATTGAGGAGTTGCGCTGCAGTCCGGTCCAATCGATAGGCACGGGGCAGGCCGCAGCCCGCTCTTGAGCTCTTTGCGATGCGCAGAACTGATTATATATCGGGAGGATATAGAAGCATCGCAAATCGGTTTACCCCATATTTCCACCATGTTTATTGAACATACGGCAGCGGTTTCTGTTCGAGTCGGGAAATTGACCCTATGGATACCGGCACGCTCCAGGCGGCGAGTGAGCGTCTTCCCGCCCGGCGGAGCACGCTGCGTCATCCTGGGTGCGAGTCGAAATATATCACCCACTTCGCATCTCATATTCAGGCCGCTTCGCCCGTTCCTCAATCACATGCATCCTCGACGTAGCTCAGCTACGCCTGCGGTGCATGTTCAATCGTCACGAACAAATCCGACCAGAATCTGAGCGCGAATTGGCCGGTAGAAGGAGGGAGAATCAGAATGAGCTGATGAGGAGTCTGGTCAAATCAGCTGCATAGATTGAAGACAAAAGCAACGGAGGTCAAGCCGGAGAGAGAAACCTGTACCAAACACCACTATACATCATGATAAATGATACGTCTCCAATATTGTGAACTTCAATATCCATGTCGCACTCATCGAATAAGCTGCAATACCGGGGAAAGAGATGACTCCCTGGATAAATCCCTTAAAAACACCTGCAGCGCAAATAGCCCGCTCTTGCATAACCGTAGAACCTGGGCTAGAATCCGGAGTATTCGTGAATCCGACCGCGGTAGTTCCTGTCAACCGAACCGTTAAGTCCACCGGTAAGCTATCCGGAAAAATGTGGATTTAAACCCTGATGGGAGCGGAGTGGAGAACCGATAATGGCAATTCTCGATATCATTTTCCTTGTTCTGTTCCTTTACCTCATTATAAAAGGACTCACCAGAGGTGCGCTGGCCGACCTGCTTTCTCTTGTGGCGGTAGTCGCAGGGTTCATCATAGCGTCACGCTACTGCGTTCCCGTCGGCGAAACACTTGCGGGTGTATTCAATACAGGGAGCGGTCTGCTCGTGACCACGATAGCTTTCTTCCTGATCGTGGTACTTGTGAATGTGGTTTTTGCGGCATTTTCAAGGGTGGGAACAAAAGCCGTGCGAACAATAAAGCTGGGCGGGCTCAACAGGCTGCTGGGAGGAGTGACGGGCTTTACAAAAGCCGCAGTAATCTTTTACATAGTCTGCACCTGCATACTGCTGGCAAACGATTCACCGCCCCCCTGGTTCGTTGAAACCCGCAGCAGTTCAATGTTCAGTGTACTTCATGATCTCGTGGGACCGCTTCTTCCGGAGGGATTCGAAGCGGAGCTCGCCGAACG
>CAYMWF010000028.1:39885-68974 GCA_964394085.1 uncultured Gemmatimonadota bacterium | reverse complement strand
GATTAAAAGCGCATCCGGTCGCGTGTACGCTTGTGTTCACGATAATCAGGCTATTTCAGATATTTTCGACAGGATGTCTGAAACGGCGTATGTCGCACGTTTCGACGATCTATATACCACACCCCGTTCCAGGGATGTAAAGTCTTTTTCTATGTCATCGATATTTTTTCCTGCATCCTTCAATGTATCCAGCAGCCGAGATTCAACATTGGAAGGCACGAATGCATAATCCGCCTCCAGGAGGAATTCGAGGTCGTTCATGGAGTCGGCAATCGCCACAACCGGCTCCGCCCCGGCGAAGTGTTTCATACCCGTCCACTTGTTGAACCCCTCGGGAACGATATCCACGGCCACGCTCGAATATGTGACGCGGACAGAAGAAGCCGCCGGATGGTCCGCAATCCGTGCGAGCACTTCCTGGCTGAGAGAAAACGGAGCCACACCGAGTCTCGTGAATATACTGATGGTTCCCAGACGACGGGCGAATTTGTAGACCCCGGGGAGCCCGCAGTTTTTCAAGTATCTTTCGAGGGCTTTCACGGCCAGCACCGTAGCTTTACCCACGAGGAGCTGCTCGATGCGGAGATCCGGGCTCGTTACAGCCCCGGTTTCAAGGACGGCCCCGCTGAAATGAGGGAGAAGCAAACCGATCTTGCGGTAAAGAAATGGCAGATCGTTACCGGTGCATACGACTGCACGGATGCCGCGACCGGAAAGATTCTTCAGAGCAGTCTCGATGCTCTGAACGCTGCCCGGTTCGAGGATTTCCCTGTCCGTCAGCAGTGTTCCGTGCAGATCCACACCCACATAAAGCTTCATCAGCGCAGTTCTCTCTAAAAGTGCCTTTTATCAGAATGCAAAATACCTGTCCAGGTTCGGCCTGTATCCTTCTGCGAAAAAGAAACCCGTAGACCTGGAAAGTCTGTATTTGCCGCGATATTCCTTCCTGTCAATCTTGCGGATGATTTCGAACAGCCTGTCGAGTTCTTCGCGGGTGTTGTAGAACCCGAAACTGCACCGGATCATGCCTGGAAGCTGCGACCTGTCGTCCATGTTGAGGTATTCCACCATTTCATCCTCTACAGAATCGTCCAGCCCCATCAGGGCTTTCATGTACGGATGAGCGCAGAAGCAGCCGTTTCTGACCCCTATCCCGGCCTCGCAGCTCATTATCGCGGCCGCCAGCCCGTGGGGCGTGTGGCGGAAGTTGAAGGGCACTACGCCCAGCCTGTCGTCCGCGGCATCGGGATCGGCTGAACCGAACACGACAATGCTGTCGTATGTCGAAAGCTCTTCGAGAAGCGAGCGGGTGAGGGCCGCCTCATGCGCGGCAAGGGCGTCGTAACCCACTCTCTCGATGAATTCTACGGCGGCGGCCAGGGCCACGGCGCCGATTACGTTCGGGCTTCCCGCTTCTTCCCTGTCGGGCAGCCGCGCCCAGATGACCCGTTCCTCGCAGACGCAGTCGACCGTTCCGCCGCCGACAATCACCGGATCCCGGGCTGTAAACGCATCTTTTGGACCGATAAGAACCCCGGTACCAAAAGGAGCATATATCTTGTGCGCCGAAAAACTCACGAAATCGAGATGACACGGGTCGTCCCACGGCCGCATGTCGACCCGGCGGTGAGGAATCAGTTGCGCGGCGTCGACCGCTATGCGGGCTCCGTGGTTATGCGCTTCACGGGCGATATCGTGAACCGGATTGATGAAACCGGTAATATTGGAAGCCCCGGTCACCGCCACCAGGGCGACCCGGTCCCCCTCGCGTGAGAGGAAATCGAAGATGAAATCGAGATCGAGGGTGCCGTCCGAAGTGAGGGGAACATGGACCGTCCTGGCCACAGTGCGCCACGGGAGATCGTTGGAGTGGTGCTCCATCGTCGAAACGAGCACGGTATCTCTCTCTCCTGAAAAATCGAGGGTACGGGCGAGCTTGTTTATCGAATCGGTGGTGTTGGCGGTATAAATAACAGTATCTTTTTCAGGATCGGCGCCAACGAACGCACCGACGATCTCGTGGGACCTGTCGTATGCTGCGGTGGAAAGCCACGATTTGAAACCCGTTCCCCGATGGATACTCGAATACCACGGGTTGAATTTTTCGAGCGTTTTCGCAACCGCTCCCGCCACCGGCGTCGAGGCCGCGTTATCGAAATTGACGTAAACCGATTCGCTGCCGTCCAGAAGGGGAACCTTCCTGTTGATTCCAACGACTTCCCTCCGCAACTCCTCCAGGGGATATGTCATGCACCGCTCCTTTCCTGCTTGACCGGTCAAATATAACTCCGGAGGTATCGTTTCTCCAGATGTTTCTTCGACATGGAGGCCGACGGCTTAAAGGGGCAGATTTATTTTTCCGTTTTCTGCAGCCTTTTGAGGTTTGGAATTTGAGTGTTTGCATTACGGGGTTACAATTTCAAAGTCTTCAAGGGCCTATTTTCCGACTGGAGGAATGTGATGAGACATCGATATCGACTGCTGGTATTTTTCTCGATCCTGTTGCTGAGCCGGGCGCTGTTCGCCGGTCCGGCCATAGTTGTGGATTATGAATTCGAAGCACCCGTGATCGGCAGGGCTCACGGTTACGACGTAGCCAAACTCCCCGGCTGCGTCTCATCCGGCGAGGTGGGCTCGCCTTCCCTGCCCATGAAAGGCTCGATGCTTCTTCTGCCGCCCGGCGAGGTCATCCGGGAAGTGCGGGTGAGCAAAGGTGAGATCAAGGAGCTGGATGGCGCATACGACATTCTTCCAATGACCGAACAGGTCCCGCTCAGCCTGATGGAAGAACTGGCGCTGCCTCCTTTCAAGGACGAGGCCGTTTACACCTCCGAGGAGCCTATACCTGCGGAAGATGTGCTGACTCTCAAGTCGGAGATGCTCCGGGGTCATCGGCTGGCTGTGCTCAACCTCTTCCCGGTAAAGTACTCTCCCGCTTCGGGGAAGCTTGCCTATTACGAAAGGATGACCGTAGAGATCTTTACCCAGCCTTCGGTCGAAGCCATGGACGCGACCATGACCATGCTCCGCACCGACGATCGCACGGCCCGAAGCGTTGCGGGCGCCGTCGACAATCCTGAAATGCTGGAGGTGTACGCGGGTCTGCCGGTTTCCGATGCGTCGGGAATCTCCCCCGTCCTGGACCAGGATGAATATGATTACCTGATAATCACCACTGCTACATATGAATCCGATTTCCAGGTTCTGGCCGATTTCAAGAACTCCCGCGGGGTAAAAGCAGCGGTGGTGCTGAAAAGCGACATCCTCGCGTCATATACCGGGGTCGACGATCAAGACGAAATCCGGAAGTTCCTGAAGGACGCCTACACCGGATACGGAACGTCCTATGTGCTCTTCGGCGGTGACGACGAGCTTCTTCCCCATCGCGGCCTTTACGCCGATGTACAAGGTTCGTACCCTGACGACGACATCGCGGGCGACCTGTACTTCGCCGGGCTCGACAGGAACGGATCGGGCTCCGGTCCCGACTGGAACGTGGACAACGATTCGAGGTGGGGAGAGCCGTCAGAAGCCGACCTCGCACCCGAACTGTTCATCGGCCGGGCGGCAATCGACTCGCACAACGAAGCCCAGAATTTCATCCAGAAACAGATAATGTATCAGTCGGCCCCCGTGGTTGCAGACATCCTCGATGCGCTGCTCCTCGGTGAAGACCTTGGATGGTTGGTCTGGGGCGGCGAATACATGGAGGAGCTGAGGCTCGGAAGCAGCAACTGGGGTTACACCACGGCAGGTTTCGAACCCGGGATTTTCACCGTTGACCACCTGTACGACATGGAGGGTTACTGGAGCACGACCACGCTCATAAACAAGCTCAACAACGGAGTTAACATGGTCCACCATCTCGGCCATGCGACCAACGACTATGATATGAAGCTCTATAATTCGGATATCGGTTCTTTCACGAACGACGGTATCAACGAATCCTTCTTCATCCATTACACCCAGGGCTGCTACTGCAACTCATGGGACAACAGGACAACAGGGGGAGGCTATACCGGCGATGCCTTCTCCGAGGTGTATACGGTCGACAACAACGCCGCCGTCTGCTTCATCGGGAACTCGCGCTACGGCTGGGGCAACCTCTATAATACCGACGGTTCATCCCAGTACTATGACAGGCAGTTCGTCGACGGCATCTTCGGCGAGGATCTGTTTCATATAGGCGAGACCGAAGCGGATTCCCGGATTGACAACATCCCGTTCATAAATCTGGGCGCAAACCGGTTCTGCCACTACGAACTCGGTCTGCTGGGAGATCCCGAACTCGACATGTGGACGGATATCCCCGTCGACCCCGACGTGAGTCATCCGGCGACGGTCCCGATCGGACTCAGCGATTTCACCGTGACCGTGACCGACGGAGGGATGCCGATCGAGGGAGCTCTGGTCGCCGCCACCCAGGACGGCGGCTTGTTCGAGAGAGGCTACACCAACGCGGCAGGTTCCGTGACGCTTTCACTGCTCGTGGAAAGCGCGGATATCATCACCGTTTCGGTTACTGCGCATAATTACTACCACTATACCGGGCCGGTCCAGCCTATCTCGGAGGGAGCTTACATATCTTACTACGATCATCTGGTGGATGACGACGCGACCGGCGAGTCGTACGGAGACGGCGACGGAATCGCGGGCTGCGGCGAGACGCTGGAGCTGCCGGTGGAGCTCAGGAACTGGGGAGCCGACGATGCATACGGCGTCACCGCGGTCATGACCATCGATGATGCATATGCAACCCTCACGGACGGCAGCGAGACCTTCGGCGACATCGCCGCGGGAGCTTCGGTCTGGAGCGCCGATGATTTCGGAATAGAAATCGACCGCGAGTGCCACGACGGACACGCCGTGTCATGCAATCTTCATATTACCGATACGAGCGATGAAAGCTGGGAATCCGGATTCAACCTGCTTATCGCGGCGCCGGCGCTGACAATCGGTGATTACGAAATCTTCGATCCCGTTCCCGGCGGCAACGGCAACGGCGTGTTCGAACCCGGCGAAGTCGGAACCCTGACTTTCACACTCGACAACGATGGAAGCGCATCGGCCACCGGTATAGGGGCCGAACTCCTGGAGAGCGATCCTTATGTAACGTTGACGCAGACATCAGCGACATTCCCCGACATCGCTCCGGGAGGGTCCGCCGAGAACACTCCGGTGTTCGAGGTCGAAATCGACGGAAGCTGCCCCAGTCCGCACACCGCGGCTCTTACGCTGCAGCTGACGGGCGACTGGTTCGACGAAACTCTGATTTTCGACCTGCTGATCATGGATGCCGGGTTCATCGACGACATGGAATCGGGCGAGGGCGACTGGACCCACTACGCCGTCACAGGCGGTTATGTGGATGAGTGGCACATGAGCACGCAGCGCGCCTACAGCGCCTCGCACAGCTGGAAGTGCGGCTCTACGGGAAGCGGCGATTATGCCAATTACGCCGACGGCGGCCTTGTTACGCCTGAAATCGTACTTCCGGCCAACGCCGTCCTGACGTTCTGGCACTGGATCGACGCTGAGCTCGACTCGGGCATTTATGCCTGGGACGGCGCCATCGTCGAGATATCCACAAACGGAGGAGCCTCCTGGACGCAGATCACTCCGGACGGCGGCTATCCGTATAGAATCACCGACAATCCGGCGAGCCCGTTCGAGCCGAACACTCCCTGCTTCTCGGGTTCATACACCTGGCAGCAGGAGACATTCCAGCTCGGGGCCTACTCGGGCGCCGTCAATATCAGGTTCCGCTTCGGGACGGACGGTTACGTGACCGAGGAGGGCTGGTACATCGACGACGTGATGGTGATGGGAGCAGGTGCGGTCAGCATCACGCTGACCCCCGACACGACCGTCATCGCGAAGGGTGAAACCATGGGTATCACCTTCGATATCCACAACGGGTCGGGTGAATCCAAGACCTTCGATGTCTGGACGGAAGTCACCATGCCCGGCGGAGACCCCTACAGCGGCAATCCGCACCTGGGTCCCGTCTCCGTCACCCTGGCATCGGGCGGAACGATCACCTCCTACCAGACATTCGTAATACCGATGGCGGCGCCGACCGGCGTTTACGGCTACGAAGGACTGCTCGGGGATTACCCCGGCACCGTGTGGGACACAGATTCTTTCGACCTCGAGATTACAGACTGAAATAGAAACCGGCCGCAAGGGAGGCCGGTACAAACCGGACCGGCCCGGGTTCGTCACCCGGGCCGGTTTTCTATTGACTTGAAGCGCGGTCTTCAGGGAGCCTCCGGGCGGGATCGGCGCCTTGCGGTCGGATCCGCATCCGCGCCGCCGCCATCCGCGCCCTTCGCACCGGCTCCTGCCGGGGCCCTGCTACTCTTCCACGAGGTAGAAGGTCACGAGCGCTCCGCCCGCCGAGATGTTGATTACCCGCGAATCCGAGGTCCGGACGAATCCGCCGCCGTATTCCCCGGCGAAGGTGAAGAAGTTGACGTTGTACTTTTTCGTTTCGAATACGAGATCCGGAGTAAAGACCGGGAATTCCGCTTCCGGAATCGGAACGTACTCCTGCACCACCATCCTCGTATTCCCCCATGCATCGATGGCTGCTTCCCACTCGTCCGCTGCGGCATCCCTGCCGATAATCACGCCCTTTCCTCCGAACTCGCTGTTCGGCTTGATGATAAAATCATCCTGCCTTGAACGCAGCAGCTCGAACAGGTCGGCTTCTTCCCCGCGGTAGACTACCGGCCCTTCTCGAAGAACGGCGGTCCAGGTGATGTGCCGGTCGATGATCAGGCGCTCTTCATCGGTGAAAAGGCGGGCGGAGCGCTCGTCGCTCATGAGGCTCAGCAGGCTCTTGTTGTCGCCGAGCTTGGCGCAGAGCGGGTTGGCGAAGATCACGTTGCCGTCCCTGTACGCATCGACCACCGGTTTCGCTTCAAACGGGTGGGCCGCGTAATCACTGAGGACGCCGCGTCGATATATCAGGTCGACACCGCGACCCTCCTTGCTGAGGGTGGTGCCGTCGTATTCCAGGGTCCATGGATCGGTGAAGAAGCCTTCAAATCCCTTTTCCTGGAAATATTCGGCGAAGAGGCGGAACTCCTCGACATTCGTAACATCCGGGTTGCCCATCACGGCGATCCTTGGCTTCCCGGTCCTGCCGGCGCCCTTCCAGGCGGAAAGGAGGCTGTCGAGAACCCGGGGACGATAGAGCTCCTCCACGAAGCGGTAACGCCGGTAGAGCTCCTTCATCACGGTAAGATCCCTGAGGAGCTCGTTGTGGATATCGGAGTAATATGCGCCGCCCGGACTGTCGCAGTTGAATTCGAGGAACTTGAAGCCGCCGTCCGTTTCGCCGGGCCCGGGATCGGGAGTGATGGCGTCGAGCCTGGAAAAATAGATGTGGCGAGGGAGCCTTGAGGGAATCTCGACCAGCGGGATTTCAGAGTCCAGCAGCTCGAAATACGGCCTGTGCTCGGGAGACGTGAAATAGAGGTTGATCAGCTTCTCCTGGCATCTCAGCACGGTCTCCACCGCTTTCCGATAATAGGGTATCCTGCCGGCGGGAATAAAATAAGGCTTGATGAAAGTGGGCAGCGTAATCGCCCCGGCCAGGGCCCGCCGCTCCCGCAGGCGCTCCTCGTACTCCTTCATCTCCTCGGCCAGCCGCGCCGGTTCGATATCGTTCAGGATCGTCTTAAAATCGTCATTCAATCTGTTTACGATGTCGCTCATATTTCTTATTTCTCCCGGATGCCACCTGGTTGATAACTGCATTCACAGGAACCGCCTGAACCGGAACGTCGTTTACCGGCAGTGCGGCTTGACCGGTTTGAAACCACCGCCTTCCCGCTCTGCGAGACGAGCCGCAGGATACGCGACAAAACCCGCCCTGCTGGCATCAGAATACCACCTCCTCTTCAAAACGCAAGCAGAGTCCGGCGTCGTTATCAGTTCCTTCCGTCCGGTTACCCGAACCCGCTGCGGAATGCACAGCGGAAGTATCGTTCGCCGACAGAGACATGAGAGGCGTTCGAGCCCCTTTTTCTACTTCGGCGGCTCTTACCGCGGCGACTCTGATTCACAAGATTTTCTCCACGGGAAGAAAATTTCGTCTTCGGAGCCTGCACCCTTAAGGAAATTTCTCACATGGTAAAAGATTTCTCCCGGGACCGGGGGCATCGCCCGGGATTCTTATTCCCCGAACCTGGATGCGTCAGCCGGTGGATAAGGGAGCGCCTTCCCGCCCGGCGGATGACGCAGCGTGCTTCTCAGGGCGGGAAGGCGCTTCCTTATCATCTTCGTGACGATGGAAGCAGGAAGAATATAATCCCAGGCGGAATCGATTATAACCTGGCCTGACTTTCAGGGTTGCGTATCGGACCATTCCAAATGGATATCCATACATGTCTGAAAATGGTAATTCGAGTTTCTATTATTTCGCGGGTAACTCAACCGGCCTGACATGTGGTCCGAAAGGTGAGATCCATTCGTCTGCACCCATATCGAATCCTTCTCCCGATGGGCGGCGATCCATGTCGAAATCGAAATTGATAAATGTAGGTGTGCCGGCATCAATACATGGGGAGTCAGGCATCAAGTGGAAATTTTCGTTATCGGGGTCTTTGAACAGCGGATCTTCAGAAATATCGCCAGGGCCCGGAGAACACTGATAATAATCCGCTATTCCATTGTTCCATACGTCATTAAACTTATGCAGACTTGAATTTTTTAAGCCATACCTGTCATTGCAGGCAATGATATTGTTAATAATGAGCCCATCTCTACCGCCACCGCTTGAAATTCCTGTTTGGCCATTGAGTATTACAGTGTTATTCATGCTAATTGTATTGTAACCGATAATCATGCCATTCTCGGCATTACTGTAAATCAGGTTGTTTATGAAATAGAGTTTGTAGAACTCGTCCCCCGCCCAGACACATACAGCATCTCTAAATCCGTTGTTTGAAATTATGTTGTTTACTAAAGCTCCAACATATTCGGTATCTGATCGGGTTGTTGCTGAATCACCTCCTGAGGTGGGGATATACCAGAGGCAAATCGTGCCCTCGTGGGATGAACTCCAGTTGTCGGCTATTAAATTATTCGCCATAAAGGGTGTCGAAAAGTAAAAGTTGAGGGTCGACCAGTCGCCATGGTTCTCAACAATTTGATTATTGCAGATTCTCGGCGACATGCTCATTGTTCCCAAGGCCAGTATGGCGTTATTGTTATCCTTGATGATATTGCCTGAAATCAGGGGGGTACCGAAACCACCGAAGATGTAAACACCGATCATCCCCTTCTGAATCGTAAAATCACAGAGGGCGGTGTTCCCGTTCTCGATTGCCGCCAGAATTACCACTTCCGCCGACCAGTCCTCCCCGTCGATAATGGTGGTTTCCGGCCCCTCGATGCTCTTTACGACAATCCCCTTGTCTCGAAAGTCGATCGATTCACGATAGATTCCCGGAGCCGCCAGCACGCTGTCGCCATCCGACGCAGCAGCGATCCCCTCCTGAATCGTCAGGAAATCACCCCCGCCGTCGCCGTCCACGATGATGGTGACAGCCTGAGTGTTCGACAAACCAAGTAACACCAGAGTTGTTGCGGTTGCGGCGAAAATCCTGAGGCTATTCATAACTACGGCTCTCTCTTGGGGCGGGTCCGTGTTATCCGATCATCCCAAAATCATTCTTCGATGTAGAAGTCGAAGCAGGCTTCGTCCGAGATGAGAGTTGGAAAACCGCCGGCTGTCAGGCACAGGCTGTACGGACCTCCGGGAGGAGCTCCCGGGAAGATGGACAACCTGTATGGGCCTCCGAGAACCTGACCGCCCTCGAGGGTGATCCACTCGGGCCCGTCCACCGGATTATGGGCGTACGGCTCGCCGGTATCCAGATAAACATCGAGCCATGCCTGAAATTGCTTCTCCTGGCTGAGCAGATTCGATAAGGAAACTCTGAATTGCAGATCTTCACCGGCCATTACGTATGGGTTGTCGCATGACACATCGACCAATATCGGCGGATCGATCTCAAGCATCACGGGGATTATCACTTCAGGTCGAAGCGGATCATTGCTGACGGCAATAAGTGTATCGGTATACGAGCCCGGCACCATGTCTGCAAGACTGTAAGTGAGATTTACACTCGCGCTGTCACCGGGAGCGAGAGTTCCATCAAGATCACCCGCTATTGAAAGCCACGGCTCGATCCCGGGAGTTATCGTGTAGGTAAGATCTTCCGTGCCCCCGCTGACGATTAACAGGGTGTCTTCGTTAACGGCGAGCTCCGGATAAACGCAGTACGGCTCGAAAAATGACGGGCAAATGGCAAACCAGACACCATCGCGGTAAAATTCGTCGTATCCCATATCAAAACCCGCACCCATGGGCCTGGGATCGCCGTCATAATCAATGTATACACCGGCATCGGTTCCGGCGTCGATGCAGGGCGAGTTCCACAGCAGGTGGTAGTCATTCTCTCCGGGCGAGACGAATAGAGGATCAAGATCGATGTTGCCCGTTCCCGGATAGCCATCCTGTATGTCGGATGAAGTTATCGATAGATGGTCCCAATCACCAGCCACTTGATCAGGGGAGTTATTCCATATAATCGAATTCTCCACCTCCATCTGCCGGTTGCCGCCGTACTCCCTGTAAATACCGCCTCCTTCAGAGGAGGCATGGTTTGCCGTTATCGTGCAGTTTGTACTCAATGAAGCACAGCTCTCGTAAATCCCCCCACCTATCGTTGCGGTGTTCCCCGCAATCACGCAATTAGTAAGGAGGTATTTCGAGAACAGCTTCAACCCGCCTCCTTTATCGGCGGCTACGTTGTTTTCAATCAGGCAGCCATGAACGGCAACCTCGCCCCAATTCTGCGTTATGGTCAATCCGCCCCCATTTTCCGCCTCGTTGGCGGAAAACACGCATGCCTCGATTACCGGCGCCGAACCGAAACAATACAGGCCCCCGCCTTCGATGGAGGCATAGTTGTCTTCAAAAAAGCAGTTACGGACGGAAGGAGAAGAATTATTGCCGATGAGCATTCCGCCACCCAGGTCGGTATTCCCATTTTTTATCGTAAAGCCGTCAATGACAGCATCCATTGACTCGTTTCTATGAATGTAAAACCCTCTCCCGTCATTTTCGCAGTCGATTATTGTCTGTCCGGGAGCCGACGCCGAGTCCGCACTCACGGTTATCGCCTTACCCCGGAGATTGAGATTCTTGTTCCCCGCGGCGGTATATGTTCCTTCGGCGACGAGGACAACCGCACCGTCCAGGACCGCAGCGTCGATGGCTGCCTGAATGGTACCGTAGTCCTCAGGAACACGAAGCTCCAGGGCTGTGATATGGATTTGAACAGGAATCTGAATCTCCGGGTTGAAGGGATCGTCACTGCCTACGGTAACGGTATCGAAACTTGTACTGCCCAGGTCCAGATCCGAAATATCGTACTGCAGAAAAATCATGGTCGTATCGCCAGCTCCAGGAGCGCCGGCGGTTTCTCCGGCCAGGGTGAGCCAGGAGCCGGTGTCGGGCCAGGCGGAATAGGTAAGGGTATCGCTGCCGCCGTTCACAATAATAAGCGTGTCTTCGGGTACCTGGTCATCGATTATTGCCATTACATCTAAGAATGTCGGGGAAACCCATACTGCCGGCCCCTGTGGATTGGCCTCATCAGCACCCATATCGAACCCGCCTCCGAGCGGCCTGGGGTCGCCATCCAGATCTCTGTACAGTCCGAGATCGATGCTCGTATCTACACAGGGTGAACTCCACGGGATATGGTAATCACCGGCGTATTCGAACAGAGGATCTTCATCTATGTTGCCTTCTCCCGGGTGCCCTCCCTGTATATCGGAATACGTGATTCTCCAGTCGCCTGCAACATTGTCGGGCATATTCCCCCACACGATTGAACCGGTCATTTTAGCTAAGGAGGGCATAGCGTTAAGAGAGGCAGGGAAAATACGCGCAAACACATTGTCGCCCGCTTCCGACGCTACTCCTTCGAGTAAAATAGAATTCTCAACCGGAAGGTTACTTTCACACCGATTAAATTCGTCTCCCCAGCATTCATACGCCGCATTACCTGGAATAACCGTGTTACAGACAAGCGTGCTGGCTGCATACGAAGACCCTACAGAGGAAACGCCGCCGCCCGATTCCGTCGCCTCGTTATCGATTATTGTCGCGTGTCTGATATTGACGATGCTGTTTGCCCCACGATATATACCGCCGCCTTCAGCGGCGAAATTATCCGAAACCACTGTATTGTATACATAGGTGCTGTTTGAATACGAAGCCCCTATCCCCCCGCCCAGGATCGAGGAGTTGCCGCTGATTACGCAATCCTTGATAGAAATTCCCCCGAGCCACCCGACGCCTACACCTCCCCCCATGTAGGAAACATGATTTCCGGTAATGACACTGTCGCTGACCCGTCCCCCGTGCCCTCTAACAAATATCCCTCCCCCGGAGGTTCCGTTGTTATCGATAATTTCGCACCCTATTATGTCGATAGGGCTTGAACCAACGATGTAAACGCCTCCCCGATTATTCCCGCTTATCGTGCAATCATAGATCAATACATCCGAATCGATCATCAGTCCGCGTTTTGCATTGCCGCTTATAATGCACTCTGAGATATATGTGCTGCCGGATCCCCACCTGGTCTGGATACCGTGAGGATCGTTTCCGGTGATGATACAATTCTCTATCGTGGGTGCGGTTTCGTAGCAGAAGATTCCTCCGCCGGTTTCGTCGAATCCATTCTCGATGGTGAATCCTGCGAAAATGGTGTCCTCTCCTTCTCCATTTTCGAAAGCAATGCCAGTCCCGTCATTTTCGCAGTCTATTGCCGTTACCTCAGGTCCGCCTTCGGAAATAAGGACGATTGCCTCGCCGGAATTACACAGCAGATTTTTATTCCCCTCACCCATGTACGTGCCGGGAGCCACAAGAACCGTATCGCCCGTATCCGCGGCATCGATCCCCGCCTGGATAGTATCGTATTCATCCGGTACGTTAATAACTGCGGCGGAAACGTAAAAAGGGAGACAAACAAGCAGCCAGAGCGAGGTGATCGATTTCATTTTTATTATTCCTTAAAGAGATAAACAATATCGGCGTTGGGTAAAATATATCCGATAACTGCGGCTTTGTCAAAAATTCGCAGAGTGAGCCGGCTGGTTGGGAAAGACTTTTGCCCGAAGACGGAGATCATCAGCGATTTTCTCCATGTGGAGAAAATTTTCACCACCGGAAACGGCACTCCTGATGGAATCGGTCACGAGGGTGAAATTCAAGATCGAACCATATCGAACGCGGAAAAAATTTGTCACGTGGGTAAAGTTTTAAGGCGACTGAAACCAGATTTATTACATCGGACCGGGATTAATTTGGATCCTGATTTCAGGCTGCTTCTTGCTGTTTCCGCCACCGGGGAGATGTGGAGGGAGCGCCTTCCCGCCCGGCGGAGCACGCTGCGTCATCCGGCTCCACTAACCCTCGCTCCGGGAAGCGCTGAAACTCGCTGTTCCCTTCCCGCACTGCTCGCTCCTGCTCGCAGCTTCCCACCGCACCGCAGCTCAGACATCAGCGCTTCTGATCCTCCACTCGAAAAGTGTCGCCCCTTCCACACCCCTGCTAACCACTGATGGAGGGCGTTTCGTATCGTTGCCGAATTAAAAAAAGCCTTCGGGAAGGTCTTAATCGTTCCCCTCCCCGGATGACTCCGCTATGTCCTCCGGGCAGAAAGGCGCTCCCTAATCATCTTCCAGGTGATGGAATCGGGAAGAATATCCTCCGCACTCTTCTTCGATGTTAGTTCAGAATCACTTGATGATGTAAAAGTCGAAGCAGGCTTCGTCTGACATAAGTGACGGATAACCGCCCGCCGAGAGGCACAGACTGAACGGACCGCCGGGGGGAGCTCCCGGGAAAATGGACAACCTGTACGGGCCTTCCAGAACCTCGCTCCCCTCGAGTGTGATCCACTCTGGGCCATCTACCGGATTATTTGCATACGGCTCACCGTTCACCAAATAGAGATCGAGCCAGGCATGGAATCGCTTCTCCTGATCGAGCAGATTGGATAAGGAAACACGGAATCGCAGATCTTCTCCCGGCATTACATACGGGTCATCGCACGAAACCTCGACAATTATCGGTGGGTCAATATCAAGCGTTACGGGGATACTTACTTCAGGTCGAAGCGGATCATTGCTGACGGCAATGAGCGTATCAGTGTAAGAGCCCGGCACCATGTCTGAAAGGTTATACACGAGATTCACGATTCCACTGTCTCCGGGGGCGAGAGTTCCAGCAAGATCACCCGTTATCGAAAGCCAGGGCTCAATACCCGGATTTATAGTGTAGGTAAGGTATTCGGTGCCGCCGCTGACGATTACCAGAGTGTCTTCGTCTAGTGTGAGTTCCGGATAAACGCAGTAATGTTCGAAAAATGCAGGCCGGGTCGCAAACCAGACACCGTCACGGTAGAATTCGTCATATCCCATGTCGAAACCTGCACCCAGCGGTCTCGGGTCGCCGTCGAAATCGGTATATACTTCGACATTGGTTCCGGCGTCTATGCAGGGCGAGTTCCACAGTAAGTGGTAATCACCGTTTCCAGGCGAGACAAAGAGAGGGTAAAGATCGATGTTGCCAATGCCTGGATAACCTCCCTGTATATCTGAATAGGTTACATCGAGTTCGATTGAGGGTGATACCCTGATTTCTTCTGTTTGATTTCCCCATATGATGCTGTTGGTTATTTGAATTTTTCTATCGCAATACATACCACCACCATCAGCTGCATAATTCTCTGTAATAGTAGAATTCACCAGTAAAGACGGGTAATTATTATAAATGTAAACTCCCCCACCCCTGCTTAAAGCCGTGTTTTTTACAATCAAGCAATTCGAAATCAAGCACTTTTGTACCTCAAGATAGAGTGCTCCTCCGTTGATTTCCGCATAATTGCCTGAAAGGATGTTTCCCAGGAATTCAGGCTTGGTGGCAGCATTCAGAAAAAGCCCACCCCCTTTCCCAGATGTAAAATTGTTTTGTATTGCACAATTTTCTATTATTGGTTCGGAATAATTGTTGCAAAAAAGCCCACCTCCATTGCTGGTGGCAGAATTATCTTCTATCACGCAACCTACGATAGTTGGTGATGAGAAGTAGGACCTGATACCGCCGCCAAGGTCAGCATTTCCATTTATAATCGCGAATGCTTCTATTTTTGTCGCATTACTCTCCCCGCTCTGAAAATAGAAGCCTCTACCAATATTTTCGCAGTCGATAATCGTTTGCTCTGGGCCCGACTCTGATCTGACGGTTATCGTCTTACCCAGGAGATCGAGATTTTTATTCCCCGTACCGATATATGTTCCCTCGGCAACGACAACAACCGCGCTGTCTATTGCAGCGTCGATGGCTGCCTGGATAGTACTGTAATCTTCAGGTACGTGAAGCTCCAAGGCCGTGATCTGCAGTTGAACAGGTATGGAAATTACAGGATTCAGGGGATCATCGCTAGCAATGGTCACAGTGTCGTAATGTGTACCGATTCCCAGACCGGAAGGATCATACTGCAGGAACATAATGGCCGTATCTCCCGGAGCAGGGGAACCTGTAGTTGTTCCAGACAGGGTGAGCCAGGAGCCTGTTTCGGGCCATGCGGAATATGTAAGGGTATCGGTGCCGCCGCTCACGATCAGGAGTGTATCATCCGGCGCCTGTTCCCCGATAAAGCTCACAACGCTGTATGATGTTTGGGCTACCCAGATGCCGGACCCGACCGGGTTGACCTCATCAGCTCCCATGTCATATCCCGTTCCGAGAGGACGAGGATCGCCATCAAGATCACGGTACTGGCCTAGATCGATGCTCGCATCGACACAGGGCGAACCCCAGAACAGGTGGTAGTCATCGCTGTTAACAAACACGGGATCTTCATCGATGTTGCCAGCTCCGGACCAGCCGCCTTGTATGTCTGAAAACGTGATGCTCCAGGGACCGGCAACATTGCCCGGTATGTTTCCCCACACTATCGAACCTTTCATATAGGGATACGAATAGAGATCAGCCCAAATTCCGGCACCCGAACCTGCCGATTCATTGTCGATTATCGTCGAATTCTCGACCAGAAGGTAACTTTCAATCCCGTTATAGATACCGCCCCCGAATTCATATGCGGTATTTCCGGTAATCACTGTATTGTACACGAACGAGCTGTTTGCATACGAAGCCCCAAAACCAGCACCCTTAAGAGCAGAATTGCCGCTGATGACGCAATTGAATAAATTTACGCCACTCCACCCTCCTCTAACCGAGATACCACCACCATAGAAAGACGCGTTGTTCCCATATATTTCACAATTATAGACATCAACGGAACCTGAGGAGCTATTGATCCCACCGCCAAAGGCAGCAGAGTTATTAAATATTTGACAATTATAGATATTTGCATCTCCATATACACACTCTATGCCGCCATACCCGTTATCAGAAATCGTACAACCTGATATCAGGGAGCTCGAGTGAATATGAAGGCCACGCTTCCTATTTTCACTAATAAAACAATCCTTGATAATCGGACTGCCTGAAAGGCCTTCTATGCCATGTGGATTATTCTTCCATATTATACAATTTTCAATGGAGGGCGAGGTGTCAAAACAAAATATTCCCCCCCCATATTCGTCAAATCCGTGCTGTATTGTGAATCCTCTAAAAATAGTATCATCTCTCTCTCCATTTTCAAAGACAATACCGTTTCCGTCATTTTCACAATCTATTACCGTTACTTCGGGTCCACCCTCGGAAATAAGGACGATTGCTTTGGCGAAGTTGCACCGCAAGTTTTTATTTCCCTCACCCATGTATGTACCGGGGGCGACAAGAACCGTATCACCCCTAACGGCAGCATCAATACCGGCCTGGATGGTGTCATAGTCATCCGGCACATGAATAACTGTGGCAGAAACGCAAAATGGAAGGCAAAGAAGCAGCCAGAATGAGCTGAGTGATTTCATTTTTTTATATCCTTCAGAAAGTCAATCATATCGCCTATCGGTAAAATATATCCGATAACTTCGACTTTGTCAAAAATGGGCACGGCAGGCCGGTTGCTGCTGTTCGGTTCTAGCCGGGCCTTCAAGTGATTGTGAGAATCATTCTTGACACCGACGAGATCGAGTAAAGATACGGAAATTCGATGTGTGGAATGATACTGAACTTTGAGTTCGTCTGGTGGAAAAAGACTTTTGCCCGGACGCGGAAATCGCCGGTGATTTTCTCCACGTGGAGAAGATGTATCGCCGCCGTAAATCGTACTGAGGAAATCAGCCGCAAGGATGTAATTCAAGACCGAACCGTGCCGAAGGTGAAAAAAATTTGTCACGTGGGTAAACATTTTACAGGGCGGCGGAAGCAGAATTGAACACGACGGAGCCGGCACAAATTGTAGATATGGATTAAGCTGCTTTCTTTCAGTTCAGGCCACCGGGGAGATGATTAGGGAGCGCCTTCCCGCCCGGGAGAGGATGATAGCGGAGTCATCCGGGGCGGGGAATTGCGACCGCCCTCCTGAAGCCGTATTCTTCAGTTCAGTGGTGATACGAATTGCTCGGCATTTATAGTCAGCAGGGGTGCGGCAGGGACGACACTTCCCGAGCAGGGCTGGGACTGGGAGCGTGTGCGACCAGCGGGTTGGGAGGGATCAGAAGCGCTGATGTCTGAGCTGCGGGGAAGGCGCTCCCTCCTCCCCTCCGCGGATCCGACCACCGATCTTCCAACCCGATCGGCACCTCAAGCCCGGGTGCAGCGAAGAAATCGACAACATCGGCACCGAAGATCGAAGATTCGATTCTTGACACTCCGGCTCCACGGGAGTAAAAGATTCTTTCCAGCTTTGCCGCGGCGCGCGGACCTGCGCACGGCGGCGCCTGCACCGGTTTTTCCTGCAATCCAGCCGGAAGAGTCGAAAAGAAGCTGGAATCAGCAGCAGGAACCCTTCAAACGGAGAAACGAGATGAGAGTAGAAATAAACGGTGAGAACCTGACCGTTGAAATGGTCCATGCGGTAGCCCGTGACGGCGCGGAAGCCGCCGTATCGGCCGAGGCGATGGAGAAGGTGAACAAGTGCCGCTCCACCGTGGAAGAACTCGTGGAAGCCGGCGAGAAGATTTACGGGGTGACCACGGGGATAGGGGAATTCGCCCGCATCGGCATCTCCCCGGAACTCGGCACCGAGCTCCAGAAGAGGATCATTTTCAGCCACGCGGCAGGTGTCGGCGACCCGCAGCCGATCGAAGTGGTCAAGGCCGCCATGCTGCTCAGAGCGAACACTCTGGCACGCGGTCATTCAGCCGTACGACCCCTGCTGGTGGAAACGATGATCGCGATGGTGAACAGGGGCGTTACGCCGGTCGTGTACGAGAAAGGATCCGTAGGGACGAGCGGCGACCTCTCACCGATGTCGCAGGTGGCGGAGGTGATGCTCGGAGTGGGTGAAGCCTTCTACGAAGGCGAGAGGATTCCTGGAGCCGTCGCCATGGAGAAGGCCGGTATCGATATCCTGGTGCCGACTTTCAAGGAGGGACTCGGAATCATCAACGGCTCCCAGATGGCCACGGGCCAGACGGCGCTCCAGATTTATGACGCGGAACGCCTTTTGAAAAACGGCATGATCGGCAGCGCAATGACAATCGACGCCCTGTGCAGCGTTCCCAAAGCTTTCGATGCCCGGCTCCACGCCGTCCGTCCCTACAACGGGCAGAACGCGGTGGCCGCGGCGATCAGGCGTCTCGTGGAGGGCAGCGAGGTCATGGCCGACCGGAGCGGCAAGGTGCAGGACGGCTACTCCCTCCGCTGCACACCCCAGGTCATCGGCCCGTCGATCGACGCCGTGGCCTACGCCCGCTCCCAGGTGGAGATCGAGATGAACTCCGCATCGGACAACCCGCTCTTCTTCCCCGACGACCGCGTGCACCTGGCCGGCGGGAATTTCCACGGGCAGCCGGTGGCCATCGCCTCGGACCTGATGGGTATCGCCATGTCCGAAGTCGCGTCGCTGTCGGAGCGGCACACCAACCGGCTTCTCAACCCCGCCCTGAGCGGTCTTCCCGACTTCCTCGTGGAAGGAAAAGGCCTGAACTCCGGGCTCATGGTCTCCCAGTACACCGCGGCGGCCCTGGTTTCCGAGAACAAGGTCCTCTCCCACCCTGCGGTGGTGGATTCGATTTCGGTGTCCGCCGATCAGGAAGACCACGTGAGCATGGCCCCTATCGCCGTGCGGAAGCTCAAGGATATCCTGTTCAACGTCGGAAACGTCCTCGCCATCGAGATGATGTGCGCCGCCCAGGCCTTCGATTTCAGAAGCCCGAAGCGCCCGGGACGGGGCACCGCCGTGGCGTACGACCTGATCAGGGAAAAGGTGACCCACCTCGAGGACGACCGGCCGCTCCACCCGGATATCGCGAAGATATACGGGCTCGTGGCCGGCAGCGCGATTCTCGACGCCGTGGAAGAAGAGATAGGCGGCCTTCCGCTGAGATTCGAAAACTGACCTTCGAGGCACCTTATACTGCTCGACAACTCGACTGAAACTGCGGATTCACGGCAGCGACGATGCCGCTGGAACCGCCCTGAAATACAGTTGTATAAATTTACTCGATAAATCAGACCGGGAGAGGACCGGAGAGAAGACCGCGCCCGTCACTGGGCCGCGGCTCCCCCGGGGTTCGAACCTTGCCGCGGATATCGATCCCTCGACGCGGCATATACCAGGGAGAATCGACGAATGATCCAGATCAAGGGGTTGACCAGGCGGTTCGGCGACTTCACCGCCGTGGACGACCTCACCTTCGACGTGGACAGGGGAGAAGCCATCGGCCTCCTCGGTCCGAACGGCGCCGGGAAAACCACCACCATGCGGATGATGACCGGCGTTCTCGCCCCCACCTCGGGCACCGTCACCATCGGCGGAATCGACCTCGCCGAAAAACCCGTGGAAGTCAAAAAGCGTATCGGGTACCTGCCGGAGCAGCCGCCGCTCTACAACGAGATGACGGTGTCGGACTACCTCCGGTTCGCCGGCAGTCTGCACCTCGTGCCGGCGAGCGCCCTTGAGGAGCAGGTCAACGAAGCCGCCGCCCGGTGCGGACTGGACGGGTCGACCGAAAAAGTGATCGGCACACTCTCCAAGGGCATGAAACAGCGTGTGGGCATCGCACAGGCGCTGCTGCCCGATCCCGACCTGCTCATCCTCGACGAGCCCACCATAGGCCTCGATCCCGGCCAGATCAGGGAGATCAGATCACTGGTAAAGAACCTCGCCGGCAAGCGGACGCTCTTCTTTTCGACGCACATCCTCGCTGAGGTTCCGCTCCTCTGCGAGCGCGTGATAATTATCGACAGGGGCAGGATCGCCCTCGATTCGCGGCTCGACCGGCTTCCGGAGGGACGCTCCCTCGAGGATGTATTCATAAGCCTGATCGCGGCGGAGGAAGGAGGCGGAGATGAGAGTCTGCGGTAAGATTTTCTCCAGGGAGCTGAAGAGTTATTTCCATACGCCGATCGCCTACGTGGTTCTGACGGTTTTTCTTGCGATTTCGGGATATTTCTTCTTCTCCTACCTGATGGAGTTCAACCTGAT
Organism: uncultured Gemmatimonadota bacterium; assembly: GCA_964394085.1. Taxonomy (GTDB): domain Bacteria; order CAYMWF01; family CAYMWF01; genus CAYMWF01. Next base: position 48,311 of record CAYMWF010000028.1, on the reverse strand, counting down.
CTTCAACAGGTATCAGTATTACTCGCAGGTTACGCGTAATCCGGGCCTGATCGAGATGCTGAACCTGAACGAGCTGGTGGTGTCGAGGCTCCTCCAGAATACGCTGGTGATGCTCGTATTCCTTCTCCCGCTGATCATGATGCGATCCCTGGCGGAGGAGAAAAAGTCGGGCACGTATGAGATGCTTCTCGCAGCGCCCGTCACCACTCGCCAGATAATAACCGGTAAGTTTCTCGCTGCATTCACCTTTGTAATCATCATGATTCTGCCGACCTTCGTTTACCAGGGCCTGCTCTATTCCTGGGCCGCTCCCGAGTGGGGACCCGTTGCCACCGGGTACATGGGGCTCCTCCTCTTCGCCGCGGCGGGAGTAGCGATGGGGCTGTTCGCATCATCCCTGGTGACCGAGCAGCTGGTGGCCGGAGTGATAACCTTCGTTATGCTGCTCTTCCTCATGGTGATCGGGTTCGCAGGCGAAATATCGGATACCCTACTCGGAAAAGCCGCGGCATACATATCTGTGAATGAACACTTCGCGAACCTGACCGCCGGCCTGGTGCTCTCTTCAGACATAATCTACTTCCTGAGCCTGACGGCGCTGTTTCTCTTTCTGACGGCTCGCTCAATCGAATCGGTAAGGTGGAGGTAAGTGATGGGAAAGTACAAGAACGCAACCGGCGCCGCAGGCGGGGTGCTCCTCTTTTTCGGTATCCTGCTTCTCGCCCTCACCAGGCATGTATCCTTCTTTTTCCTGCTTCACGTTATCACCGGCACCGCTCTCGTTATCGCGTACATCGCCACTCACACCGGGGAGGTCGCGGGTTTCTTCGGGAAATCCTCTTCCAGGCGGGGGGCGAATACCGTGGCGGCGGGAGTCCTGTTCACGGCGCTCATAATACTGGTGAATATGATCGCCGCCGGCAACGTGAAACGATGGGACGTGACGGAGGCGCGGATACATACCCTTTCCGAGCAGTCCGCCGATATTCTTTCGGCCCTCGAGAGCGATGTCACAATCCGCTGCTTCGTCAACGATGAAAGCGAAGAACGGAAGCTCCTCGAACAACTACTGGAACGTTATACGGCGATATCGGATCACGTGCTGGTGTCCTATTTCGATCCCGACAGGGAACCCCTCGAGGCGGAAAAGGAGGGTGCGACCCACGGGATAGTGATAGTCGGCTCCGGAGGTAAAAACACCCGAACCTCGGACCTGAGCGAGGAAGGTATCACCAACGCCATCAAGATCGTCAAAAAGGAAGTGGCCGGCACCGTCTATTACCTGCAGGGCCACGGGGAACGGGGCGGCGGCACCGAAGAGGCCGGTGATATGGGACTGATTTTCGAGGCGATGCGGAACGAGGGATTCGAAATCGAACCGCTCGACCAGGCCGCGGCCGGAGTGCCGGAAGACGCCTCCCTCCTGCTCGTCGCCGGCCCGGGCAGGCCGGTGTCGGAGGCTGAAGCTTCCGCCGTCTCCGAGTACCTGGCGGGCGGCGGCCGCTGCGCCATGTTTTTCGATCCGGCCGTTCCGGACGACCGGTTCGGCGGAGAAACCCTCTCCGGAACCACCGGCTTCGAAGAGCTTCTTTCCGGATGGGGAATCTCTCTCGACCACAACATCATCCTGGAGGAGCGGCTCTCACTCTTCGCCGGCTCCGTAATCGGAACCGAGGTTATCGTCTCCGAGTACGGATTTCATGAAACAGTCGAAAAGCTGGACGGCAAAAACACGATATTCTACACTTCACGCTCATTGTCCCTCGACGAGAGCGGCGACAGCCTCTCCGTAACGCCGCTCGCGTACTCTTCGGAGGGAACGAGCTGGGGTGAAACCGATGCGGACCTGCTCTACGGCGAACAGAAGGCTGAATACGACGAGGGCTCCGACAAGGCAGGATCTCTCGTCCTGGCCGCCGCGGCAGAGCGGGGCGAAGGCAGGCTTTTCGTTGCGGGAGATTCAGACATAGTCTCGAACCAGCACATAATGAACTACTTTAACGCAGACCTCTTTCTCGATGCCGTATACTGGCTTACGGGAGAAGAAGATTTTATATCCATCAGACCCCGCAACATCAGGAGCTCCCATCTCCTGCTTACCGCCACCGAAATGAACCTCATGTTCGCGGTGGCGGTCATCGGCATCCCCGAGCTCGTTCTTCTGGCCGGTCTCGTGGCCGCCATTACCAGGAGGAGCAGGTAAACCATGCACAATCGAACCCTCTTCGTCCTGTTCCTGTTCGTCTTCGCACTCGGCATCTATTATTATACGGGTCAGTACACGAAACTGAAAGAGCAGGCGAAACAGGAGCGGGCGGCGGCGCGCATTTTCCCCTTCGAATCGGGGGAGGCCGGAAAAGCCGGCTGGATACGCTCCGGCGACAGAGGCGAAATCGTGCTGGAAAAACGGGACGGTCACTGGAGGGTTTCGTCTCCGGTGGCGGCGGAAGCGGATGGAGACGCGGTGGGAATGGCTCTCGCCGCCCTGTCCGAGACGGACCGGAACAGGGAAATCGATCCCGGCCCCGCCGAACCGGAAGCGCTGAAACAGTACGGCCTCGACGAACCGCACTTCGAAATCTGGGTGGACGGGGCTTTCGACACCGATACCATACGGTTCGGAAAGTCGAATCCTGCCGGAACCGGTATTTATATCCACAAAGCCTCCACCGGCCAGGTTCTGCTGGCGCCCGTCTCTCTCAGGGAGTCGATGGACCTCTCGCTCCTGGACCTCCGAAACCGGCATATCGTGAGTTTTGACCCGGACCTTGTCAGTCTGTTGACCCTGGAAACCTCCGGAAGCGCCCCTGTGATCTGCGAAAAAGGCGAAGCGGGCTGGACGGCGTCCTCCCCCTCGATACTCGACACTTCCGCCGTCGACGGGTCACGTATCCGGTCTTATCTCTCCATGCTGGCGGATATCGAAGCAGGGGACATCATCGACAACCCCGGAGATCGGGCCGATTACGGTCTGGGTACTCCCGAGCTGCTTGTATCGCTGGTCGAAACCGGGAGCGGGACCGAAGCCGGTAAACAAACTTCCCGGACCGTGCGTCTCGCCGTCGGAAAAGAGGACGGCCGATATTTCGTTTCAGCGGGAAGCGACAGGATATACGAGCTCGAAAATACCGACATGGAAATAATCGAAGCCGACATTTCGAGTTTCAGGCGGACGGATCTATTCTGGTTCGACAGGGAAAAAACGACCAGGATTATCGTCGATACGGGCGAAAGCCGGCTCGTGCTTGAGAAGGAAGATGAACCCGGGGAAAAAGAGGGGGAGGAAGACGGCAGCGGAACGGAGACGGTTCAGGAGATCGAAACCTGGAGGATGATCGAGCCTTTCCAGACGCCGGCAGAGCGATACCCCGTATCCCGGATCATCTCGTCGGTCGAGTATCTCCGAGTCAAGAATTTCATAGATGACGCGCCGGACGCCGGCTCCCTCGCCGGAGCGGGCCTCGACTCGCCCCGGCTGTCCGTAACCTTTTACTCACCTGAGGGCATCCTGGGAGGAGTCCGCACCGGAAACACTTTAGCGGACGGGGAAGAACATTATGTCGGCACTCACGATGGGCAAGGCATCTACACGGTAAACGGTTACGCCGTGGAAAACATCCTTGGCGCCGCCGAAGAGCTGGCTTCGGAATCGACCGGTTCTGGCGGGGATGAAACCCCGCAGGCGGAACAATGACCCTCCCCTGACGCGTTGCTTCCGCAGTGGAATCCCGCATCGAACCTGAAACGCTACCTGACACCCTCTTTTTCGAGCTCACTCCGGCAGGGCAGCAAATCCCTGTCCGCAAATGCATCGAAAACAGCGCCGGCTACGCACTCATTCCCCTTCCCCGAAGGATGCTCCATGTCTACGAAAAGCTTCTCATCACGCCTGGGTGCGAAATAGGGTCCGGGGTCGACCAGGCGGATCGAACCCTCCCTCTCTAAACGCCGGGCGATATCGTAGCGTTCATCAAGCAGGGAGGCTCCTTTCAGGGCGTAATCCTCTCTCGGTTCGAGCAGGAGCAGAAACAGGAATCCCGACCTGTCCGCGGCGACCGAAAACTCGCCGATTATCTCCTCATACCGCTCCGGCGAAACACGACAATGGGGCCGGGGTATCTGCTTGTCGAGCCATAAGGCCGCGCCGCAGCCGAGCCGGAACCGGACGAGTCGATCCGCCGCCCTTTCAAGCAAACCGGGACCGGAACGTTCGGTTCTTTCCCGGTATGTTATCAGCTCCCGGTCGGTACCGGGGCCCACGGGGCCCGATATGTCGTTGTTTCCGAAGCTGCCTATAATCACGTCGGGAGAGAACCGGAGGATATTTCCCAGAAACCGCAGATTCTGCTCGGAGGAAGTCGCCGGAACACCGGCGTTTATCACCTCGATTCGCGTCTCCGGACAGGCTGCGCGCAGTTTTTCCTCGAGTTTGAAGGGATAAGTCTCCTCCAGCCGGGCAAGGCCATCCCCGAAGGTGGTGCTGCCCCCCATGCAGACAATCCTGAAAGTGTCCGGCGGCTTCTTTTCCTCCACGGGCGCTCCCCGGAACCCGTGGCTGTTGATCGTGCTGTCTCCTATCCTGGCTCCGGGCGGATTCGAAAACTCGATTTTTCCGAGATGCATGTATCCGCCATAGAACTCAGGCTTCCAGAAATCACCGTACCGGCTGGTTCGCGCCATCGCCTCACCGCAGATGACGAGCAGAAAAATCAGCAGCAGGATCGAAACATTCGGACGTTTCGAATTGTCGAAATTGCAGTACGACACGAGTATGAGAGACAGGACGACCGCTCCCCCGAGGCATGACGCGGCGAACCCGGGGTCGCCGGATATCCGCCCGGCGAAAAGGGGCGCCGTGATAAGGAGTCCGGCGGTGAAAACAGAACCGGTTGCCGTCCTCATTATGCCACGTGTCCGGCGGGGAAACCTTGCCCCGCCCGCCAGAGTCAGGATAAACGGAAGCACAAGCCACACGAGCCATGCGGATAATCCGTAAACCAGGCCTTTTTTCAATTTCCAGGGCAGCGGGCCCGATTCCAGCGGCGTCACTGAAAGCTCTTCAAGATCCAGGCTTCCCTCGAATACGACGAGCGCGGTTTCGCCGAAAACACCTGGTCCCCCGGGGATTATGGAGTTCTCCCCCCCGTCGATATTCAGAACAGCCTCGCCGTTTTCTATGCGGAGTCGAATTTCGTGGGGCCTGCCCGGAGTCAGGAAAAAATACCCCGGTCGGTCGTGTAGCTTTCCGCCGTTTCTCCGTAAAAGAGGATCCGGAGTATCATGGACGGTGGTCAGCCGGATCTTCCGGAACCTCTCGAGAACGGGACTCAGCAGAACCCGTTGAACGGGAACCAGTGTTTTCAGGTGAACGCGGTGGAAAGCGAGATCTGCTTTCGTTCCGGGGGCAAGGACGCAGCGAAGGAAAATTTCCTGATCCCCGTATAATTTTTCGGGGAATTCGACCGCGCTCCCCAGACCGAGCTGCTTCTTACCTGAAGATGACCTCTCTCCGGATAAAATGACCCTGTCACCGTCCATCGTCCTGCCGGCAGGGAATCCGGCGATGATGATCGCTGCAAGCAGCAGGATCAACGCAGCAGCTTTTCCGCGGGATGAAGGTGCGCGGCCCGCGTCTGCCGGAGAGTCCGGCTCGGAGAGTGCGGGATCGGCAGAGGATGCTGGACAGGCGGCGGCCGGGGTCGACTGGTGGGCGGCGGCATCCCCGGCGGAGCCGGTTTTTCCGGGAGGTTCGTGGATATATGCACCGTTCAGAAGGCAATGGCGCCGGGACAAAACGAGGGACGCCGCTCAGGCCAGGAGCGGGACGGCGACAAGGATGGGGATTCCGACTGCCGCAGCGAAAGCGCTGTCGCCTCCGGTAAAGTAGAGAACCGCTGCAACCGGAAGCAGGGCGGCGGCGGGCGCCGAGACACGTGCTGCGGTACCCGCCGTGCCGGCACCCTTTCCCGGGACCAGCAGCAACGAAAAGACCGAGGACAGCACCAGGGCGATAAAAGCGGTGAAACCTCCCGTGAAGACCAATCCTCTTCCCGAAAGCGGATGGGTAAAATTCTCCCGGATCTCGAATTTCTCCCCACCCCTTTCACCCTCTACCCGCAGATTCGAAAGAATGACTTCCGCGGCTGACACGCCGATTTCCATCGATTCCGGCCTGAAGTTTTCCGCCGAAACCGAAACCACCTCCGAATCTCCGGGCTTTACGTGTATCCCTTCATTATCGAACCGGATACTTATTGCGTTTCCCCGATGCCAGGGGAGCGTCGCTCTCCCGCTCACGCCGCCATCCGCACCCACCAGGAAAACGCCTCCCGCTTCCTCCATCATGGAGAGTCTGACCACCAGCCGCTCTCCCCCCGGTTCCCCGAATCGAACCTCCAGGTAACCTTCCAGCAAAAGGCTCATCAGCTCAAAGTCGACCCCCTGGATCCGAAGACCCGGGATTTCGTCCAGAACCATGTAAGTGTAGTTGTGGAGTGTCAGGAGGCCGCGCAGCCGTTGCGAGAGCACCTGGTTGATGTACTTGGTGCTTTCACTGTCGCATCGGAATTCCCATCTTTCGAGGTGATCCACTGAGCCGGGCAGGAACCCGTTCACGGCGATTCCGGTAACACCGGAGGCGACGATGATCAGAGTTCCGGCAAGGAGCAATCCACGCTTACTGAGAGTTCCTGTCAGCACTTCGAAACGATTTCCTGATTGGGTCTCTTTAACTCTTGAAATAAATATACGAAACCTTCGGCACACCAGCGTTTTACACCATGCCGACCCATTGTGCAACAGTTCTCAGGGTGCCCGCCGGACCGCTCAGCGGAATGAAAATTCAGCTTTTTACGCCGCCGCGCAGCCAGGAACAGGTTATTGACGCGCTGTTGAGGTTCATCTAGTTTCGGTCAGGTCGGCAACTCGGCCGGTAAGTGGACGTATAAAGCGATGAAGATTCTTCTTCTCAATCCTCCCTCTTCCTCGGGCGCGGCTTTCATCAGGGAAGGTCGCTGCATGCAGCGGGTCGATTCGTGGGCCGCTCCGTGGCCTCCGCTGTCCCTCGCCATCCTGGCTGCGATAGCCCGCCGGCACGGCGAAGTGACGCTGGTCGACTACGCGGTGGAAACACTGGCCGAGAGGGGCACTCCCGCGGGTCTGGCCGCGAGTCTCGAGCCTGACATAATCGTTTTAAACACGGGATTTCCCTCGATCGAAGACGACGCCGCAGCAGCACGGGCGGCAAAGACCGCTTCACCCTCCTCAATGGTCGCCGGCTTCGGGGTTTTCTTCACCATGCTCGGAGAAGAATCGATGAGGGCTTTCCCCGTTTTCGACGCGGGCATTTACGGGGAGCCTGAAGATACATTCGATGACCTGTGCCGCGCCCTGAAAGACGGCGCGGATCCCGCAGGGATCCCGGGCCTGATGCTTCGCCGGAGCGGTGAAATCGTCTCCGGTCCGGTGCGGCCTTTCACTCCCGATCTGGACCTGCTCCCCCGTCCCGCCCGCGACCTGCTGCCGAACGACCGCTACATCCTTCCCCACAACGGCGAACCTTTCACCCTGCTGAATACCGCGAGGGGATGCCCCCAGCGCTGCACGTTCTGCATCACTCCCGCATATTACGGACGGAAGATGCGCAGGCATTCCATCGACTATATCCTGGAGGAGATTGACGAATGCAGGAATGCATTCGGGATCGGGCATTTCCTTTTCTGGGAGGAGACTTTCACGAGGAACCGGGGCGCCACCCTGGATTTCTGCGCCGCTCTCGGGCGGCTCGACCCTCCGATAGCCTGGGCGGCCACGACCCGGGCCGACAGGGTCGACGACGAACTCGCTTCAGCCATGAAGAGCGCGGGATGCTTCATGCTCGGTCTCGGTATAGAATCGGCAAGCCGCCGGATCCTCGATCAGGCGGGAAAAGAGCAGGACATATCCGCGATACCGGCGGCTGTCGACGCCTGCAGAAAAGTCGGGATCCTGGCCATGGGTCACTTTATTTTCGGCCTGCCCGGCGAAACGCCCGGCACCGTCGAAAAAACCATATCTTTCGCGCTCTCTCTCGATCTCGATTACCTGCAGTGTTACCCGGCCGTGCCTTATCCCGGAACGCCCCTCGGAGACGAGGCTATTAAAAAAGGCTGGGTAACCACCCGGCGCTGGAGGGATTATGATTTCGGCGGGGCATCGGTCCTGGATACGGGATCGATTTCACCGGCGGAAGTGGATGCGGCGCGGGCGCGGCTTTTCCGGAAGTTCTACCTGAGACCCCGCTACATCGCCCGCCAGATCACCGCTCTCGGCGCCAGTCCCGCAAGGCTGCGGGGAGCAGGCCGATTCTTTAAATGGATGAAACATCAGCGGCGACCCGGCGACCTCAGACCCGCTGAACGAGACCCTGATGCCCGAACCGGAAAACC
>CAYMWF010000028.1:36198-39785 GCA_964394085.1 uncultured Gemmatimonadota bacterium | reverse complement strand
GACCCGGCGACCTCAGACCCGCTGAACGAGACCCTGATGCCCGAACCGGAAAACCGGAAATCTGATGCGCAGCGCCTCCCCCATCCCCGGCATCTGACGACTTTTTCGCCTTCCATGTCGAAGTTGCCCCGGCATTTTCAGACGTGAAGTATGGCCGGCCCGGCGTGGGGAATATCGAAGAGGGTCCGATTTTCGAAAATCCCGTCGAAGGAAATTACCGGCTTGATTCCGGTTCTCCCCGTATCGACGCGGGCGATCCTGAATACATCCCGCCGTTCGGGGGCGGGTGCAGGATCGATAGGGGCGCTTATGAGTTCGACAAGGATTTTAATTGTTTCTAATGGGACTTGCGCGGATAACGGGTTCGGCTATCCATGGCTGGAATCAGCCCGGCTTCGAGTGAAAAAGGGATAAGAGGGGGGGACTATTTTTTTGTCACGTGACAAAAACTGCCTGCACGAATGAAAACCGCATACAGGCATAACCCTTTAAACATAATGAAGTTACATCACCACCCGGGTTCATGGGTTTTTCTCCACGTGGAGAAAAGTATGGTGTCATTCCAGGTATAGAGAAGCGCCCGGAGAAAGGAGCGGTAGTTCGCGGCCGGTCAACTTTCGGATGAGCTCATCCCGGTCAAGGGCGAAGAGCGGGTTCACCTCCACGGAGGCCAGGCATTTTCCGGAAGAGTCGCGCGGAGCCTTGACGCCGGCTTTTTCCAGCCAGCGGCAGAACATGTCGACCTGCATCTCACGTCCCGTTTCGGGGCTCGAGTCGCCGGTCTTGTTCTTCACCGGGGAAAACTCGTCCCACCTCACGACCTCGAGAATGACGCACTCGGTCGCCAGCGGCATCGCGTCGAACACGAACATCTCGAACTTGTTCCCGTCGATTTCGCCGTGGAGGGCGGGTATCTTCTTGACGGCGCGGTGGTACGGGAGATCGATGCCCCCGGTGTGCATCCTCCGGAGAAAAGAGACGCTGATCACGTGCATGGCGATGCTTCCTGCTCCGTAGCGGAGCGTGCCGTCGTCGCTGCGGGCGTTCATATCCTCTTCCGAAAGGTCCGAATACTCGATCACCTTCACATCACCGCCGGAGACTCCGAATACTCCGACCTTTTCCCCGGGGGATTTTTTCGCCACGGCCTTGGCCGACATCTCGGCGCCGCGCAGGTGGTGAAAACCGATAAAGAGCGGATCGGCTATGCGGACGAGCGGATTATCCACCTGGAAGTAGAAGATATACTCCACCCCGCGGTTCGACATATCGTCCAGGCTCCCGCTCTTCCGGAGGGCGAAGATGGAGCCCCCGTGCCCGTCCGGATTCTTGAAAACCGAAGTCGGGGTTTCCAGGATCAGGCCGCCGTCCATGTCGAGGGCCGGAATCTCCCTCTGGCGGAAGAAACGCACGTTTTCCGGATCCAGGCCGAAAAAACCGTGCCGCTCGAAAAAATCGATTGTCGCTTCGTGATTCATCCGGCTGGTCATGATGTACCAGGGTATTTCCGCACCGTAGCGGCGGCCGGTCGCCAGGATCTTCTCGGCGTGAAGCTGGAAAAGGGATTTGTTCTTCACGGGAGTTATCGGAAGAGAGCCCTTGGGGCCGTCGAAGCCGAGGCGGGACCCCTGCCCTCCCGCAACCAGGAAAATCGCCACTTTGCCCTCTGCGAGCAGTTTTTCACCCGCCGCGTACGCCTCTACCGCTTCAGCGGTCCGGTGTTCGTAGAAATCGAGCGAGTCGAGAACTTCGGGGGGTTCGAGAAGATCGGCACCGGGGTCGACATCGATGGAGCCGCCGCCGCAGGTTGCGGCGTCGTCTATATGACCCCCGCCGGCAGCGCCCCCGCCGGCAGCGCCCTCGACGGCGGATCCTTTTACATGTATATCGTACAGGTTTCGCAGAAATTCGAAATCGATGCCGTCCAGGTCGGCGGCCAGGGCCTTGCGATCATCGGTGTTCAGATTCTTGAAATGGGCGGCGAGTTTTTCCTGCCCCGCATCAACCAATACTTTAATCAAATTGTCTATCCTGTTGTCTGTAGCTGACATTATCGCCTCCGCCGATATTCATCACTCCCATGAGGGTCAGGTTCGGTCAGCGCGCCGGGTTTCGGAAGAAACCTCCCTCCTACACCCGGCTGAAGATGCGAAAAGATACATGGAGCCGCCGCGAAGCGCAACCCGGATCTGAAAAGAAACACCGGCCTGCTCGACGCCGGAGAGATCGCAGCTGACGAGATCCGGATTCGCATGTCACTTCGTGTTCTCCGACAGACCTGCTCCGGCTGATTCCAATAAACCGTATCACGACGCACATGGTTCTGGTAAAATCGGAAATGCCGGAACCCGCGAGGGAATCGGCGGCATCCGCCGCCCGTCAACCGGCGGCACCCATCGTCCGCCGACCGACAGCGCTCAACGCCCTGCGAACGATTTCAGGATACATTTTATGGAAACCCCATACGTTCAACTCGAGGAGCTCCGATGGCGGCAGTTCTCCGAGCTTGACAAGGACAGGACGGTGTTCTTTATCGTCCTGGGCCCGGTGGAGGAGCATGGTCCGCAGCTTCCGCTCTCTACGGATATATTGACCGCGCGGAGCATCGCCCGCCTGATGGTGGATAAACTGCGCTCCGGCGGAAAAGAAGGTTGGACTTTCGTTCTCTCGCCCGATCTCACCGTGGGAGCCGACACTCTCCAGAAGCCGGGTTCCATCGAAATCCGCCAGCGGGTGGTCAGGGATATCCTCGTCGATTACGGACGGTCGCTGGTCAAGTGGGGAGCCAGGTGGATCGTGGTCTGCAATTTCCACGGCGGGATGGGGCACAACTCCGCCATCGAAGAAGCGTGCAGGCGGATGAACCGCTCCAGGGTGGCGAGACGCAATGGCGCTATCATGTTCCATCCGGTGATCAACCAGGGAGAGAGGCTGTTCAGGGGCGAGTTCCATCGCAGGATCGAGGAGAAGCTTGGGAGACCCCTCAGCGAGGAGGAGAAATCCGGCATGCCGTTCGACACGCACGGCGGATTCTGGGAGACGGGCGCGGTGCTCTGGCAGCGCCCCGACCTGGTGGATCCGGACTACCGGAAACTCACACCCTTCACGAGCGGCTTCCTGTCGGCGGGCACCTACTTTTTCGGCCGCCGCGCCGGGGAAGGTCCCGGCTATTTCGGCCTTCCCCACCTGGCAGATGCCGCCATCGGCAGGGCGGTCATCGAAATCGTGGCGGATGAAGCCGCGGCGCTCACGGACGGGATCCTGGACGGGCGGGATCTGCCCGGTCGATGCACCAATACTTTCTACAAGATGGGGATCTTTCATACACGGCTCAGGCCGCTGCGGCCGGTAATCGTGCTGCTCTACAACCTGCTCGAGAGTATGGGATTATGGAGGAAGCTGGATGAAAAGGGCTGGCCCCGGCACCTCGGAACACCCGTGGCAGGTAGAGCGAAGCAGGGATGAAATCGCCGGGAGGTGCAGCTCCCGGTTCGAGCGGGGATACCGCCGGGCAGCGCGGCTTCCGGTTCAGGCGGGGATACCGCCGGGCAGCGCGGCTTCCGGTTCAGGCGGGGATACCGCCGGGC
>CAYMWF010000028.1:2234-36098 GCA_964394085.1 uncultured Gemmatimonadota bacterium | reverse complement strand
AGGCGGGGATACCGCCGGGCAGCGCGGCTTCCGGTTCAGGCGGGGATACCGCCGGTAGGTGCAGCTCCCGGTTCGAACTGTGAAACAGCCAGGCTGAAACTGCCTCTATTTCGCTCGGATACTGAAAGGACGGCCGGTGATACCCTCGGCGGAGTCTCCGTTCACTTCAACGATACACTTCAGGTAACAATCCTCCGAAACCAGGCCCTGCGGAATGATGAGCTGGTGGCTCCCGTTGTCGGGGATGCTCTCCGCAATCGTCAGCCATGGACCCGAAGCTCCCGATACCGACAGTTCGAGTGTGATTGCCGAGGGAACGCCCGAGGGAACCGCCGAAACCCACTCGACGAAGCGTACGGAGCCTTCCACGAAGGTCTCCCCTCCCCTCGGCCGCACGGGCGTGACCGACAACCCGGCGGGAGCGGACGCTTCGAGGAAACAGTGAGGGGTGTTTCTCGAGTAGAGCCAGCTTCCTTCGTCTGAAATGAGCGCCATGTCGGGTTTTCCGTTCCGGTCGATGTCCGGGCCTATCCTGAAAGCCGTGTAGTCGCCTTTGGATGCGGTTTCGAAGTGCGAGACCCTCCGCCATTGGCCCGCGCCGTTGCCGGCCCAGACCGAAACCCGGTTGTCTCCGAAAGCGACGACATCGATAAAGCCGTCCATGTTCATGTCAGCGAGCTGCGTCGCCTCGTACGAACCCGATCCCGGCAGGCCCGACGAATAATCCTCCCATACGGAGTCCCCCGCCCATCTCCACACCTCAACGCCGCCGCCGTATGTGAACGAAACGTCATCACAGCCGTCATTGTCCACGTCGCCGAGATCGGGGCCGTAGCGACCGAGCATTCCTGCTGACGGCAGGTTGCCGTCGGCGAGGGTGAAGCCCCCGTCGCCGGCGCCGACGTATACGGTGCCGTACTCATGGGCTGCGGCGATGTCGGGGAAGCCGTCGCCGTTCACATCCCCGAACACTATGTCCATTGTCGAATTGCCGCCGGAAAAACCGAAACTCTGGGTCCAGGTGCCGTCCATGTTGTTGCGGTACACGCGCACGCCGGATCCGCTTCCGAAAGAGTTGGCGACGATGTCCAGATCTCCGTCGCAGTCGACATCGGCGAAATCGGTGCAGAACATGCCCCAGGACTCGCCGTTTTCGGCAAGGCCGTCGTCCCAGGGAGTCCAGTTCATTCCGGTGCCGTCGCCGAGGGCCACCTCGATGAGCTGATCTCCGAAATCGTCCGACGAGTAGTCGTGGTGCATCCCGTAGCCCGCGTCGATGAAACCGTCGTTGTCCACGTCGCCAAGGGCGATGCCGCCGTATCCGAAGTTTCCGTTCTGGTAAACCTGCCAGGAGCCGCCGCCGTCGCCGAACCAGATCATGATGCCGTGCTGGCCGGTGCCGATATACGGAGACCCGTGATCGCCGATGCAGGTGATGTCGACGCAGCCGTCGCCGTTCACGTCGCCGAGCTCCAGCTCGCTCCTGCCCCCCTCCATTTCAGGCGTGTCGAGCCCCTCCGAAGAGTCGAAGTACTCCAGTTGAACGGGCGCCCTGCCGAGTGCGACGTTATAAGCCGAAACGGTAGCGTGCGGGAGAACCACAAGAAGCGTGAGCAGGAGAAGAAGATTCATCCCGGTGCCCGGCGGCAGGATTCTGAAGGAATGGTTTCCGGTTTCCATTATATTTTTCCTTTTCCCGTGATCCGTTTCCATTTCGTGCTCCGGGTCGACGGATTGTTTGACAATTGTCCGGCGGTGCAGGGCTTGTCGGAAAGATTCCGATCGGCGGGATGGATCCGGACAGAAAATTATAACATCCGGAAAAGATGATATCCAACCCGGTGCGGAACGATATGAACGATATCCGGCCGATCGCGCGAAACCTGAAACCCGGTCGCAGGGTTTTTCCCGGACGAAGTTCTCGACAAGCCGGCGTTCATGATGTGCAGCATCACGACAGCGTTACAAAAATCTTTTTCATCGCAAGTTGCTGCCGATGAATGAATAAACCGACGCCGGCCGGCTGACGGCGGCCGGTTCAAACCTGTTCATTACCAAACGGGAGGTTCGATATGAAGATGTATCCAGGGTTGTTCGCTGCTCTTTTAATGGCGGGGACCCCGGTGTTTCAACCGGCCGCTGCCGACGGTTGCGGGATTATCGAAGAGCTCGAAATGATCGCTCATTATCCGCTGACCACCACCGCGGTCGACACCACCGGTAATTACGGTGACATGACCTTGATCAATACACCATTCCAGAACGGCGGGATCTACTGCAACGGGAACTATATCTACGGCGACCCCGATTCGTGCCATGCCATCACGCCGCAGATCGACGGCCTGACCTTCGAGAAATTCGCCGTCAGCGCGAAATTCAAGGTTGATGAATATTCCCAGGATTTGAATCCGGTATTCACGTGCGGCGACGGCTGGCGATGGATGATTGTCTGGTTACAGCCCGACAGTACGGTCAGGTTCGGATACAACGGCTCCTTCGGATATCCGACCGAGGTGAAATACCAGAAAGACACCTGGCATACCGCGACGGTCACTTACGACAGCACCTCCGGAATCGGCGAATGCTACCTGGATGCGGTCCTGGTAGAAAGCACCACCTTCGACATCGAACATGGAAACGATAAAAACGTTGGTATAACCCATTTCGGATCCGGCATAACCTTCAAGGGTATATTCGGAGATCTGAAAATCTATTCCCTGCCCGACTCCGCCGGAGTGGAGCCCTCAGAGAAAAACGCGCCCCGGGCGGGCGGATTCAACCTGCTCCAGAACCACCCCAATCCCTTCAACCCGGTTACGATAATAAGATTCACGCTGGCGGAAAGAAGCCATACGACACTCGAAATCTTCGATATCACCGGGAAGTTCGTCGTCAGGCTCGTCGACGGCATAAAGACATCCGGCGACCATTCGGTCGTCTGGAACGGTGACAGCGCCGCCGGGAGCCCGGTCAGCTCAGGGATGTATCTCTGCAGGTTGACGGCCGGGGACAGAACCGCCACGAAAAAAATGATTCTGGTGAAATAACTGTTTCAAAAGCTGCAGCAGGGCCTATTTGAGGAGGACCATTTTCACAGTCGCAGCATCGCCGGAAGCCGAAAGCACCGCGATGTAGACGCCGGAACCGGCTTCCACCCCGCCATCGCAGGAGCCGTTCCAGTGCACGGTATATTCGCCGGGTTCGAAGACGCCGGCCGCCGGTTCCTTGATCCGCCGGCCGGCAATGTCGTAAATCACCAGGCTGACCCGAGCATCGGTCGAAAGCTCGAACCGGATCGCGGTGTCGGGATTGAACGGATTCGGAAAGCTTCGCAGAGATTCTATCTTTCGGACGGGCGGGGACACGGCCGGCTCTCCGCCGGAATCGACCCCAAGCTCCGAGTAGAAAGCGCGGCGGGCGAGGGTCGGATCGATGACGAACGGGTTCCGCTTGCCGCGCTGGTGCGGCGCCACCTCCTCGGACCGGGTTCTTTCAGCGTCGTCCACCGGGTCGAGGGAGTTCCAGGGTAGCAGAATTTCTCTCTGTTCATCGAAAAAATCCTGATCGGCATATCCGGCGTACATCGTCTTGAAATAGAACAGGGCTCGGGCGGCGTTACCTTTAAAATCTTCGCGGGGTTCGAACCTTTCGTTCGTCTCCTCTTCGCTGTACTCGTCGATGTTCGATCCGGGTATGTACGTAATGTAAGACTCACCGCGCCACCACTTGTCGGTAATTTCATCCGGAATTTCGTCGAAAGGAAGGTTGCCCCTGGCGCTGTTGGCGTCGCCGTTGCACGGATACAGGTAGTGCATGTCGTTGTGCCGCTGTTCGCCCGAACCCGGATCGCCGCTGCGGGCCTTGGGCCAGGTATGTTCGGCATTGATTATGGGGTCGGCCCTGTTTGTATAATACCTCGGATCAGGATCACCGTAAGGAACGTAGACCGAATAGCCCGTGTAGATGCAGGTGACAGAATCATCGTGGTTGTCGATGTAGGCGTATAGTTTATCCCGCGCATTGTTGTAGGAGAGCACGCCGGACGGTTTATACGCGTTCTCCAAGGCTGCCAGCAGCTCATCGCCGGCGAGATCCGGAAAAAGATGCGTCTCGACCAAATCGTTTCCATTCCGGGGTGAGATCTCGTATTCGCCGTCGTCGAAGGTCACCACCCCCAGGAGGGCCCCGAACTCGTCGCCGACTTCCGGTTCATAGTGGAACAGGCCGTCATCCACTTCGGCCTCATGCGCTCCCCCGTCATCAGAGACGTACCATTCGCCCTCCCCGCCGGCAGGTTCGGTAACTACGGCATCGACGATTTTTACGAACATGCCCTCATAAGCTTCGCCGATGGGTGAACAGGCATCGTCGAGGTCATCCGCGGTAACCGATACGGGCGGGTACGGATTACCGAAACCTGTTATCCGGTAGTTCGAAATATTTTTCAGTACCGTCATCCCGCTCTCTTCATCCACCTCCGCTGAAAGCGCCACCGAAGACCACGGAAGGGGAGAAAAATCCTCCCTGTCCACTCCTCTCACAAGAATGCCGTGCCACGGAGATGCGGCGTCCTGAAGAAAAAAGTCGCAGTCGCCGCCGTTGAAGTCCAGGGCGGTGACTGTTCCTTCCACATCGACGGACTGCCCCTCTTTAGGCGACGGATAACAATCCTCTCCGCTCCCTTCTTCGGTTTCGTTGTATTGAATTCCGTATATACCGATCGGAAAGGCATCTCGAAAACAGAAGACCGCCGCCGCGAACAAGAAAATTTTCAAACGGGTTCGAAAAATACGATACAGCATGTAATGGTTTTCCTCCACACGCTTCCGATCCGGTAACTGTCCCGTATTTTCATCCATACTAGACCGCCGCCGGTATCAGGAATCAGGAATCAGGAATCAGGAAATTATAACTGGAATTTCCGAATTCCGGTAAAACATTCTCCAGCAGCTCCGGTTTCGGTTCGATTTTCTCCGTGTGAAGAATTTCATCGGCAGGGCGGTTGACTTCCAGCAGGGGGCCTTTCCCCGCTAGGACCGCGTCCGGGGACTCCGGTCAGGATTAAAGCGTGGATTCCCCGTTGCCCATCGTCTCTATTCCAGCTATTATTTCTGAATGATGGACGCTGAAATCTTCCGGAAGATGGATCGCGAGGGTGAACGGTACTGGTGGTACCAGGGCAAGCAGCTGCTGGTGCGGAAATTATTGAAAAGCACCGGAGTGCAGCCAGGATGCCGTATTCTCGATCTCGGCTGCGGAACTGGAACCATGTTCGGATTTCTCAGCGAATGGGGTGATGTAACCGGTATGGAATATTCGCAGGAAGCCGCCGGGCTCGCGGGAAATCTCGGTACAGCAGCGGTCATCAGGGCGACCACGGGAGCGATTCCCTTCAAGCCCGGCAGTTTCAACATGGCAGCTTTGTTCGATTGTCTAGAGCACATGGAAAATGACGAACAGGTCATGAAGGATGTCGGGAATATCCTTACCAGGGGCGGTATTGCGGTTATCACCGTACCAGCCCTCAGTTTTTTAAAAAGCCGGCGCGACGAGCAACTCGGTCATCTGCGAAGGTACTCGGTGGGTAGATTGAGGAATCTTCTGTCATCCAGCGGGTTTACTGTTGAAAAAATGACCTTCGGATACGAATGCCTTTTTTTACCGTTGTTGTTGAAATCCCTCAAGGACCGGATTTGGAAGTTATCAAAAGATGAGTATCCCAGCGATATCAAAGATCTCTCAGAGCCATGGAACACCTTGATGGTAAAATGGCTTGCTTTCGAAGCCTGGCGGGCCGTCCGGATCGGGCTGCCCATAGGAATATCGCTTTTTGTCATCGCCCGGAAAAACAGTTAGGACACGCTCCCGGCCAGAGGCAGCGATGCTTTTGCCATCAGGATACGCTCCCGGTCAGAGGCAGCGATGCTTTTGCCGTACATCCGGAACCGGAGTGGACCGTGAGATACGAACGGGTGCAGTAAGTTCAACTGAAACATAGAATCTCGACGTGATATTCAGTGAGTGCCGGGGAAAGGGACATTGTATTACTACCCTGTAAGGATGAATCTGAACAGGTTTGGTGTATCCACCGGGAGGAACACCCTCCATGAGAAGATATTCCGTATTCTTCTCGTCCTGTCTCTTTTCCTCGTGCCCATCGCCTCGCTCGATTTCGGAATTACCACGGATGAAGATGTAGGGAGTCAGCACGGTTACTTCGCTGTCAGTTTTTATACCAGTTTCTTTCAGGACAAAACATGCCTTACTTATTCAAATCTCCGCTGGTACGGCGCTCTTTACGAGATGAGCTGCGTGCTCTTTCACACGCTCTTTCCCTTTGTTGAAAAGTTCGAGGCAAGGCACATTGTGAACAGTCTCTACTTCTGGCTGATCATCTTCTTTGGAGGCCTTACCGCCAGAAGACACTTCGGTTCCCTGGCAGGCGTGCTCACCGTGCTCATGCTCCTTTTTTCTCCGAGATTGTTCGGTCACGGTATGAATAATCCGAAGGATATACCCTTTACGTCATTTTACACTGCCGCAATATATTTTCTTTCACTCCTGCCGCTGGAATTTCCCTATGTGCGATTCCGGACTCTTGCGGGGATAGTTGCATCCATCGCTCTCGCAATAAATATTCGCGTCGGCGGTCTTATGCTGATATGTTTTGCGATTCCCCTTACACTGATTCTCTTTTGTGCCAGCTTCAGGTCGATGGATCGAAATCAAATATTGAAGACCGCAGCAATATTTTTCGGAGCAGCCGCGGCTGCATATCTGGGCGGCTCGCTTTTCTGGCCCTATGTATTGTGCGATCCTATTTTCCGGCCTATCGAGGTATTACGGGCGATATCGGATTTCCCATTGGTAACGCCTGAACTCTTCATGGGTAAAATTCACCTCAGCGACGAACTCCCCCGAACTTATCTCCCTGTATGGTTCCTGGTTACGACGCCTTTTGTTGTACTCTTCGGTATTCCGCTTGGGTTATTACCCAGGCGCAGGATGAACCTGAACCTGATTCTTTACGGAATTCTGTCCGCGGGTGTCGTTCCGTTGATATATGTAATCTATAAACAATCGACACTCTATGATACCTTCCGGCATCTTCTTTTTGTATATCCGTTTTTCGTCATAACAGCCGCCGCAGGCTGGACAAGACTCTTTGAAACAATCCGTGAGTACAGATATGTCCACGGCGCAGCGGCAATTTTACTCTTCGGCCTCTTTCTCGATCCCGTCTGCTTCTCGGTCAGGAATCATCCCAATCAGGTCACATACTTCAACGGGTTCGTCGGCGGCCTTCCCGGCGCGTTCGGGAGATATGATGTGGACTGCCTGGCAAACAGTCATAAGCAGGCCGTGGAATGGCTTTATGAGGTCGGCCGTTTCAACGGGATGCGGCTCAAATACAGTTCCAGGTTTCATATCCATTACAACAGGGAGACCGTCGAGCTCTATCCCGAAGCTTATCCTGAGTGGGCTCCCGAATCAATCTTCACGATTACTCAGATCCGGGGAACTCCCGAGAAACTATCCGAGCTTGTCAGCTACGATGACATCGTCCACAGAGTCGAAGTCGACGGAATAACCATCTGTACCGTCAGGCTGACTTCCCCCGGGTACGAAATGGACGGAAAAAGACTCGTCAGGGTTCAGGATGATTAAAAATGGATAACCGCGATCTTTCCGGGTGGAGAATTTTGAGCGGCCGAGAACGGGCGAATTCCGGGCGGCTATCGGGGATTGAGTACTGATCGCAATGAAGAAACTGAAAATTTGATCATATATCCCAGGGGTAAATTATGCGAACGCTTATATCGAAAAAAGTAAGTCAGAAAGAAAATCGTTGAGTAAAGAAATCCTAACGGCAGCTTTATTAATAATCTGATAACTCCCGGCGGAAATGAAAATCGTACTCCGAGATAGAATAATTTTTGAAGACGGATAATCTTCTTGAGAGCACTCATTTCAACCAGGGTATCCTGAAAGAAATTCAAACCGAACTCGTCAGGATTGTATTCCGTGATAAAACCCTCCTTTATCGCGTATTCCGTTATTCCCAGACCGGGATACACCTGGCACAGTGAACACCACGGATAATCCGTCCTGATTGCAGCGTTCATCGTGACTGTTTCAATGGCTTCATCGAGAGTCTCACCGGGAATCCCCATCATGTTATAGGTCAGGAATTTAATTCCGTATTTTTTCAGCAGCGCGGCAGTCTCATAAATCTGTTTATTGCTTACTCTTTTATCGAGAAGCTGGTTCCTGACCCGCTCGTTTCCCGATTCGATTCCGAATTGAACATTGATACAGCCGGCTTCTTTCATCCGCTGAATCGTCTTTTCTTTTATTCCGGCGCGGATGAAACCGATGAACGGCAGGTCGATTTCTTCCTTGTAGCGGGCGAGCATATCCTCGAACCAGCCGACATTCATAAGAAGATTATCCTGATAAAACAGAATAGTCCTGGCGCGATATCGGGTCTTCAGAATTTTCAACTCTTCCATGACCCGATCAATCCCGCGGAGCCGCAGATAATTCCCCTTCCCTTCATACATTGTTTTCATGGCATGATTGAAACAGAACGAGCATTGCCTGGGACACCCGAATGCAGTGATGATCTCCTGGGTCGGATTTCGAGAAATCAACTTGTAATCATCGTACAATCCGCGGTCGGGGAGAGGCAGAGCGTCAATATTCGAAATCAGATCCCTGATATCATTTTTAAATATCTCACCATTATATTTTACCCACAGATTCTTGATATGACGGTAATCCTCATTTTTACTGAGAGCTTCGGCTAATTCGCAGAAAGCATCAATCCCTTCCCCCCGGCAGATAATATCTATATTCTCATGGTTGATAATTTCAGGATAAAACGTTGGATGCATTCCGCCAAAAATTATAATACCGTCACGATAGACCCGTTTGATCCGGTCGGCAAGATTCAGTGCCCAGTTATGAGTCCCGGTCATTACAGAGAATGCGATTATATCCGGGTGGAATTCCAGCACCCGGCTGCAAAATTCTCTTTCACCGGGGGCAATGACGATATCAACGGTATGGCCGCGCTGTTTCAATGATGCGGAAAGCATCATCGTGCCTGTATAGACACGGTATATACTCTGTAGAAACAGTATTCTCATTTCTTCATCGCAATTTTCAGAAGCCAGAAAAATGACGAAATATTAAATCTTAGTTCTTTAAAACTTCTGATACTCTTCATTCTTTGAACGATATATCGCGGGTTCAGATAGAATTTTTTGATCGCTAGAGAGTGGATCTTTTTCAACTCATTGATTTCAATATCATCAGCGATATAATTTATTTCTTCTCCGGATTGATCCAGGGTTAATTGGTACTCCTCCAGTTTATTCTCATTGATCAATGTCCTTCTCAACCTGGTTCCGATACGCGGTACGTAAATATTGAAGGACACGAAATCAAGTTTCAGCGTCCGCATGAAATTAAGTGTGTTCATCATATCCTGAACCGTTTCGCCGGGTAATCCGAGGATGAATGATCCAAGGGTTTTTATACCCAACCTGTCACATATATCAATTTTTCTGCTTATCTGGTCCCGTGTTAAATTCTTGTTCATTACTTCCTGTGTTTCTTCTTTTGCACTTTCAACGCCGAACATCAGAACTGCCAGGCCGGCTTTTTTCATGAGAGCCATGAATTCTTCATCAACGATATCGAGCCGCGAGAAACAGAACCAGCGGAAGTTGAACTTTTCTTCTATCATTCGCTGAAGTAACTCGGTTGCCCTGTTTCTGCTGGACCCGAATGTCTGGTCGTTGATATATAGTTCATTTATACCGCTCTGTTTAAGATAACGCATTTCTTCGATAATATTTGCTACACTGCGGTATTTGTAACCGATGCTCGACATAATACAGAAATCACATGTGAAGGGGCAGCCATACTCCGTCAATATAGTCGCGAACTTCCTGTCCCTGACAAATGGATAACTGTACATTTCATTCTTAAACAGTTCAAATGCCGGAACAGGGATATTAAACTCAACATTGAATTCCCTTTGCTCCTCCAGAAAAAATACTTCCCCGTCCCGATGGTAGATAATACTTTTATAGCTTTTGCCTGAAGAATATTTGTGAAGGAAATCAATTATCTCCGTTGAAGTGAAATCAAGAATCGCCCCGTCGATAAATGGATACTTATTAAACAGCATCGCGGTGACATCGGATTCTAAAAAAATATCCGCCGACCCTATTAAAAGTGTCCCGGGTAGTTTTTCCTTCAGGATTTTCAAGAATTCGAAATCCTGTTCCCAGCATACGGAACCTGAAAGAAATATTACCGCGTACGGGTTTTCTGAACATATTTTATCCAATATTGTATCAACCGAGAGTTTTTCGGTTATGCCGTCTACTACCGTTAACGAAAAATCCTCTTTCAGTATCGCGCTGAGAATTACAAAATCCACCGACTGATAACTGTAGTTGGTCTTGGATACCTTACTGCAGTAATAATCCCTCAGATATGGTCTGTCCCCGGGCGGATTTAACAGAATAATCTTTTTCTTCATCGCTGGTCGGCACCGTTCGGTATCAAGTTCAGCTTTCGCCGGCTCTCCGGTTTCATCCGGGCCGGTGAACCTTCAAACCCATTCAATCCGCTGGAAAACCCGCGGATTCTTCATCCAGTGTGCGGAAGAGCGCTGACCTCAGGAGGGTGTCAGCATCCATAATCTTCTCTGGCAAACGATCCGCATGGGATAATCCTTCCTGCCGGCTCCTCGACCTTCCCTGACAATCGGAATAATCGCGTCGAGAATTTCCTGGTTCATGCCGGTCCTGTCCGATATATCGCTTTGTCCACTATTTGCAGCGAGCCGCTTCCCCGTGAAGAAATGGTTGTGCCAGTTTAGTCCGCTTGACAACGAATCGTCAACACGTGATAGCTAGCTATTTGCGATACGCGGAACCTGTTTGACAGCAAAGAGATGTAGATGTATCGCAAAGCGGTGATGGAGCGTCTTCCCGCCCGGCGGAGCACGCTGCGTCATCCGGCTCTGCCTGTCCCTCGCTCCGGGAAGCGCTGAAACTCGCCGCCTTCGCCTCCCACTGCTCACACCTGCTCGCAATATCCCGCCGTACCGCAGCTCAAACACATTTTCTCATACAGCTCCTTCATTACGAAAATGAAATCGAAGAAGTATTCAATATAGAAAATCCCCGCAACGCAGAATACTCGATAGCCGTTGACGCTTCCCGGCTCGGATGTTAAGAATCCGGAATGGGTAACCAGGTATTGACCATAAGCGGTTTGTCCCGGTCGTTCGGCCATATCAAGGCTGTAGAAAATATCTCCTTCGACGTCGGGCGGGGAGAGACTTTCGGTCTGCTCGGACCGAACGGCGCCGGAAAAACGACGACGATCAACCTGCTGCTCGGAGTTCTGAAACCTGACGGAGGATCAATAAGGATCGGTTCGGTCGCCGACCCGACGAAAGCCGAGGTCAGAAAACAGGTCGGAGTGGCGCCCCAAAGCCTTTCGCTCTACGAAGATCTTACGGGTGCCGAGAATCTTCTTTTTTTCGGGAAGCTCTACGGTCTGACGAGGAAGGATCTCCGTACTCGAGTCGGCTGGGCGCTCGATTTCGCGGGCCTTCGAGAGCGGCGCAACGATCTTGTGTCTACCTACTCCGGAGGAATGAAGCGCAGGCTGAACCTGGCCGCCGGGCTGGTCCACGACCCGGATGTGATTTTTCTCGATGAACCGACCGTCGGGATGGACCCGCAGTCGAGGAACCTCGTTTTCGAAAGGCTCGAAGAGCTCAAGAACCTGGGCAGGACGGTCCTCTATACTTCCCACTACATGGACGAGGTCCAGCGCCTCTGCGACAGGGTCGCCATCCTGGAACGGGGCAGGATCCTCGCCCTCGATACGGTCGACGCCCTTATAGATCGACATGGCGGGTTTTCAATCGTCGAGGTAGAGCTCTCCGATACGCCCGCCACCCAAACCGCGCTTCGGAACCTGGCCGGGACCGGCGAATCCGGGATCGGGGACGGCGAATCCCGCATCGGGGACGGCGAATCCCGCGTCGGGGACGGCGCCCGCCGGGTAGAAGACGACAGGCGGAGGCGGGATGAGGGAATGCTGCGGATTGAGGACCGTAAACTCCGGATAGAAACTGATCGCCCTCTCGATATAATCGCCGAACTCGGGGTCCGCGGCATCGATTTCTCCGGTCTGATCATACACCGGCCCAATCTCGAAACCGTGTTTCTCAACCTGACGGGACGAAAGTTGCGGGACGAATGAACGCCGTAATCACAATCGCGAAAAAAGACCTGCTTTTACTGTGGCGCGATCGATTCGGTCTTTTCTGGGTGCTGGCCTTTCCGCTCCTGATGGCCCTCTTTTTCGGCGCTATATTCGGCGGCGGCGGCGGTGGTGCGGGCGTCATGAAGGTTGTCCTGGTGGATCGGTGCGGCGACAGCGGTTCACTCCGCTTCTTCGAGCTTCTCGATTCTTCTTCGGTGCTGGATGTCGAAAGAAAAACCTACGACGAAGCCATGGAGAGCGTCCGCAGGGGTAAAGCGACCGCATTCATCATTCTCGAAGAAGGGTTCGGCGGGATCTCGGGCTTTTTCGAAGACACCGGGAGCCCCGGAATCCGGATCGGAATCGATCCGTCGAGGAAAGCGGAAGCCGGGTACCTCAAAGGGCTCTTGAACCAGGCCTATTTCAGTTTCATGTTCGAACAGTTTTCCAATCCGGGAAATATGCGGAAGCATCTCCACGGAGTGCCCGAACAGGTCGAAAACGCCGCCGACCTTACCCCCGATCAGCGAGAGGTGCTGGGCGGATTCCTCAGGTCGCTCGACACTTTCCTTGCGGACGTGGATACGACCGTCTATTCGGACGGTCTGCCCGGCGGCGGCCTCGCCGTGGAGGAGATACCCGTGGCTAGGGAGGTTACCGGCCCCCGCACATCCTTCGAGATCACTTTCCCGCAGGCCATCGCCTGGGGACTGATCGGATGCGTGGCGGCGTTCTCGATATCTATTGTTCTGGAACGGGTTTCGGGCACACTGTCGCGGCTCCGGTTCGCCCCGATTTCCCGGACTCAAATCCTCGCAGGGAAAGCTCTTGGCTGTTTTCTGGCCTGTGTCTCCGTAACGGCGTTTCTGCTGCTGATCGGGCGGCTCCTCTTCGGTGTGAGAATATTGAGTCCGCCCGGTCTCGCAGGAGCTGTTCTGAGCTCCGCCGTCTGCTTCACCGGTATCATGATGCTGGTCTCCGTGCTGGGAAAGACCGAAAGAGCCGTTGGCGGAGCCGGCTGGGCCATCTTCCTTCTGATGAACATGTTCGGCGGAGCGATGGTTCCACTTATGGCCATGCCCTCCTGGATGAAGTTAGGCAGCAACATCAGCCCCGTCAAATGGAGTATCCTCGCCATCGAGGGTGCGGTATGGCGAGGTTTCTCTCCGGCTGAAATGATCTTCCCCTGCAGCATCCTCATTCTCATCGGAATAACTTTCTTCAGTGCCGGCGCGTTTTTATTCTCCAGATTCGATCCATAACTCAACCTGCATTCAGCCGTGCGCTAATTGCGCAATTTTGCTCGAATGACTGGTAAATAAAACCCGAAAACCGATCCCCCGGCAACACTATTGCCATCCTGTGTAAGATATATAAAACATATATTTAGCGGCTTTTTGTCCGATATTGCTTGCGCAGGTATGTTGTTTGCGTCTGAAAACCCAGGATGAATAGATTTGAAAACATCCTATCGGCCCGAAGGGCCGGTGCAACGCTATTTTGCATTAAGGAAAAACCTATGCGACGTAAAAATCCGATGCATCATACTATTTTCGCTATTCGATTTTCCCGGTCGTTCTTCTGCTCCTGACAGCGGCTCCGCAATCGTTCTCCGATACGATACTGGTGCCGTTCGATGCGGCCAGCATCCAGGCCGGTATCGATCTCGCTTCCGAAGGTGACACCGTTCTGGTCGCCGACGGCACTTACACCGGCGACGGCAACAGGGACATCTCTTTTTCAGGCAAGGCGATTACCGTGACTTCCGAAAACGGAGCGGATTTCACCATGGTGGATTGTCAATTCCTCGGACGGGGATTTATATTTGACAACGGAGAGACCGAATCTTCGGTGCTTGCAGGTATTTCCATCCTGAACGGCAGCGCCAACACGGGCGGCGGCATCTATTTCTTCCAGTCCAGCCCGCTGATCAAAGAATGCAAGATTTCAAAAAACAGCGCGACGGTCGACGGAGGAGGCATCTACTGCCTGGAAGCCAATCCATCCATCCAGGATTGCGGCATCTTCCGGAACAATGCCGCGATGGACGGCGGCGGAATCCACTGCTCATATGCCTCCCCGACTATACTTCGCACCTCCGTTCTGGGCAACACGGCGACTTACGCCGGGGGCGGCATCTACTGCAATACCGCCTCTCCGACCATAAGCGACTGCACGCTGATGGACGACGCAGCCCGCGAAGGAGGAGGTATCTACTGCGGATATGATTCGGCTCCCATTATTTCCAATGTAATCATTTCAAATAACACCGCCCACAGGGACGGTGGCGGTGTATCCACGTTCTACGATGCAAAACCGGAATTTACCGATTGTACGATAACCGGGAATTCCGCCTGCCGGTGGGGAGGCGGAATATTCACGAACTCTTCCGCGCCGTTGTTCACCTCCTGCAATATCCAGGAAAACTCCTCCCTCAGCGACGGCGGCGGCGCATACTGCTGCCACGCCGATCCCGTTTTTACTTCATGCTGCATTTCATTCAATGACGCCGTCGGGAGCGGCGGCGGCATCTGCATCACGAACGCGGATCCGCCCGTTGTGATCGATTGTATCATTGCAGCGAACGAAGCGGGCAGGGACGGCGGAGGGGTCTACTGCTCGAATACAGATGCAATTTTCGAGGATTGCCAGATCTACTCGAATGTAACCGCTCTCGACGGCGGCGGATTCTGCGCTGAAAACGCCAATCCGCCCCCGACACTGACAAGATGCGATATTTACGACAACGATGCCGGATCGAAAGGCGGCGGGTTCTTCGTTACAGCTTCGGCGGTGCCCCTGGTCGACTGCTCGCTCCTGGATAACAACGCTATAAACGGCGGCGGTGTCTACGTAATCGAGGCATCCCCGGTGTTCACGGGGTGCGCCATCTCCGGAAATACCGCGTCGCGGGAGGGAGGCGGCGTCTACTCGAGTACCGATTCCGAACCTGAAATCACCAACTGCACCATAGAAAACAACGCGACGGAAGTCTCCGGCGGCGGTCTTTATTACTGGGAATCGGGAGGTTCGCTCACGGACTCCCGCATATGCGGGAACTCATCTCTCGAAAACGGCGGAGGCATCGTTTGCAACGTCGGTTCCGACATATACATAAATCGCTGCCTGGTTTCTGGAAATTCGGCGGTGGACTGCTGCGGAGGCATATGCTGCTTCACCTCCTCCCCCACCATCCTCAACTGTTCCGTCATCGAAAATACTGCTGCGAGAGGAAGCGGCATCAGGTGCGATTCGTCGTCGCCGACCATAGTTTTTACCACCGTAACCAGGAACGTCGCGACCGAACCCGGGGGAGGCCTGTTCTGCGTGGACGCCGATCCGCTCCTGGCGAACTGCATTTTATGGGATGACGAGCCGGATGAAGTCTTCACCGAGTCGAGCAATCCCGTCATCGAATACTCCGATGTCGACGGCGGCTGGCCGGGCGATGGAAACATGGATCAGGATCCCCTGTTCGACATGGTGGACAACTGGCACCTTTCTGCTGTCTCGCCTTGTATCGACAGCGGGAGGGACGAAGGCGCATACGACGATTATGACGGAGACGAGCGACCCTTCGGAGCCGGGTTCGATATGGGTGCGGATGAATTTTCACCCAGTCTGCAGACTTATATAAACGGCAATCCCTGCTGCATCGCGCACGGAGAAATGCTCGGATTCACAGCCGGTGTAGAAAACACCAGTAATAGAACCGGATATTTCAACTCTGCGGAAATGCTCGTAACAGGACCTGTTGAAACATCTAGGGTTCTTTACCAGGGTCCGGCAATCGCGGTCGAGCCGTCCTCGTCGGTCGAGGCCGGTGTCTCCATATTCGTGTCGAGCGGTGCTCCCGCCGGCACCTACACGGTCACCGTCGTCGTCACGATGGATGGACAGGAACAAAGCCGGGCTTCATTCGACATCGAAGTCGCGAATGAGTGCATCTGACATTTGATTTAGAACGCATCAGTACTACTACAGGTTAAAGCCGTTACAGCTCCGGGGCCCCTTCCCCGGGGCTGTTTCCTTTTCCCGGAAATAAAAAAGGAGTTCCGGGTCTCTTCGGGTTCCATCCGGCGCCCGGGCTGCTTGACGGGCTCGGATCCCGGTGATAGAGTGCTGCCAGTTTCAAACCGGTGCACTAAAAGGCAGGGCCCGATGCCGGAAAAGATGGTGAAAATGCGGGTTAAATCCCCGATTCTGCTACCCCTAATTCTCTTTCTCGCCGCCCTGCTTCGTTATTTCGCTCTCGAGCTGGAATCGGTGGACCACCTGGAGATCGGATACTATTTCCCGATGCTCCGTCCGGTCCGGACATTTACGGAGCTTTTGCACGAGAATCTGCGCCAGTCGCCGCAGCACCAGCCGCTCTTTATTCTGCTTCTTTCAGTCTGGTCGCGCTTCGGCAACAGCCTGCTTTTTCTGCGGGCGTTTCCCGCTCTCCTGGGAGTCTTGTCCGTTCTCGCCACCTACAGCCTCGGGAATTCTCTCTTCGGCCGGAGGGCAGGCATTCTTGCGGCGGTTCTTCTCGCTGTTTCACCTCTTCATGTCGAGTTCAGCCGCGTCCTGAACCCTTACATACTCTATTCCGTATTGACGCTGGTCCTTGCCATTTCGCTGCTGAAGGGCGTGCGGCAAGGCAGGTTAATTCATTTTTTCATCGCCTCGCTGGCCGGTATATCCCTGTTCTACACCCATTTCTACAGCATCGTGTTTACCGTTGCGCTCTACTTCTCCGCCGTCGTCCACCTGCTGAGAATCCGTAAAGACGGAAAGTTCGAAACGGGCAAGATTCAAAAAACGGTCCTTTCCCTGGCCGGAATCGTTCTGGGCGCCGCGGCGTACGCTCCCGTCGCCATCCGAATCCTTGCCGCAATGAAGAGCCGGTATGCCGAGCAGGCGGCAGTTCTACCTTCGGAAACCTTTGCCGTCATCTCGGTAATCGTTAAAACCACAATCCAGCTTACCGGGCGTTTCAACGGCATCGAAGCATTACCCGGGATGCCCCTGTACCTGTTCCTGATTATCGCCGGCCTGATACTGGGTCGCCTGTACACCGGAAACAGAAAGCTTTTTTATATACTTCCACCCCTCATCGCCGCTCCGTACATCCAGCAGTGGATACACTCTTCCTCGACCTTCTACTCGCAGGGTTTCGAAATCCGGTACTACACGTATCTCGTCCCCTTTTATCTGATTGCCGCGGCGGGAGCCCTGACCGGGCTGTTCCCCCAGGGAAAGAAGCGCGCGATATCCACAGTATCCACAATCCTGGCTGCTTCAGTGATCTCGATTCCGGCTGTCATCTCCACTCTTACGCTCCTTTCGGAGCCGCAGAAGCCGGATTACCGGTACGCGGCGGCATTCCTCAGGGAAGCTCTCCGCGACGGGGACGCACTGGTCGTTCTGCCGGAAGCTCATTATACAGGCGGATTCGAAGCCTACCTGGACATTTATGGAGCGGGTTCCGAAAAACTCGATCAGCAGCCGGAACGCGGGATCGGAGGGGAGCAGGATCATCGATTCAGCTCCGCTTCGTGGCGATGGAGAAAACTGGTTTTATATAAGAAGGAGTTGGAGAGAGACGTCGAAAAACGCTATTATGGAATAATGTCGGTATCGGATCCCCAGTTTCTGAAAGATCTGGCGTATGCCCTCGGTTCAAAGGAGATCCGGCGGGTCTGGGTATGCTCCGTGAGTGAACGTTTCCATGACGCGCGGGACCTTCAACCCAGGGAGAAAGTTACAGAAAAAACCAGGGAATTCCTTTTATCCAAAAGCGAACGGCACGGGACTATCAGGAACCGGTTCAACGGGATACGACTCGACCTCTACGAAATAAAAAGAAAAGGATAACCCGCCGAAGAGTTGCTTCCTTCGATGGGTTATCCGGTCCTCACCCGGAATTCCTGCACCTTTTTCTTCGCGAATCGCCTGAATCTCAAGTCGATGTCGGTGGTCCGAGCTTGACGGCCGTTCCATACGCAAGAAGTTCGGCCGCTCCCTGCATAAGGCTGGATGTGATGAATCTGGTTCCGACAACGGCATCGGCGCCGAGAGATCTCGCTTCCTCCCTCATCCTGTCAAGGCACTGCTCCCTCGATTCCGCCATCATCTTCGTATAATCGCCGATCTCGCCGCCGACGATATTTCTCAGGCCGGCCAGGATATCCCTGCCTACGTGCCTGGCCCTGATTGTATTCCCCCTGACGAGCCCGATAACCTCGGTAATTTCTTTTCCCGGAATGGTTTCAGTAGTAGCTACTATCACCTTTTCACCTCCCTGTACCTGTCGGATTTGTAGGCCTTCAGGCGTTCCCTGCCGACCGATACCAATAGAACCACGATACCCGCGGTCAGCGCTGTGACTCCAAGTCTGAAGTATAACGGCAGACTGCTGTCATGCAGGAAGTCACCCATAAGCTGGAACAGTGAATAAATCAGCACAAGGATCAATCCGAAAGAAAAAAGAATCCAGCCGAATCCACGTTCGAGCCTGTTGTATACGCCGGCCCAGTAACCCTGCCAGATCCTGTCTTCAGGTTCGTTGAAGTTCATCGTTGACATCACCTCCCCGGTTAGTTTCATTTCGGTAAGCTCGTCCCGGCAGGCGGAGCACTCCGCCAGGTGCCGGTCGAGTAACCGGTTCTCTTCGGCAGACAACTCGCCGTCGAGCCTGCCTGCAATAAACGTTTTGATCTCCCGGCATTTACTCGAATCAGGCATTTTCGTTATCTCCCACAGGGTTGTTTTACAGCCAGTTGCTCCTGAAGCGCTCTCCTCGCTGCATACAACCGCGACATTACCGTGCCTTCGGGACATCCGACTGCTTCGGAGATCTCCCGATAGCTCAGTTCCTCGAATTCCCTGAGTAAAATTATCTCCCGCTTTTCCGGTTGAAGCCGAGACAGGGCTTCCCATACCCTTCGGCGTTCTTCCTCCCTTTCGAATACCGATTCAGGGGTTTCACCCGGTTCCAGGTTCTTCTCGGCGGCGATCCGCTCGAATGCCGACGCCCGTCTCCCTGTTTCCCGCCTGTGATTGGCGCAGAGGTTGGCCAGGATCCTGCAATACCAGGGGAAAAAGCTTGCATCCGGCCTGAAGCGATTCCTGTGTTTGAAAGCCCGTACAAAAGCATCCTGGGAAAGGTCGAGGGCGTCATCGTGGCTTCCGGTGCGCCTCAGCGCCGCGAAATAGGCTTTCCGTTTATACCGGTTCACTATTTCCCCGAAAGCCTCCCGGTCACCGCCGGCGACTCTCGCCATCAACTCACCATCCGTCACCGTAACCTCCCATTGGAGCAGATTATCCACATCCCGGGCGTTCCCTCCCGCCGGGAGGGTTCCGAAGAACTCCAGGAACCCCGCTTCTTACCTTATATACACCGCGGGGAACTTTTTATTCGTACAATTCCGGAAATCTCTCTTACGTTTCATGGGCGGGATCCAGCCGGTGCAGGAGCGCCTCGGAAAGAGCCGCCCCATCCCCGGCCCATTTCCGGAAGGCTGGATACATGGATCCGGCTTCGCTGATCATCTCCTCGAAAAGCACCTTCGCATCTTCGACTGTTTTTATCACCTGCGGCCTCGCCTGTTCACGAACGGCACGTGGAGGATCCCCTGCTGCGGCATCGGGAGGAAGACTGTCGAAAATACGCTCGAGGGAAACAATGACCGCGGACAATTCCCTGGGATTCCGGCCCCATTCCGAAAGAAGTTTTTCGAGGTGAATACTCGCGGATTCCGGTTCGGCGGCTTGCCAGTAGAAACGGACGAGGTGCAATCTGAATTTCCGCATCTGCCTGAAGCGATCGGCGAGCAGGAAGGGCCCTATCGGTGACGGAACCGGGACATCGATTAGAGACCCTTCCGCCTCGATATTCTTTACCAGCTCTTCCAGGTCGACGGCAGCCTCAGGCAGGTTCCCGGCACGCGCTTCGGTCAGGGCGCGGAGTTCACGGGCGAGGGTGACCCTCCTCGGGTCGGGAGCTGTATGAGTGATATGCGTGTATTTCGAAATCGCGCTTTCCAACTGTCCGGCCGCCGTATCAAGCGCTGCATGGGCAAAAAGAGATTCAGTAAACAACTCACGGTTGTGGCTGTATTTCGCGGCTATCAATTCATACTGCTCGACCGCTTTTTCTTCTTCCCCGTTCCGGAGGCAGGTTCGGGCCTTTTCCATCGCACGCTCAACCATGAATGATGTGTACGGTTCCAGGTAGATGATTTTTCCCGTATATACCAGCAAGCATAAGAGTAACAGAGGGAAAACAAGCGACAGTATATTCGCTTTTCGGATCTTTACACCATCCAGTCCGGTCGAGCCTTTCAACATCGCACGGTTAAATGAAGCATCCTGCAGTTTCGCACCGTCGAACCGTGATTTCCGAAGGTCCGCCCCATCGAAACAGCATCCCGATAAATCCGAGCCGGAAAAATCCGCGGCTCTCGCGTCGATGCGGCGAAGACGGGCGCCTGCAAGAACAGCGCCGGTAATTACTGCGTCGTTCATGACGGCGTTTTCCAGATCCGCGCCACTGAGGATCGCCCCGCTTAAATCGGCGCCCCCGAAGTAAGCGCCCCTCGCATCGGCGAATGTCAGATCGGCGTTCCTCAGGTCGGCCAGTCTGAAATCCGCTGCCTCCAGCACCTTGTTCCTGAATGAGAACCCGGCAAGATTCCTTCCCGCGAAATTAGAACCCGCCCCGGGCCCGTCCTTTCGTCCCGATACGATCGAAACAACATGCCTGCAGGCTCCGATCACCTTTTTAAGATTTTTTATGAAAGCACTTTTCATAAGCGAATTCGGTAGAACAGGCCGCGTCACCCCTCGGAGCTGCTGAATTCCGCGAGGGGTGCAGGCGAGGTCTGCTCATCGATTCCTACGAGGAAAATGTTGTAAAAGTTTTTATCATCATTGACTTTCATCCACCAGGCGCGGGGATACTCCATTTCCATAAGCGTCTCGAATGTATTTTCGAACGGTGAAGCCACATACAGGCGCCTGTGCCGGGAGAGCTGCGGTTCGAGATCATCGATTAAAGGTGCTATGATACCTGCATGTTCGAGGTAGAACTTCATGTCGAGCCCTTCGAACGGAATAAGCTTCATCAGTATCACAACCGGAATTTCCGGCTGCCTGGCAGCGGCGAATTCCTTGGTCAGGGAATTGATTCTGAAGTGCCCGAAGTAGTAGCTGTAATAGATATCCTGGCTCCAGTTGCTTCGTTCTATATCGTCCAGGGCCTGGTTCCTGACATCTGTTATGCATCCGGCAAATACGATATGTGAGTAAGCGGCCAGTATCAGAATCGATATCGAAAGCGTCCTGCGCTGAAGCCGGAACGTCCTGAACGTCATTGAAATACAACCCGCGAAAAAAAGCGCGAAGACAGGCGCGAGGTTCAGAAAAATCCTTGTCAGAGTTTCCGTTCCAAGTACAAAAGCCGGCACGAACGGGAGTATAAAAAGTAATCCCAGTATAAACAGTCTTTTCAGAATTACCGCAGATCTGCCCCTTAAACCTCCGGCGGCAGCAGGAGCAAGTAAACCCAGGACGGCAAGGGGCAGCAGCAGCCATTTATGCGAAAGGAAATATCGAAGCAGTTTCGGGATAAGCACCGTTAATATTCCCCAGTCGAACCATCCATGCGCATTCCATTCGGGCTTTTCCTCGATCATATATGGGATATTGGATCCATAATAAGCGAACGCCGCCACGAGCCCGGCCAAGATGAGCCCCGCGATACCCAGGCGACGCCTGTAGAGCCTGGATGCTTCGCCGACGGAAGGAGCGCCCTCCGTATCCCCATCCCTTCGCAGAAGCTTTTGCGGTCTGAGGCGTCCTGCCTCGCCCGCGAAAACCGCAATACCGTAATATATCCCGATACCGGAGATGAAATACAGGTTCACGGGAGTCGTCAGGACTGCCAGAAAAACCGTTAGAAAAACGAAAAAACCGCTGCGAAATGATGGTCGCCGCTCGTTTCCGAACCTCCAGGCGTGATAGATGAGCATTGTTACCAGTAATGTGCCGAGACTGTAGCCCCTGAGAAGGGTCGAAAAATTGTAGAACGGGATACAGGTGGCAAGTATAACTACCGAGAGCAGGGCGGTGGTCCTGTCGAAAAAGAATTTCCCCAGCCGGAAGGTATAAAGGAGGGTGCACAGGGCGAAAAAGGCGGGAAGAGCGCGGACGATATAGATGTGATCGAGCAGAAAATGAATTTCCCTGACCTGGAGAAATTCCAGGTAGAACGCTTCAAGCACGTTGAAAAGCACGTGGTTGGAGGTGCTGTAATTCATGAGGAAACTGTGACGTAAAGGTTCGTTTACGAACCAGAGAAGCGCCGTGCCCTCGTCGGCCCCCAGGTCCATGTTTATTGTCCGGCACAGCCAGACAATAAACGGCAGTGCAAAGACTGCAGCCGCCGTTTCCGTAAGGTGCCTTTTGATAAATGTACGGGGGGATATGCGCCCGGACCATGAAAGGATGGAACTCTGTCGAGGCATGGAAACTACAGATATTCTCCGGGAGGTTTACTGGATCGAAGCCGGAGTCAGAGAAGTGTCAAACGGTTCATTCACCGAAGAAATTGATGCTTTTCTCGGCTTTTTCAAGAAATTCCTGACTTTCGTCGCCGAACGACTTCAGAATCACATTCAGACGTCGATCGAGGACGAATGTACCGCGTTTTCCGTATATTCTGAAAAAAGCGACATATTCTTCCTTCCCGCTGTCATCCACCATCTTGATCTCGGAAAGATCATCATTGTAGTGGGTTGTGAAACTGATTCCACACTCGGGACTGTGACAGCGGAAATCAACGCATGCGCCTTCCTTGAGGGTTATATCACCTTCGACTCGATACCCGTACTTACCGAGTTCCGCAGGCAGATAGAATGTCGTCGTCACCCGGAAATGGTCATTCTCCAGAATGCCGCTCATCCTCACCAGGGTGTCGTCGAGAACGGAGAGTTCCGTGTTGCAGAAAGGGCAGTAGAATTTCATATCGAACCTTCCCAGAAAAAACCGGGCCAATAATGCTGATGCTTCGATATCATTATCGAACCATTTACACTATACTTCAGCTTTGTGCAAGGATAGAATCCTCATCAAACGCTCCGCTGATAATGCCGAGTGCGATCGAAAAGGAGAATCCATGGAGACTTCCGTTCCGCTGAAGCGAAATGAGGCGCTCGAACTCCTCGAAACCTATCTCTCGGATGAAACCCTGGTTAAGCATTCCCTGGCCACTGAAGCGATAATGCGGGGGCTTGCCGCCGAACTCGGTGAAGATGAGACAGCCTGGGGCCTGGCCGGACTGCTTCACGATATCGATTTCGAAGAAACAAGGACCGCTCCGGAAAAACATGCCGTGCAGGGAGCTGAAATTCTGCGGGAAGCCGGGTTTCCGGACTGGTTCGTTCATGCCGTCCGGTCCCACAATTCAGAATTCACTGGTGTGGAACCAGAATCGAAGCTCGATTTCGCCTTGATCTGCGCTGAAAACGCCACCGGACTCATAGTTGCATCGGCTCTCGTCAGGCCGGATAAAAAGCTCGAGGGTCTGAAGGTGAAATCCGTCAGGAAGAAGTTCAAGGATAAAAGTTTCGCAAGGAACGTCCCCCGGAAATCGATAGAGCTCTGTTCCGAGCTCGGCCTGGAGCTCTCGAGCTTCCTGGCTCTATCCATCCGGGCGATGCAGGAGATACATATTGAGCTCGGACTCTGAGAACCGGGTTTCGAGACCGGGGTCGGGAACCTTGCCGGAGCCGGACTCACCTTCCGTCCCGCGGTTCAGGCTGCCTCCCCGGAAATATCTCGCACTCGCCGGGGGAGCGGCGCTCCTCCACCTGTGTTACAGTTTCCTGCCTCCGCTCCTCCCCCAGGAAGCATACTACTGGTGCTATTCCCTGAAACCGGCGGCCGGGTACCTGGACCACCCCCCGGCGGTTGCGTTCTTCATCAAGGCCGGAACGCTTATCGGAGGAAACAGTGTTTTCGGAATAAGGTTGTCCGCGGTAATCTCCGCAGCGCTGCTCAGCCTGGCGGCTTATTACCTCGTAAAAGAATCCGGGGGCACGGAAGATGACGCTTTCCGGAACCTGGTCGGTATTCTCGTCGTTCCGATCTTCGCGGTAGGAAGTGTAATGATCACTCCCGATGTTCCGCAGGCTCTTTTCTGGATGTTGACGCTCCTTTTTCTGCTCCAGGGTATAAACAGGAACTCATCCGGCCGCTGGTATGCGGCGGGAATAGCCGGCGGCGCAGCCCTCGCATCGAAATACACCTCGGTCCTGATCGCTCCTGCAATGCTGCTCTTCCTGATCTCTTCGAGGGACGATCGCGAATGGATCAAGAGGAAGGAGCCATATATCGCCGCAGGTCTCGCCCTGCTCGTCTTTTTTCCCGTTTTCTGCTGGAACGCGACTCATGACTGGGCATCGTTCGCCTTTCAGGGAACCCGCCGGGCGGGAATGATGGCATCGTTCAAACCGCACTTCTTTTTCCAGCTCGCCGGCACCCAGCTCCTCGCGCTGTCCCCTTTGTTTTTCGCGGGAGCGTGGTGGATGGTCTATAAGGGGGGCAGGGATATCCTGTCCCGGGACGCTGCCCGGGGATTCAGGTTCCTCTATTTCAATTTCGCTTTCCCCTTCCTCTTCTTTTTTGCAGCCAGCCTCCGGGGGCAGGTGAAGATGAACTGGCCGGCGCCCGCATACCTGACGCTTCTTCCCCTGCTAGCCGTAACTGCCGGCGGTCGACACCTGTCGGCCAGACTCGCGAGGTGGGCTTTCGGCACCGCCCTGGTCTTCAGCATCCTGATCCTTGCTGCACCTCTCGTTAGAATCGCCCCGCTCGGGGATGCGGACACGTGGAGCGGATGGAAGGTTCTCGCGGAGAGGGTAGACAAGCTGCGAGACGAATACGGCCGGAAGGATATCTTCATCTTCAGCAACAGCCATAAAACGGCATCGGAGCTCACTTTCCATCTGGGGGACGGAACATTCTGCCTGGGTGGAAACGTGCTTGGGCTTCAGGGGCTGCAGTATGACTTCTGGCATGATCCCGCGAATGAAGAAGGGAAGAATGCCATCTGTGCGGTCTGGGAGCTCGACAAGCTGGGGAAATCGGGAAAAAAGCGGCTTTCGGAACGTTTCGAAAAAGTCACCAGGCTCGACACCCTCGAAATAGAATCGGAAGGGCGTTTATACAGGAAGTTCTATCTTTATTTCTGTGAAGGGTACAGAGGTCCGCCAAGATAGCTCCTGCCGGATATTTCTTCCGTTCTTTTCAGGATTTTGCCGGCGGCTTCATTGGCGCGCGCTGTGATATTCGCTTCATCGCCACCCGTAAGCCTGCCGTTCTCAACCGCAACCGCACCATTAACAATTGAATGGGTAACCCTGTCTGTACCGGCGCAGAAAACCAGGGCTGCGGCAGGATCATGCAGAGAGCCCGCAAACCCGATCTTATTCATATCGATCACTATTATATCGGCAGCCTTGCCTGGTTCAAGCGAGCCGATTTCCTTCTCGCGGCCAAGCAGCTTCGCGCCGCCCATGGTCGCCGTATACAGCACGTCATAGGCTGTCATGGCGTCCGGGCCTCCCGCCGCTCGATGGGCGAGCAGGCAGAGGGACAGCTCCCGCAGCATATTCGATGAATCGTTGCTGGCGCTGCCGTCGACCGCAAGACCCACCGTAACACCCGCCTTCAGCATATCGGGAACAGGGGCCGTTCCCGAACCGAGCCGCATATTGGAACCGGGACAATGGGCTACCGCCGTTCCGGTTTCCGACATTCTTCTTATCTCTTCCCGATTCATATGAACCGCATGCGCGAACCAGACATCCGGCCCGACCCAATCCATTGTTTCCATGAGAGCCAGGGGGCGTTTGCCGTATCGTTCCAGACAGAACCGCTCTTCGTCCAGAGTCTCGGCCAGGTGCGTGTGGAGCAGCAGGCCGTGCTCCCGGGCGAATGCCGCCGTTTCCCTCATGAGCCGCTCGGTTACCGAGAAAGGCGAACAGGGCGCAAGCCCTATCCTGCACATTGAGAGAGGGTCCGGATCATGATGTTCCGCCAGCACACGTTCGTAATCCGCAAGGATGGTTTTTTCATCCTGGACCACCTCGTCCGGCGGCAGTCCGCCCGAGGACCTGCCCAGGGACATCCCTCCCCTGGTCGGATGGAACCGGATTCCGAGTTCTTCGGAAGCCGCGATGGTGGAATCGATGATATCGCCGGGTTGCGAAGCAGGGAACAAGTAGAAATGGTCGGTTGAGGTGGTGCAGCCGGACAGCAGCAGCTCACCGAGGCCCACAAGCGCGCTGATCCTGACGGCTTCCGGATCAATCCACCTCCAGGCATCATACAGATTCGTCAGCCAGTCGAAAAGCGGGGCATTCTGAACCAGGGGAACGTTGCGAAATAACGTCTGGTAAAGATGATGGTGAGTATTCACGAACCCGGGCAGCACCAGGCACTCTGATGCGTCGATATTGATGCCTTCTTCTTCTTCGGATCCGATATCGCCGGATGGTTCGATCGAAACTATGCGGTTCCCCTCAACCAGGATGTTCGAATTCTCCAGGATCTCGCCGGCGGAATTCATTGTAAGGATATAGGATGCATTACGAATCGTCAGACGGCCCACAACTGGAAATCCCTTCTGCTGACCGGGATGCGCTTTCGAACCGCACCCCTAGAGTATTTCGGTAATGTCGGCGCCGAGTCCGATTACGGCTTTACCCCCGACCACCGTGACTACTTTTACAACACGTTTGTTTACTCGTATGAGGATCGTGTCGTACTTTTCGGTGAGAATCTCCGCACTCGGTTCGTATCTGAACGATTCTATCCGCGCGGGATGCTCTCCGATGATTTTAAAGGCGCATTCCTGGGCGATCCAGAGTTTTGACGCCACTTCCCGTCTATTACCGGGCGCCATGTCGTCGAGAAGGTTCCATATTCCTTCCGCGGCTTCTCCATACACCCTCCCCAGCACGCGACGCCAGACTTCCTCCGTAGCGCGCAGCGGATCTTCGACATCGATCCCCAGGGGTCCGCGCCAGGCGGCTGCGACGGCATGATAGCGTGAATGGGAAATGGTGATAAAAACCGGATCCTTCGTTTCGAGGCCGGAGATGTACGGGGAGCCGGTTATTTTATTGGATATGCAAAAATCGGAGAACCGGGGAACCGCAAACGGGAGTTTGCCGGGGACCGGATTTTCTACCTGTCTCGAACCCCGGTACGCCAAAGCCGCCACCTTTGCGGCAAGGCAGCCGGCTCCGTGGCGGAGTGCGCCCGGCATGTGCGAAAAACGCTGGACAGCCTGTATCTCTGATTCGTGCAGGTAAGGAATAAGCTGCTCGAGATGTTCGATTTCATCCAGAGAGAGGACGACGAAGGTCGGAAAATCTTCGGCTGCCAGGAGTCGGCTCGAAACACTCTTTTCCAGAGATGAGATCAGCTCCGAATCCAGCCACCCGGCGGGAAAGCTCTCTGCCGTCCCGTTTTGTTCGTTCATTTTATTCTCCATTCGATTTCTGCGCCCGGATCCAGAGGCGCCAATCATCCTTCTCCAGGTACAGGCCTTCCTTCCTCCCCCGCAAGGTATCCATCAACCGGTGTGCATCCTTCGAGATCTTCGCGGCGCCACGGGGAGCCCGAGCGAGATGCCTCCCGTTTTCACCGGTATAAACGAGAAGAGCCGAGACCCCGTAATCCTCCAGAAAACGGTCCAGTCCCTCGCCATTTTTCACCGGCGGCAGCATCACAGTCGGCAAACCTGTAACGTAATGAGCCTTCCACGGTGTATCGCTCGCAATAATTCCGCAAACATTCTCTCGATTCAACCAGGCGGTCAGGCTTTTTTCTATAACCGGAAGCTTCAAGCCGGCAAACAGTAGAAAACCGCTGAGCAGAAGGCTCGCCGCGGTGAACAGCCCGAACTGCAGGCGAAGTGCTCGATTCAGCCCGGATTCTACCGCGAACCGGGTGACCGGGATAGTCAGAAGAATCACCGGAATGTAGACGAGTCGGGGATCATAAACCGACCAGGTCGAAGCCGCAAGGATATACGACAGCACCGACCAGGATAAAATCACGATTAGAATGTTTCTGCGGGCGGCGACGGATAAATCGTGATCCATCCGCCTACCGCGATCCTTCCGACCGGCGGATACATCCGATTGAACAGGATAGCCGCTGCGGCCGCTCTGTTTTTTGATTCGGTTCCCGGAGTTCCTGCCCCTTCCACGCAATAAAAATCGAGCGAATAAAAGAGAAGCGGGAGTCAGGAGGGCGATAATCCATACCCCGTAACTTAAAGTTCTGCGCAGTATTTTTTCCAGGATGAACAGGATGTTATCTTTGAAAAAACCGATCGGATCGGGAGACTCCTGCCACAGGTAGCTGTAAGCGGCGGCTTCATCGAACCTTTTCACCATGTAATGGTTTAAACCGACCTGAGAGGATTCGTTCGGTAAAATGTATCCTGCAAGAACAAGCACAAGGATAAAACCACAGAGCGCCGCCCCTGCATATAACAGGCGCCTGGAGCCCCTTCCACCGAGGAGGGCGGCTCCGGCAATCGTCCCCGGAACCAGCGCCGCATTCGCATTCCTGGTCAGGATGAGCAAGCCCGATAAAATGCCTGACGACACGGCCAGAACCGATCCGATCGCCGTCTTCTCTTCATCCGCAGCTCTGGAAAGCGTGTAAAGCAGTGCGCAGACGAGCAGAAGAGTCAACGATTCGGTGAATGCCGATGTATTGAGCCATACGCTCAGCGGATTGACGACGACGAAACCTGTCGATAAAATCGCTGTTTCGGGTCCGGCGAATCGTTTCACCGACAAAAACAGAAGATAAAGCGCGATGCAGAAGAACAGTAGGTTCAAAACCTGCAAACTTCGCGGATCATTGCTGATTTTCAGAGCGAGAGCGGCAGTAAGCGGATAAAGAGGCGGCCGTTCTCCCCCGGCTGCGTGAACGACGGGCAGACGATTGAAATGGTGATACTTTATCGGGGATACGAACCCTTCACCCCCCGCGATATTCCGTGCCAGAGACAGGTATTCCACGGCATCCGGAGCGGCTTTGAAAAAGATCAGGGCGGAGGGAAGGTACACAAAAATCAGGAAAGCCAGAATCAGGGGGAAACGGCGCGCTCCGGAAAACATCGCCCCCGGCGGTGTATTTTTGTCAACCTCGACGGATGAATCGAAGCGGGCTTTCATTTGGTTCCGAGTAATGGGTTACCGGGTGATTCAACGGGCGGAGATAGCGGGGGTGGCTGCCGCTCGGGCTGAAGAAACGCGTCAGGAGTCAAGACGCCCGGAGAGATTCGTGTCTTCATCTTCCTCCCGGGATGTTATCACATCCAGCAGTTTGGCCAGGATCTCTCGGGCGATATCGATATTCCGCCTTATATCGATAACACGTTCCATTTCATTGTCCCGGATGTTTTTGCAGGTTCTGAGTATCCTGTCGGCTTCGTGGAGACGCTCATCGATTATGATTCCCGCTTTTCGAACGGCGAGCAGGGAATCTCTCCCGAACGCAGCTATAGGTTCAGCCGCAAAGCCGGCTTTTTTTGTTTTATCGGCTCCCGTATAATCGGCTTTCCCCGATATGTTGAGCAGGCGGTCGACAACCTCGAGCAGACGATCGAAGTTGAACGGTTTGGTTACATAATCGCTTATGCCTATTTTAAACGCCTCGATTGAGGAATCAATGGTTGCATATCCGGTCATCAACACCACGGGCGTTTCCCTATCACTGATTCGAATCTGTTTCAGCACGGTCAGGCCGTCCCATTCGGGCATTTTCAAGTCGAGCAGAACGAGGTCAGGGGAATGCGACGAATACAGATCGTATCCCGTCCTTCCGTTCCCTGCGGTCAGAACGTTGTAGCCGGACTTGGCCAGAACGAAAGAAAGCACATCGGTCACATTCTCATCATCATCTACAACCAGGATGTTCTTTTTGATTTCCATGGCGCTACCAGGTTTGACTTTGCGGATCCATTTCCGGTTGATGCTGAATTGCTGTTCTTCACACACCGCTAAAAAACAAAACTCAAATAATGATAATGCGAAATCGCAGGAAGCGTCAACCTGTTATTAAGTTTTTTGTGCGGAGGCGCAAAAATCATGAGATCCCGTTATTCGATCAGCACGCTTTTACAACGGCTGCAAACATGTTGTATACATGGGTGGGAAGGTTCAAAAAAAAGAGGGAGTGCTTTATTCCTCCCACTTCAGCAGGTAAGGGTGCACCTTGCTGACCATAAGCTCGTGATCGGGCCGTATTCTTACGGCGAAACCGTGCCTGCCGCTCAATGAACAGGGAATCGCGGCATGAAAGTTATCCCTGCCGGCCTTGTGGTTGACGTGCTCCATCCTGACGACTCTGCCGTTCCGGATTTTCCCGAACTGGTCGAGTTTTCCGAAAAAAAGTTCGACAGCGACACAGTCCGGTTCGAGACCGGCAAGTTCGCCGCTGACATTCACCGAGACTTTTTCGCCGGCTTTCAGAACTCCCTTCGGTTCGTAATCTTCCGTCCGGATCGTTACATTCCGCCAGTTGGCCTTGATCGCCCGTCGCCAGTCGGACAGAATCCGGGCGCCGGCGAAACTCTCTCTCGTCAGCTGTTCTCCGACCTCGTGGGCCGGTATGTAAAAATGTTCCGTATAGTCGCTCAACATCCTGTGGGTGTTGAAATAGGCGCCGAGAAGTTTCATCGATTCCTTCATCATCCTGATCCACTCTCTCGGGAGCCCCACTTTATCCCGTTCGTAGTAAATAGGCACGACTTCCCGTTCCAGAATATTATAGAGCGCTTCGCTTTCGATGTAATCCTGCTCTTCCGGGTCATCATAGATCTCGCCGCTGCCGATGGCCCAGCCGGTATCGCGGGTGTGGGCCTCGTGCCACCACCCATCGGGAATGCTGAGGTTGAGGGCGCCGTTCGCCGCCGCCTTCATACCGCTCGTTCCGGATGCTTCCATCTCCATTTTCGGGGTATTGAGCCAGACATCGACCCCCTGAACCAGCTCCCTGGCCACGTCTATATCGTAGTCATCCAGGAAAACGATATGATTATCGAGATTATTATCGTTGATAAAATGGATAATCGATTTGATGAGCTCTTTACCGGCGAGATCCATCGGGTGGGCCTTGCCCGCGATTATGAGCTGCACCGGTTTTTCGGGATTGGTGAGGATACGGATCAGGCGCTCTCGATCGGTGAAAATCAGGCTGGCTCTCTTGTATTCGGCGAACCGGCGGGCGAATCCGATGGTCAGGCAGTCGGTGTTCATCACTTCCTCAGCCGTCTGCACCTGGCTTGCGCCCGCGCCATGCCGGATGAGCTTGTATCTGAGTTTGCGGCGGCAGAACGAGATCAGGCTGTCTTTTCGGATCTGGTGTATGCGCCAGAGCTCGGCGGCGGGAATCCTGTCCACTTTTTTCCATATCTCGCGGTCCGCGGGCTTCTTAAAGAAATTAGGTCCCAGGTATCGTATGAAGAGGTCGGTCAGCTCGTGGCTTATCCATGACAGGGTGTGAATTCCGTTGGTTATCGAGACGATCGGCACCTCGTCTTCGGGAAGCCCCGGCCAGAGCACGTTCCACATCCGCCGCGATACTTTACCGTGCAGCTTGCTGACGCCGTTGTTATAGGCTGAAAGTTTGAGTGCGAGCACCGTCATGCAGAAGCTCCCCTTTTTCGCGCCTTCGTGCCGCCCGAGAAGGAGGAGTTCTTTTTCGCTGAGGCCGAGAGCCCGGCGAAGGGGGCCGAGAAATTTAAGAATCGCCGGTTCATCGAAATACTCGTTGCCCGCCGGCACGGGTGTATGGGTAGTAAAAATAGTGGAGGCTCTCA
This sequence comes from uncultured Gemmatimonadota bacterium, assembly GCA_964394085.1. Classification (GTDB taxonomy): domain Bacteria; order CAYMWF01; family CAYMWF01; genus CAYMWF01. The sequence continues at coordinate 3,895 of CAYMWF010000028.1, read as the reverse complement.
CGATTTCTTTCGCTTCGGCGAAGCTCAGGTCTTGATCGGCCATCAGAGCGCTGATTCGCTCCAGGAGCAGAAAAGCGGAGTGTCCTTCGTTTATATGGAAGACGGATGGTTTGATTCCGAGTAATTCGAGCGCTTTTACGCCGCCGACACCAAGGACCAGCTCCTGCTTGAGCCGCATATCGCGGTCTCCCACGTAGAGCTCTCCGGTAATCTCTCTGTTCGCCGGGGTGTTTTCGGGAATATTGGTGTCGAGCAGGTAGAGACGCACCTTGCCCACGTCGAGCTTCCAGATCGCTGCGTGAATCACGTCGGAATCGATCGGAATCTTGACGACCAGCGGTTTCCCCTTGTCGTCCGTAACCGGCGTGACCGGCATATTGTACCAGTCGTTTCGTGTGTAATATTCCTGCTGCCAGCCGTCGTGGCTGATATATTGATGAAACGTGGCTTTCTGGTATAGAAGCCCCACCCCGACAAGAGGTATCCCGAGATCGCTCGATGACTTGAGATGATCGCCGGAAAGGATGCCGAGTCCTCCCGAGTAGATCATCAGGCTGACATCGATGCCGTATTCACAGCAGAAATACGCTACCTGGAAATTCTCCCGGTTTTTATATTCTTCGCTGAACCATGTGGAACGGGAAAAATACTCTTCATAAGCGTTGTCCACCCGCTCGAGCTCCGCTACGAAGCCTTCGTCCTTTGCGGCGGAATTGAGCACTTCCTGGTTGATGTTGCCAAGGAACTCGACCGGATTCTGCCGGATCCTTTCCCAGAGAACGGGGTTGAGCCTGGTGAACAGGTCGCCCGCGGATTTATTCCAGCTGTACCAGTAGTTGTTCGCAATTTTTTGAAGCGGCGCGAGCGGTTCGGGCAGCCTGGGTCTCACGCGGAATTCATTTATTTTCATATGTCGGTCACTCCTGCATTCAATCAAATAGAGCCTGCAGACAGACTATCGGAATTGTTCTATCTACGGCTAGTCTTTTTCTCTCCCCGATCGAACAATTTCCGATCGACTTCACCCGGGCATCTGAACCGGCCCGGCGGAGTATCCAAAGAACCGACAAAATAGAATATAAATTGTGCCGGCGGAACCGGAAACGACGGCGGGTGGCTTGGCGCTGCTTCCCCTTCCTGCTGAAAATGCACCCTGATCCGCAGGTTATACGTGTGCGCCAGAGGTATTGCAATGTGCTCCGCAGGTAATGCGTGTGCTCCTCAGATATTGCGTTGTGCTTCGCAGATATTGCAATGTGCTTCGCAGATATTGCAATGTGCTTCGCAGATATTGCAATGTGCTTCGCAGGAATGGAAGGCTCTCACTCATATGCTTCCCGGTGGCGATAACCCTGAAGAAGAATTCTAAAATATCCTGATTTTTTCAGAAGGAATAATATCGAGCCCGTTCAACCGGAAATTATTTCGATCACGGTTATCCCGCTGTGAAGAATCCAGCTGCGGAGGTGAAGGCGCCCGGGATCGAAACCTCATCCGCGGTCAGGAGGGGCTTTCTCCATGTGAAGAATTCACTTGAGGAGTCCAGGCTTCCGGGACCGAAACCTCATCCGCAGTCAGGAGAGGCTTTCTTCATGTGAAGAATTTTCCGCGAAGGTGAAGGCGTCCGGGACCGAAACCTCATCCGCGGTCAGGAGGGGCTT
>CAYMWF010000028.1:0-2134 GCA_964394085.1 uncultured Gemmatimonadota bacterium | reverse complement strand
CCGCGAAGGTGAAGGCGTCCGGGACCGAAACCTCATCCGCGGTCAGGAGGGGCTTTCTCCATGTGAAGAATTTCCCGCGAAGGTGAAGGCGTCCGGGACCGAAACCTCATCCGCGGTCAGGAGGGGCTTTCTTCATGTGAAGAATCTATCCGCGGGGAGGAGGTAACCCTGGCCAAGTTTCCCGCCACTGGCAAACCGATTTCCTTCTTTCTCGATTTTTCAGCTAGATTGACTTTTTTTGAAAAAAATAAAAAACTTTGAGAAAGGTCTTTATCGACACCCTCCTTTGGACGGCGCCGGGAAGCCTTCTATCATAGCCGCTGAACCGGTTGAAACGCTCCTGCCGGTATTTTGAACCCGGAAGCCTCTTCAAATGCATTAGAAGCCTTCTGTGTGTAGTCGTAAGTTCTTGTAATAGCTAACGTTACGCGATCGCCAAACTTGACGGCTCACATTTTTCGTGATATATTCGGCCTCACGGTTGAGAAAGCGATTTATTTTCGCTCAAAAAGGTGAAAATCATCGGTATTAAATTTCACCCGAACATGGTGAAACAGGAAGGAAAGGAGCAATCTTCATGAAATATGATGCTATCGGAAAGGTATCTGCCAGTGCTTTGGTTTCTGAAGGAAAATGGAAAGATCAAGCCAGTCTTGGCACGGATCTGCCGGAAAATGATCACGATAAAACAGTGCCGTGCGACCCATTAACGCCCGGAACCGAAGAAGAAAAATCCCTGAGATGCGATACCGGTCTTCCGGGAATCGAAGTAGAAAAAAGGTTCAGAGCAGCCGCGAAAATCATGGCCAGGAGCGAAGCGGCGGCTGCTTTCTACCTGGCTGAGATCGATGACCGGCGGCTCTGGCGGGAACTCGGGTACTCGTCGGTAATAGCCTATGCCGCGGCTGTAAGCGGCATCGCCGCCAAGAAGGCTTATGCGCTTCTTAATATAGGAAGAAGACTCCGTGAATTTGACGTCATCCGGACGGCCTTTGATGAGGGGCGGATCGGCTGGACTAAAGTTCGTGATATCCTGAGGCTCAAGGGACCTTTCGATGAACGCAAGGTGCTCGAAACAGCTATGACCTCGAGCAGCAGAGACCTCGAGCGGTTCGTGGCAAAAAAGAATGAATCGGAAAACCTGCTGAAACGGAAGGCCGTTTCCGGTTGCTTTCGGAACCAGGCAGAAATCTTCGAAGACGAAGAAACGATAATCCTCGAGCCGATGGGGAAAACCGTTGTTGAGAATCCTGTTTCGTTGAATACACGGCAACCGGATATCGTGCCGAAGAATCCTGAATCGAGCCGTCAATACCGCATCGCCCCGAAAGAATCCGCTGCAGTTTCGTCATCCCGGTATGTAAACGTTACGTTGAAACTCACCCCGGAAGAGTTCGCCATATTCAATGATGGCCAGAGAGTCTGGAAACGGAAGAACCCGGTTGAATGGAAGAGAGAGAAGATGGTCGTTTCGTTAATAAGGAGTTACCTCGAAAACGAGGCTCGTGCATCATTCGAAGGAAATGTTTCTGAAAGGATCGGAGCATCTGCCGGTAGAAATGGTTCAGTAAGGCCCGGAGCATCAGCTAGCAGAGATGTTTCAGAAAAGGTCGGAGCATCGTCTGGGGAGGACATTCGAGAAAAGGTTGCTCTTTCAGGTGATGACGCAGAGCGAACCGGTTCAAAGTGTCTGCCCGAAAACAAAACCTGTGAGCCGGGGCCTGTCACTGAAATGGAAAACAGGGCGGCTGCGCCGGTGATCATTGATTCTCCCTACAACATCTACATCCATCGCTGCCCTGAATGCGAAAAAAGCTTCATGACCGGGAAGTCCGGAGACCATATCGAGGTCGATGGTAGTCAATTTGAGAAAGCGCTCTGCGATGGCGCTCTCCACATTGTCGACGACAGGGGTGTTCCGGGCAGAAAGAAACGTTCGGTGAGCCCGGCGCTCCGGAAGAAAATCTTCATGAGGGATGGAGGTGCGTGCCGCGTATCCGGCTGCGACAAAACAACCTCGCTGGAGGTCCATCATGTGAAACCGCTGTCGGCAGGCGGCGATAACGACCCCTCGAACCTGATTCTGTGCTGCAGCTTATGCCGATATCGGCATAAGCTGCATTATGCCGACTTC
>CAYMWF010000027.1:27788-69792 GCA_964394085.1 uncultured Gemmatimonadota bacterium | reverse complement strand
AGGAATCCTGAACGCCTTCCTCGAGAACTTCGGCCTCTTCGGGCTCAAATGGCTGGACGAACCGACCGGCATCCTCAATCTGGCCGCGTCGGGTATCGGCTTGGATCTTCCCGGATGGATGGGAGGTCCCAGCCTGGCCCTGGTCGGCATCATGCTGACGAGCGTCTGGAAAGGGCTCGGCTACAATATCATCATCTTTCTGGCCGGGCTCCAGAACATAGACGAAAGCTACTACGAGGCTGCGTCCATCGACGGCGCGAACACATGGCAGAAATTCCGCCACGTGACCTGGGCGCTGCTCTCGCCGACGACTTTTTACGTGCTGATAATGTCCACCATCGGTTCATTCATGGTGTTCGGACAGATATACATGATGACCCAACCGCCGGGCGGTCCCATGGGAACGACCAACGTTATCGTCTTCTACCTTTATAAGAAAGGTTTCCAGGGGCTGTTCCACAGCGGCTACGCGAGCGCGATCGCTTTCGTGCTCTTTTCTATTATTCTTACGCTCACCGTAATGCAGAAACGGTTCGGTGAACGACGGGTCCACTACAACTAGCAAAAAGTCGGCCTTCGGCGGCTTTTTGCATCGCGCATGAAGCTGGCGACCTCTTCGAGTTCGCAGCTTATCCGCGATTCGACGGGGGGCGGTGACGGGGTGGTGAGACTGGAGAGTCGCGGAGCGGGGACGGCGAGGATGGCGAAACTGGAGAGTCGCGGAGCGGGGACGGCGAGGATGGCGAGACTGGAGAGTCGCGGAGCGGGGACGGCGAGGATGGCGAAACTGGAGAGCCGCGGAGCGGGGACGGCGAGGATGACGAGACTGGAGATTCGACGGGGGGCGGTGACGGGGTGGTGAGACTTTCAGCTGTTGACGCAGTCGGAGAACGGGAAACGGATGGATTACAGGCTTAAGGATCTGCTCTCGAGAGGGTTGCTTCACCTGGTGCTCCTGACGGGCGCCATCAGCATGATCCTGCCCTTTTTCTGGATGTTCGCGACTTCGCTCAAATCGGGCCGCGAAGTATTGGCCAGGCCCCACGCCTGGATCCCGCAGGCCGAATACGTGATGAGGGACGGGGAAAAGCTGGAAGTCGAGAGGATTGGGGAAGGCACGGAACCAGGATCGATAATGGTGATAGAAAAGGTTCCCGAGCAGGTGGGCGGACGCCGCTCGAGTGTAAAACCCGAACCTTTCGAAATCGCTGAATCGGAACTCCAATCGAAAGTTCGTTTCGAATGGCGCAACTACTACGTGGCTTTCATGCTCGATTATTCAGTGCCTGAAGAAGCAAAAGACTGGGGCCTGATGAAGTGGACCAAAGAAATGTTTACGGGAGCGACCTTTCTCAGGTATTTCGTAAACACGATATTCATTTCATTCAGTGTTCTTGCGGGCGTCCTGGTAACCTCGTGCCTCGCCGCATACGCTTTCGCCCGGTTCAAGTTCAAGGGGAGAGAGCCTCTCTTCATGGGCTATCTCGCGATGATGATGATTCCTCAGCCGGTCTACCTGGTCCCCTCATTCCTGCTCCTGGCGAAACTCGGATGGCTCGATACGTATAAAGCCCTGATCGTTCCCTGGCTCGCTCACGTATTCAGCATCTTCCTGCTCAGGCAGCATTTCAAAACGATTCCCGACAGCCTTCATGACGCGGCCGTCATCGACGGCTGCTCTCACCTGGGGTTCCTGTGGCGGGTGGTGATCCCGCTTTCGAAGGCGGTGATGGTAACGGTGGCTATCTTCTCGGTAATAGGGAACTGGAACAGCTTCATGTGGCCCCTCATCATGGTGAACACCGACGCCCTTCGCCCGATCCAGGTGGGGCTCGCGAAATTCTACGAAGCGCAGGGGTCGGAGCATCATCTCATGATGGCGGCGGCAACCTTCTCGATCCTTCCTCTCATCATCCTCTACTTCTTCGCCCAGAAACAGATCATGTCAAGCTTCACCAGAAGTGGAATAAAAGAATAATGCTCGACCGGGGATTCGAAACGAAAACAAAACGGGGGAGATGCGTTCGGGGGCGACTCACCTCCGGCAGTCTCTCTCCGGCCGCACCGCCTCGACCGTCGGCGAGGAACATCGGAACGAGTCGTTCTCCGCGGCGGACAGCCGCCCTCTGCATAATGCTTGCGGCCGCTATATTTCTCAGCGGCTGCGGCCAGAAAAAAACCGTGTATGCAGACGGTAAGATCCACGTTACCTGGTGGCACGCCATGGGCGGAGGGCTCGGCCCGATCGGCCGCGTTCTCGTCAACCTCGTGAACGACTTCAACGCGAGCCAGGACAGCATTGTCGTCGACCCGGTCAACATGGGCAACTACACGGCGCTGAGCCAGAAGATCATCGCCGCCGCCGCCGCGGGCAATCCTCCTGTAATGGCCCAGGCCTACGAGGCGTGGACATCGCAGCTTCTCAAAAGCGGTATGATCACGCCGCTCGACGAATTCATCAACGGCCCGAACGGGCTCGACGAAGAAAGCCAGAAAGATCTGATGAGGGTTTTCGTCGAAGGAAACACCTTCATGGGAAAACTCTGCTCCTTTCCGTTCAACAAGAGCGTCATGGCTTTTTATTATAATCGCGACCTGTTCCGCCAGGCCGGGCTCGATCCCGACAAGCCTCCCGCCAACTGGGACGAATACGAAAAATACGCCAAAATCCTGACCAGGGATTTCGACGGCGACGGCAGACCCGACCAGTGGGGGGTCGCCTCGCAGATGTCCGTCTGGATTTTCGAGAACCTTCTTCTACAGAACGGCGGCAGACTCCTGACGCCGGATAAGAAGCGCGTGCTTTTCGATTCGCCCAAAGGAGCGGAGGCTCTCGATTTCTACTACAGGATGACGGGCAAGGAAGATGTCGGCTACGTGACCGGCGGGTTCGACTTCCAGAACGATTTCACCGCCGGCACCGTCGGAATGATTCAAAGTTCCTCGGTATCGCTTTCTTACATGAAATCGAAGCTGACATTCGACCTCGGCGTCGCCCCGATGCCCGGAAAAGTCAAAAACGCCATGATCGTTTCCGGCACCAACGTCGTAATTTTCTCCCGCTCCACCAAAGAAGAAAAAAACGCAGCCTGGGCTTTCATCAAGTGGCTCGGGGATACGCCCCAGACCGCATACTGGGCCGCTGAAACAGGTTACGTTCCGATCAGGTGGAGCGCCCTGGATCACCCCTACATGGTTGAAAAATTCGAAGACTGGCCCGGATACAGAGACTTGTACACCCAGCTGGAATACGCGGATTACGAGCCGTCGAACGCGGCCTGGATGGAAGGCCGGGAGTTCCTTTCCGAATCGATAGAAGGGGTTCTCCGCGGCATTCTTTCACCCGAAGCGGCACTCGCCGACGCGGCGAAAAAGACGAACGCGCTCCTGAGAATGGAGCATGACTGAGCGGGCTTCGCCGTTCATTCAATAACGAGGATCAGTAACTTATGAAACATTGGCCGGAAATCCCAAGTACCGCCCTGCGCTTTTTTCTCGCGCCGGCGCTTGTCCTGTTATGGATCGGCACGGTTGCGGCGGCAACGGCGGACCACCTGCTCATCTCCGAGGTCGCGAGCCTGCCGAACAGCATGGAGTTCGTCGAGATCTACAATCCGACCGGCTCCGATGTCGATATTTCCGACTATTACCTCGCCCTCATGATCTCCACGGACGAAGGGAAGCGGTATTTCGATATCACCGACGGAACGTATTCTCCTCAGGGCAAGGCCTACCTGGCGAAATTCCCGGACGGCTCTTCGATTTCCGCAGGGGATGCGGCCGTGGTGGCCGTGTACGGCACCGCCTTCGAGGGTGAAACGGGAATCACCCCCGATTTCGAGATCTACCAGGATGGGAGCAACGACATCGATAACATGGTGGATCCCGGCCCCGGCTGGATCCACGACAGCACCGCCGGGCAGATGCGCGACGATTACGGCACTGTCGTGCTGTTCCACTGGGACGGCGCTTCAGACCTTGTCGACGATGTCGACATCTTTTTATACGGCGACGAATCCACGGCAATCCACGTGGTTAAAACCGGCGTTTCAAAAGACGGCCCCGACGGCGATACCGATACATCGACCTACCTCGACGATACGCCGGCGGCGAACCAGGAATTCCTGGACGCGCCGCTGACCGAAGACAGCAGCTATCAGCGTCCCAACGGAGACGAAGGCGACGAACCGTCTTCGAGCGGCAACGGCATCACGGGCCACGACGAAACGGGCGAGCCGCTCCTGACCACATGGCAGAGCGATATCGAACCTACCCCCGGTTTCGTCGGTATCAATCTTTTACCGACTGCTGAAATAACGAGCCCGTCCGACGGCGACACCCTTCCGCTCGGACCGGTGACACTCACCGGCACGGGCACGGATCCTGAAGACGGCTCTCTCACAGGTGCGTCACTCGAATGGCGCTCCGATGACGCGGGGCTGCTCGGAACGGGCGAAACCCTCGAAGTCGCCGAAGGCGTCCTGTCTCCCGGTCCGAGGGAGATCACCCTCACCGCCGTCGACAGCAAGGGCTCCAGCGCCGTGGACACCGTGCAGATACACTACGGAATACCGCCGATCCCCGAAATAACCTCACCGGTACAGGGAGAACGGGATACGACATTCACGGTCGGCGACACCCTCTGGTGCAGCGCGAATGCCGTAGACAAGGACGGAAATCCTCTCCCGGCCTCCAAGATCACGTGGACTTCGCACAGGGACGGGGCGCTTACCCCGCCCGGCGGATACGATGCATCTCATTTCCCTTATATTCCCGGCGGCCTCGGAGCAACGATGCTCACCATCGCCGTGGAGGATAATGACGGCCTCGTGGCAGGAGATTCGGTCATAGTCGTGACGGGCGACGAATATATCACCATCAACGAGCTGATTTCGAATACCGACCTTTACGAAGGCGAGGCCGTGACGGTACTGGCCACGCTCATGATGGAGAAGGGCACCGCGAACGAGTGGAACGGCTACCTGCAGGACGATTCCGGCTACGGAATACTGGCATACTACTTCGACGATCTGGAACTCGAACGATGGGAGATGGCCGAAATCCACTGCACCCTCGAACTGTATGAAGGTGACCCCGAGCTGACCGACTTCGGCCCGGTCACCCCGGTTACGGACAATCTCAAGCTTCAGGCCGAAGCAGGCGTCGGAGGGCAGCCGTTCGTGATTTCGACGGCCGAGGCCAACAGCGACCGGTGGAACGCAACCACCGTCACGGTCGAGGGAATCATAACCTCGGCCCCCGACAAGGCGGGCCCCGGCTGGAATATCGATATTGACGACGGAACCGGCCCCGCCCTGATCAGGCTGTGGGAGTCTACGGGCATCGATCCCGAACGGTTCCAGCTCAATTCGAAAATGCGCATCACAGGTATCGGCTCTCTGTACATGACGAGCTACCAGTTGGTGCCCGGATACGAAGAGGACGTGGTGCTGATCACCGATCTCGTCGAGGCGGCGCCGTCGGCCACCCTTACCGTGCCGGCCCACCCGTTCGCGCCGGAGCTCGGAGAAACCCTCGAAATCGGCGCCAATGCTCCCCTGGAAGCCCGCGCCGTGCTGACCCTCTACGACTTGAGAGGAAAGAAGGTTTACACCCTGTTCGACGGCGAGCTGCACGGCGAGCTCAAACTTTTCTACGACGGGCGCGATCACTTGAGGCGGCTGTTGTCTCCGGGGACTTACATCCTCTTCCTGGACGCAATCGAAAACGGTTCGGGGCGGCGCACGACGGATTCAGCCCCGGTAGTGATAGGTGTGCGATTGAAATAGCCGCCGGAGCCGGCGGCGTTTCCGGAACGCGGGGAGGATGAATCCCCCCGACCGGGTAGCGAAAGCCGGCAGGCGGTGCAGCGTTATCTTGCCCCGCGGGTCACGAAACCGGCGAACGGCGAGAAAGCAGGAGTCCCGAAAGCATGAAAATCTTGAATCAGAAATCAGGAACCGTGACGGTAGCAGCGCTGCTTGCGCTCCTCTTGACGTCGGCGCCGGCCGGGGCGGCATGGTTCGACAACCTCCATCCGGCGCCGAGGGCCGGCGCTCTCGCGGGGGCGCTGACGGCCGCCGCCGACGACGCCTCCGCGGTCTACTACAATCCTGCAATGCTGAGCTTCGCGCCGATCGATTATGAAGCCGGAGTTTCATACCGCACCGTCTGGGGGCAGGATTTCATCTCGTACATGGAGGGCCGTTGCCTGTTCACCGTGCCGCAAATGGGCTCTTTCGGCCGGTTCGGGCTCGCGGTGCAGTCTCTGAGCACCGAATACGGCGGCAACACCCTGGCGGACGAAACGGCGATCACATTCTCACAGGGATGCCTGCTGATGAAGGATATCCATTCCAGCCTGGCTTTCGGATACTCCATCAATCTCTACGGCGCCAGTTTCGGTGAAACGGTAACCGGTCAGGATCTCGGCTCCGCCTGGACGGTCGGCTTCGATGCGGGCTTTGTCGCGGAGGTCAGAACCAGGACGAGGATCGGAGCTTTTTTAAAGAATCTGAACAAGCCGACCCTCGGAGAAGAATTCGGTTATCCGCTTCCGAGAGCGCTGTCGCTGGGTGTCAGCTATCTCCCCTACGCGGGAATACGAACCAATATCGACGTGGAGAAACCGGTGGACTCGGACGCGATCATCAAGGGCGGAGTGGAATACGAAATAGCGAGCTTCGCTGTTTTGAGAGCGGGGCTGGTCAACGATCCCGCATCTTTCAACGCTGGTCTCGCGATCAGGTACGCAGGTCTCGAAGTCGAATATGCATACGCCGATCACCCGGTCTTACCGGGAAGCCACTATATAGGCATCGGATACGCCCGATAGCAGAGGACGAAACTTATGGGCAAGCTGTGTAAACAACCGTGGATTGTCACGTTCGCGGGTACGGCGATTTTTCTGTGCGCTTTAACTCTATCGCCGACCCCCGCCGCCGCGCAGGGTTACGATCCGGGCGGCGCGAACATAACCGCGGGAACCGCCGAAGAAAGTTCATCCCCGGCTCCCGGTTTACCTTCCGGGCTGATTGATCTGAACACGGCTACACTGGAAGAAATCCGCACGCTCCCCATCGAAGAGGATACCGCCTGGTACATATGGGAGCACAGAACCTACATCAAGTATTTTACTTCGGTTTACGAACTTCTCGATATAGAGGGTATCGACAGGGAGACCTTCGAAAAATTACGCCCCCTGGTCCGCATCTTCCCGCCGATCGAAACCGATTCGGAGCTCGAGAGGATGCGCCGCATCTACTATAAAATTCAGGGCTGGCTGTCGAGCGAGGGAACGAACGAGGCGATAGTCGACCAGTGGCTGGATCTCGCCCGGGTTCCCCTGAACGTCAACAAGGCGAGCTGGAAAGACCTCGCGAATCTCCAGAACGTGTCCCCCATCGACGCGGTAGCCGTGGATACCTATATCAGCCAGTTCGGGAGAGTCTCCAGCCAGAGATCGCTCCGGACCATCTCGGGTCTCTCCAACTGGGGCTATCGAAACCTCCGCACCTTCGTCGAATATGAAGATCCCGCAGGCAAGCGCCGCCTGGCCGGCGATTTCCAGCTCAGAATCTACAATACCCCTTACTTTTCCGACTTCGAAGAAATGATGCGCTCCGAAGCCCCCGACACCACCGGGACCGCTCCCTGGTGGGGCCGCCTGTCCATGGATAACGCGCCTCCCGCCGTCACGATGAAGCTCAGATCGAGGTACGGCCCCGACTTGAAAGCGGGCATCATCACTCACCGCAACCTCGGCGAAGAGAGTCTCACCGGCAACCTGAAAGGATACGCGGGGTTCGAGCGCAAGGATATCGGGCCCTTCAAGAACACGACGATGTATTTCGGCAACTACCTCGTGACCCTGGGGCAGGGGCTGGTCATGGAGAACACCGACTTCTTCAAGCCCCGCAAGTCGGGTTACGGTTTCGACAAGCGCTACATCGGCATCGTCGGCGACTTCTCGAGGAGCGAACAGTTCAAGCTTACCGGCGCGGCCCTCGAAACCTCCTTCGGCCCCCTGCAGGGCATCTTTTTCGCATCGAAAGAAAAGCGGGACGCCGTAATGGGCGATCACGTGACTTCGGACGGCGATACCATACAGGTGGTGAAGACGCTCATAACGATGACGCCCCGGCCCGAAGACGAAGATTTCGAAGACCAGGGGCTGATTTCGATGCGCGACGCCCTCGGTGAAATCACTCTGGGCGGGAACATCCGTTTCAACTTTCTGCCGGGAACGTATCTGGGCGTCTCAGGATACGAGAGTCAGTACGACCACTACTTCTATCCCGATTCGATCACCCAGGACGATCCGACCATTCTTCTGACGGACAAGCTCGACAAGATAAAGTCGGCCGACAACGAGTTCCTCTCTCTCTACAGCGGCGCTCACGACGATTCGCTGCGGGCCAAGTACCGGAGGGTGATAGGCGCCGAGTTCCAGACGGTTATAAAGAACCTCGTATTCCAGGCCGAATACGCGAAACTCATTCACGGCGGAGACGCCTGGGTGGCCAATACCTTCGTCCAGTTCGACAACCTCAACTTCTTCGCCCTGTACCGCGACTACGACGTGGATTTCGACAATCCCTATTCCAGGGCTTTCTCGAACTACCAGCGATATAAAGGCACCATCCTGGAAGACGAATATTACCTTTCCGACCCCATTTACGGGTATCTTTACGATAATTCGGCCCAGTCCCAGGCCGAAAAGGGCTTCTACCTCAAGTCGAGATACAAGTTCATCAAGGACATCACGGCGAACCTCGAATACGACAACTGGGTCCGCCAGGCCGACGGCTCTCCCCACTGCCGCTTTGTAACCACAATCAGCTACAGGCCGATCTACCCGATGATCATTTCGATGCGCCATAAATACCAGGCGCGCAATGACAACAACGACCTGACCGTCGACGCTTACATCAACAACGAAGATCGCCTCAAGGTCACGGCGCTGCTTTCCAAATATGACCGGATCGCCATCGAATACACTTCGTCCTCAACACGCTGGCCGCCCAGAGGACGACTTTCAGGCAACGAGGAAGCCGACGGCGGTTCGCCGCTGCAGGGCAGCTTCGCCGAACCGGGCCACGCAATCAATTTCCTGGTGGAGCACAACGTCAGCGACCGGCTCGAGCTCAAGGCGTCATGCCTGGTATATGACGGTTTCGTCTGGATCTTCGAAGATACGGAGTTCATGGTGCTCGACGGCAGGTCGGTGCGATGGTGGGTGTCGGCCTGGGACAGGGTTTCCGAGCGGCTTTCCGTATATATGAAACTGACCATGGATCAGAACGCGGACATGTCCGGTCTCGACATGCGTAAATACAACGAGGAAGTCGGCGGATACGTGGATGCCGACAATGTCAAGGATTATTACTTCGGATTCAGGTTCCAGCTCGACTTCGCATGGTAAGATGCGCCGGAATCCGTATTTTGCGATTTGCTGGAGGGGAATATGCGCACCAGATACCTTTTAAAACCGACCCTGGGGCTGGCGATTCTTATCGCCCTGACCTGTATGTCGATCTCACCGGGGCCGGCGTTCGCGGTCTCCTGGCTGGACAAGCAGGCCGGATGTTCCGATATGCCCCTGTCCGCCCGGATACTTTCCATGGGCGGCACCGCCGTCGCAGGTTCCGGGTCGCCGTTCAGCCTCTTTAGAAATCCGGCTTTGACATTCGCCACCGATCCGGGCACGGGCGATTTTTCGGCTGAAGCCGCGACCCGGCTGGACAGGGCGGTGGAGATGCGTTCCTTCCCGGTCTGGGACAGTTTCGAATCGTACCTGACCGACAATATCTACGCCTACAATGCGAATTATTATCCCGGCTACGCCGCGGCCGCCTCTTACAGGCTCGACCTGGGGGGAGTCGCGCTCGGGTTTTCAGGCGGATATTTCCCCCTGTACGGTTTCGATTACCGTTACACCGAATATATCCGTGACAACAATTCATTCGCGAGCCAGCTCGACGAACTCCTTGGTATAAACAGTCTCGATTCTGAAGGAACACTGGATGAGATCGCCGGGGGCGCCGCACTTTATCTGCCCGGCACCCTCCGGTTGAGACTCGGTTTCGCGGCATCTTACCTCACCGGAGATATCAACGCGGAAAGCAGCGTGTCATACCGCTCCGCATCGGTTGAAGACATAGTCGCCAGGCACGAGAGATCGATAAGCGGTCAACTGTTCCGGTTCGGAATATCATCGAGCCCGCGTCCCGATATCGTTATCGGGTTCGCCTACAGAAGCGGTTTCGAGCTGGACGGCGACGCCGAGTGGGAGTCGGTGGCTCCGGTCGCGGCGGCGTTCGATACCGCAACGACCTTCTCGGCCACATATCCGGCGCAGTATACTTTCGGGTTGACTTTCAAACCTCGAAACCCGTTGAGAACGAGGTTATCGATCGAAGTCGGTTTCGAACCCTGGTCGGGCCACGGCGTCGATTACGGCGAATACGATGTAACGCCCGATTCATCCGCCGCATTCGATCCCCTGACTTATTCCGCAGCCGACAGCGGTACGGTCCTGGGATATCTGCCGGTGCCTGGAATCGGCGAATTCACCGACGATGTCCTCACTTTCCGCGTCGGTGTGGAACATATTTTCCCCAACGATGTTCCGTTCAGGTTCGGCCTGGCGCTGTCGCCCCACGTCGCCGACGCTACGATACGGCAGGCCGCTTTTACGGCGGGCACCGGATGGAGAGTGGGTATTCTGCACTTCGACCTCGGGTTCGAAGTAGCCACGGCCAAATACGATATGCCGGATCTCTTCCCGGACACGCTGTACAGCGAATTCATCGCCGACCTGGAAGAGGATAGAACGGACAAGGACACCGTGCGCGATTTCTCGGCGAAGAGTTTTCTGAGCATCAGGTTCTAAGCCGGGCTCCGGGCGCCGCCGGCAAAAAAGATTAAACTTGATCCGCCGAAAACGGCACTTTACTCTTCTCAATAGAGCGTTGACGGACCGAAAGCGGGTCGAACAGGAGATTCCTGAAATCATGTTTCCACCAAGATCGAAAACAGCACCGGAGCGAAGGCAACGGAACGGTAACCGGCCGGCTTTCCCGCCGGGTTTTGTTTCACTGGCGCCGGTCTTTCTTCTTTTATTCACGCTGATGGCACCGGCACAATCCCTCGCTGAAATTTCCAGTGATCCCCCTATCGTGGTCGGCGATATCGGCGGAATACGGATAAACGTCCTCTTTACGAACGATATGCACGGGTTCATCGGTAAAAAAGAAGCTACATGGATGAACCCGGCCTTCCCTCCCGGTCTCGGCGGGGCTCCGTCCCTCGCTTCCTTCATCTGGGACCTTCGTCGTGAAACCGAAGATAAAGGCGAACATTTCCTGCTTCTCGACGCCGGAGATATCTTCCAGGGCACTCCGGTAGGGGACAAGTCGTCGGGCGAAGCCGTTGTCGAATTCATGAACCGGGCCGGTTATGACGCGATGACCGTCGGCAATCACGATTTCGATCACGGTATGGAAGCGGTGGTGAATATCGTCAAGACGGCCGACTTCCCCGTGCTCGGGGCGAATATCATCGAGTCGAATCCCAGGTATTACGAGATGCTTGCCGAAAGAAAAGCCGAACTGGGAGAAGAAGGCGAAAAGCTTCGGCAGCTAACCCCGGGCATCCCGGATGAGTGGGTGAAGGAACTGCTCGACCGCTACGGAACCTACGATCTGTTCGAGCCTTACATCATCCTGAACCTGGACGGCTTGAAGCTGGCGATACTCGGCCTCACCACCATCGATACCAAAACCCTGGCCGGATTGGAGAGCCTGCCCGAGGTGGAGTTCCTTCCGATTGCGCCGGTCGCACGGTACTACCTTGAAAAAATCCGCCTGAAAGAGTCACCCGACCTCGTGTTCTGTCTCAGCCACGTGGGCGTTCCATGGAACACCCAGCAACGGTATATCAGGATGGAAGAAGAACAGGGAGACCTCTCGAATATATACAAACAGTGGGGCCTCAACATGCTCGAATTCGTCGCCTCGGTGAAAGGCGTCGACGTGGCTTTCGGAGGTCATATCCACTGGGGCCTCGGCATGCCTTACGAAGACCCGGTCAATCACACTCTATGCTTCCAGACCTACGGCAAACTCTCGGGCGTGGGTCACGCCTGCATCGGTGTCGACGAAAAAACCCGGTCTGTATCAGGCTATTCGATCAGCCAGTATTCCGGCTTCGAAGTAACCCTTTTCGACGATGAATTCTGGCCTCAGGACGAAATGAACGAATTCATCACCACGGAAGTGTCGGCCGCCGAGGTCGGCTTCGACGAGGTTATCGGGCACACGGTGCGCGACCTGCCCCGAGGCAACGCGGAACACATAATGGGTCAGCTCTGCACCGACGCCATCCGGGATTATTTCAAGGCGGACTTCGCCATCCTTAACCGCGGCGGCATAAGGGAAATGATCAAGATGGGCCCCATAACGCCCCGCGATATATACAAGGTGCTGCCGTTCGGCAATACAGTGACCCTTTACTCTTTTACAGGCGAAGAGCTCAAGCGGGTCATCGAAGTGGGTGTTCGGGGCAGGCGACGGGACCTCCAGATATCGGGTGGCCGAATCGTCGTGGACATGAGTCTCGAGGATGACGGAAAAGTCATCGAATTTATCGTAAACGGCGAACCGCTCGACCCCGGAAGTGAATACAGAGTGGTCACATCCGACTATCTCGCATCGGGCTCGGCCGGTTACGACATCATGGTCGATTTCCCGCATGAAAACACCGGCGTGAAAATATCCGACGCGCTGACCGAATACATCAGGGGCCACTCGCCGATAGACAGAAAATTCAATCCGCGAATAAAAAAGATCCGGAGTGCCGGACCTTGATAAAAATATATCGGTGAAGAAACGGCGGGTTTTGACTCGCGGCTACGGGTGAACAATCTGGTTATCCCGAACATGTGTGATCCGGCGGCAGCCGGGCGATTCAAGGAGGAGAATGATGAAGAAGGCTTTAACATTGATATGTCTGCTGGGGCTCGCGGGAGTCGCCTGGGCGGGCGGCGGGCACCTGCTGCTGTCTGAAGTCTGCACCGGCTGGACCGCCATCGAGTTTATCGAGATCTATAATCCGACGGGTGGAACCATCGACCTTACGAACTATTACCTGGCCGACTGCATATACAGTGGTGATCCCATACCGGATTATGTCAACCTGGTGGATGGAAGCTATACTCCGTACGACAGTGATTTCCTCGCCAAGTTTCCCGACGGATCATCCATAGGCCCGGGAGAAGTCCAGGTTGTCGCCGTGACCGGCGCCGACCTGTTCAGTGACACCGGTTATGCCGCCGAGTACGAGCTGCTCGACTCGGGCGTTGAATACGAAAACATGGTGGATCCGGGCGGCGACTGGATCGGCCCCGGCTATCCCGCGGGAGCTCTCCTGAGCAGCGCCGGCGAAGTAGTTATCCTCTTCTACTGGGACGGTTCATCCGATCTCGTCAAGGATGTGGATATTTTCCTGTGGGGTGACAAGGATGAGGCCGTAGATAAGACCGGCGTCGCCAAGGACGGCCCCGACGGCGGCGAGGAGGCAACCGCCTACGAAGACGACACCGCGAAAGAGAACCAGGATTCTATCCCGGACGCGATTACATACGATAACTCGTATCAACGCATCCAGGGAGATGAAGGAACCGAAAATCAAGTAGAAGGAAACGGCATCACCGGCCATGATGAAACCTCCGAGAATCTCTCGACCACATGGACTGAGGAGCCGTTCAATCCGGGCGAAGTAAACCCTCCGGGTGTAAAGACCAGCTCCTGGGGAAAAATCAAGTCGGAATTCGCCAGGTAGGTTGAAATTCTGAGAAAGCAGGCCGCGGATTGTCTCACAAGGGCATCCGCGGCTTTCTGGTTCTTTGCAAGTCAGCGCTTGTTCGCTTTCCCGTCACTCCGGGACGGATTGTCCATCCTTTTGAATCATGAAAAAGCCCGAACAACCGGAAATCAGAATAATAAACAGGGAAAAGGCGCCCGTCACCGGAGCATTCGGGAGCGACCCAGCCGGTGAACAGGGGCCGGATCCACCGGTGTGCGGGAAATCCGGTTTTTTAAATCGTATTTTAACGGCCCGGGGGCTCAACCAGATAACCGACAGCGAGTTTTTCCTTCCGGAAGATTACTCCCCTCCCGATCCTTTCCTTCTCCAGGACCTCGACAAAGCTACAGCCATCCTGGTAGAAACGTTCCGGACAAATCTGAACACGGGAATTTTCGTCCATGACGATACCGACGGTTTCTGTTCGGCGGCGATACTGAAACGAGTTTTTCTCGAAGCGGCGTCGCTCCTGGGAAGCGCTTCGGAAGTTTCGGTGTACGTGCCCGATTGCCTGAACGAAGGGCACGGGCTCAGCCGGAACGCCCTCGACTTTTTCACATCCCGGAATGTATCGGTCATCGTTACCGCCGATATCGGGATTACCGATCAGGAAATGATTGAACACGCCAGGAGCCTGGGCTTCAGGGTGATTGTAACGGATCATCATAAAATTTCCCGGGGGGTGCCTTCGGCGGATGTCGTAGTGGACCCGCTGCGGGGAGGATATCCTCACAGGCATCTCTGCGGAGCGGGAGTGGTATGGAAGCTGGGCTCGGCTTTGCTTTCAGGCATTCCCGGAAGCAAAAGTATGGATTCCCGGCTGCTGCCTTTCGCCGCTCTCGGCACGCTCGCCGACCTGAGCCCGCTGATCGGCGAAAACCGGCATATCGTATCAAGGGGAGTAGAATACGCCAATGAGGGGGCTGCTCCCTCTATCAGGGAGCTTATGAGGAACCTCGGCCCGGAGGGGAAGTTCGACGAGTCGGATATATCGAATCACCTGGCTCCTCTGCTCAATGCGGGAAGGTCCGGGCAGGGCCGTAATCCTTCTTTCAGACTTTTAGACTCCGGTTTCGATAAAAAAACGTTCAAAAAGCTGCGTAAACTTCACGATGAAAAGAACCGGCTTATAGATACTGCTTACTCGCTTGCGGTTTCACGCATCGATCTGGCGGCCGCCGCCGGCTGCGGTTTTATCGCCGTAATCGACCGGGACATCCCCCCCTCGGCTCCCGGAGCGGTCGCGGGCAGGATCGCGAAAAACTACGGTATGCCTGCTTTCGTGGCAGGAAGCAGGGGGGACGTCGCGGTAGGTGAAGTGCGGACGCATACGAAGCTCGACTGGGTCGACGCCCTGAGCGCGGCAGGAGACCTGCTTGACAGTTTCGGCGGGCATCCCCGGGCCGCAGGATTCTCAACGGCTTGGGACGGGCTTCCGCGAATAATCGAAAGAATCGAGAATTATTGCAGGCGGTTTTCCCCTGCGTCCGAACCCGTAAGGACAATCGAAATAGACTTCGAGTATGACCTTGGCGGGATGACCGCGGACCATCTCGCCGAACTCGACAAACTGCGCCCCTTCGGTTCATTCAATCCGCTCCCCTCATGGCTGCATGACGGGCATCTCGATATCGAATATACTTCCGGTGCAGGAACCTTGAAGGTCGCCGATACAGGTCTTGAACTCGAATTCGCAGATGACAGCGCTCGTGCCGCCTATGAAAGAATCGCCCCCGCGGGAGACCGCCTGTGTTTCATCTACACGCCGGCCTCGAGAGGCTCCGCCTGCGATATCACCATCCGGGAATTCCTTTGAACCTCCGGGCGGCCGGATACTTTGAGGTAAAGCATGAAGGTCCACGAAAAAGAGCTTTCAGACGCGACCCGGTACCTGGAAAAGAAGAAATCGATAGACCTTTCGAGCATGAAATATGAGTTCCTGAAGATCAAGCAGGCTATCGAGCAGTTCATACCCCTGGACGGCAATGCCCGGGTTCTCGAAATAGGAACCGGCACTGGCTGGTTCCAGGTTCTCTGCGGGCAAAACGGCATCAACTGCAAAGGTCTCGAAATCAGCCGCCAGCTCGTCGATTTCGCCCACGAGCTCGGAAGAAAAAACGGCATAAACGTCGACATCGAACTGGGCAATATCGAAGATGCCGATATCGGCTCCGACTGTTACGACGCGATTCTCGCCAGGGCCACCTTCGAGCATGTGGAGCATTGGCGCGAAGGAATCCGGAAGATATACCGCGCCCTGAAACCGGGGGGGCTTTTCCTCTTCCATTCCACGAACAAGTTCAGCCTGATATCGACCGAATATAACCTCCCGTTCTACGGCTGGCTGCCGGACAGGTGGAGATTCGGACTCCGGAAGATGCTCCAGGGCGAAGACATAATGGAGCTCGGTATCGATTTCAATCAATTCACGTATATCCAGCTCCACCGATTTTTCAGGGATGTAGGTTTTTCGGTAATCCTGGACAGGTTCGATCAGCTTGATCCGGATAATCTGAACAATCCGAAACACTGGAAGAAACTCGTTGTCAGGATACTCCGCACCTCACCCGTCATTAAGCACGGAGCGCTTTTCTTCACCTCCGACACGAGGTTCATCTGCCGAAAATAGTTCATTTCTTTCCCGGCACCGAAACTTTCCGGCCTGATGCCATAGGCGGGGGGGACAATGCAGCCTGCACACGGATCGGAGCCACGGGACCGCGCCGCGCCTGCCGCCGTCCCGCTGCAGCGCCGCTACGACGTAGACTGGCTGCGCATCCTGGCCCTGGCCCTTCTCATCATCTATCACGTCGCCATGTGCTTTCAGCCCTGGGCGGCTTATTTCAAATTTCCTCAGAACGAACAGTCTCTGAAAGGAATATGGCCCTTCATGGCCATGATCAACGTCTGGCGCATTCCACTCCTCTTCTTGATCTCCGGAATGGGTGTCCGCTTCGCCATGGAACGCCGCGACTGGAGGCAATTACTGAAGGACCGGACGATCAGGATCGCCCTGCCTTACGTTTTCGGCACTTACATCCTCGGCGCCGTCTGCGCCATCGTATCCCTCCGTCTGGGTTGGAAGGCCGACTACACGCTCCACTTCGGTCACCTCTGGTTCCTGCTCAATATCTTTTTATATGTATTGTGGCTCATCGGGATCATCATCTATCTGAAAGATCAGCCGGATAATCCGTTTTTTCGCTTTCTGTCGAAAATTCTGCGTCTGCCGCTGGGGCCTTTTCTGCTGGCGGTGCCGCTCGTGGCGGAAGCGCTGCTTGTCAATCCTGAACATTTCTCCCTGTACGTCGACACCTTTCACGGCTGGTTGACGGGATTTATCTGCTTCTTCATGGGATTCATCTTCATTTCCATTCACGAAGTCTTCTGGCCTGCGGTGGCAAGAATCCGCTGGACCGCCCTCGCTGTCGCCTTTTCGCTATACCTGGTGCGGTTTCTGATTTTCAATCTGCAGAAAGTACACAGCGGTGTCACCGCTTTTGAATCGATGTGCTGGATGCTTGCTATTCTCGGTTTCGGATCCATCTATCTCAACAAACCGTCCCGCAGCCTCGGCTATTTCAGCAAAGCGGTCTATCCTGTGTACATCGTTCACCTGCCGGTGCAGTTCGCCGCCGCGTATTTTCTCCTGCCCCTCCCGCTTCCTGCATTCCTGGAGCTGAGCCTGCTGCTGGCGGGCACCTTCGGTATCAGCCTCCTGCTCTACGAGTGTTTCCTCAAGCGCTTGAAATGGATCCGGCCCCTTTTCGGGATGAAGCTGAATCAGGACTGAAAACATCTTGCCCCATGTTTATTCGAATTGCTTGAAGATTCGGAAGATGCTGCTGTTCGAGCCGGGGAATTGAGCCCATGGATGCCGGCACATTCCAGTTGAAGAGGGAGCGCCTTCCCGCCAGGCGGATATAGCGGAGTCATCCGGGGAGGGGTTCGGGCACCAAGTATCGCGGAACACCTGTTCTTTCTCAATCTTCTTCATTTGACTGAACACAACCTTCCGGAAACAGGGGGAAGGGAAGTGGCGACACTTCCCGAGCAGGGCTGGGACTGGGAGCGTGTGCGACCAGCGGGTTGGGAGGGATCAGAAGCGCTGATGTTTGAGCTGCGGGGGGGCGGGCAGCTGCGAACGAATGCGAGCAGCGCGGGAAGGGAACAGCGAGTTTCAGCGCTTCCCGGAGCGAGGGTTAGCAGAGCCGGATGACGCAGCGTGCTCCGCCGGGCGGGAAGACGCTCCCTCTTCAACTCCACGGTGACGGGAACAGGGGAAAGATTTGCATATGATATTGAAGTTACAATTAAAACTAGGCAGATAGCTTCACGCAATTCTATTTACCCCTGATCCTGCACGAGTTATTCTGAACATACGGCATCGGTTGCTGCTCGAGTCAGGATTGAATTCTCTTTTCAACTTTGCAGGATGCCGCTGGAATGGAGTGTCTGAATAGGATGATAAGTTTAGTTGTTTCTTGCACTGAACCGCAGGAAGGCTGGGAAGATCCCAAACCCGGTTTCAAGTGGCCCATCGCTGTCGCGCAGCCGATCGCGGCCCCGGCCGAGAAGGTCTGGGACGTTATATCGATGCCGGGCAACCTCGAGTATTGCCACCCTTTCTGCTCGAAGAACCCTGTCGAGACATGGCCCGGAGAAGATTCCCGGGATGAAGTTCACTACCTCAGCGGGTGGATCTTCGAACGCCGGTTCCATCGATGGATCGACGGGGTAGGTTACGATCTCGAAATCGGCAGGCGCGGGGGAAGAACCTCATTCGTGTCATGGCGTATCCGGCCCGTCGAAAACCGGCGCTGCATCCTGAGAATTGCTGTATATCCGCACGGGCTTCAGTCAATCCCCGTGGCGATTCGGTGGCTCCCCCACTTCCTGCGCATCCACCCCGTGCTCAAACGCTACCTGTCGTCGGTCACGAGAGGTTTTGAATGGTACGTGACCCGCGGCGAACCCGTACCCCGGAACCAGTTCGGATCTCATCCCTGGTTCTCTGCTTGAGCGATGAAATCGAGAGCTCACAAAAACTCGTTCGGACCGCTCGTGATCGGCCTTTCAGCGGCGGCTCTCTTCGGAGCTTCGACTCCGGCCAGCAAGGCCCTCCTCGGTCCGATCACTCCGTTTCAGCTCGCGGGCCTTCTCTACCTGGGCTCCGCAATAGGCGTGATACCTCTCATAATAAGGAAGCGCAGACTGACCATGCCCTGGCGGCTTTCAGCCGAAAACCGCACCCGGCTCCTGGGCGCAATCGTGTTCGGCGGCCTGCTTGGGCCGGTGCTTCTCCTCATCGGTCTACAGCTGGCATCTTCGGCGTCGGTGGCGCTCTGGCTGAATCTCGAGCTCGTTGCGACTATTATACTGGGTTATCTTTTCTTTCGCGACAGGCTCACCGCCAGCAGCGGCACGGCCGCAATATTCACAATCGCCGCCGCCATGCTCCTGTCGGCATCCGAAGGCCCGGCCGGCGTCCGGGCGGGGCTGTTCGTCTTTCTGGCGTGCCTGAGCTGGGGCATGGACAATCATTTCACCGCCCTTATCGACGGTATCCGGCCGGCTGAAACGACCTTCTGGAAAGGGGTTGCCGGCGGCGCGGTCAACCTCGGAATAGGGCTGGCCGTCAGCCCGTCGTCGCCGTCTCTCGACGTCTGCTCGCTGGCCATGGCAGTAGGCATTTTTTCATACGGATTCAGTATAGTGCTCTACATTACTTCGGCTCAGCAGCTCGGAGCTACCAGGAGTCAAATCGTATTCTCGTCTTCACCCTTTTTCGGTGTGCTTTTCTCGGCCCTTCTGCTCGGTGAAACGATTTCGGGGCTGCAAGGTGCAGCCATCGTTTTGATAGCCGTCTCAGTCGTCATTCTGACCCTCGAGCGCCATCACCATGAACATCACCACACCGAACTGGCCCACGAGCACCTGCATCGCCACGACGACGAACATCACGAGCATGAACATCCGCGTGAAAAGAACGCTCAACGGCATTCTCACTGGCATGAACACGAACCCGTCGTTCACAGCCACTCGCACTGGCCGGATCTTCATCACCGGCACGATCACGACCGGTAGAAGCCGCTTCGACCGGAACGGGGCTGCACTTTCCAGAACATCTCATTCGAGAACCGGTCGGCAGATATCTTCGGAGCTTCCTGAAAGAGGCAGTCATGGTTCGTCACCTCTCTTTCGTTTTTTTGATCTTCTTCCCGCTCCTCTTCTCACTATCCTGCCGTGTTCCTCGAACTGAAATTCAGCCCGCTACCGTTGAAACGAATGGAAACGGGAGCGGCGAATTCTCCGGCTGCACCGGTGCGGAAGCAAGTGTGCTTGAACCGGGACGGACTGGGCGGGGCGAACTCGCCGGCGGCGACATGGATTCATTCGCGGTGCCGCTTGAAGATAATCAATTTCTGTTCGCCCGTGTGATGCAGCTCGGCGTGGATCTCGTTGTCAGCGCCCGCCATCCCGACGGAAGCCTGATGACTGAGATCGATAATCTTCCGGACGGCCCCGAGTTCGTATCGCTGACAAGTGACACCCCGGGTTTTTACACCATCGAACTTCGTCCGTTCTATCCACTCGCGGGCCGGGGTGTTTACTTCATCCAGGTTCTGAAGCAGCAGCCCGCCGCCGGCACTCTTCATGGCGAGGTGGAACAGTTGTTCGCCGAATTCGATGAGAGCTGGATGCCGGGAGCGATCGTCGTCATTCTCCGGGATGGTGAAATCGTCCACTCGAACGCCTTCGGCATGGCGAATCTTGAAGAAGAGCTGCCGCTGACCGTCACGACTCCCATCAACATCTGCTCCATCGGCAAGCAGTTTACCGCTTTCGCCGCAGCGCTCCTCTCCGACCGGGGCCGGCTGGGGCTGGACGACGATATCCGCGATCACCTTCCGTGGCTTCCCGACTTCGGGCACCGGATCACGGTCCGCCACCTGATCCATCATACCAGCGGGCTCAGGGAGCTGGACGATCTCTGGACACTGAGAGGCGGCACTCGAAGTTCTTTACGCCGCAGTGACTTCCGCTGGTACGTAGAGCGGCAGAAGGAACTGAATTTCCCTCCCGGCGAAGAGTATCTCTACTGCAACACAGGCTATATCCTGCTAGGCGAGATCGTTGAAGCCGTAACGGGAATCCCCTTCATAGAGTGGATGCATGCAGAGGTTTTGAAACCTCTGGGCATGCACGATACGTTCTTCTTTCACGATGTCGAAAAAATCCGCGGGCGATTCGCGTGGTCCTACTTTGTCGGCCCGGATGGAGATTTTCAACGCTATGAAATGCAGCCTGCCTGGTACGTCGGCGCGGGGAACGTCTTTACGACCGTTGAAGATATCAAGCGGTGGCTGCTCCACCTCGACGAGCCCCGCATCTGCTCCAGCCGGATAACCGAGCAGATGAACCGGAGCGGGAAGCTCGCGAACGGCGAGCCGATAAGTTACGCATTCGCGCAGGACAGCCGGAACTACCGCGGACTGCCGGTGCTCGAGCACGGCGGCGGTGGATGGGGTTACCGATCCTACATCATGCGGTTTCCGGAACAGCGCTTCACTGTTTTGGTGGTCAGCAATTTCGTTTTCGGCAGGTCATTCTCACTGTCGCGCCGGATTTCCGATCTTTATCTCGAGGAGTATTTCACCGGCGGCAAACCGGACGACGAATATGTCAACCGCCGGAGAGCGCTCGCGGTCGATCCCGGCAAGCTCGATCGATGTACCGGAACGTACCGGCAATCGTCCGGAGCGATTGCAGTTATAGCCAGGGGGGGAAACAGCCTCACCGCGTTCGTCGCCGGCCTGGATCCGCTGGTTCTCTACCCGGGAAGTGATA
Organism: uncultured Gemmatimonadota bacterium; assembly: GCA_964394085.1. GTDB lineage: Bacteria > CAYMWF01 > CAYMWF01 > CAYMWF01. Next base: position 48,075 of record CAYMWF010000027.1, on the reverse strand, counting down.
AATCTTTCTTCATCAAGGAAGCGGATCTGCAGATTATCTTCGACCCCGCCGGGCCGGAGGAAGCAGCTGGCTTGACCATTCAATCGCCGACGGATACCGTATTCTACTCACGGATCGACCCCGCCGGAATCGCTGAACCGGTTTTTACCGCGTACGAGGGCCGGTTCACCAGCGAAGAGCTGGACGTTCAATACTCCGTTTCGCCTGGAACAAACGGCATCGTCGTCCGGACACCCGGCAGCTCGACGATTCCCTGCACCCACGTTCATGATGACCTTTTCCGATGCCCGCGTTTTATAATCGAATTCGACAGGAATGATCAGTCCCGCGTGGATGGGTTCCGCATCTCTTGCGAACGGTCGCGAAACATCCGATTCGTCAGGTCCCAATCCTGATGCCTGAATTGGGACCGAGAATTTCAATTGATTTATAAAGGTTATTTCGCTACAGGTAAATTCCATCTCGAATCGTGTGCGGTTCCTCGCACTTATAATACATAATCAACCAGAAGGAGAAACGAATGGATGAAATTTTCGCCGGCTTGATTATGCCATGGCTGCTCAAACTGGTAGTTGCCCTGATTATCTTTATCGTGGGTCGCTTGGCAGCCAAGTTTATCGTCAGGATTTGCGGAAAGTTGCTGACGCGATCGAAGATGGACCAGATGCTCGTCGATTTTCTTACCGCGATACTCAACACGTTTCTGCTTCTTGTTGTGATTATCGCGGCGCTCAGGCACCTGGGGGTCGATACGACATCCCTCGTGGCTCTCATTGGTGCGGCGGGTCTTGCCATCGGCCTGTCACTGCAAGGCTCTCTTCAGAATTTCGCATCAGGAGTGATGCTCATTATCTTCAAACCTTTTGAGAATGGCGATTATGTCGAAGCCGGTGGTATCTCGGGAGTGGTTCAGAAGATCAGTATTTTCACTACTCTTCTTAAAACACCGGACAATAAGACGGTCATCGTTCCGAACGGCTCGATCTACAGCGGCGCTATAACAAACTACTCGACCGAGCCGACCAGACGCGTCGACATGGTTTTTGGAATAGGGTACGGAGATGATATCAAAAAAGCGCGCGATGTCATGCAGGATATTATCGATTCCGATGAACGGATCCTCAAAGATCCGGCTCCTCAGATCGCCGTGGCTGAATTAGCCGACAGCAGCGTGAATTTCGTGGTCAGACCGTGGGTGAATGCCGCGGACTACTGGGGAGTGAAGTTTGATTTGACAGAAAAGATCAAGCTTGCTTTCGACGAAAACGGTATTTCGATTCCGTATCCGCAGATGGATGTTCACCTGGACAAGGTGGAATAGAGGTTGTCCGCAAGCGCGACTGATTTTTGCGGATCCGGCTCCTGCGCGTCACCGCAATAATTTGTTTGTCCCTCTATTTAAATAATTCGGGCTGATACGACGCTTGCTCTCGAGCTGATGCGGACCATCCGGGACTGTTGAGCGAAATATTGCTTCACTCCCGGATGAGCCTGGCCACTTCCCGGTCGTTCCTTATCCAGCATTTGTCGCCGGTCTGGAGCTCTACCTCCAGCCAGCCGCCCTCGCTCCCTATTTTTTCGAATTCGCAGCCATCGTGGAGAGGCCCGGTGAATGCGGGATCATAACTCTCCCCGGGCCCTGTCCGCGCTTCAAACTGATCGGTCACCAGCACGCCGGCGTTGGAATAATGAAGGGTCAGTGCCGTTGCCGAGACCGAAAGAAAAAAAACAGCCGAAAAGAAAAGAGATAGGAAAGCGATTACTTTCAGGACGGGCCGTCGATATCTGAACCTGGCGATCAGCGCGACCCATCCGGCCAGGTAGAAACCGGCGAAAAGGAATACCCGCGTGCGTAACCCGGCGAGAAAATGCCAGAAAAAGAGGGTGCGCCACACGGAAGCAAGCTGCCCGCGGGGCGCCTTGTCGCGGCGCTGACCCTCCGCGGTGCGAAGATTCTCCCTGAGATCCTTGAACTGGGGCAGAAGTATCTCCGCTTTCCGGTAGTAATAAATCGCCGTTCCGAGTTCGCCGAGGCGCAGGTGGCAGTTGCCGATATTATAATAGAGATAACCGTTTCTGATGCCTTTTTCGACTGCAAGTCTTCCATACAGCGAAGCGGACCTGCGCAGCATTTTTTCGGCTTCATCTTCCGGTGCGTCCATGCTTCCTGTATAGAGATCGTGCGCCTGCCGGAGCAGCATCGCTTCATTCCCGGAGGTTGAATCCGCGAAAACGGCCGCCGGCAGCATTTCAAGCGTCCCGACGAAGAACAAGGCAGACAGGAATAACCGTAAATACTGATGGATCGGAGTTTGTCCGGGCATTACCATCGTCTTGCCCGGCGCCGTAAAGATATTCCTGATGGCGGGCGGCAATATCAAAACGCTCCCTTCCTCACGGCGGTCATCGCGTCCCTGGCGGCAGCGATCAGGCTCCGGAGTTCCTCGCCGTGGAGCGACACGCCGCCGAACCTGCCCGTGTCGCACCTTTCGAGCACGGCGGCGGCCTTCTTCGCCGCATCGACGGAAAGCGCTCCCCTGTCGAGAAGATCTTTCACGTCACTCACGGTCAACTCTCCACGACCGAGATCGAGCATATCGGAAACATATCCTCCGAGAGCCGCAGCCACGGCATCGAAAAATTTCCCGTCATCTTTCGCGGCAGCGGCTTCCCTGGCCGTTTTAAGATTCGCTTCGGCCCTTTTAGCCGCCCGTTTCTGACGGGCATAGCGTCTGTCCCCCCTCAGCCGGCGTCGTCGGCGAAAAACCAGGGCCAGCGCTCCGTAGGCGATCGGCGGAGCTCCCGCCACAGCCAGTAAACCGCCTAACGGAACAATTTGATTGTCGAATATATCCGGTTGATTGTACGCCGACCTGACAACACCTTCCCTCGCTTCTACTTTTTTCGCTTCCACGCCCGGGAGCTCGATCCTCCGGCCCAGGACGTCGTCGGCTGTAACTACTTTCGTAGGAAGCACCTTGAGAGGAACCGGCTCACTGCTGACCGTCCTGTAGACGTTCCGGTCCGCATCGAAAAAGGAGAATTCAACCGCGGGAACCTGTTCGATATCTCCGGAAGCGGGGCGCACAACCTGCTCGAAAACCACGCTTCCTTCTTCTTTGTTCATCTGTCCGGGCTCGAGGCTTTCAGTGACCTGGAAACCGGCGAAAGCGGGTTGTTCGGACAGGAGCGGCCGCTCCACCCGTGAAAGAAGACCGTCGCCGCTCACGGTGATGCGGAGCCTCAGAGGATCGCCGACCTTGACAACCGATTCATCCGTCGACACGTCGATGGAGAAAACGCCTACCGCGCCGCTGAACCCGGAAGGGGCGTTTTCGGGGGGGAGAGCTTTGACATAAACGGTGACCGGATCTCCGTAAGCGTAAAGATTCTTGTAATCTGGCACCCGCCTTCTCCGGCCCCAGAACTCATCTATTACAACCTTGGTCCCGTGTTTCACTCTCGCTTTGACGGCGGCGCTGCCGAAATCCTGCATTCCGGGAGCCGGGGGGTAGATTCTGAAAGTTACCGCGTAAACGATGTAATCGACACCGTCGATGGTGACGGCGAACTTCTGCGCCGGCACCTCGTACCCGGATATCTCAATCCTGGACTGCTCGCCATGGGGAGATGCCGCGCCTCTGATCAGTTCACCCCCGAGGACGGACGGGCGGGTATTTTTCACATCCAGGGAAAGTTCGTCCTTCTTGTCGAGAAGCGGTATCGTGTAGGTATACCCCTCTATGTCCTCCGCCAGGTACCACATGTATGAGACATCCACGGGTTCTCCCGCCCAGCATTCAGCCGTTGAAACGGAGGTTCCGAGCTTGATCGCGTCATCCGACGGGGGTTCGGAAACACGGAGTCCGACTGGTTTGGTTCTGTATGTATCGCCCTCAAGGGTAACGGTGATCGAAGGAATTTTGAATTCGCCGGTCCGGAGCGGGGTGACTTTGTATGTCATCGTGACGGTTCGGAGATGGGTGATGGCTCCGTTCACGATGCTCGTCCGGGTATTCCGCTGAAGGGATGGGCCTGAGAAGGAGAGGCCGTTTACCGGTGGAATTTCAGCGCTCGCTTCGCCTTCCGCAGTACCGCTGACGATGACTTCGAGAGTGGCTGTGTCGCCGAGGTAAACGAGGTGAGGCCGAATCGTTGCGTCGACGGTGACGGAAGCCTTTTCACCGGCCCGCGAAGGTTTCGAAAAGCCTGCTGCGAGCACAAGGAAAATCACCGCGGCTAAAACAGCGAAGGCAGGCAACCCGCCACGATGCGACCCCGTATGATTACCAGTCCATATCGACCCGTGTCCGATGCTCATCCTTTTTCCTGTAGCCTCTTTTTTCAAGCTCCTTCTCGATCTCTTCCTGTTCTTTCGCATACCTGTCGCGCAGCTTGGCGAGCTCTTCCCTGGCTTCCCGGGGGTTCATCCTGCGTTGTTCGCTCTCCTCCTCCTGCTGTTCCTCATCTTTGTTTTCGCCGCCCTGATCCTGCTCCGGTTCAGGCTCCTGCTGCTGTTCCTGCTGCCCGCCGGAGTCCCCGGAAGGCTGGTCGCTCCCTTCCGGCTGCTGCTGCTGCTGCTGTTGCTGCTGCTGCTGCCCGCCGGAGTCGGACTGCAGGTTCTCCAGCAGCTTTTTCAAGGCTTCCGCCATTAGCCCGAGCGCATTTTCAGCGGGTTCAACAGCTTCCTCCGGCTGCCGGTCCGCCAGTTCTCCGAGAACGCTCCTTTCGTTATCGGCCGCCTCTTCGAGCAATCCGGCGACTTCGACAAAAGGAGAGGTCGGGACCGCCATACTGTCCCCCGGCGCTCCTCCGGGTAAAACTCCGGGTGGAATTCCGGGAGGTGAACCCATCTGCCCTGGACCGCCGGGGAGCCCCCCTCCGCCACCCCCGGACGCACCCTGTGGCACGCCGGCCGCGGCGGCGATTTCGGCGTTCATAACCGATAGGGTGTCTATCGCTTCAACCGTCTCCACGAGATTGGTATCCTGGATGGCGGCGACATCATCGGGAGGAGTCAGGCCGGTGGAGAGACCTTTCACGATGCCGGTCTCCCTGTTGATCAACCGTGTCATTTTTTCCACCAGCCGCTTCATCCGCTCCTGCTGCCGTTCCTGCTCCTCCTGCGCCTGCTTGATCTTGTCGAGGAGGTCCTTGATCCGGATTTGCACGACCTCCAGGTTGTGGGTCGCGTCGAGACGAATATCCTCTTCTATTTCCGGATCGGCTGCATCACGATAATAAAGCGCCGCGTCACGGAGTTTTTCCAGGGCGCTTTCAAGGTCTCCGGCGGCAAGAAGTTTTTCAGATTCGAGGAATGCCGTATTGCCCCTGTTGTAAATCGCCTTGAATCGCAGTGCCTGGGAGGCTTCCCTGTTCGATGCGACGCAGGCGAAAAGAGAATCCGCGTCATCGAGTGCGTCAAGCCGGTAGTAGCAGAGGCCGGTATCGAACTGGATCAGGGGCGACTCGGGATAACGCACGGATGCTTCGCCGAACAGCTCGATCGCCTTCAAGAAATCCCCGCTGTTATAAGCTGCGACTCCCTGTGTCACCCTATTTTCAGGAGAGGACCCGAAAACGGGACCCGCGGCCGGAAAGGCAACGAAAAATAGAGGGAGCAGGAAAAAACGGATCGCAGCCCGCCTGATTGTCATGTTTTTCCCGGGATATCTCATCTTTGCGTTATTATTCCGTTCTTGCTGCGTTGTTCTCCCACGAACCATTCGCCGATAAAAAGCAGGATGGCGAACACGAGGAAGAACTGGTACCATTCCTGCCAGACTTTTGCACGTTTGGATTCATGCTCCTTCTTTGCCGCCGGAGCGATGACCTTTATGTACAGCTCTCCCAGGTCCATGGTGCCGGTGCCGACGGGAATGTAAACCCCGCCGGGAGTCACCGAAGCGATTTCCCTCAGTAAATCTGCGTTCAGACCGCTCCTCACGACTTCGTTCCTGTGGGTGACGAACCCCGCATTGCCGCCGGTCAGAGGGATCCGCGTTCCATCCGGGTCGCCGAGACCGACGGTATGAACTCGCACCTGGGCGTCGGCGGCCTTCTCGGCGGCCTGCACCGGAAAAGAATCGTGATCGTCCCCATCCGTAATAATGATAATGTCTTTGTATTTCCCTTCGATACCTTTGAACATCCGCTCCACCGCCATCCGGATGGCGTCGCCGATCAGCGACCCTCCCCGGCTTACATCCCTCACGGAAACGCGGTTCAGGACCGTCCGGAAGAAATTGTAGTCGTGCGTCAAAGGGCACTTGAGGGCGGCCTGGCCGGCGAAGACGACTAGCCCGACGCGGTCGCCCTCCATCCGGTCGAGGACGTCGTTTATCGCAATCTTGGCGCGTTCAAGGCGGTTCGGCTTGAGATCCTGCGCCAGCATGCTCTTCGAGATGTCGAGCAGGAACACCACGTCCCTGCCCCGTTTCCTGACCTCCTGCTCCACCGGGTCTCCCTGGGGTCGCATCAGGGCGAGAACGGTGAAGAAAATGCCCGCTATGATCATCCCGGCCTTCACCTTCTGCTTGGTCCTGCTGACGTTGATCGAAATGCGTCCAAGGGTTTCGGCCCGGGCGAACCCGGCGAGGGATTTATTCTTTTTGATAAACAGGTATATGTAAAGGAGAAACATCGCCGGCAATAAGAACATGAGGGCGACGACTCTTACATCTTCGAATTGAAAGTGTTCCGGACCGAACATTGCAAAGTCTCCGGACTCGGGTTATTCGCCTCCGCTGCCGGCAAGGGCCCGGCGGAGGGCTATCACTGCTCAGGGAATCCTGCGCAGCCAGGTTGCGGCCAGGATCTGCTCGAAGAGTATCAACAGCAGCCCGGCGGCCGTAAATTTTTGAAAGTGTTCCTTGTAACGCACGAACTTGTGCTGAAAGGGCGTTTTCTCCAGTTCGTCTATCCGCTCGTATATCCGTCTCAGCTCGGATGCGCTTTCTGCCTTGGCGAATTCACCGCCGGTAATCCGGGCGACCCGCTCCAGCGGCCGCGTGTCGATGCGTTCGCCCGTGAAAAACTGGAAGGCGCCGCCCAGCAGCCGGTCGACACTTTTGAAACTTTCCCGTCCTCCTACGGCTATGGTGTAGATCCTGATGTCGTTCTCCTTCGCGAATTCAGCGGCCTCAGCGGGTTCGAACTCTCCGGCGTTCTGCTTTCCGTCGGTCAGCAGGATGAGGACCCTCGACTCGATATGATATTCCTCACCCGCCACGGCTGCTTCTTCGAGAAGATCCTCCACGGCGATCAGGCCGAGGCTCGCGTGGTAGATGGCATCGCCTATAGCGGTGCCGTCCTCCGCCCCGGTGGCGATGTCGCTGCTCTCGACGAATCCAGCCAGGTTATCGTGATCCAGCGTAAGGGGGCAGTTTTCCTCGACGAAACGGGCGAAGGATGTAAGGCCTATCATATCCGCGGGACGGCCGGCGAACCCGTTCCCGCCATTGACGAAATCGGTGAAAACCTTCTTGACCGCCTGGAACCGCGTTACGGACCCGCCGCTTCCGGTGCTGAACTTCTCCTGCATGCTTCCCGACCGGTCGAGCACCATCTGGATGGCGACTCCTTTCGTGTGCACCTCCGTGATTTCCTCGCCGGAGCGGGGACGGGCGAATGCGGTAAGGAACAGGGCCAGGGCGAGCAGCCGGAGGATGGGGAGCAGGTGTCGCGCCTTTTTACGAACGCCGCCTGACGCGGCCCGGCGGGCGCCCGCCGTGTTCGAAAAGCGGATGGTGGAGGTTCGCCGGCTGGAACGGTAGAAGATCAGCATCAACGGCGCAAAGAGCCCGAACACTGCCAGCGAAACCAGTAAATACAGTCTTACGAATTCCACTAACCCGCTGCTCCTCCCTTAATTTCAGGCCTGGTTTCAGTTATGAATTTCAGAGTAAGATCGAGACTTTCCTGAAGCTCCGACGCCGCCGGGGCGTGTTTCGCGAATTTAACCAGGTCGCAGCTCGTGAGAAAATCACCGAGAACGGTGCGATGGTCATCGCTGAAGTTGCGGTCGTGCAGAATCGTCTCCAGAAATTCCTCAGTGGTTTTTTCCGGAGCTCTCACATCGAACCTTTCGCCGATATAGACCCTCATTATGCGGGAAAGCTCGATGACGAATTCTTCGTAAAGTTCCCGCTCTACAAGGTTTTCGGCGCGAAGGCGCTTCAACCTGGCGATCGCCTTTTCGTAGGCGGACAGCTCCGGTTGTTCAGTCTCCGCCCTGCGGCGGCTGCTGAAGATCTTGAACGCGGCGAAAATCAGGCCGGCGGCCAGCACCAGGATCCCGGTTCCCAGGTACCAGGGTTTCATATTCCGGGGGAGACGCACCGGCCCGTGAACATCCCGGATCGAAAGCTGTGATGTCTCTCCGCCGAGCAGGGATCCGACAGTTATTTCCACGGGATCGGTGACAATTTCGTGGACCGGCTTCAGCGTTTCGTCACTCGCGGCGGTTTCAGACCGGACCAGTGTCCGGGACGCATCTGTTTCGTCCTCCGGGGTGGATACGCCGGACGACGGAACCGTTTCGCCCTCCAGGACGAATGTTACGGTGAAGGGCGCGATGATATACTCACCGCTCAGCTGGGGCTCCAGCGTGAGGAAAACCGATTCCCTGAGAGAATCTCCGACCGTTGCGGCGGGCCCTTCGAAACGGTGGTCCCTCACGAGAAATCCGCCGAGATCGAGATCGGCGAGAGATGGAAGCGCAGCCGTGCATCCCGGCCCGTAAATGGTTGATATCACGAGCTCGAGCTGGTCCGCGATGGTGATGCTGTCGGCCGAAGTCGAAACTTCCACCCTGACCGGCGCCCCGCCGCGGGTGAAGGAGCGGACATGTCTGGAAGGCGCCTCATCGTTTCTTTTTCCTGCAGCGGAACCCTGCTCCCGGTTTCCGGCGCACGAAAACAGCAAACAAACCGACGAAAGGATAATCAACCGCACCGCTGTTCGAAACGCCGGCCGCCCCCGTCGTCTTCGCGCATTTTGTTTGTTTGTCTTTTCTCCCATTCACGGGATTCCCGAATCGGTAAAACCTGTTTTTACCGGTAGAACTTCACCTTGTGCTTCGCCATCAGCCTCTGGGACAATTCCCTGAGAAGCCGCTCCTCCTCGCCGGCCCGCCAGGCCGCCTCCACCGCGGGCGCCGCCTCCTCGAAGGTCGGTTCAGCCGCTGCCGCTGCCGGAGGTGCGCCCGGATCGCCCGCCCGGCCGCTTCCCGGGGCTGCCGCTTCGGCGAACATGGCCCGGTTGCCTTCAAAGAAAGCCCGCAGTTCAACCTCCGAAGGCTCCCTTACCGAATCAAGCGTCTCCTTCAGGAAGGTAGAAGCGAGCAGGCTTCTGCGCGTCATTTCGAGAGTCCTGACTACCCCCGCCTTCTTTTCGAGCCCCGCTTCCAGGGCTTCCCTGTAGAACAATTCCTCCTGGACGAGCTGCGACAGCAGTTCGGATTTCCGCTCGCCTTCAAGCATTCCCTTCATTATCTCTTCCTTGCGGGCGGTCAGCTGCGCCTGCGGAATGCCGTAACCCGCCGCCCCGAGCTGCATGTCGACGATCTCCTCTACTTTTCGCTGAAGGTCGGCGCCCGTTATCTTGAATGAGCCTATCTCCGCGAGCGGCGGTTCGTCGCCGGAAACGGTCCCGCCGTCGATATCCGTCGAGGCGCGTATTTCCCTGTTCAGGCCCGTTACATTACCGAGACTCCTGAAGCAGTCCTTTTTGCGTGAACCGATTTCGCCTGCCAGCTCATCCAGGGACGCGGCATCCTCGCTCCTGAAGTAGTATTCGAGGGCGGATTCATACTCGCCCGCATCCTGGAAGTTACGTCCAACCCGGTAGAGAAGTGACGCCTCCTCTTCGGCGGTAATATCCCCGGCTGAGGATAAGTAGTTTTTCCATGCGTCGGCGGAAGCGCGGAAAAGCCCCCTGTCCTCGAGGGCAAGCGCGATCGCCTTTTCGGTGGCCGCATCGGTCCGGCGCGCCGGGAAACCGGCCGCAGCCCCCCCGGGACCGCTGACATCCGAACCGGCAAATTGCTCGTAGACCTGAAAAGCCAGTACAAGAACCAGCAGAGCCGCTATCACGATATTCAGAACCGGCGCCCCCCCGGACACGGCGCTTCCACGCACGGACTCATCTCCCGGAAGGCTGAAATCCATCTTTTTTTCATCCGCCATCGATTTCACCTCGAACTTTAAACGTTTGCCGGCGCAGTCGCCCTATCCGACGCGAGAGTCATGCCCGGAATGCGTCATAAAATGCGTCACAACCTCCTGGCGCGGCCTTTGAAATAACGAACCAGCTCTAGAACATAAGGTTTTGAAGCATCCACCCGGATCGCGTCCACCCCCACCGATGTGAACAGCTCCTCCAGTTCCTCCCGGGCCGAACCGGTGCTGTTCCGGTAAACTTTCCTGACACCGCTGCTCCCGGTATCCATGAGCAGCCGTTCACCGGTCTCCGCGTCTTCGAACTCGACGAGACCGACCCCGGGCATCTCCTCTTCCACCGGATCCCGCACGACCACCGGGATGAGATCGTGACGCCTGGCCGTCAGCAGCAGATCGCGGCTGAAACCTTCATCGTAAAAATCGGATACCAGGAAGACGATGGCCCGCCGCCGCGTGACCCGGTTCAGATATTCGAGAGCGCCGCCGATATCGGTGCTGGATCGCTCCGGACGATGATAAAGGAGCTCCCGGATGACGCGCAGCGCGTGGCGGGTCCCTTTTTTCGGGGGGATGAACAGCTCGATGCCGTCGGTAAAGAGGATCAGCCCTACTTTGTCATTGTTCTTGACCGCGGAAAACCCGAGGACCGCGCAAAGCTCCGCGGCGATTTCGCTCTTGAGCTTGTCGGATGTGCCGAAAGCCCCGGACGAGCTTATATCCACGCAGAAGACTATGGTCAGCTCCCGTTCCTCCACATAGGTTTTCACGTGGGGGGATCCGAGGCGGGCCGTCACGTTCCAGTCGATCGACCGGACGTCGTCTCCCTGGGTGTATTCGCGGACTTCGTCGAATTCCATGCCGCGGCCCTTGAAGACGGAATGGTATTCGCCGGCCATGATGTCGTTGACCGTCTTCCGCGTGCGGATCTGGATCTGCCTTACCTGTTTGAGTATTTCGCTCGGTATCATTCAACCGTTCCCGGGTTCGGCGCGGTTAAACGCCGGGGCTGAATGCGGGTCGATTCCTGCTGCGCCCGCCGGGATGCCGACCACCCCTGCCGCGGATCGCTTCTACCGGCCCCGCTCGACGGCTCAGGGCACCTCAATCTCCTCGAATATTTTCTCTATGATATTTTCGGAGGCCATTTCCTCTGCTTCGGCTTCATACGAAACTATGACCCTGTGCCTCAGGACATCGGGGCCAATCGCCTTTACATCCTGGGGAGAAACATACCCGCGGCCGCTGAGAAATGCATGGGCCCGGGCAGCCAGGACCAGGTTGATGGTGGCCCGCGGCGAAGCTCCGTATTCGATGAGCGGCGCGATATCGAGGCCGTATTCCGACGGCCTGCGGGTGGCGAACACGATATCGATGATGTAATTCTCGATCTTGTCGTCCATGTAGATCTCGTCCACCACTTCCCTGGCCCGCAGGATATCGGCAGGGGTTATCACCCGCTCAACTTCCAGGTCGGTGCGGACCCGCGCCATCCTCGACAGGATCTTCTTTTCCTCGCCGCGGTCCGGATAGTCGATTTTCAGCTTGAGCATGAAACGGTCGACCTGGGCTTCGGGGAGCGGGTACGTGCCCTCCTGCTCGATGGGATTCTGCGTCGCGAGCACGAGAAACGGCTCGTCCAGGGGGAAGGTGGATTCGCCGATGGTGACCTGGAACTCCTGCATCGCCTCGAGGAGGGCGCTCTGCACCTTGGCCGGCGCCCTGTTTATCTCGTCGGCAAGCACCAGATTCGAGAATATCGGCCCCTTCTTGGGAGTGAAGGTCCCGTCCACCTGGTTGTATATGGTGGTGCCGATCACGTCGGCCGGCAGCATGTCGGGAGTGAACTGAATGCGGGTGAACTGCGCATCCACCGCTCCGGCGAGGGTTTTGACCGCCAGGGTCTTCGCAAGACCCGGAACCCCTTCGAGCAGTATGTGCCCCCTGGTGAGCAGGCCGATAAGCAGCCTGTCAATCACGTACTCCTGGCCGACGATGACCTTGCCGATTTCGTAACGCAGCTTTTCGACGAAGCCGCTTTCACGCTTCACGAGCTCATTGATTTCAGTAATCGCGAGCGACATTCTCTTTCTCCCCTGCAGAGAGCGCGGACCCTCCGAACCTGCGACCGGGACGTCTCAACCCGGTTCCGGCGGCGTTTCGGATCGTTCCCGCTCCCTTTTCCTGTTCCTCGAAGAATTACCCAGGCATGTCGACCATTATCGGGCCGAACCATTCAATACCTGCAATATGCGCAGAACCGGTATAAAAATATACCAGGTCAATTTTTACAAGTCTCTTGTTTCGAAGTTCCCGATTTTTTTCGGTGTTTTCCAACCTTTCCAGGCTCCGTTTCCGCACCAGCGCCGGCCGATTCCCGGTCCACACCTTTCAGAGCAGCGATTTTTGTCACGTGACAAAATGCCGATCAGCCGTAAGCCTCTTTCAAATTGGAAGTTACGAATAATAACAGGCTTTCTTGACGGTGACGCGAAACAGGATCAGTCGAGCCACCCGGCGTTGCCCGGGCCGCCGTATGCGCCCATGTCGGAGCGGGAACCGTTGATATACCAGGGCGGACAGCGGGGATTCGAGTCGAAGACGGCGTCATCGATGGACGGATCGCCGGCGTCGATGCAGGGAGACGCGGTGCGAAGACCGTAAACGAATCCGAACCAGGGCACTAATGTAAACAGCGGGTCTTCATCGATATTCCCCTCGCCTTTCGAACCACACTGTATATTTGAATATGAAACCGTTGGAGAACCGGCTATCGCATCAGGTGAGTTAGCCCAGATAATACAATTCGTGACAATCGGGGAGCCGCAAATCCCGCCGCCGTCCTCGCCGGCGCTGTTTTCGGTAATCGTGCAATTTAAGACGATAGCATCAGAGCCAGAGTTCTCATATATCCCGCCGCCCCATCCCCTCGCATAGTTGCGTGCGATGATGCAATTTTCGGCTGTTGCGCTCCCACACATCCAAATCCCGCCGCCTTTGCCGTGAGAAAAATAGCCTATGGTACGGTTCTCCGTGATATTGCAATTAACGATTATCGTGTTATGCCCGCATTGTATTCCCCCGGCTGAACTGCCATAATCACCGTCGGTGGTATTATCCGAGATATCGCAGTCAGCGATGATAGAATTCTCAAAACAGTGGACCCCGCCGCCAGCACCTGCAGAATAACCGGCCGAATTTTCTGAAATAATGCAATCGGTAATAATTGAATAAGCTCCACAGCTTATACCTCCGCCCACCTCTTCTGAGTAATTATCCCGGATTAAACAATTCGCGATGGTCGGTGAAGAATTGTGGCAACGGATCCCGGCGCCTGCTTCCTCTATCCCTTCTTCCGCCTCTCCGTTCATGATGGTAAATCCCGCCAGCAACGCCGCATTGCTTTCCGAAGAATGGAAGTTGAATCCCCTTCCGGCTTTCTGAATGTTTATGACGGTTTTGCCGGGGCCGTTTTCAGACAATACGGATATGTCTTTCCCCCGGTAGTCTATGTTTCTGTTCTCCGGACCCATATAGGTGCCGTCGGCGACGAGCACCGTGTCGCCGACCGACGCGGCATCGACTCCGGCCTGGATGGTCGGCTGTTCCGAGGGCACGCGGATTGTCGCCGAACAGGCGCAGCCGCATCCCAGTATGACTAAGGTCAGGGCCTGCAGAAGGGAGCATGATTTAAACAGCATGGGGTTCTCCTTCCTGATTTGTTTTGATTAGAGTCAGAAAATAAGCTAAATGAACTGCATAAATTCTTCAAGCCCGGAAACGACATTGCTATAAGGGAAATCCGGGCCGTGAAGCAGAAGCACGAGTCTCGCTTTTTTTGCGCGATTGCGAAAAAGGTTCATTAGACTCCCGGCGGCGTTTAAGGTATCCTGTTCGCGGCTCTCGCGGCAGGGGGATACGACTCCATGGCAGTTTGGAAAACGATCATTTTCACTGTAATAGCGGTCGGCGTCGTCCTTGTGCTGATCGAAACGGCGGCACGGTACGTGGAACCCCGCTTTGAGCCTGTCAGCGCTTTCGCGACTGAAGAAATCAGTCCGGTCATCCTGAATCCGAAAGAACCGGGAGAACTCAGGGTTTTCGCCTACGGCGGCTCCACCGTGGAGGGAGACCGGGGCGGCTGCGATTCCAGACCCGAGCGCCTTACCTGCTTCCTTTATCATCTCGGGTTTCTCCTGGAAAAGGGCCTGCCGGGAAAGAGAATCACCATCGGAAATTTCGGCAAGGCCGGCAGGCCGTCCTCATATGTCTGCGCGAAAATCGCGGCCACGTTTCAGTATAAACCCGATATATTAATAGTGCTTACGGGCCACAATGAATATCTGACCACCCTGCTCGAGACAGAGCGCGAAGCGATGAAATACCTTGTAAGGCGCAGGCTCGATAAACTCGCCCTCAGCAGACTCATCCGGCACGGCGTCGGAAAAATGCAGCTGGAAATGGACCTCTCGCCCGAACTGCGGCACATCCCTCCCATGAATAACCATGAATTCGCTCTCGAAAGGCGAGTGGAAGCTTTCAAGGAAAACATCGACATCATTATCCGCTTCGCCGACCAGAAGGATATACCGCTTCTCCTCTGCACCGCTCCTTCGAATATCCGCGACTGGCCGCCTCTCTATATTCCGGCCGCTGTTTCAGAGTCTCACGTTTTCTGGAACCATGTGGGGCTTTTCACCTTCACGACCAGGGATACCGTCTTCGAGGACGGGATTTCCGATATAAGGAACCTGCTCGCCGACGGTGAAACGGATCGGGCCGAGACCGTTCTGGTTGAGCTCTCCGACGCGTATCCGGAAGAGCCGCTTCTATATTTCCTGTGGGGAAGGTTTTATCTGGCAAAAGGATCTCCCCGGAGGGCGGCTCGATATCTCGTAAAGGCGAGGGATACCGATCCTTTCCCGAACAGAGCATCCACCCGGTTGAACGATTATATCAGGCACAATGCGGCTCAGAGCAGCGCCATCCTGGTGGATGCGGATTCACTGCTGGCCCGGCATTCACCGGACGGCATTCCCGGGCTGAGCCTGGTAGCCGATAACTGCCATCCCTCACCCGAAGGCAACGCGCTTCTGGCAAACGAGCTCTTCTCCAGGATTATGGAGATCCTGCCCGCCGATTTCATTGAATACGAGGGGGAAACGACTCATCCGGATTCATCAGACGTTTCCACGGATGATTTCTTCGAATTCATCGAATTCGAGCCCCGGCTTAGAGGAGCCCACTATCTCTGCAGCGCAAAGTACTGCATGAAAACGCCTTTCATGAACTACCGGCTGGCCCGCGACTATCTCGAACTGGCCGGCGGGCTTCTTCCGGATTCATGGGAAGTATCAGCCAATCTTGCGACCATCGACCTGCTGGAGGGCAGACGCGAGGAAGGAATCTCGACTCTCCATTCGGCGATCGACCTTCTCGGTGATTTTCCGGACCTGACCGACCGTATAACGGTGCCCTACCTCGAAGATGCACTTATCCATGCAGACCTCGATCCGGATGATTTTTAACCCACCCCGGAGCGGCCGCTTTGAACACAGCCGATGACTGCATCCACTTCGAAAAAGGGAGCGCGCCTTTCGCGCGTCTCTACTATATAGGGGAGAGCGGGGCCAGGATCACCGCGGCGAAAAACGGCCTCTTCGAAGAGGCGGCCTTCGCGGACCAGGTTCTCCTTCCGCACCCCGGAAGTTCTCATCCCGTGGCGGCGGATCGGTGCGCCGGCCCGGCCGGTGGCGGGAGTCGTGACGGTGGCGGGGATCGTGACGGTGGCGGGAGCTCCGGCGGCAGGACCGGTTGTGGTAGCGACGGTACCGGTTGCGACAGCGTGAGCGGCGGCGATGGTCACGAAGACGGCGAAAACGGAGCAGGAGACGGTACCCACAACGGCGGCGGCGAGGGAGACGACGATGCAGGGTCCATCCACGTAGAATACGACAGTTCGGAGGAACGTTTCTCTTTCTACGATGCCGACGGCGGCTGCTTTCTTCGGCTGCGCATCGGTCAGCAGGGAGGCGGCGCCCGCCCGGTTCTCGATATCGAGACGTCTCCGGGCGAGGGTTTCTACGGATTCGGGGAGTGGTTCAACGGGTTCAGGCGCGAATCGGGTTCCCTTGAGCTCTACAACCGGGAGGCTCCTTCCTTTCTGCAGGGGAGGAGGACCTACTCGGCTTTTCCCTGCTTCCTCAGCGACCGGGGCTGGCTCATCCTCGTGCTGAATTCCCACCGGGGAAGGGTCGATATCAACCGGCCCGACGGGCGGTTAAGGCTCCGGTTCCGCGGCGGCGGACTCGATTTCGTTGTCATCCGCGGCCCGTCCTTCAAGCGGATACTGCGGGATTACACGCGCCTCACCGGCCGCCCGCCCCTGGTTCCGGCATGGTGCTTCGGCCTCTGGAACACCGCTTTCCCGGTGGAAAACCAGGAAAAGACTCTCGATCGGGTGAAGCGTCACCGCGAACGGCGGATCCCGCTCGACGCCGTAATCCTCGACTACCACTGGGAGGAGGGTTTCCATAACTTCCAGTGGCGGCTGAACCTCTTTCCCGATCCCGCGGATTTGATCCGCCGTCTCGATTCCGCGGGCGTGAAACTCGGGCTGATCTATACGCCGTATATCAACAGGCGGGCCCTGCCGCTCATCAAGCCTCTCGTCCGCCTCCTGGCGCGCAACGCTCCCCGCGGAGTGCCGCTCCTCTCGAAGGACGACGCCGCGTATGAATTCCGGAAGGCGGAAGAGCGGGGTTTTCTCGCCGCAAGGCGGGTGACCTGGTGGCTGGGGCGCGGCGGCGCCCTGGATTTCACGAACCCGGAGGCGGCGGACTGGTGGTTCTCGCTCCAGGAGCCGCTCCTCGACCAGGGGGTGCGCTTTTTCAAGAACGACGGAGGGGAGTATCTGCCGGAGGGATCGACTTCGGCGGGCGGTCTCGATCCCGGTGAGTTTCACAACATCTACTGCTTCTACTATTCGCGGGCCGTTTACGAAAAGACGCGGGAGTACCTGGGCGGCGAAAAGCGTCCCCTGGTATTCTCCCGGACCGCGTGGGCGGGCTCGCAGCGGTTCCCGGCCGTTTTCCTGGGCGACCAGACCCCGAAATACCGGCACATCCGGGGCACCATGCGATGCGGCCTGAACATGAGCCTTCTCGGTTTCGCGTACTGGGGCGCGGACGTGTTCGGGCTGTTCCGCAAACCGTCGGCCGAGCTGCACAAGCGTTACGCCCAGTGGGCCCTCTTCAACCCGATCGCCCGGTATTTCTCCTCTCCCCGGGTCGCCGAGCGGGATCCGTGGGGGATCGACGCATCCTGCGAAGTGAGTTTCCGGCTGCATCTGAAGCTGCGGATGCGGCTTCTCCCTTATTACTACCGACTCGCCCGCGAAGCGTTCGACACCGGCCTGCCGATACTCCGGCCGCTCTGCCTCGAGTTCCAGGAAGATCCCGAAACGAAAGGGATATGGGGGCAGGCGATGCTCGGCGACGCCCTGATGCTCGCGCCCGTGCTTCGCCGCGGTTCGACGACCCGGGAGATATATTTCCCCGAAGGCCGCTGGTACTCATGGTGGGACGACACGGAATATACCGGCCCCGCCCGGCGTGATGTTCAGGCGACCGAAACCCGGCTTCCCCTCTTCGCCCGCGGCGGGCGCCCCATTTTTCTCGGGCCGGTGCTCCAGTCGATCCCCGATTCCCACAGGTTCTCCTCGCTGGAGCTGCACCTCTATCCGCCGTTCGAGGGGGAGGCGGCCCTATACGAGGATGACGCCACTTCGCTCGACTACCTGGGCGGCAGGTATGCGTTCCAGCGGTTCAGATGCGTCAAAGGGGCGGATCGGGATACAGTTTCAGTAAGGTTCGAACCGGTCGAGGGCCGGTTCGACGGGCAGCCGGACCAGAGGAAGATCACCGTCTTTCTGCATCGCGCCGGCAGGCCCCGGTCGATCGACCTTCGGAGTGGAGGAGCGAAGGAACCGGACAGCGTTCCGGAGCACGGGTTCGACCCGCGGCGCGGCCTCCTGACCGTCCGCTTCGATATCCGGTGCGACGAAGAGAACGAGCTCCGTATCCGATTCTGAGATGCGGCCGGGCACATAAAGAGGAGCAGTTATGGATCGAAGGGAATTCGTAAAGGTTATGACGGCGACGGGAGTGGTCGCCGCGGTAGCGCCCGGCTGCGCCCTGCGCTACGAGGCCGCGGAGCCCCGCGGCGTGGCGGGAAAGCCGCCCGGGCGGGACGAGACACTGTTGATCCACGGCGTCAACCTGGTGGACGTGGAGCAGGGCCGCCTCTTCCCCGAGAAAACTCTTCTCGTCCGCGGCGACAGGATAGAACGCCGCCTGCTCGACGGTTTCGAAGACGAACCCGTCGCGGACCGCCGTTTCGACGCGGGCGGGCGATACCTGATTCCCGGTCTCATAAACGCCCACTGCCACGTCACCCTGCCCGGCGTCCTGGCGCCGAGCCTTTCGCTTCTCTGCAGCGCGGGAGAGCAGATCGACAGGAACTGCGTGGACAGCATACTCCACGGCGTCACCACCGTCCGCGACCAGCTCGGCCACAGGGACGCCATCGTCGATCGCCGGGAGCGGATAGCCCGGGGTGAGCTGATGGGGCCCAGGATACTCCGCTCCTGCGCCGTCGAGATACCGGGCGGATACCTCGACATCAGCGACCTGATATTCTCGGGCGGCGTCGCCCTGGTCCGCAACCCCGCTGAAGCCGCGGACGCCGTGGCCCGGGCCGCCGATGACGGAGCCGACCAGATCAAGCTGGCGCTCCAGGAGGTCTCGATCCTCCGCTCCGTCTTCAACGACTGCGAACCTATCCCGCCGATGCCCGATGAAATGCTCGCCGCTACGGCGGCTGAAGCGGACCGGCGCGGTTTCTATGCGGCCCTTCACCACGTATCGCTGGACGGCTTTCGCACAGGGCTGAACCTGGAGGTGCCCTCCTTCGAGCATATGGTCGCCGATCAGCCGCTGACCGACGACGACATCGTCCGGTTTCTCGAACTGGATGCCGCTGTGGTTCCGACCATCAGCGTCCCGTGGGCTTTCTGCTTCCCACAGGATTCCGACGAGAATTTCGACCACCCCCATGTTCAACGCATGTTCGATCACAAGCGGGAGCATATCGGCGGTATGATCGAGGAATTCACCATCCCTACGGTGACCCGGATCGCCGGCAGAACCTTCGAGAAGTATCTCACGCCCCGCTACTTCGACCGGCTGCGCATGTGGCCCACCCCCTCGGCGAGGCATTTCAACATGGCGTGCATTCACATGATGGAAAACGCCGTCAGGATGTATGAAGCGGGCTGCCGGGTCGGCTGCGGCAACGACGGCGGCGTTCCGCTGCTCTGGCCCGGAGCCATGCAGCTCGAAATGAAAATCCTCGAGATGAACGGGGTGCCGCCCGCCGAGATCCTCAGGAGCGCCACCGCGGAGAACGCTTCAATTATAGGGATGGAAGGCTCCCTCGGCGTCATCGAACCCGGCGCCGTCGCCGACCTCGTCCTCCTCGACGCCGACCCTCTCCTCTCCACGGACGCCCTCGCCCCGGTCAGCGCCGTCTTCCAGGGAGGAAGACTCGTCCACGAGAAAGATCCCCCCGCGGATTCCGGCCAACCCGCGGCGGCGCACCAAAGAGTTTTGTCGAGTCGAGGATAGATTTCTGCATGCTGGAACCCGCAGTATGGATGAAGATATTCGATACCGTCATCGAGAAATTCGTCATCCTGCGGGGCGGCGTCCAGATGGTGTCGACAACCGTCTCGTGATGGTCATATCTTCAGTATGTCTTTACTTTGAGCTTTCACCAGGATCAGCCTTCGCGGCCTTAAGGAGCTCGACCACCTCTGTATGGCCTTTACCTGATGCGATCATCAGCGGAGTAGAACCATTAGATGCTGCAGCATCAACGGCAGCATTCGCATCCAGAAGGAGCTCGACTATTTCTGTATGGCCATTCTGTGATGCAAAATAAAGCGGAGTAACTCCATCCGTTCTTGCAGCATTAACATCAGCATTCGATTCAATAAGGAGCTCGACCACCTCTGTATGGCCATTCTGTGATGCGATCATCAGCGGGGT
>CAYMWF010000027.1:0-27688 GCA_964394085.1 uncultured Gemmatimonadota bacterium | reverse complement strand
GCATTCGCGGCCAGAAGGAGCTCGACCATCTCTATATGGCCTTCCATTGATGCCATATAAAGCGGGGTAAGACGGTATTTGTTTTCTATATTTACATCCGCCCCCGCATTTATCACGCTGTCGACCTGCCCGATCTCAATTTCATCCATGGTCTCAGATAGAATCTTCAGCTTCTCCGTTACCGCGTCATTCACCTGGTCCTGAGCAAAAATGACAGAACTGCACAGCCAATTAACAACCAGAACCAGGGAAGTTATCACAAGCCAAGGATAACAACTGCTTTTCAAAGACATAATTCCCCCGAATAACTTATTCTCTACAAGGGAAAACTCCCCAAATCTTCGGAATATTCTATTCAAAATTGCTATCTTTTACAATAGAAATGGACGGAAATTTTTCGAGGGAAATATATCCGAAGCACAATTTCAGACAAGATTTCCCGGAGCGGGGGGATAAATAATGTTGAAATCGAAAATAGGGCGGACAGGACCGGGATGGAAGCCGGGATGTCGCAGCGGGTGGAAGTAGCCAGGCCGGTTTCAAACAGTAAATCGAGCGCGACTCCTCCTTCGTTTGACTCCGCCGCCGCCGACGGTTACAATCTATTCCGCACCCCGATCCCGGTGAATATGCAGCGAGGAAAGAATGAAACGACTTCAAGTTATCCGCTCCGGCCGGGCCGCCGGAAAACTCCGGCTCCCGCTATTCGTCCTGTTGATGCTGATCATTCAAGGGTGTCTGCCGCCCTTCCTTCCGCCGACCCGGAACACGGATTTAACGGTCTGCACGCTGGATCCCGCCTGCACCGACAAGCTGTCCGTCGGGCACCGGGGCACCTATCTCTGGGGTCCCGAAAACACCATTGCATCCTTCTTCCTGGCCTACAGGATGGGCGCGGATTTCGTGGAAATGGATGTCAGGGAAACCGCCGACGGCCACATGGTACTCATGCACGACGACACCGTGAACAGGACGACGAACGGAAGCGGACGGGTCGACGGGATGACGCTGGACGAGATCAAGGAGCTTCTGGTCATCTCGCCCAACCCGGATGTGCCGCACCAGGAGGTTCCGACATTCGAGGAAGCGCTTTTATTCTGCCAGGGAAAACTTTGTGTGGATGTGGATCCTAAATGCGGCAATGTCGAGCGGATTGCCGAAATCGTGGAAGAGTGCGGCATGCTCGACGGCGCGATGATATTGACGAAAAGCATCGACAGCGGCCTGAGAATGCGCGCCGCCGTGCCGGACATCACACTCCTGGGGCGGTGCGGCACCTACGAGGAAGTCGTTGAATACATGGATGTTCTGGACCCGCCCGTGTACGAGGTCGACTGGGGCATAATGTGGCAGGTCGAGGAGCTGATACATTCCTCGGATGCGAAAATGTTCGTCGATGCTCTCGGCACCTTCGATCTGCTGGGCGGGAGAGGATACGACATCCTTGTCGAGGCGGGCGTCGACATCATCCAGACGGATCTCCTCCCCCTCCTGGTTCCGTACCTGCGGGACCTGAACGACCGGCACCCATCCGGAATCATCGATCCGGTCAATTGAAAATGACCACATACTGAAGAGCGGGCAGTATTAACTCGCCGGATCGGGCATTTCTGCGGGGAACCGCGGCGCACCGGAGCCGAAATGCAGCGTATTCGGGAAATAGAAGCGAAAGTACTCCTCTCCCGGGTGAAGCAGCCCGACGACTGGTTCGGACTCGACTACAACATGAACCTTTACAGGGGATGTCAGCACCGGTGCATCTACTGCGACTCGAGGAGCGAATGCTACGGCATCGAGGATTTCGACGGCGAGGTGCTCGTCAAGGCGAACGCGACCGATCTCGTCCGGCGGGAGCTTGCGGCAAAGCGGCTGGTCGGGACAATCGGTCTCGGTTCGATGAACGATCCCTACATGCCTGTAGAAAGGGAGCGGCGGCTCACGAGAAGCGTCCTGGAAGTGATCGTGGATTTCGGATTTCCCGTTCACCTGATCACGAAAAGCGACCTCGTGCTGCGGGATCTCGACCTGCTCGAGCGGATAGGGCGGATCTTCGCGGCGGTTAGCTTCTCTCTCAGCACGGCCGACGACGGCCTGGCCCGCAAAATCGAACCTTATGCCCCGTCTCCGTCCAGGAGGCTTGCCGCGCTGCGGACCCTGTCCGACCGCGGCATTATCGCCGGAGTGGTGATGATGCCGATCCTGCCTTTCATAGGCGACACCGTGGAGAACGTGAAAGGTCTGGTCGATGCCGCCGCCGCCCACGGCTCCCGTTACATGGTTCCCTCCTACGGCATGTCCATGCGCGACAGGCAGCGGGAATATTACTACAAGCGCCTCGATGAATCTTTTCCCGGTCTAAGGTCCCGGTACGAACGGTCTTTCGGCGCCCGCTACTCATGCGCCGCCGGGAACGCCGGCGTGCTTGCGCAGCGAACCGCGCAATTATGCGGTAATTACGGCCTTCCGCTGAAGATGCCCCGCTTCGGCGAAGATGATCCGACCCAGGCGAGTCTTTTCTGATGCAAGTAAAGATCGAAGGAGCCGTCGAGCATAACCTGCGTGATATCGACGTCGAGTTCGGCGACGGTATCACCGTGGTGACGGGCGTTTCTGGGTCGGGCAAGACTTCGCTGGTATTCGATACCCTCTATCACGAAGCGCGGAGGCGTTTTCTCGATATCTTTTCGAGCGGTCTCTCGGGAGCGCGGCTTGCCCCGGCGAAGGTGCGCTCGATCAGCGGCATCGGCCCGACGGTGGCGGTCGGGCAGGACCTTCTCAACAGGAATCCGAACTCCACACTGGCCACAGCCTCGGGTCTCCACCCTTTCTTTCGCATACTGTTCGCCCGGTTCGGACAGCGGAGCTGTGCGACGTGCGGCGCGGAGCTCTCGTTTCTGAGCGACGATGACATCGTGACGCGCGTCAAGAAGGCGGTGGAACACGGCCCGTTGGAGGTGACCGTCCCGCTCGTGCGCGGTTGTGCGGGCAGCCACCGGACCCTGCTCGGGCACCTCGCCAAGCGGTTCGGCTCCGATGCTATTCGGGTGGACGGGGAACCTTGGCGGGGCGGGAACCTCGACCCGGCCGCCGTCCACGATATCGATGTAACACTCGACCGGCTTCAGGGAGAGGTGCCCGCGATTAAAATCCGGGCCGCCCTCGACGCTGCATCCGCACTCGGTGCCCACGCACTGGTGATGGGCGACCTCATGGGAGAGCAGATGCTTTCACGCGCGCCGGTGTGCGCCGGCTGCGGAACCTGGTTCCGCGACCTGGAACCATCCCTTTTCAACATGTCCTGCCCGGGTTGCGGCAGCTCCGGATGCGGAGACTGCGCCGGCACCGGGCTTCATCCCGAGGCCGCGGCGGTATCGTGGCGCGGCACGAGATTCACTGAAATAATGGCGCTGCCGGCGGCCCGCCTGGCAGCGTTTTTCGGCGAAAGCGGCGATCTTCCACCCGAAGTGAAACGACTCGGAGAAGAGATCCAGAGGAGGCTCGACGCCCTTGAACAGGTCGGCCTCGGGTACTTATCGCTCGACCGAAGCGTGCCCACCCTGTCGCGAGGAGAGACCCAGCGGGTAAGGCTCGCCGTCTGCCTGGCCGGGAGGCTCGAGGATATGCTCCACGTGCTGGACGAGCCGACCATAGGGCAGCATGCCGCGGATGTTTCGCGCCTTATCGAAACGTTCCGCCGTCTTCCCGGACCGGTTGTATTCGTGGAGCACGATCGCGCCGCAGCCGCAGCCGCGGATCTTGCCGTGGACCTCGGACCCGGGGCCGGAAGCGACGGCGGGCGCATCTTGTTCACCGGTACCCCTGCCGGACTCTGGCTGGAAGAATCGATCACCGGGCGGCACTTCAGCCTGCGCACCAGGGTGAAGCCCCCCGACCGACGGGATCCTCCGGACGAGTTCATCCGTCTGCGAGGCGTGTCGCTGCGCATCCTGCGGAATATAGACGTATCCATCCCGGTCGGACGTTTCAGCGTTGTTACGGGCGTATCCGGCTCCGGAAAGAGCACGCTTGTCGGGGACGTGCTCACCGCGTCCCTCCGTTCCGGAGAGCCGGCCGGATGCCTCGCTCTCGAAGGCCCACGGCTGACTCCCGTCATTGTCGACCAGGCGCCCATCGGAAGGAATCCACGCTCGAACCCGGCCACATACACGAAACTGGCCGATATCATTCGCGACTGCTTCGCCGCCTTTACCGGCCGATCGCCGTCCATGTTCTCTTTCAACCGGAGGGAGGGGGCGTGCCCCGAGTGCGCCGGCATGGGCGCGCTGGAGATCGCCATGCGGTATCTTCCGTCGACCTGGATACCGTGCGCGGCGTGCGGAGGGCGCCGCTTCTCGGACGAGGTGCTCGCTCTTACCGGGGATTTCGGCGGAAGGCGTCTCTCCATCGCCGACATTTACGAGCTCCGGATAGACGAAGTCGCACCGCCGCTCCTGGAAGCCGGGGCGCTGAAACCGGCACAGAAGAAGCGGGCGGCCCGGATCCTTGGCGCCCTGACCGAGGCCGGACTCGGATACCTGACGCTGGGACAGCCATCCCCCACGCTCTCGGGCGGCGAGGCCCAGCGGGTGAAGCTGGCAAGGCATCTCGGCAGCCGCTCCCTGGCGGGCCGACTCCTCGTGCTCGACGAACCCTCCACCGGCCTCCATCCCGGCGACGTGGCCGGCCTGCTCTCGGCACTCGACAGGCTCGTGCGAACGGGAGCAACGATTGTTGTGGTCGAACATGACCTCGACGTGATCCGCGCGGCCGACTGGGTGATCGATCTGGGGCCAGGCGCCGGAGAGGACGGGGGCGATCTCCTTTACGCGGGCCCTGTGGACGGCATCGTCGACGTGGAAACCTCCCGCACGGCCGAGGCTATCCGGCGGGAGGCGTCGATCGCGCCGCGGAGCGCCCGGAACGAGGGAGGCGACGGAAGGACCGGCGAAAACGGAAACGGCGAGGCGATCCACGCCGGAACCGGAAGGGGAACCGGAGATCGGAGGAGCGAAACGAGCGGCTCCGCACCTCCGGAAGCGGACTCAGGAAGGCGACCCGGCGGCCCGTTCCCCCGGAAAACGGCGGCGATCAAGGTAAGAGGAGCCCGGGCGAATAACCTGCGCGGTGTCGACGCCGACTTCCCCAAAGAAAAGATCACGGTGGTGACCGGTATTTCCGGATCGGGAAAATCGAGTCTGGTCACCGAGGTGCTTGGCACCGAGGCGCGAAGGCGCTACCTCGAAACCCTGACAATGTATGAGCGGCAGTCCACGCGGGAAGGCCCCGAAGCGCCCGTCGACTCGGTGACCGGCCTTGGTGTCGCCCTGGCCGTCGACACGGCTCGAGGCCGCTACTCCATGAGGGCCACGGCGGGCACGGTTACGGGCATCGTCCACCATCTCGCCGCGCTCCTCGCCGCCGCCGGCGACCGCCGCTGCACCGAATGCGGAGGCACCATGACGCGCGGGACCACCTGGAGCTGCCCGGCATGCGAAGCCACGGCTCCGATTGCCGAGCCCCGGCACTTCACGCCGTCCACCTACGCCGCTGCCTGCCTCGAATGCCACGGCATCGGTTCTTTCAGAAAGCCGAATCCTTCCAAACTCATCATCAGGCCCGACCTTCCGCTCTGCGGCGGCGCCATGCACTCGCCGGGCTTTTTCCCGAAGGGCTACCTCTGCAAGCCGTTCAACCATGGGTATTCCATGGTGAGGGCTCTCGCGGCGAAGCACGGGTTCGACCCGGAAACGACTCCGTGGCTGGAAATCCCGGAAAAGGCGCGTCAAGCCTTCCTTTTCGGCGATCCCGAGCCGCTCGACTACATCCACGAAAACCGCCAGGGCAAAATCCGGAAGGACCGGGGACCCTTCCCCGGTTTCTTCGGCTGGATCAGGGACTGGGACGTGGGAGGCACGTACACGGACACCGAAACGTGCCCCGCCTGTGAAGGGGCGAAGCTGAGGCCCGGATACCTGGCCGTAACTCTCGGAGGTTTCAATATATTCGAGCTTTGCGGCCTGCCCCTCGTCGAACTCGCCGCGATGCTCGAAAAAATCGATCTTATTCGCGAAGCAGCCGCAAACCTGTCCGGTTCGGACGGAAACGGAAACGGCCGGACCGCATCGACCAGGCACAGACGGGTGCTCGCGATGACGCACCTGGACACGGCCCGGCGGAAGCTGGACTTTCTGGTGAGAGCCGGCCTGGGTTACCTTCACATCGACCGTCCGTCGGGTTCCCTGTCGGCGGGGGAGGTTCAGCGCATCCGACTCGCCGGGCTCCTCGGGAGCGGGCTCACTTCGCTCACGCTTCTTATCGATGAACCGACCAGGGGGCTGCATCCGTCCGAGGTGGAGGCGCTCGTCGGGATCATCCGGAACCTGAGAGACGCGGGGAATACCGTTATCGTAGTGGAGCACGACCCGGTGGTGATCCGGGCGGCGGACCACGTGATCGACATGGGACCGGGCGCGGGAGCGGAGGGCGGCGCCAAGGCGGCGGAGGGCCCTCCGGGCAGCATCGCGCGAACCGGTACCGCCACGGGACGCTGGCTCCGGGGCGAAGGGCGGTTTCCGCTGAGGCTGCCGCGTCGCGAACCGAGCGGCCGGATCACCATACGAAACCCGCGGGCCAACAATCTCGCCGGTGGCGAGGTGCGCCTTCCACTCGGCGTTCTCACCGGGGTCTGCGGCGTCTCCGGCTCGGGCAAGAGCACGCTGCTCATCGATATCCTGGGAAGGCTTCTGGTTCCGCGAAAGCAAACCACTTCGGTTGCATACGAGCCGGTCGAGCCGGGCGCCCATGACGCGGTCGAAGGAGCCCCGGCCCGCGCCGTGCTCGTCGACCAGTCGAAGGCCGGCATGTCCACCCCGGCTTCGTGGCTGGGGATCTCACGCCCCGCCTTCGCCCTTTTCGCCGCCGGTGAGCACGCCCGCGCCCTGGGCCTCGATGAAAAGACGCTCGGGCGGCGCTGCGCGTCATGCCGCGGGAGCGGCTCGCTGCGCATCGACATGGGTTTTATGCCCGACATCCATTCTCCGTGCGAAACCTGCAACGGAACCGGCCTCGCCCCGGAGGCGCGGGAAGTGACACTCCGCGACACGAGCCTGGCGGACTTCTTTACCCTTACCATCGACGAAGTGCTGAAAAGGTTCGAAGACGCTCCCCGCCTGACCCGCCCCCTGGAAGCCGCCCGCGACACCGGACTCGGCTATCTGGCGCTGGGCCAGCCCGGGGCTTCCCTTTCCGGCGGAGAAGCACAACGGCTCAAGATTGCGAAAGAGCTCTGCCGCCGGACCCGAGGCGATACCCTCTACATCCTCGACGAGCCCACGGTGGGTCAACACCCGGAAGACGTGGCCCGCCTTGCCGGCGTGCTGCACCGCCTGGTGGACGAGGGGCATTCCGTGATGGTCATCGAACACGATCCTCACCTGCTCGCCGCTTGCGACCGGCTGCTGGAGCTTGGACCCGGAGGCGGACCGGACGGCGGACGCGTCACAGCCGTGGGAACGCCCGAGGAGGTCGCCTGCACCGACACGGCCACGGCTCCCTATCTCGCAGCCGTCCTTGGAGATCGCCGATGAATCAGGCAGCCTTACAGGGAGACCGCTCAATAAATCCTGCAGACGTGACGGGAGACCGCTTATGAACCCGGCAGACGTAACGGGAGAGCCGATGAACCCAGCCGCGATCCTGCTCGCCGATCCATCTCCCTGCCTCCGTACGCTCGTTCTGCGCGAACTCCTCGACAGGCCCGCTGACGACCCGGAAGTCCGCGAACTCGAACCGCTCCTCGTCCAGGACGCTCTCGTTCGCGAGCTGGTTGAGCGGCAGCGGCCGGACGGCTCCTGGCGGCCGCACCAGTATGACGCGCCTTCAGGACCGATCCGCGTCACCGCCCACGCACTTTCCCGCCTGGGCAGACTCGGCTTCGGCGAGGAGTTCCCCGCGGTACGGCGCGGCGCAGATTTCCTCTTCTCGCGCCAGCTCGAGGACGGCTCCTGGCCGCTCGTTGAGAGGAGCACGGCGGATGCGGACGGGACGGTGGAGGGCGGAGCAGGGAAGAAGGACGCGTCGAAGGGAGCTGATGTGGCGGACGGAACGACGGAGGATGAAGGCGGCGAGGGTTACTCGATGATCCCGCTCCAGACGGCCCTGCCCCTCTTCGGGCTGGTCTCCTGCGGGTTCCGCGACGACCCCCGCGTCGGGCGGGCTTTCGACTGGCTCCTCGCCCGGCGGCTGCCGGACGGGGCGTGGCCCACGGGCAAGGCCGCCGGCAACCCGGGATACGTGGCGGGATACCGCCGCATCCCCCACTCCCGCTGGGGCTGCCGCTCCAACACCACCGGCGCTCTTGCCTGCCTGACCATGCACCCCGAACACCGCCGCGAGACCGCGGCCCTCCGTGCGCTCGACCTGCTGCTGGGCAGGGAGACCCGGGACGCCCACTCCCTCGGCTTCGAAGCCGCCAGGCTTGCCGGCGCGGAGCCGCTCCGCGGCTTCGTGACCAGGTACGCCCGCTTCGATCCCGCCCAGGTCCTCTCCTTCTGCGCCCTCACCGGCGCTTCTCCCGATGACCCGCGCGTCGCGTCCCTGGTCGAATTCATCCTTTCCCTCCGGGGTCCTCACGGGCTCTGGGAATATCCGGACCGACCCCAGGCCGCCCGCTGGGTGAGCTTCGACCTGCTCCGCTCCCTCTCCCGCCTCGACCGCGCCGGCGGCTGGATCGGAACCGAACCCTCGTCCCCCTTCAGCCCGACGCAGGAGCCTTTCGCGCCTATGGATATTCAAAAACTGCCTTGATAACAGGATATTCATTCTTCCTCGTTACAGTTGTAATCGCCCGCCGGTAGTCTTCCAGGCGGAAACGGTGAGTGATCATACCGTCCAAACACAATTGCTTAGTTTGCAGCAAGTTTATTACATACTCGAACGTTGAAATCGATTTGCCACCATCGTTTTCCATACCATGGCAGAAGCTCGAAATCAGGTCGATTTCCTGGTGTAAACTCGGTGTATAATCGAATTTCGAAGGGTTGAAATCAGCGCCGACCAGTATTACCGTACCGCCGGCCCGGCACCAACGCAGGCTGTTGTGAATCGTCTGTCCGTAACCGACACAATCGAATATTTTATCGTAACCGCCCAGCAGTGTCTCATTCCTGAACATACCGGTGTAGTGATACGCCTTGGTGATAAGTGCGATCTGCGGATACAGGTCTTTATCGGAAAGTATGTGGTCGGCACCCAGTGCTTCAGCTTTTTCTTGCTGATAGCCGTGACGCGCAATAATGCTTACCCGGCACTGAGGATACAACTCTTTCAGAACATGAAGAATCAAAAGCCCGATGACACCCGCCCCGATGATCAGGATCTGATCATCCGGCTGCGGTGCTCTGCGCAAGACGGCCCGCAAGGCTACCGCTGTCGGTTCGATTGAAACCGCCTGGTCATCCGTGATGTCATCGGGAACTAAAACAAACTGGGACTCGTGTCCGATTACAAACTCACTCCACCCCCCGCCGGTGGTCTCGGGAGGCTCACCTTCCGACTGATTCATGCAAATGGCATAATTACCCGCGCTGCAATGTCGGCACAACGGTTCGATTTCCATGCTGAAACAACTGGGCAGGGCCTTTTCTAAAACGACGCGGTCCCCAGGCTTCACGTGCTTTACGGCTTGACCGACTTCGACCACCTCACCGAAAATTTCATGGCCCAGGAACACCCTTTTCAATCCCGGCAGTGCCGACAAGGCGATTTTAGGGTTGACCTTCAAAAAAAACACGCTCAAATCGGTGCCGCAGATACCCGCCAACCGGTTTCTGACACGCACCCACCTTGGACCCGGCAGTTCGGGATTTTCCAGTTCACTGAATGATACGGGAGCGATCGGGCTGTAATAGACCCTTTTCCATCCGGTACTAAGCAACTGCGTCAGTAATATCTTGGGTATGTTCATATCGAAGTAAATTGATTTCATTATTCGGCTCTCAAACCCATTTGTTCCCGAAGATATTTTTCGATATCGTCCAGGCTTTCCTCATAAGACACCAGCGGTCTATAAGCCAATTCATTACGGGTGCGCTCCATCGAAATCCGATGGTGTGATCCGACGAGATTCAGCGCTTCCATGGTGATTGGCGGACGCTGGGTGAAAACACCGATTTTCCATATGTTTTCAAATATCCTGGCTAAAAAACGCGCCAGGGGAAGCGGTGCCGCTCTGGGAGGTCGTGTGCCGGCCAGGCGTGCCAGATCGCTGAAGTAACGACGCCAGGAAATATCGAATTCGTCGGCTGCATTGTAGACGCGACCCACGGCGCATGGCCGCGATGCCGCACGGACCAGCACGTCAACCAGATTGACTACATAGCATAAACCGGCATTCTGGTTACCATCGCCGACGAGCGTAATCCCCCCTTTACGAAGGATCTTGGCCACCTCATCGACCCAGGGTCTGCTGCCTGCACCATAGACATTGGAAGGTCGTACGATGGTCGATCGCAACCCTCTATCTGCAGCATAGTGCTGGACAATTCTCTCCTGCTCCTGCTTGCTTCGACCATACGATCCCAACGGGCGGCCAAAGCCCGCATCTTCGGTGCAGAGCTGCGCATCGATCCGATCGCCATAAACGGCGATGCTCGAAACAAGGACGACCCGCGCCTTGACGTGCAGGGCCGCGCGGCATATGTTCTCGGTTCCCTTTACGGTGACCTGCTGATGGAGCGACTCCCGCCCCCAGTCCTGAACCAGCGCCGCCAGATGAAAAACGGTTTTTGCGCCCCGAAGAGCTCGTTCAACCAGGGCATAATCGGCGATATCACCGCGATAGATTTTTACCCTGTCATCCCAATCCGCACTAACGGGCTCTTCCGGCAGCACAACCGCCCTGACCTTATATCTCTTATTCAATAACGCCGCAACGAGGTGGCTCCCGATAAAGCCCGTCGCGCCGGTTACCAGAATCGGTTGCTCAATGGTTGTCTGGTTCATTTAACCTAATCTAACCCCGCTAATCAGCCGCGCGGCTTTTTTTGCATCGGCTGAAATAGCAAGGAGTATCTTCTTTTCTAATATTGAAAACAGCTAATTGAGCCCTGGGTTTTAGAATGCGTTTTATTTCTTTCTCAAAACCTGCAGTCCGAATATCCGAAAACATATGAAATGCCATTGAAAGCTAGACTAAATCCATGCAGCAGTCTTTTAGTTCAGTTCCCATGGTTATATCGCCGGCTAATGCATCAATATTGGTTTCTTTTTCGATTTCTTTCTTAAGATTGGTAATCAACTCGGGTGATTTTCTCTATTCCTTCTTCATCACCCGCGATATCTCCTGCTTCACTTCCGCTATTTCGAAGGGTTTGGCTAACTTGCCCGAAAAACCGAAGTTGCTGAAGTTCGCCAAAACCGGATCGGTGGAATAGCCGCTTGAGACGATTACGCGTGCATGCGGATCGATTTTCAGAAGCTCTACAATGGTCTCTTTTCCACCTAGACCACCGGGAATTGTCAGGTCCATGATCACCAGGTCAAAGGGCCGGTCGCCAACTTTCGCTGCACGGTATTTCTCCAGCGCTTCATCGCCGTCAACTGCGGTATCGATACTGTGACCCAGACGCACCAGCATGCTCTTCCCCATCCGCCTGACCCCCCCATCATCATCCATCAGCAGAACATGCAGTGAGGATGTCGCGTCGGCTTCCTCGCCTGCCCGGGAGATCTTTTCGCTTTCTTTTGATTTGAGGCCTGAAATTGCAGGCAGAAAAACGGTAAAGGTGGTGCCGGCGCCAGGCATGGAAGCGACATTAATGCGACCATTGTGCTGATTGATTATGCTGTGCACAACGGCCAGCCCCAGTCCGTGGCCGGTGTCCTTGGTGCTGAAGTAGGGATCGAAGATACGTTCAATGATATTGGGGTCAATCCCGATCCCCTCGTCACGCAGCTCAATGCGGACATATTCTCCGGTCAGGCCATAGGAGCCGCTTTTCTCAGCTGTTCGTATGTTCGTTCCGTTAACATACAACGTTCCTCCGTCAAGCATGGCCTGTCTGGCATTGATAGTCAGGTTCGCGAGCACCTGCCCGATCTGCCCTTTATCCGCCTTGATGGGCCACAGTCCATCCTCCAGCTCAATCTTCGGTATCACATCGCTTCCGCGAAGATTAAATATCACCGTGTCCCGCACTAGCGATGCTGTCTCGACCTTATCGAGGACGGGAACGCCCCCTCTGGCAAAGGTCATGAGCTGTCCCGTTAGATGCCGGGCATCCTGGAAGGCGTCGTGAGCCTCCTGGAGAAATGACCTGGACGACGAGTCATCCGGAAGATCTATCTTCGCCAATTCGATATTGCCGAAGACAGTCGTCAGCAGGTTATTGAAATCGTGTGCGATGCCTCCTGCGACCGCGCCAAGGCTCTCCAGTCGCTGCATCCGCTGGATCTCCTTTTCCGACTGCTTGCGCTCGGTGATATCGCGAATTACTAATTGTAGGGATTCGACGTTTCCTTCATTATCGTACTCAAAGGGCGACACACTCGTTTCAAGATATAATTGCGAACCGTCTGGTGCTGTTTGCGTGCTTTGAAAGCTGGTTGCTTTTCCCGTTTGTTGTGCCTCCCTCACCATTTCACGCGCTTGATTGCACTGATCAGCATTTTGATAGAAACACTCATCGAAAACACTGTTGCCGATAACCTGTTCTTCGGTAAATCCTTTTCCCAGGCGGTTAACATTAAATATGGTCCCGTCTAATTTGATAAACACTATGTAATCCGGGCTGTTTGCAACAGCAGAACGAAATCTATTCTCACTCTCCCGCAGATTCTTCTCCACCCGCTTGCGCTCGGTGATGTCCTTCTGCAGTTCCGCTGTGCGCTGCTCAACTATCTCTTCCAGGCTGTCACGGTGTCGAATCAGTTCCTCTTTCACCCGCTTGCGCTCGGTGATGTCGACACAAATTCCTACTGTGCCCACCACGTCTCCAGTTTGATCGAATATCGGTGATTTCGTTGTTTCAAGATGGACATCATTTCCTCTGCAATCCTCAATCGTTTCTTCAATGGTAATTTGATGCTTCCCTTCTATAACCCTTCGATCATCTTCTTTGAACTTCCTCGCCGCCTCTTCCCCGAAGCAGACTGCGCAGGTATGTCTCTTGAGATAATCGGGCTCCAAACCTACAGCATCGCCAAAGGCCTTGTTGGCAAGAATGAAGTTGGAATCGAGGTCTTTCAGGAATGCCATGTGAGGAATATTATTAATAAAGGTTTCCAGTTCCCTCGCCTTCTGTTCCAGTGCTTCCTCGGCCCTCCTGCGTTCCGTGATGTCGACACAAATTCCTACCGTGCCCACCACGTCTCCAGTTTGATTGAATATCGGTGATTTCGTTGTTTCAAGATGGACATCATTTCCTTTGCAATCCTCAATCGTTTCTTCAATGGTAATTTGATGCTTCCCTTCTATAACCCTTCGATCATCTTCTTTGAACTTCCTCGCCGCCTCTTCCCCGAAGCAGACTGCGCAGGTATGTCTCTTGAGATAATCGGGCTCCAAACCTACAGCATCGCCAAAGGCCTTGTTGGCAAGAATGAAGTTGGAATCGAGGTCTTTCAGGAATGCCATGTGAGGAATATTATTAATAAAGGTTTCCAGTTCCCTCGCCTTCTGTTCCAGTGCTTCCTCGGCCCGCCTGCGCTCAGTGATGTCTTCGGCAGAGCAGATGACATACTCGCACGAGCCGTCATTGCGCAGCCGAGGGGATTTGGTGATAGCGATCAGCCGCTGTTCTCCGGATGGCTTGAGAATCAACTTCTCGGTGTGGATGGTCTTACCAGAGGAAAATGCCTCCTTGTTGCCCTCCCGCCACATTTCAGCGACCTCTTTCGAGAATATATCGTACATATCCTTGTAAGCAAGGTCCTCGACTTCCAAGCCGTTGAACTCGGCATGTGCCCTGTTGACCATGCCGTAAGTATGGTCGCCGGTGAGGTACCATACCTGGGTCCTGATATTGTCCAACAGCATATGAAGATGCTCAGAATCCGGATGGTGCATCTTTTCTGAAGTCTTCATATCAGCTACCGCCTTTGGATCGGTCCCAAATTCATTTCTTCGCTCCCAGAACACTGAAATTGACTGCAACGTCTGATACTGGAAAAGACGATTGCAGTAATTAAAATATTCATTACAGTTGGATTATGCAATATCGAGAATTGGCAAATCCGCCGGGCCCTTAAAGGTCTGAGTCTGTTTTCCCGGGAAGTGCTTCCGCGGTTCAGGGGTGAAAGAGTTTGGGATGGCTCGATGCAGGTGCTTCTGAAACAGGCCATCCCGGCGGCAGGTCGACTGAGCGCCCTTTCTGCTTTGCTGCCGGAATCGTGCGCCATGGCTTTGTTCGACAGCCGTTCTCTGTGCTGCTCTAGAGAAGCACAGCCTTCTTCGTTGTCTTTATATTCCCCTGGTCGGAGCGCGTGCCCCTGGCCCGGAGGATACGCCCCTCCGCCGTGCCGATGTAGAGGTCGCCATTCCAGAGTGTTATCGAGATTGACGGCTGCTTGCCGAGGGATAGAACCGGCTACTTCAGCAGGTCAAACAGGGCCGGTGATTCCTCGTTGTTGCAGGCGCAGGCCGACTTCCAGTCGAGTTGTTTCTCCAGGTACTCGGCGGTCTTCTGCTGAAACATGGGAGTCTTCTGTATACGGCGTCAACACGTTTCCCATAAACTGGAGATGGGCACAGCATACAAGCACTTGCAGAATGGGACTACGGCATCCCCGTCATACAGCACCACACCAGCGACAAATGGTTTGTTTACGACATCCCGCATTTCGCGCAGTCCCTGGAAGTCATCCCCGGTCCCGGTAGCTGCAGCCTTCATTTCAACACCAGCCACGCGACCTTCGGATTCCAGCACCAGATCTACCTCCACCATGTCCTTGTCACGGAAATGGCTGAATGTCACGGCATCCTCCCGCCAGCTTGCCAACCGGCGCAATTCATGACACACGAATGTTTCCAGGAGTCGTCCAAAGGTGGCGCGGTCTTCCCAAAGCGTTTCAGTATTCAACCCCAGCAGCGAACACGCCAGCCCGGTGTCGCCCATATGCAGCTTGGGTGTCTTGACGAGGCGCTTCATTCTGCTGCTGTGCCAGGGTGGCAGTTCGTCCACAAGAAAGATTCTGGACAGCAGGATCATGTCTTCACGAATTGTGGGACGGCTCACCTGGAAAGGGGAGGCAAGCCTGGAGATGTTGACGAGGCATGCCGTCTGTCCGGAGGCCAGCGCCAAGAGCCGCGGCAGGGCGTCCAGGGCGCTGATACGTGCCAGATCGCGGATGTCGCCCTGAATCTGCGTTTCAGCATAATTCCGATACCAGGTCGCTCGCCGTCGCTCCGTGGTACGCGACAGTGCGGTGGTGTATCCGCCGGCCGCAACCCGTTCCATCAAGGACAACACGATAACCGGCAATATTTCGAATGACGAATGCGGCGGGACAAGGTGCGACGGCTCGAGCCCGACCATCAGCAGCAGCACAATCGGTGGGAATTCATCGGCTGGATTATGCGGCGGCATTCTATCCGTCGGCCGGCCGTACCCAATCATCGTCAACTGCATATCCTGGAACAATGAACTGAATGAAATAACCGAAGACTTCCACAGTTATACGACGGTAAGGTGTTCGAACGTCCGCGGGGGATATTCCGGAGAAGGGAATATCAGCGCCGATCCCCTGTTCGTTTTGAAGGGCAGGGGAGACTACTGGCTGTGCTGGGGCTCGCCCTGCATCGATGCAGGGGATGCGGGCTTCCCCTTCGACCGGGACGGCATGCGCGCCGACATGGGCGCCAGCTTCTTCGGTCAGCCGAAATCCTTCCTGTGTGTTCGATTGTTATCCTCCCCTCCGGCAGGCCCTGGAGTGAAAACCCCCTTGAAGGTCCTCTGCTCGGCACTTTTCCGGCCGAATCAACCGCCTGGTCGACCATGCCCTGCAGGGTGCCTGGCGACTGGCCTCCCGGCCAATCGCAGGTATCGGCCGGAATCGTCTTCCCAGGCGAACTCTACGACGAGGACGGTTTAGAGTTCACCGTTGAAACAAACGACGGCGGAACGGAATAGAGTTTCCGAGCATCACTCCCGACGGACTCATCACGTGAAGAAAAATCTCACCGGACCGGCCTGGTTTCGGGCACCGCCCCCGGCCGTCGAAACTGAACATTCATTCACTGCGGCGGGTGCTGACTATGATGAGCGGTTGAATCGCAGGGCTGGAGCGAGTGCAGCCAGAGAATGTTTCCTGGCCCGCCGTATGTTCCCATATCTGATCGTTCACCATTTTCATACCAGCCGGGGCAGAGGGGATTCGAGTAGTTCAACCGATCTTTGATCCCCGGGTCGCCTGCATAGATACACGGGAACGGTGGACGCAGGAGAAAATCGAAGCCCGGGTAACTCGCAAAAAGCGGATCGGCATCGATATTGCCTTCTCCCGTAATCAAGAATGTCTCAGATTTTAATCTTGGGAAAGCGCCGGCCATAAGCCATCCGGAATCCGCGCGCATTTCAGCGACCAGTCACCATCCTCGGAAATATCCTCCCAGGCTGCATATTTGACGCCGGTAACTTCATCAAGAGTTATTGTCGGGTTTTGAGAGTATCTCCCGGAGTATTCGAGTGTACCGGTCTCCCAATCTGAAACCCCGTTTGAGAACCCGAAATGTATGTTGTTTTCTCCGGTTCTCGAGTCGCTCCATACGAAGTAGTAGTTCCCGGTCAGCCTGTCGTATAAACCGGCGGGTTGCCATGCTCCGAACGGACTTTCGGTTATTTTCCGGATTTCGAAGATTTCGCGTGTCCTGGGGTTGATTCTGTGAGAATAGAGCTGAAGCAGACCATCTTCCCTGTTGTCAGCCCAGACCAGCAGCGCTTCGTTCTCATCTTTTACTAAAATGACCGGCTGGATCGAACTGCAGGTATCGCTGGTAACCCTGATTGAAGGGGTCCATCGACGTTCCTCCAGTTCTCCCATTGCGATCTGAATTTCATAATTTCGTTTCTGATTACCGGATGTAAAGTCGACTTTGGACAAGTCGGAATAGGCCGTAATAATTCCTGTTTCTCCGATAAAGTCGGCGGAAAGGTCTCTAACGAAATAGGTTGAAAAACCGGCGGCGATCGCATTCCAGTCACTGGACAGTTCGCGGGGGCGGTGCATGAATATGGTCCAGTTGTTAAACGCTTCAATCATCACCGGTCCGGCCGTCTGGCTGGCCAGGCAAAATGGAGAATCGATGATTTTAGCGATAGGTTTGATCACGTCCAGATGTGAAAATTCATGGTGACAACGGTGGACCTCTTCCTTTACGCCCCAGGTAGCTCCCATATCCTTGCTCGACCTGGAGAAGAGATCATACCTTTCAAGATTCACCATTTCCTGCCACCCCACCCTGAGCTCAGCGCGCGCGTATGATAACAAAGGAGATTTAATCATCCAGGGGCTGGCTGCAAGAATTGTTTTCCCGAACCAGGTTACACCGTTATCGAAAGATCGATCGACGCAAACCCGGTATTCTTCTCCTGAATCCTCAATATACGCTCTGCAGATGTGACCGCCGTCGGCTATCAATTGCGGGCGATACCGTCTTAATTCCGGTTCAGGCGGATCGGAGATTCCAAGGATATCCCATAAGATTCTCCCTCGTGAAAGCGGTGTGTTAAAACCCAGCAATCCACCTATAGTGTTGCAGATATCCATTTGATCAACCGGTACCGAAATCGCAACGCCGGCAGGCGTATCGGGCCCGATCGCCAGAAGGAAAGTTTTTCTGCAGCCCATGCATAAACCCCCATGATGCATGAACCCCAGGCAATAGGGAACATCCGAGTGACGTCCGTGGTCGGTGGTGATGAGCAGGGTCGTTTTACCCGCGTAGACCGGGTCGGATTCGATCTTGCTCCAGAGCTCGCCCATGAGCGAATCAGCATATCCAATGGAATGGATATAATCTTCCCATACGCCCGGATGGCCATATTCGTCAACATCCTGCAGGTTGACAAAGACCAGAGTGGGTTGTTGCTCGTCCATGGCCGTGGCAAGCGTTTCCCATACAGCCCGGTCCGAACTGTCGTCGGCGGGATAAACAAGAGTGATACCATCTTCCCTCTTGAATATCGGGTTCATGCTATAACCCAGCCGCACCAGCATCTCTTTACCGGTAATCGCGTAGATCCTTTCCGGGGGAGCGCCTGTCTGGTTGCGGAAATATTCGAAAATCGTCGGGTCATCGTGTCGAACGCGGAGATATTGTTTCGGCCATGAATAATTCGGATAGTTGCACGGATT
This sequence comes from uncultured Gemmatimonadota bacterium, assembly GCA_964394085.1. Taxonomy (GTDB): domain Bacteria; order CAYMWF01; family CAYMWF01; genus CAYMWF01. The sequence continues at coordinate 9,337 of CAYMWF010000027.1, read as the reverse complement.
GCCGGTAATCAGCTGTGTATGGCCGGCCATCGTACTTGTGAAGTTCAGGTTATACACATCGGAGTATAGAGTTCCAATGGGGCGAAGTTCCGACCAGAGAACAGGAATATATGGATGATTGTCGAACGACACGTCACGGTATGAGAATGCTTCGTCAGAACGCAATCCATCTATTATTACGAGGAATACATTTTCGGTTATGGGTTCGCAGAAAGCAGGACCGCTGAAAACAGCCGGGCCGGAGTATCCCAGTATGATCAGGATCAAGAACTTAATGCTGATGACCGGGGCATATTTTGATTCGGCTCCGGGCCTTTTCATGGTTAGAGTACATAAACGGAATCCCATGACAATATTATATCCTGAGATTCGAGATATGCAATGGAATATAACCGGCATCTGACATTTACGCGACGGCGGAGAGCTGCGGTTCCATCTCCGCCGCCGCTGAAGTATCCCGACTTTCAAACATGCTGAATCCGTCCCCCGGTTGAGAGCGGTCGTCCCGGTATATCTCAGGTCTTACTTTTCATATAGTTCAACCGGCCGGCGGCGAGAATGATCATCCTCAGCCTTTCGCTCAGGTTGTACTCGAGCGGTAATTCCAGCCCTTTCGTCGTGTTAGCGAGAACAGCTTTCTCTCCCGCGGCGAGTTTTTCCCTGACGCCGGACGCTTCCAGTTCAAAGGATAGGAAATGTGAAAAAAAGGGGGGATAAAGCGGGATATTGCAGGACCTGAGAGATAGACCGGTGAACAGACGCTTGGAAAGTGCTGACCGGCACTGTTTCGTTATTTAAAGTTGGGCCGCAAAGCTTACTAAGATTTTTTGTATACAGTAACTTTAAATAAGAGGGAGAAGGAGTGCGGCCGCGGCCATCGCTCATCCGGCTGGCTGCCATCTTACCGTGCGGCGGAAACGGCGGCGTTCTTTTTCCCCGATGTGAGCGGAGCCGCGGGGATATTCAGGGATAGTCGGGGCACCGCCGGGGCGGTTTGATTGCGCGAGAGAAGCCGCAGGTTGTTTCCGATTCCATGACCTCGAAAATGGGAAGATCCAGTCAATCTTTACAAAAAAGGTAAACTATTTGGGGTGGGCTTCTTGACATATCGACGTATTGATTTTAGGATAATTTACTAAGGAGTTATCTGGGTCGTTAAAGATTTTCAGACAGGCTTGTTCCTGCTCGCCGAGTTCTGTGAAGGTTTTCATTGAGAAGGAGTATGTTTATGCGTTCTGCTCAACAAAAAAGAACAGCAGCTATATTCGTTTGCATTATTTTGATCGCCTCTTGTGTATCTGCAGCGAGTGCCGGAGAGGCGGAAAGAATCAATCCGGAATCCGGTAACGGCTGGACCTACACTCCATATACAACTGGTTTTGATGAACCGGGTGATATGGATGCCGCTATTACCTTGGAGCCCTTTAATCCCCCGATAACAATTCCCTCGTCAGGAGGAAATTTTCAATACGCTATCGAAGTTTTCAATAATGGCCCGGATCCGCTAACTTTCGACATCTGGACCGCCGCCATTCTGCCGGATGAACAGCTCTATGGACCGGTAACAGGTCCGATTGAGTTTCATCTTCCCGGCGGTTGGTCGGCGAAACGTGATGATATAACTCAACAGGTTCCCTCCTTTGCACCTGCCGGCGACTATACTTACCTTGCTTATATAGGCATATATCCCGATGAAGTGTGGGACAGCGACAGTTTCACCCTCAACAAGCTGACGGCGGATGATGGATGGTATGCTCAGAATCCAGGAGTCGATCGCACCCTGAGAGGCGTCTCATTTCCAGACTCCGAGAATGGCTGGGCAGCAGGTGATTATCGTACGATTATTCATACTACTGACGGCGGGGATACCTGGTTCCCTCAGGATGACGGCCAATACTATACTCAGAACTACCAGGATGTGGCTTTTGTCGACACGCAAACAGGTTGGGTAATAGGAGGTAAAATATTGCATACCGCCGATGGGGGGAACACGTGGACGGAACAATATGACCCGAGTTATGGCCTGTACGGAGGATATTTTTTCGATGAGAACAACGGCTGGGTCGTCGGTGGAAAAATCGACTATTATTACGGTATTTATATACGCACTATCCTGCATACATCTGATGGCGGAAGCAGCTGGGATACTCAACTGCATCAATCCGGATACTACTATGATCCCATAGGACCATTCTATGACGTGTATTTCACCGATCTCGACCATGGCTGGGCCGTCGGGTACGGTGGCGCGATCTTTTCTACCACGGATGGTGGAGTGAGCTGGAATGAACAATATGCCGGCACCTATAATGAACTATATGGTGTTGCTTTCACAGATCACAACAATGGCTGGGCTGCGGGAGAAGATGGTGCTCTTCTCTACACAACCAACGGAGGTGCGTATTGGTATACTGTCGACCTTGGCGTCAGTGATGATCTCAATTCCATCGTCTTTACCGACGAAAGCAATGGCTGGATAGCAGGAGGTGGATTTTATCCGATTCACGGATCCATTTTCCATACTACGAACGGAGGCGTCACCTGGGCGTTACAGGATGCGGGAACAGGTGAGAAGGAGTATCTTCTCTACGATATCTGCTTTGTCGATGAATATAACGGCTGGACCGCAGGAGGAGCGTTCTACCCGTATGAAGGCATAATGTTACATACAGAAACGGGAGGCGGCTCGCTAGTGTATCCGGTTCTTTCGTATGCACCCGTCTCCATTGATTTCGGAGACATGTATGGTTCACAGGCTGACAGTGTTGAAATTACGGTGTGGAATGGCGGGACCGGCACACTCTCATACTATTTCAGTGCAGACTGTACATGGTTATCATTCTCTCCGGAAGGAGGATTTTCATCCGGTGAAGAGGATAAGGTAACGGCTGCGATTAATACCGGCGGACTTCAACCCGGCGTGTATCAATGTGATGTTTTGATTACTTCAAACTCAGGAACCGGTATCCTGCCGGTCGAGGTCACCATCATCGAGGCAAATCCAGTACTGTCATATGATCCTCTCTTCCTAGACTTCGGCGATATGAAGAAATATCAAATGGAAATTCAGACACTGAGCATATGGAACAGCGGTACCGGAACCATGTTCTATTGGATTGATGATTCCGGCGGTTTTTGTATCGTTGAACCATGGTCCGGTTCTTCACAAGGCGAGGTCAATGACCACGACGTGATGTGTTTTACTTCAGGTCTGCCGTTAGGTCCCAATCAGTGTGATCTCACGATATATTCAAGTGGAGGCAACGCTACAGTTCCTGTTTATGTCAATGTGATCCCTTAATACAGATAATGGTCTCAGCGACACTTGAGTTGTCAGGTGTCGCCTGGGCCATCCTGAGCATTCGACAGCCGTTCTCTGTGCTGCTCTAGAGAAGCACAGCCTTCTTCGTTGTCTTTATGTTCCCCTGGTCGGACCGCGTGCCCCTGGCCCGGAGGATGCGCCCCTCCGCCGTGCCGATGTAGAGGTCGCCATTCCAGAGTGTTATCGAGGTTGACGGCTGCTTGCCGAGGGATAGAACCGGAGAGAGCTGATCGATTGTTTTCCGCATGGTGCGGTGTACAGCAAAGGTCTCCGGATTTTCCCCGTGTCCGGCCAGCACGAACCATCCTTCCGACCGGGAGTCCGGAGTCATGTCGATGATGCGCAGGTCCGCCCAGGACTCGAGCTCACGCGCCGCCTTCTCTTCCACGAGAAAAACTCGTGACTCACGACCTTCTCCCCGCGCAACGGCAAGTCCCGTCGCGGCATCCAGCGACCACGTGCGAATTACGACCAGCCCGGCGAGCTCGCCGAATGTATCAGCCGTTTGCTGTTGAATATTCCCGGCCCGCAGCGCAACATGACGTCCCTCGAGCGGACCGCCATCGACGAACGGGTTTACATAGCCGAAGGCGTACAAGGCGTGACCGGCGGGAAGCAGCCGCAGAAATCGTGTGTCGCCTTTGCCGGGTTCGGGGTACATCTCCCGGTGGACCGTCGAGAAGGTAACTCCTTCATCGACGCTCTTCCACAGGTAGCGAAAGATCCGGCCGCCCTCCCACTCGACCCGGTTGTCCGATCCCGAGCCGACAACATAAAGCGCGCCATCGAATTGCGCGATATCATGGACATGTTCACCGCCCGGAATCGACCGGAACTTTCGCCAGACCGGTTCGCCGTTCTTTTCCTCGTGGCGAAAAACGTTTCCCTCGATCAGGCGCACGGGCCCGGGTTTGGCCTGGGTCCATGATTCGTCCGGATCGTTCGAATCGACCCCGGCCTGCCAGAGCCGGCCCAGACAGATGCGATAGGGTTCGATCTGCTCTTCCCCGGTATCGGTGGGTGAACGCTGCGGGGCTCCCTGGCCCTCTGCGAGAACGCGGGCCGCGACCGCCTGCGGATCCTCCGGCCGCGAGAAGTACCGGAACTCGACAGGCGCCGGTGTTCCCAGGTTTCGCGTGGCATCTCCATATCCCAGCCAGAGCCGCCCCTCGAAGACCGTTAATGCCGTAATTGCGCGGTTGAACCCGTCCGGAAAGGAGCGCTCTCCACGCGCCAGGTAATCACGAATGGGTTCCGCCCAGGGCTCGGCGGCCCGGAAACGCGCGCCGCCATCCTTATCGGAAGCTGCCGCCGGAGAGACAGTTGCATCAACAATCAAGAACACCAGGGCAACTACGCACATCGCGGCGCATCGAAGGCCCGGCCGACCCGCGGGATTAATCATCAAGGCTGTCATTATGACTCCAAAGAAGCTGAATGAGTGCAAAACGAGATTTTTTTGAGGCGGTGTCACGGACAACACTTCTTCCGTGACCGTTCATCCGACTCCTGGCCGGGACAACACGATCCCCGTGACGGTACCTGCATGATCTCGGATGCTGCAAGAAGACCCGCCTTCACGATCAACTCGGCTGGTATCACTTCATAAGTCTCTCCACCCACTGACACCGTTCTGCACTCTACCTCTTCTCCAATCGCGGAGCAGCATGAACCGCAAGGACTTCGACCTACTTCAGCTCCAAGCCACTCTTCAAGCGGGCGTCCGGCTATCCAGATTCGGTTTGACTGATCGATGTCTCTGGCACACTCCTCTGAACTGAGCGACTTCTGTTCGAGCGCTACATCGATCCCCAACGGCTGAAGAGAAGCCTTCAGGCTCTCGACCCCCCTGCCCAGCTCCTCCTGCGTTCCTCCACATCGGTCGCATGTCTTCCCCTGTTCATCCACGAGCCTCTGCCACTGAACCTTGAGAATCATGCTTTCTTCCTTTCCCGATCTGCTGTGTGGGCCGGCGACATAGCCCGACATTACTAATAAAACCGAAATCATGCTGAATAATACCTTCATCCAGTATCCTCCATCATCATCTGACTTCCAAGCTCATCGGGCTGGGGAACCGGCAAGGGATGCCGCCTGCTGAATAATTACGCCGTATAAGGCGAATAACATAGAGCCGACAGCCTGTTCAAAGGCATGGTGGAAACATCTTTAAAAGCTTTTCGGGTGTTAACCTTTCTTGGGGCTTCCAGGGTGAAGAGCCCATGTAGTACACACCGGTTTCCGGATCCTGGCGCAGTCCGGCCTCCAGGGGATAATACTTGTTGTGCTTCTCGATCAGATCGTTGATCTCGTCCAGATCGACCGACTTGACTGATTCCGTCCATCGTGTCGAAAACTCGACTGGCTTCTTTTGCAGACGATTGCTCAATTCAGCATATTCCTCTTCGAGGTCTCGCATCAACTTCTGAACCGCCGACTCAATCCGCCGTGCACGCACAGCAAAACCGGGCGGACCAAACCGCGACTGGATTCTCTCCTCAAGAGGAATTTTGAAGTTCCGGTTGGGGATTTTCAGCGGTTTTCCACTTAGATCCCCGGGGATTTCAAATGACTCTATCTTTTCAGTGATCCACCGCTCACGCGCCCTTCTACGGGACAGTCCATCTCGACTGCCTGAGGCCATTGACTTCTCCTTGGAAATACAATTTCAGATTACAGAAGAGTACTCCTGCGGTTGATTAGACAACATACGTTGTCAAAAAGTATAACGAAGATATGACCCGCGGCAAACAATTACTCCGGTCTGAACCGATATATGAATCCCCAATTCCGGGTATGACGGTTTGTCTTTCTCATCGGCCCTGACACAGCTCCTCCAAAGAATCGATAATGCCGCAAAAACCGATAACGCGATTCTGATCATCCTGGATCCGGCAAAACTATCAATCAAAACAGATTCTCCGCGTCAACGGCACATGATTATATCTAAACAAATGTGGAAATTTCCTGCAGGGTACGGCGTTTTATATCAGGAACCATGGTATCGTCGGCCGGGTAACCGCATACCAACAGCAGGAACGGCCGCTCGTTGGCCGGACGTTCAAGTATTTCGCTGAGAAAATTCATCCGACCGGGTGTATAGGTAAGTGTTGCCAGACCGGCTTTGTGCAAGGCCGTTATCAGAAATCCCGTCGCTATCCCGACAGATTCGATCATATAGTAATTTTTGTGTTTTTCACCAGACTCATCAACAGTGAACTTTTTTAGAAATATTGCGATTAACGCCGGTGCCTTTTCCAGAAATGGCTTGTCGGCATCCGTCCCCAGCGGTGCAAGCGCCCGTAACCATTCATCAGAAGCACGTTGTTTGTAGAGTTCCCGTTCCTCGATCTCAGCCGCCTCGCGAATACGTTTTTTTATCGCTGCGTCCTGAACAACGACAAAATGCCAAGGCTGCATATTCGCGCCACTGGGAGCAGTACCTGCTGCCATGAGTGCATATTCTAAAACCTCTTGCGGAACGATCTGATCAGAAAATTCACGAACGGACCGCCTCCGGGACATAAGGTGATAAAAAGTCCGTGATTCCTGTCGCATGGATTCTTCGTCCTGCATCCGGAAATCCAGTGGAATATATCCCTCAGATTCAGTCATTGTCGGCTCCTTGGCATTGTTAAGAATTCTTACTGCCGGTCTTTAAGTCCGAAAACGGGACCGGGCAAACCAGCCTGCGAGGCCTATTAATCATGGCAATTTGTTAGCAGCAATAAAATCGTGGATGACCCCGGAAATTTCTTCGGGCTTTTCAACCGGGGAGAGGTGACCTGCATCTTCAATATTAACAATTGTTGTGTTTTTAATATTCTCTGCCAGAAACCGGCCGTATTTGACAGGGGTCAGTTGATCATCGGATGCCGTTATCACGAGGACCGGAGCAGTGATTTCATTCAGCCGGCCCATGACGTCGAATGTATTGCAAGCATTGAAATCACCGCGAGTTACAGAAGGAGGGCAGGCAGCCATGCTGTCGGCCAGAGGTTTCAGCCTTGCCGGGCTGGTTTTCTGCGATACACCGAGAGTATAGATAGAGTCTACGAAGCTCTGGTAATCTTTCTCTATCATTTCGAATATGACCGGCATGACTTTCAATTTTGCTCCTGAACTGACGATAATGCCTCCCCTGTAACCGACCGGTTCATCGATGAGCAGCTGCAGCACGATGGCGCCGCCGATACTGAGACCGCAGATAACGGGATGACTCACATCTAATGTTCTGATGAAAGACGATACGGATTCTGCATAGTCTTCAATTCGATCCATACCATCGCCGTCACTGTCGCCGTGCCCCGGCAGATTCACGGCAATCGTATTCATCTCACCGGACAGAGCTTCCACCTGGTGCCGCCACAGTATGTTCGTCCCTCCGGAGCCGTGCAGAAAGACGATGGTGCCGAGCTCCGGGTCGAGCGGCCAGGTTCCTGCCGAGAATCCAATGTCATCGATCTTCATATTCTGCATCTCACCAGCCTTTGTAAAAATATAGAATCCTTTGAGAATACCTTGAATGCTTCCTTAACACTGTGACAATGTCTTTCATCGGGGAGACCGGCGGCTTTTTCTACTTTCATTCCTATCCGGTCGTCGTTTCAGCCGGCGCGGCGGCGCAACGTGATCGCGACAATCTCCGAACGGCCCGCGGTACGTACAGGAGGGCCCCACGTCCCGGTTCCGCAGCTTGTATGAATGGAGAAGGTTCCAAGGGTGTGCACGCCGGAATCATACCCGCTGAAGAGGACCCCGGTGAGAAGATTGAAGGGAAAGATCTGCCCGCCGTGCGTATGGCCTGAGAGCTGAAGGTCAATGCCGTTCTCCCGGGCGAAGCGGAAATCCGTATCCGGGGAGAAATAAGTCTCCACCTGCTGGCTGCTCCGCCCGCCATGAGGCGCTAAAACATCTGTCGGCGTGTGGTACAGCAGGACTACCGGTTTGTCCCGATCGTAGTTCTCCATCCCCGGGATGGGATTCTCTTCCCCGGATTTCTCTTTCTGGAACTCCGGAAAACGCATGCCGAGGATCTGAAGCCCCTGGAGGTCGACGCACTCGTTGTTCAACACGCGGATACGTGTTTTCGAAAGAGCCGCTAACGGCTTGTCGAGTCCGAGATATCCCTCGTGGTTTCCCGTGACGAAGAAGACGCCGTGACGGGCCCGAAACGAGTCCAGGGGTCCGATGAAAGGTTTGCAGTCCGTGCAGGAGCCGTCGAAAAGATCTCCCGTGACAGCGATCACATCCGGCTCGAGGGCGTTGACCATCTCGACCACGTCTTCGATGAATCCCGCCCCGTGGAATGAGCCGAGATGCAGATCCGAGAGATGCACCAGTGTCCGGCCTTCCCAGTTCGTGGGCAGATCCGCGACTTTCACCTCCAGCCGGTGGACTCCGGGATTCTTTGCAATCCAGGTGCCCGCGAGCGTGACGCCGAGGGTCAGAATCACAAAGAGGGAAAAGACCGTTCTCATGTGCACGGTCCGGTTCAGAAGACGCGAAGCACCGTAAACGGCCCAGACAACGGCCAGCGCCATGACCAGGTGAATGGCAAACCCGAACCAGAATGCAGCCGCATTATACGGTATGTAGATCAACGGGCTATCGGTCAGCCGGCCGAGAATCATGCAGGCGGGGAAGCTCAGGCACAGGATCCCCAGGGCCAGCAAAAGAATCGTCTTCAGCTTGAAACCGTCGATGCGGAGGAAGAACAAAGTAGAACGGTAGAAGAAGTAATGCGTTCCCACCAGCAAAGAGAATGCGAATAGTAATAGCAATATTCCTTTAGCGACCATCGTATCCCCGCGTCCCCGGAGGGGTCAAATCGAATTCTTACGGCTGATAACTTCCCTCGATCCGCAATTTGTCAGATACTCTCCGCTGAAATATCAGTCCATTTTTCCGGCCGGGGGAATGTCAATCGGTCGGGGGGGGGGCCCGCCGCGGCGGGGGGCGCCGGCGGGGGGGGGGGGGGGGGGGGGGGGGGGGGGGGGGGGGGGGGGGGGGGGG